>JAZSAV010000024.1:0-4991 GCA_045602085.1 Prevotella sp. | reverse complement strand
AAAAAAGGAAATTGTACATTGTAAATGGTAAATTGTTAATGAAATTATGAACTGGTTTAAACATTATGCCAACGCGGACAAGGATTCGCGTTTGCAACGTCTGAAGACGGACTACGGATTTTGGGGAATGGGTGTCTATTGGAGCATCCTGGAACGGGTGGTGTGCTACGGCGAGGGATGCTATCCGCGCAACGAACTGATGGGGATGAAACTGAACCGTCGCGATACGGGGGTCATCAAGGCAGTACTGGACCGTTATGACCTGTTCCTGACGGATGAGTTCGGCATTCACCGAACACCAGTCGAACTCAACGGACGAACCGATGCGGTAGGCACCTGAGCCGAGGACAACCACCGACTTGTCGTTCTTATAGTAGTTTACATCGTAACCCTCTACGGCGTAGGTCATGTAGAGGTAGTTGGTCAGTTCGGGATTTTTCTACAAATATTGCGGCAAAAACACAAAAATAGTGCTTAATAGTTGAGAAATAGCAAGAAATGAGCAAATAATGACCTGATTTTTTGGAAGTTTACGATTAATCAAGTATTTTTGTGCCCCAAATACATGAAATGAAAGAAAATCAGAAATATATTTGGATTGAAATATGGGATTGGCTACTGATTAATTTGATAGTTCCTGTATTGATTCCTTATATATTTGTTTTCATGAGTAAACTTTTAGTACATTTAAATAAAGATTATTTTGAGGTCTTTAAAATGTTATTGAATGACGGAGTCTATACTTTTGTTGGCTTAATGTTGACATTTAGTTTGTTGCAAGATTATAGATTTGCCAAGAATGCATTCACCATTTGGTTTTGGGGATGGTTCTTAACATCGATGCTTTGTGTCGGAATGATCTTTATAAGCAGTTTAGGTCTCATAACGAGCGAAGATGCTGTGACATTCAAAGACAATCAGACTTTGTTTCTCGCAATAACAGGTGTGAACATTTTACTTTCAGTATTCTTTAAATATAATATAATACAAACGAGGCATAATAACGCCTCAAAGAAAATAATTAACTAATATGAATTTAGCTAGTATAATTTTGTTAGTAACAAGTGTGATATGCGCAATCGGTTACATGGTTAGCAGTAGAAAAAAAGATAATGTATTCAGAGACTCTGTTGTTTCTGTAAAACCAATATTAGAACAAACCCAAGACAATCAAGGTGAAAGAAGGAATGAGGATGACTATGTCAGAAATGGAGCCGCGATTGCTAATGATGGCGTATTCAAGAGTTTGACCGCACAGCTGTCAGAACAATTCAGATTAAATCTTGAGCAAGGGAATAATGAAAATTGAATCAATGACAGAAAACGATATAAGACAAAAGGAAGAAGAGATTAGTTCTGAAAAAAAACGACTCCGCAAAGAAGAACAACAGATAAAGGATTTCCAAATAGAGCAACGCACTGAAACGCTGAAAAGATTGTATGACTTATTCATTAATCAATATGAAAAAGATGTTCAGGATGCAGTCTATTTAAATCATGTACTTTTGTATTCGGCTGTTCATTCCTATTATGATGACATTTATCGTTTCAAGGACTACTCTTGTTCTAAATGGGCGGACAACCATAAACAGGCTGGATATATCGTGAAATGGATAACCAAGTTCAGCCCCGTTCAGATAAAATCAAATGATGTCATCGTCACAGACTTGGTGCTGACTATCAACGCTGCGTTTGCTTTGTTCGTGGGGTGTTCATTCTTGGATTTGAAGATTCTGAAAGAAATGACCACTAAATACTATTCACACCTCATATATTGTCTTTTATACAGGAATCTTTCTGGAAAGCAATTGGCTTCTTTGTTTTACGTTTTAGAAGCCGCAGTGAATGGCAAGAAACCTTGACTAAACTAAACCCCGAAGTTCGTTGGACTGCGGGGTTTAGTTTCATCCGTCATCATTACTTTTTTATCCACCTTATTTCGATTTTTCGGGTGTTTTTTTAGAATATATACAAATACGATATATTACACACGGAAAATTTTGTTGTCGCCCTTTTTTAAGTATATTTGCGGCCTAATAACAATGTAGCCCATGAAAACCAAGCCTTATGACTATCTGCTTGTCGGTGCAGGATTGTATAATGCTGTACTTGCTTACCGCTTGCGTCAGCAGGAGAAACGATGTTTGGTAATTGAGCGTCGCTCACATGTTGGTGGCAATATATTTACAGAAGAGCCTATGAAGCATTTGCAACAAGAATAAGGCAGGAATCCTATATAATCCAAAATTTGGAAGAACATTCTGCAGAAGCTGCATCTTTTAATACACTCCATGCAATATCTCCATCCCTTACTTTTCTATTGACATACAAAAAGGCTATGCATTTTAATCTCGCATAACCTTTTCTGCATTCAATGTATATCTGAAAAAATAACGAACGGGAAAATAAACCCTCATCATTTTTCTATCCCCATCAGGCACTACCAGATGTCCTCCTCACTCATGGCTTTTTTGCGCATACGGAGGTTTCGTGTTTCTCATCTTACAATGTGGGCAAATTGTCTTCAGCGCATAGCTATAGTCATGTTCACAGCCCTTCCATCATCTCCTCACACTCTCTATAGTACCGTCGGATGGTTTGTAACTTCTTGCACGATGCACGATACATCATCTCCTCGTCGTTCAGCCCCAAAGTCATCAGGTAACACATCATTTGTTTGGTCGGGTTGTTTGTCAAGGCATCGATACGCTCACGCATCTCCGGGCACTCCTCATCCAACAGGGCTTCTATCATCGGACGGAACTTCTCACTGGGAATCTCTTCACCCACGTACATGTTACCATGCTTCAACTGCATCAGTAGAGCACCTATCTGTCTGACCTTTCCAGTCACGCGATAACGCATGATACGTTGGTCTATCAGTTTGTCGTGTTCAACCTTAGCAGCCACCATCTGCAGTTCCCGCTGTTTTTTGAGGGTTGTTTCCAGACTCTTTTCCAGTTCACGTTTTTCCCGCATCATGGCAGACTCAGCCTCTTTCAGTTGCTTTATCTCGTCCACTTTCTCCTTCACCTTTTCTCTTTCTCTCTGCAACCTTTCCTTCTGTCTCTGCTCCATATTCCCCATCTGTTCTTTCTTGCGCTCCATCTGATAGTTCAGCAGACCAATCTCCCTATTCTTCTCACTTTGCACCTGAGCCATTTCATTCAATTCCCTGTCATCCTCCGCCAATTGGTCCTGCCACTCCTGTCGTTGTTGCTTGTGTCCTTTTCTGATAAGCACATACAGTATGCCACTTGCCAGTACCACCGCTATCAGGCACACGGTCAGTCCCCATCTCACTTTCACACCTTTTTGATGGGCGCTCTCCAGTGCCTTCACTTTCACCTCGTGGGGAATAGCCGCCACTTCAGCGGTCTTCATTCGCAATTCTATATCACTGTCATACACCCTAAACAGGTCGTGAAAATATTGGCTTTCATTCACGTGTCCCAACTGCCTGTGTATCCTGTACAGATTGAGCAACCCACCACGCACAACCACACTATCTTCGCTTTCTATCACCTTTTCGGCATACGTCAATGCCTTACCGTATTCTTTCATCTCATAGTAGAGCGTAGCCAAACTGGAGTAGAGCGAATATCTCCGTTCACCCGTTATATGTGGCTCACACTCCAACAACATCTGTTCTGCTTTCTCATAGTCTCCATTCTTTCTGAGGAAATTGGCATAATTCTGTTTGAACAAGCTGTATCGGGACAAAGAAACCCTTCCCTCGTACTGCAACCCTTTTTCATAATAAGACTTAGCACTGTCAGGCTGATTCATCAATTGAAATATAGTCGCAATTGCCCCACATGCTGACATAATATAGTGGATAGAATCACCTTTTAATTTAAACTCATACGATTTCTTTAAATAAGCCAATGCATCATCATAATTTTCCTCTCCTATCATCAAGTCACCATAATGATTATATAGCAAAGCCTTATACTGGTCATCCTCCACCCCTTCAAACCATTGTTCACTGAGGGCAAAGGCTTCGGCAGCCTGCTCCACCTCCTTGCGTTGTTTATGCACCAGTCCTTTGTACAACAGGGCCTTGGCGGCATATTGTCTTTCCTTATGTTGCGTAAAATAGTCCACTGCCACGTTGATTAGCGAGTCATTTCCCAACGGAAGGTGGCATTTGTGTCGTGCTTGCGTCCAAAGGAGTGCATATTTAGCTTGCTGAGAATCAGAGTCAAACACAACACACTCCATTTCTTCAAGCATTCGGATGACACTGTCGGGATGTGCCTCCATGCACTCCTCCGCATGTCGTAAAATCACACCCTTATTGTCTCCATAGCATCCTAAAAGCGAGGCTAAAAGGAGAACTTTCAATGATATTTTTAAAAATTTCGTCATATCGTCTATTTTTCTCATCCTTTACAAAGATACACAATATTTCACAGAGCACCAAATATACATCCAAAAATCACCATTTCTTCTTAAAAAACTATCGAGGTTCTCCTTTATTATTCCTCAAACCATATCCTTCAAGTGTGCATCTGCATATACCTAAAATTGAACAATAATTTCATCGACTCTGATTATCAGCATTTTACCCTCCCTATATACATTTATTAACATTTTACCCCATCCAAAATAACAGGATTTTTTCTTGGTTGTTACATTTTTGCAATCTAACTTTGTGAACGGAAAAACATATTTTTTAACCCAAAAACTTAAAATTTAAGCGTATGAAAAAATCTAATTTAATTAAGGTAATGATGCTGGCTGGCATCATTATAGAACAGAATACCACAAAAGTTGATACTTCACGTTATCCTTATTCTATTGTATCAGATCGTCCCAATGGTACATGGAATCAATATTGTGGATAAGGGCTGATAAATGCATACGAAGCGGTAAAGAACACTCCAAGGTGGTAAGATTTCTCATTACTCTTAATACAGGCTATTATGAAAAAGTTTAATTTAGTCCTTTTGCTTATCTGTACTCCATTAGTTGTTTTCAGCCAACTG
>JAZSAV010000023.1:0-10577 GCA_045602085.1 Prevotella sp. | reverse complement strand
TTGAGGGTATCAGTGAGGAAATGGGCGATGTTCGCATTGTACTGTCGCAGGACTTCATTCAAAACTACGACCAACCTACAAAGGAACAGATTGCGGAAGCACTTGCCGCACGTGGATTGTTCCCGGAAGATAACTACTCTTTCGGCAATGAACTTGTGTCTGTAACCGATGTTGAAGGGGATAACGTGTTGTTGGGTGAAGATGGCACGGTGTACTTCATTGACCCTATTATCCGTTTCAAAAAGCCGTTGAGAGAGATTCTTGACAACTACAATATAAACAATAACAGCACACTTGGCGAACAAATCAAATCAGCCGAAAAGGAAGTCAACACCTCTCCTACCGACAAACAGAAAGAAGCAGGCAATTACAAGAAAGGTCATGTTCAAATAGGAACATTCAACGTAACCATTGAACAGCCGAAAGGCTCTGTACGCAGTGGCGTAGATGCTAACGGCAAGAAATGGGAGACCACAATGCACAACACCTACGGTTACATCCGTGGCACAGAAGGCGTGGACGGAGACCATATAGACGTATTTTTATCAAACGATATTGACGGTTGGAACGGAAACAAAGTATTTGTTGTTGACCAGTACAACGAAGACGGCACTTTTGATGAGCACAAGGTGATGCTTGGCTTCAACGATATTGACGAAGCGGAATCCGCATACCTGGATAACTATGAAAAAGGATGGGAAAAGAAACATAAAATAGTGGTCTCTCCTATCCATACAGAGGAATTCGAGAAATGGATCAATTCTTCACATCGCAAGACCAAAGCATTTGCAGAGTACAAGAGCGTGCAAGTTTCGGAAAAACGTACTAATGACAGTGAAAAGAGACAGCAACTTTCCAAATTCAATGTTGGTGATATCGTACTTGATTACTACAATAAGAAGTTATACCGCATTAAAAAACACTCCCCTAACGGTGTTTCTACCATTGCTAAGCTCGATGAGGAAGGCAATGAGGTAAGCACAACTCAAATTAACGCCCACAACAATGCTCGTTACAGCCTTGCCGAAGCACCTGTAAAGGTAGAGACTCCGACTATATCACAGGAGAGTGAGCAGGTCAGTGACCAAGATAACGCACCTTACACTATCAATCCTACTCAATACACCACCAAGAAAGGCAAGGTGCTTGATATGCACCTTGTGAAGTTTGCAGGCACTCTGACGAAAGAACAGCAGAGAGCAGCCAAAGAACTTGCAAGAGCAGAGAAAGGCTGGTATGACGCAAAACAAGGCGGTTTTATGATGCGCAGCAACGAAAGTGCGAAAACATTAGCTAACACCATTCTTAATGATGAAAACGCTGTCGCGGACGCTCAGCCAGTATCAATGAACGACATCCAATCTGTAAATGACGGAAACGTATTGTTTTCAGAACCACAACAGACTGAACAACCGAAAGCGCCTAAAAACAAGAAGGTTCACACTCCTATATGGCAATATATTATTCATGTTGACGATGACGGATATACCATGCTGTCCCGTGAAGATATAAGCGGAGAAATACCTATTCTTGACGACTGGGGATATTCTTCCGAAAGCCCAGAAGAAATGCTTGAGATACTCCGCAATCCTCAAAACAATATGCAGGAGGTTCTGAATGCCGTTGAAGTAACTCTTGAAAACAAGATTAAGACTCGTGAACTTAATCGCAAGATTAAAGAAGAAAGGGATCAAAAACTATCAGAATTAAGAACAAACGGTGTTAATGGTTATAAGATTGGCGATGAAGTTATTTACAAGGGTAAGAAAGCCACAATACACGATTTTGAAGAATTTGGAGACAACAAGCCTGTACTTGACGTTGGACTTGCACCTGTTATGTATGAGGTTGTTGAGTGGAAAGATATTCAAAACGAAAAGCAATCTAAAACGATCTTCTCGTCAGCATTCAAGCACCTTGTTAGCGAAGATGGAAAATACAACATCCGGATAACAGAAGTAGATGGTGCAAAGCGTGTTGTTACGGCTGATCTTAATACCGCCGATGTGGATGGCAAGGGATTAAAATTGTCATTTTCAGAAGTGGATGCTATACTGAATGGTAATAATTGGCATGAAAAGATTGCAACCGAGCCTAAAAACGAGGGGCAGTTCGGACTTGTCAGCGATGAACGTATGAACGAACTCAAAGAACGATTGCGTAAGAAGTTGGGCGGACAGATGAATATTGGCATAGATCCCGAAATTCTTGCTATCGGTTTGGAAATTGCAGTCGGACATCTTGATAGAGGTATAAAGACCTTTACAGACTTTGCAAAGGTTATGATTTCCGATTTGGGCGATGTTATACGTCCATACCTCAAAGCGTTCTACAATGGAGCGAGAGAACTTCCCGAAGTTGTTGAGAATGGTTTGGCTTCTGATATGACCTCATACGATGAAGTGCAGACCTTTGATGTGGCCAACTTTGACAAAACAAGCATCAACGCTATTGACACAGCGGAAACAGTTGTACGCGAAGAAGAAGTTGAAAAAGAAGTTGAGATCGCAAAAGATAGAATCAAGAATGCGCGAAATGCAGGAAAAGAGGATAATGCCGTCACTTCTTTAGACAAAACAGCCGTCTATAATAAAATTTGCGAAACTGCAAATATTGACTTGGATGGAGTAAATGGCAAAATAATGGACATAACCGACAATGTCGTATCAACCATATCTGAAGCAATGAATATTCCAAATATTTGGAATAAACCTGATAGCATAAGAAAATTACGAGGCGATATAGGAACGGTATTGAGATTTTCCGGCATTACTGAGCTAAAACAAAACGATAAAGCTATTATAGATGAGGTTTTAAAGTTAGCGCAAAATAACAATTCAACCGGAAAAATTAAGAATCCAAAGAAAAAATCAGTAATTTCGCAAAGTCAAACAAATATGTTTGATGACTTATTTGATAACGAAAACACTAACGACAATGGATTACAAGGAATTTATGAAGTTCGCTCCGAAGGAGTGTCAGCCAACGGTAATCGACACGAGCAAGGATTATCAAGAGGCACTGAAACAAGTAGCGAAAGCGAACAACAAGACAGTCGAGGAACTGACAACGGAGGAGAAAGAACAGGCGATGCAGTCGATAGGACTGTGCGACCTCGACTTTCAGACACCGTAACCGAACAGAGTATTGAGGGCAAGCGCAAGAAAGAGGTTGAACGTAACCGTAAACTTGCCAATGAACTCAAAGGTGTTACATTGCACCTGTTTGACAAACTCGGAGGCGAGAGAGAGATTTCCGGGATTGTCTATTATGAACTTGCCAATGTATTCTATTGCACCGACAATGTTAGTGGTCCATTCCAGGCAACACGCAAGGAACTTGATGCCATTCTCAAAGTTGCACGAAAGAGCGATGGTAAGGAAACATTCAAGCCAAAGAACACCCGCAACAATCATTCGGAGCGAGGCAAAGACCACGCACCGACTTCGGTAGATGCACGTATCGAAGCCAACATCAAGGCTATCGAGTTGGCGAAGCAGTTGCTTGAAAATGGTGAAGAAGCCACAAAAGAACAAATGGAAATACTCCGCAAGTTCACAGGTTGGGGTGGTTTAGGTAAGGCTTTCAGCGAAGGATGGAATTATTCTCCTAATCCTATTTCAAAGAAACTTCATGAGTTACTCGGAGAGGAAGCATACCAACAAGCAGTAATGAGTGCCAACAGTGCTTATTACACCCCTGCATACGTTGTTGATACCCTTTGGGATATTGCAGAACAAATGGGCTTCAAGGGAGGTAACATTCTTGAAGGCTCGGCAGGTATCGGTAATATCTTGGGGCAGATGCCTACCCATATCAGCGAGCGTAGCGACATTCACGCCATAGAGATTGACGGCACATCTGGTAGCATTCTCTCTCTTCTCTATCCCGATGCAAAGGTGGAGATACAGGGCTTCGAGGAAACTCGTATCGCCAATGGTAGCGTGGACTTGGCTATTACCAATGTTCCGTTTGTTACAGGACTTCGTGTAAACGACACCACAGGTGACAAAGACCTATCCAAGAAATTCCACAACATACACGACTTCTGTATTGCGAAGAATGTGCGCAAACTGCGTGAGGGCGGTTTGGGTATATTCATCACATCAAACGGTACACTTGACAACAGCAAGAAACTGCGTGATTGGATTGTGAACGAGGGCGGTGCGGACTTCGTGGGTGCGTTCCGTATGCACAACAAGACTTTCGGCGGTACAGGTGTAACCTCGGACATCATTGTTATACGCAAACGTGTGAACGGTAAGAAGTCAGCCAATGCCATTGACGTGAGCACCGTTACAGGCGAGCGTATGGTGGAGTACGAAACAGGTGAGACACGCAAGGTAAAGGGTATGGAAACTCCCGTTATCAAGCAGATCTCTATGGACTACAACCGTTATTTCGTGGAGCACCCCGAGAATATGGCAGGTGAAATGCACTTTGCATTTGAGAAAGGCGACACATTCCGTCCGACAAGCAAGGGATTGTATCCTATACAGGATAAGAAGCAAGAACAGATGTTGTCAGACTTTGTTCAGTCATTCACTGCAGAGGAATTTGGAAGAAGAAATGAAGATGACAAGAAAAACAGTTTTGCTCAGGCAATGGAGGGCAAGAAATTAGGTGAGATGTTTGTCAATGATGGTGAACTATACACCTACACAATGCAAGGAGCACAACCAATAAGTGCTAATGCCAACAAGGTAAAGGGACACACGAAGGTTGAATGCTTTAAGGCTTATTCTGCCATCAAGGAAGCACTTGCCGAAGTTCTTGCGTATCAAACCGAGAACGAAAACGATGAAGGCTTACAAGCATTGCTTGACAACCTCAACAAAGCGTATGACGATTTTGTTGCTACTTACGGACATTTCAACAAGAATACCGCTATTGCGTTCCTCCGCAATGATGTGGACTATGCAAATGTATTCGCACTTGAAAAGTATGAGGAAATAGGCGATGCACAGGGCAACAAGGTACAGCATTTCGGTAAAACCGATGTGTTCAGCAAGCGTGTTGTCGAGAAAGATAAAGAGCCAACACCTACCAATGTTAAGGACGGCATTATCGCAAGTATTTTCAAGTTCGGACGTATCGATATTCCATACATAGCAGAACAGCTTGGTAAAAGTGAAGCAGAAATCAAAATGGAAATCATTGAAAGTGGTTACGGATTTGAAGACCCAGCCACACGACTGGTTGAAGTATCTTATCTGTATTTGAGCGGAAATGTGCGTGAGAAATTACGTCAAGCAGAAGAAAACAACGAGAATGGAATGTTTGAGCGCAACATCAAGGCATTGCAGGATGTAATACCTATGACAATCCCTGCCCATTTGATTGACTTTACTTTGGGTAGTTCTTGGATAGACAATAAACTATATGAAGAGTATGTAAAAGAACGTACAGATGTAGAAGTTCAATTCACCGCTGTTGGAGGAACATGGTTTATGAAAGAACCGTATCGCATAAGCTATGAAAAAAACAGAGCAATGGGTGTATCGAGTGAAATGCTTGGCAAAACCATTATGGGACACACTCTAATTGAAGCTGCAATCACAAACAAGAGTATCACAGTCTCTTCAATTAAAAAAAATTGGGATGGTTCTACAGAAACCATTGTTGACAAGGAAGCGACACAAGCATGTGCTGCAAAGATTGACGAAATTCGTCAGGATTTCAAGGATTGGGCAAGACAGAAGATGCAGAGCGATGTAGAAATGAACGAACGAATGGAACGTATCTATAACGAGACATTCAACAACTATGTGCCGATGAGTATTCCAGACGAGTTTGTGCCTGAATACTTTAGTGGTTCATCGCATAAGTTCAAAATGCGTCCGCATCAAGGCAGAGCCATTGTAAGAGGAACAATGCAACCATTGTTGCTTGCTCACGAAGTAGGAACAGGTAAGACCTTTACCCTTATCTCTACTGCAATGGAAATGCGCCGTTTGGGAACTGCACGAAAGCCGATGATTGTCGTACAGAACGCTACAGTAGGACAATTTGTAGCAAGTGCAAAGGAACTCTACCCAAAAGCCAAGATACTGACACTTGAAGAAGCTGACCGTAGCGCAGAGGGCAGAAAGAATTTCTATGCCAAGATACGTTACAACGATTGGGATATGATTGTTGTTCCTCAATCGACCTTTGAGTTTATCCCAGACAGCGAGGAAAGACAGATGGCATTTATACAAGATAAGATTGAGGAAAAAATGCTTATTCTTGAACAGATGAAAGAGGAAGACCCAGATGGCAAGAGTATGATTACCAAACAGGCTGAACGCGAAATAGCGTTATTGGAAGAAGAACTTGCAGAATTGAGCGACACTACTGGCAAGAAGCGTAGTGCTAATGACGAGAAAAAACGTGCCATAGCATTGCAGAACGCTGAAGTAAAGGCAATGGAAATGCTTGACCGCAGAACTGACGATGTGGAAAACTTTGATGATATGGGTATTGATGCATTGCTAATTGATGAGGCTCACGAATACAAACATCTTGGATTTGCCACAGTAATGCAACGTGGCGTTAAAGGCGTTGATCCTTCATATAGCAAGAAATCACAGGGCGTATTCTTAAAGGCACAGGCTGTTTTGGAAAAAAATAACGGAAGAAATGTGATATTTGCCACAGGTACTCCTATCAGCAATACCGCCGCAGAAATATGGACTTTCATGCGTTATCTCATGCCAGCCGACACAATGAAGGAATACGGCATTTATTATTTTGATGATTTCGTTCGTAACTTTGGTAACATTCAACAGATGTTAGAGTTTACCACAAGCGGAAAGTTTAAGGAAAACAATCGTTTTGCTGGTTATGTCAACCTTCCTGAATTGGTTCGTATATGGTCTGGTGTTTCAGATACTGTACTTACAAAGGAAGCAGGCGGAGTTAAAGACAAGATTCCAGAAATGGAAGAAGGCAAGGCTCAGGATATTTATCTGCCGCAAACACGTGCTTTACGTAGTATTATGAAGTTTGTCAAGGCTCAGCTTGAAAAATATGACCAGATGAGCGGTAAGCAAAAGAAAGAGAACAGTCATATTCCTCTCACGATGTACGGCATTGCTAAAGCGGCTGCTGTAGATGCTCGTTTGGTTGAAAAAGATGCTGAAGATGACCCTAACAGCAAGACAAACGAAGCAGTAAGACAGACATTGCGTTCATTAAAGGAAACTAAGGATTATAAAGGTACAGTCGCTATATTCGCTGACAACTATCAAAACAAACACACTGGATTTAATCTTTATGAGGATATCCGCACCAAACTCATCGCTGAAGGTGTCAATGAAAATGAAATAGTCGTGATAAAATCAGGAATGACCGTCAAGAAAAAACTTGAAATCTTTGAAAAGGTCAATCGCGGTGAAATCCGCGTCATACTCGGCTCTACATTTACACTTGGCACAGGTGTAAATATCCAAGAACGTTTGCACACGTTGATACATCTTGATGCGCCAAACCGTCCTATGGACTACACACAACGCAACGGACGTATTTTGCGACAAGGAAATATTCATAAGGAAATGGGGAAACCTGTCAGAGTACTGCGGTTCGGTGTTGAAGACAGCCTTGATGTTACGGCATATCAGCGTCTTAAAACAAAAGGTGCTATTGCTGACAGTATTATGAACGGCAAACAGATGATGTCAGACAGTATGAACAATCGTGTTCTTGAAGAAGAGGAAGATGTATTCGGAGATACAGTTGCCCAACTCTCAGGAAGTGAATACGCAATGTTGAAAAACAATGCTGAAAAGAACGTACGCAAGTATGAAAGCCGTAAGAAACAATGGGAAGCAGACCAGACGTATATTCATAATGCAAAGCCGAGAATTAAAGGTCTTATCAAAGATGCAGAAAAGCGTATCGAAGATAATAGCCGATACTTGGAGTCTGTACGTGCATCGTTCCCCGATGGCAAGTTCAAGGAGATTGTTATCGGCAAACATCGCTTCGCTACCATTGAAGCAATGGAAGATTTCTTCAAGGAATACAACAAGAATATAATTGCTGATACGAAGAAAATCAAAGACGGTGAAATGTCTGGTAATCAGACAAGGGAATTAACCATACAAATCGGAGATTATTCTTTCATTGTAAAAACAGAATTAACTAAGGAGTATAGCGGCAAAGGCATGAATTTATTTGCAGAAGTACATCGCAAGATGACATATTCATGTCCTCAACTTGGAATTGAAGATGCGCCTGTCAGACAAGCGCTGTTACGCAATGGCGTTGAAGATATAGTCGGCAACGTAATTACCGGCAAAGACTTTGCAGAGCGACTTGAATCAGCGGAAAGAAGCAAGGACCATAACGAAACCGAATTGGAACAGCTTATGTCGAGAGAAGGCAAGCCTTTTGAATACGAAAAGGAACTTGAGCAAGCACAAAAGCAGTTTGTTGAATACTCCGAACTCATGAAAAAGGAAATGGCAGAAAAAGAAGCCAAATATGCCGAAATGGATGCCAGCGTTGAAGCAGCCAGCGATATCGCCAATGCAGAAGAAGACGACGTGCTGTATAGAGATGATGAATATAAGACCGAGAAAATTTTTGGCGGTATTTGGATTGAAGATAAACAAGAATTTGCTAAATTTGTATCGGCAGTAAATAACAATTACGTCTTTGAAGAGGGCAGCGAAGGTATTACATATACAGATAATCATTTCTATGCTTATTATTGGAATATCGACGGCGAACCTATACCATATATAGACGTTTATTTGAATGCCGAAGAAAGTCAAGATATAGTAAATGAAGTAAGCAAAGAAATAAACCATGTCAGAAGAGGTAAAGGAATTAAGAAGTATATTGATAGGGCTATTACACGAGCTGGAAGTTCCAACGGTAAGAATAATGGCAACCATGGCAATAATACGAGCATTCCACATAGAGCAGGAAATGATAAACTGGGTGGCAACATTCTCCGGAAAGGAAGATACTTTGACAATCCAAGCCTTTATGTCAAAACTCAAAGAACTGACAGATTCAGAATAAACAATAACACCTCCTCTCCTACCCGTGCCCAACGCAAACAGATGATTGAGCATGTGGAAGACCTCGCAAAGAGACTGCATCTTGACAATATCGAAATAGTGAACAGCGTAAGCGGTTTGGAAGGAAAGAAAAAAGGCGCAAAAGGATTCTTCTCAAAGAAGTCTGGAAAGATTACCATCGTCGTACCTAACCACACAAGCATTGCTGATATTGAAAAAACATTGCTTCACGAAGCTGTCGCACACTATGGATTGCGCAAACTCTTCGGCAAACACTTCGATACATTCCTTGATAACGTGTTCAATAACGTGGACGAAAGCATACGTCGTAAGATTGTTGAATTGGCTTCCAAAAAGAATTGGGACTTCCGTACAGCAACGGAAGAGTATCTCGCAAGTCTCGCTGAAAGAACTAACTTTGAAAATGTACAGCAGTCAAACTGGTGGCAGAAGATTAAGGACTTCTTCGCCGATATGCTCAGCAAATTAGGTTTTAAAGATTTCAGAGGAGTTACTCTGACAGATAACGAACTACGCTACATATTGTGGAGAAGTTACGAAAACCTTTCATCCAACAAGCACGACGGCATCTTCGGAGAAGCCGCAGACATCGCAAAGCAATATGAATTAGGTACGGGAGAGTTTGAGAACGATTCAGACGTTATGTTCAGAGACGGAGATCCTGAGATTCATGAGAAGGAGTTGGTAAGAGACAAATACGACAGACGTATAAGAACAGGCTGGTATCAGTCAAAAGAAGCCATGCAGGATTCCATGCTTTCGCTCAAAGAAGCGATGAAAGATATTGCAGGTATGGAAATTGAAGATATTGACGGTTTTGAAAATGCCTATCTCGGGGAAAACCGTCTGTCAAGCGTCAACAAAGCGGAAGCAGACGCTTTTGCTCGCCTTTTGTTCAAGCCAATGCTTGATGAAGTTGCTAAATTAGCACCTACAGCAGCGGAAAGACAAGAACTCGTTGACTATATGATGGCTAAACATGGTCTTGAACGTAACGAGTATATGAGACAGCAGGCTATGCAAAACGGCGAGGACGCTAACCGTGATTTCGCAGGTTTGACATCTCTTACAGGTTTTGATGATATAACAGCAGCGGAGGCAGAAGCGCAAAGAATGGTTAATGAATACGAGCAAAATCATGACACCACCGAGTTATGGACTAATGTCAACGCCGTAAGCAAAGCTATTCTTTCCAAATCATACGAATGCGGATTGATAGATAAGGATACGTTTGAAAACATTTCAAATATGTATGAATTCTATATTCCATTAAGAGGTTTTGAAGAAAAGACAAGTGATGAAGCATACGCATATCTGTCACATATACACAGTGCGTTCAATGCTCCTATCAAGAAAGCGGAAGGTCGTACATCAAAGGCTGACAACCCATTCGCTTATCTCCAGTCAATGGCAGAAAGTACCATAATGCAAGGCAATAGAAATAAACTAGTAAAACAACGCTTCCTTAACTTTGTGCTCAACCATCCGAGTGACCTTGTAAGTGTCAGTGATTTGTGGTTGGAATATGATAAAATCAATGATGAG
>JAZSAV010000022.1:0-42340 GCA_045602085.1 Prevotella sp. | reverse complement strand
TTACGCTCAGACAACTATTGCTACAACCTTGGGCGCTGACTGTATCGGTGAGGCATGGGTAGGTGACTATGGTTATGTAATCATCCCTGTTGACGGTGCTCAGCCAGAGGGCTATCTGACAGAAGACGGTAAGAAGCTCTTCGTTAACGCTGTTCAGTATCTGATTGACGGTGTTAAGTTCACTACCGGCATCGACGGTATCAACAGCAATGTAAACGTACTGAACGGTGATGTTTATTCAATCAACGGCATCAAGGTACGCAAGGCAGGCGAGTCTCTGAAGGGTCTTGCTAAGGGCATGTACATCGTTAACGGCAAGAAGTTTATCGTTAAGTAAGATTTTAGGTTATGAGGTTTTAAAACCTCGTAAAGATAATTGTTAATTAAGGCGGCGCTCCTTTTGGGGTGCCGCTTTTTTGATAACGGGGCTCACGGGGTTCATGGGGCTAATGAGATTCATGGGGCTAATGGTACAAAACAGTAGGTATTGCAGGGTTGATAGTTGATTATTTTAAAATAAAAACTGATAATATTGTTAATGCAGTTAAAATTAACGGAATTAATTAACTTATTGATAACAACGAATTAAATTTTCTATTAATTTTGCCAACATGAAAAAGTCAACGATTTGGATAATAGCGATAGTAATGGGATTCTCGTTCCTCGCCTTGCTTTATTTGCAGATTTCTTATATGGAAGAGATGGCAAAGATGAAGAAGGAGCAGTTTGACGAATCTGTTAATAGAAGTCTGTATCAGGCCTCTCGTAATCTTGAACTGAATGAGACCCTGAACTATCTGGAGAAGGATGTCAATGAAACAGAACGAAAGGCTTTCAGGCAGGATTCTATAATGACAAGGTCGGGCAAGCTTAACGACGTTATCCAACATTCGCATCAGTTTTCTGTTACCAGCAATGACGGAACGGTATATTCTTCTTTTGAATTGAAAACTTTCGTTACTAAACCGGCACAAATACCAAAGGCGATGATTCTGAGTCCTGACAAGAATACGATTAGTGAGGCTTCACGCTCTTTGCAGGAAATCGTGCGTAATAGGTATATTTATCAGAAGGCTTTGTTGGATGAGGTAGTTTACAGTATATTATATACAGCCAGTAACAAACCGTTGAAAGAACGTGTCAACTTCAAACAACTTGATATTGATATACGTGCGCAATTGTTAAATAACGGAGTAGCCATCCCATATCATGTTACGGTTTCAACAGCTGATGGTAGAGAGGTTTATCGATGCTCTGATTATGTGGAGGATGGTAGTGATTATACATATTCGCAGACTCTGTTCCGCAATGACCCGCCCTCTAAGATGGGAATCGTTAGAATCCATTTCCCGGATATCAATAGCTATATATTCTCAAGCATCCGCTTCATGATACCGTCTGTTGTGTTTACATGTATATTGCTGTTGACCTTTGTGTTCACAATATTCGTAATATTCAGGCAAAAACGATATACTGAGATAAAGAATGACTTTATAAACAACATGACTCACGAGCTGAAGACGCCTATCGCCAGTCTTTCACTTGCAGCCCAGATGCTGAATGATGAGAGCGTCAGCAAGAGTCCTTCAATGATGAATCATTTGGGGAAGGTCATAAACGATGAAACAAAACGACTGCGCTTCTTGGTAGAAAAGGTTCTGCAGATGTCAATGTTTGACAAGAACAAGGTGGTTTTCAAGGAGAAGGAAGTCGATTTGAATGAAATGGTTGAAAATGCTGCAGGCTCGTTCTCTTTGAGAGTAGAACATACCGGTGGAAAGATATACACGGAGATAGAGGCTGTTGACTCAACGATATATGTTGATGAGATGCACTTTCAGAATGTGGTATATAACTTGATGGATAATGCAGTTAAATACTGTAATCCTGATGCTCCTCTTGATGTGTTCTTGAGAACCTGGAATGAAAACGATAAGGTATATCTGTCTATTAGAGATACAGGTATGGGAATAAAGAAAGAGAACCTTAAGAAGATTTTCGAGAAGTTCTATCGTGTGCATACAGGCAACAGGCATGATGCAAAGGGCTTCGGGCTTGGTCTTGCGTATGTGAAGAAAGTCGTAAACCTTCATAGGGGAGAGATAACAGTTGAAAGTGTTTATGGTAAGGGTACAGAATTCGTTATATCACTCCCTGTTATAAAAGAGCAATAATAATAAACAATATAGTATTCACCTTTTAATAATTAAGATTATGGATGACAATTTGAAAATTCTTCTTTGTGAAGACGATGAGAACCTGGGAATGTTGCTGCGCGAATATCTTGCAGCTAAGGGTTACAGTGCTGAACTTTGTCCTGACGGTGAAGCCGGTTACAAGGCATTTCTCAAATCGAAGTTCGATATTTGCGTACTCGATGTAATGATGCCTAAGAAAGACGGATTTACACTTGCTCAGGAGATTCGTGCCGCCAATGCGGAGATTCCTATAATCTTCCTCACTGCTAAGACTTTGAAAGAGGATATACTGGAAGGATTCAAGATAGGAGCAGACGATTATATAACCAAGCCTTTCTCTATGGAAGAACTCGTTTTCCGTATTGAAGCAATCCTTCGTCGTGTGCGTGGTAAGAAGAACAAGGAGAGTACGGTTTACAATATCGGCCGCTTCGTCTTCGATACCCAGAAGCAGTTGCTGACAATCGATGACAAGCAGACAAAGCTCACTACCAAGGAGAATGAGTTGCTGGCATTGCTTTGCAGTCATGCAAACGAAATATTGCAGCGTGATTTTGCCCTAAAGACAATATGGATTGATGACAATTATTTCAACGCCCGCTCAATGGATGTTTATATAACAAAGTTGCGCAAACATCTTAAGGATGACGAGCAGATAGAGATTATCAATATCCATGGCAAAGGGTACAAGCTTATTACACCTGAAGCAGAATGAAAGAAATGGTCCTCTTTGAGGACTATTTCTTTTTATATGGTGTTTTAATATGCAATTAGAGTGTATTTTCTGTTTTGTTCCATTTATTTCGCTATAAATCGACATGTTTTGAGTCAATTTTCATTATCTTTGCATAAGAATATAAAACTAAGAGATTAATGAAAAAGATTTTAATGTTATTTATCGTTGCATTGTCCATTTGTTCTATGCGTGCAACTCAAATACCAACGTTCCCTAATCGCGTTTTTAATATCAAAGATTATTATAACGGTACAGATACCCTTTATACCTCTGCTATTAATGCGGCCATTAATGACTGCTCAAAGCAGGGTGGTGGTATGGTCTTGATACCTAAAGGAGTGTATCTTACAGGTCCGATACATCTCCAGTCTAATGTGAACTTGCACATGGAAGATGGAGTTATCCTTAGATTCAGCACAGACCCTACTTTATACGAACCTATTGTACTGACACGTATCGAGGGTGCTGATTGTTATAATCTGTCTCCGCTTATTTATGCATACGGAAAGGAAAACATTGCAATAACTGGTAAGGCTTTGCTTGATGGCCAGGCAACATCTGAAAACTGGCTTGATCCGCATAATATGTATTATCATTATCAGCCAGACGGAAGAATTGCACGTGACAAGACACAACTTGTTGAAATGAACAATAACAAAGTGGATGTAAAGAAAAGACGCTTTGAAGGCAGATGTGGCATGCGCCCTCAATTCATCAACCTTTATAAGTGTAAGAATATCTTGCTTGACGGTTTTGAAATCAACCGTTCTCCATTTTGGCTTGTACATCCTTTGATGTGCGAGAATGTTACTGTGAGAAACCTTATCCTTAGAAGTCATGGTAGCAATAATGACGGATGTGACCCTGAATCATGTACTGATGTGCTTATAGAGGGATGCTATTTCGATACGGGCGACGACTGCATCGCCATCAAGTCCGGAAAGGATAATGATGGACGTCGATGGAACATTCCATGCAAAGACATAGTTATTCGTAATTGCATTATGAGAGACGGTCATGCTGGTGTTGCTATAGGAAGTGAAATATCTGGCAGTGTCTATAATGTTACAGTACAGGATTGCTATATGGATAGTCCGAATCTTGATAGAGTGCTGAGAATAAAGTCAAACCCGGCAAGAGGAGGTGAAGTGGCAAATGTCAGAATAAAAAATATTGAAGTAGGCGAATGCAAACTTGCTATTGTTGGCTTGGAACTGAAGTACTGGAAAACTGATAAGGGCCCATATCTGCCATCATTCCATGATATTTATATAGAGAATGTACGCAGCAAGAAGAGCCGTTTTATGATTCATGTAGATGGATTGGAAGGAAAAGAACTTGCCAAAGATATATTTTTCAAAGACTGCAATATAAACGGAGTGATTGAAAAAGAAGTCAATCATCTTATAGGAGTTGGCAAAATAGGATTTGACAATGTCTATGTAAATGGTGTAAAACAAGAAAGATAATTGTAAAAATATCAGATATTTACACGGATTGGTAGCTAACATCATACAAAAAACAAATAAAATTTGTGTGGTAAGAAAAAAAGTAGTACCTTTGCACCGCAATTTTGCAAAATAACATTTTTATTCATTTTTAAAACATGAATCAATACGAAACCGTTTTCATTTTGACTCCCGTTTTGTCTGATGAACAGATGAAGGAAACGGTCGCTAAGTTCAAGAATGAACTCACCAAACGTGGTGCAGAGATTCTCAACGAAGAGACCTGGGGATTGAAGAAGATGGCTTATGCAATTCAGAAGAAATCTACAGGTTTCTATTGCCTGATAGAGTTCAAGTCTGAGCCATCAGTTATTAAGAAGTTGGAAACAGCTTATCGCCGTGACGAGAAGGTAATTCGTTTCCAGACAGTTAAACTTGACAAGTATGCTGCACAGTATGCTGAAAAGCGTCGCAACAAGCTTGGTAAAAAAGAGGAGGCTTAAATTATGGCACAGGAAACAGAAATCCGTTATCTTAATGCTCCTTCTATCGACACAAAGAAGAAGAAGTATTGCCGTTTCAAGAAGAGCGGTATTAAGTATATAGATTATAAGGATCCAGAATTCTTGAAGAAGTTCCTTAACGAGCAGGGTAAGATTCTTCCACGCCGTATTACAGGTACATCTCTTAAGTATCAGCGTCGCGTTGCACAGGCTGTTAAGCGTGCACGTCAGATTGCTCTGCTGCCTTACGTAACAGACTTGATGAAATAATTAAGGAGGAGACAACAGATGGAATTAATACTGAAAGAAGATATTATTGGTCTTGGATTCAAGAACGATATAGTTAATGTTAAGTCTGGTTATGGCCGTAACTACCTTATCCCACAGGGCAAGGCAGTTATCGCTTCTGAATCAGCAAAGAAGGTTTTGGCTGAAAACTTAAAGCAGCAGGCACACAAGCTCGCAGTTATTAAGGCTAATGCAGAGAAGAAGGCAGAAACACTTAACGGTGTATCTCTTACTATCGAAGCAAAGGTTAGTGCAACTGGTGCTCTTTATGGTTCTGTAACAGCTGCAACAGTTGCTCAGGAACTTGCTAAGTTGGGCAAAGAGGTTGATCGCAAGATTATTGTTATGCGTGATATCAAGAACGTTGGTGAGTATGTTGCAACTGTACACTTGCATAAGGAAGTAATCGTAGAGATTCCTGTAGCAGTTGTTGCAGAGAATGCTAAAGTTGAGGCTCCTGCTGCTGAGGAAGTAGAAGCTAAGGCTGAAAATGAAGTTGAAGAAACATCTGCAGAGTAAAATCTGAGCTGTAAAGCAACATTATATTTATTTGATAAAGTCCAGTTATCGGTATGATAGCTGGACTTTTTTTATGTGGAATATAAGAATTTCTATTCCAATATGCAGGTGCTATAGGATGTTTGAATCCCTATATGGTTTGGCAACTTGTAACTAAATGAGGAGAAATAAAAAAACCGTTGAACAAAGTTCAACGGTTAACTCTCTTAGTTCGTTAGCTAATTACTTAACGCTATCGCACTTTGCAGAATCGCAAGCAGCAGAGTCACCGCAGCAAGAATCAACAGCAGCGCTATCAACAACTGCTACTGAATCAGAATCAACTGGAGCAGCCTGCTCAGTCTTGTTACCACATGATGCGAATGAAATAGCTGCAACAGCTACGAACATAAATACTAATTTCTTCATTTCTTTGCTTTTTTAAATCTGTAAAACAATCATTTGTTTATTAAAACGTTGCAAAGTTATACATTTTTTTGCTATGTTGTTCTTTTTTTGATGACTTTTTTACACTTATTTTTGTTGTGTTTACTTAAAGTATTGATATTCAATGCGATACGAATTGTTAAAAAATATTCACAAATTCTCTTTTGGTGATAGATAGCATGTAAATTACTTATTTTGAGGAAAAATGTGTAACTTTGCATCGTTGTATTTGATACTGTTATTATCTTATGATAGATACCTCTATTTTTCAAGGTAAAAAGGCTGCTTATTATACATTAGGCTGTAAGTTGAATTTCTCTGAGACTTCAACCTTTGGTCGTCTTTTGCAAGATATGGGTGTACGAACCGTGCAAAAGGGAGAAGTTGCAGACCTGTGTGTTATAAATACTTGTTCTGTTACTGATGTTGCAGACCATAAATGCCGACAAATTATCAATCGGTTGGTTAGGAACAATCCTGGTGCTTTTGTTGTCGTTACAGGGTGCTATGCTCAGTTGGAACCTGAAAGGGTAAGCAAGATGAAAGGCGTTGATTTGGTTCTGGGTTCAAATGAAAAGGCAAATCTTATACAATTCCTGTCTGATTCTTGGATAGATAAAGAAAAGCAAAATTCTGATTCATGTAATGAAAACAATTCTTTGCATCGCCATTTTACTGTTAAGACAAAGGAAATAAAGTCTTTTGCTCCCAGTTGCTCACGAGGTAATCGTACAAGATATTTCTTAAAGGTACAAGATGGGTGCGACTATTTTTGCACTTATTGTACGATACCTTATGCTCGAGGATTTAGCCGAAATCCAAGTATATCTTCTCTTGTGGCTCAGGCAGAGCAGGCATTTGCCGAAGGTGGTAAGGAAATTGTGCTAACAGGAGTCAATATTGGTGATTTTGGCAAGACGACTGGTGAGAAATTTTTGGACTTGGTCAAGGCTCTTGATGCTGTAAATGGCATTAGTCGTTATCGTATCAGTAGTCTTGAACCTGATTTGTTGACAGATGAACTCATTGATTATTGTGCAAACAGTCGTGCATTCATGCCTCATTTTCATATACCCCTGCAAAGTGGGAGTGATGATGTGCTCAAGTTAATGCACCGCCATTACGATACAAAACTTTTTGCTGAAAAAATAAGAAAGATTAAGCAGGTTATGCCCGATGCTTTTATAGGCGTTGATGTTATGGTGGGTTGTAGGGGCGAAACTCCCGAATGTTTTGAAGATACATTCAGGTTCTTAGAATCTCTTGATGTAACCCAACTGCATGTCTTTCCATATTCTGAACGACCAGGGACCTCGGCTTTAAAGATACCTTACGTCGTTGATGAAAAATCCAAAAAGGATAGATGCAAACAGTTGATAGAGTTGTCAGAGGCAAAGACAAAGGCGTTTTACGAGCAGCATATTGGTAAGGAAATGGAAGTTCTCTTTGAAAAGGCTTCTCGAGGAAAGGCCATGCATGGTTTTACGGAAAACTATATTAGGGTGGAACTTCCTGCTTCAGTCGCTAAAGAAGAATATGATAATCAGATATTGCGGGTAAGGCTGGGCAATTTTAATCATGATGCTACGGCATTAAAGGCAGAGTTGTTATGAAAGATAAAGTAGCTATAGTTATCTTGAATTGGAATGGTGTTTCCATGATGCGCAAATACCTTCCTGGCGTAATAAAATATTCAGAAGGAGCAACGGTTTATATTGCAGATAATGCATCAACTGATGAGTCTGTAGATTATATAACTTCGGAGTTCCCCATGTGCCCTGTTATTAAATTAGAAAAGAACTGGGGATTTGCAGAGGGATATAATAAAGCGCTTTCAAAAATAGAGGCTGAATATTTTCTGTTGCTAAACTCTGATATCGAAGTAACGCCGCATTGGTTGGAACCGATGGTTGACTTTATGGATTCTAATCCAGATGTTGCTGCTTGCCAACCAAAGTTATTGTCTATATATAATCGTAACAATTTCGAATATGCAGGTGCATGCGGCGGTTTTATAGATAAGTATGGCTATCCCTTCTGTAGAGGAAGGATTTTTGATACGGTAGAAGAGGATAGGGGACAGTATGATACAGTAATGGATATCCTTTGGGCAACAGGAGCGGCTTTAATGATAAGGTCAGGTGACTATAATGCTGCAGGTGGATTGGATGGAAGGTTCTTCGCTCATAATGAGGAAATCGACTTGTGTTGGCGTCTGAGGATTATGGGAAGACGTGTCTGTTGTGTGCCGGCAAGTGTCGTGTATCATGTTGGCGGAGGAACATTGCCGAAAAGCAATCCAATGAAGACATATCTAAACTTCCGAAATAATCTTACAATGTTATATAAATGCTTGCCTGATAAAGAATTGAAGTCGGTTATGCGTATGCGTTTAGTTCTTGACTATATAGCTGCTTTTCAAATGTTGATACTGAAACGCAATTTTGGCGAATTTAAGGCAGTGTTTAAGGCAAGAAAGGATTTTAATAATTGGAAACATGATTTTGATGAATCGAGAGAACAGATACGCAAGTTAAGTGTTTCTTTTGAAATACCAGAGAGAAAACGCATCTTTTTGCTTTGGAGGTATTATGCAAAAGGGAAAAAGACTTTTGCAGATTTGATTTGATAGAATGTGAAAAGGCGGTAAGTAAGAGGTTTACTTCCGCCTTTTAATTTGTCATTATAGATTCTTTGCTGTTATTCTATAATAACAGGTGCTTCTAACTCATTTTTCCAAGCGTCGAGGTATTTAAACCATTCTTCTGATGAATGATAACCGAACGATTCGTTGTCAGAACAGAATGATATGTTGTAATGAAGCTCATCTGTTGCGTTTCCGATAACGTATGGATAATTATCCTTGTTGGCTGGCTGTTCGCTAATAACATATTTTGCAGGTATATATATACCTAAGCCGACAGTTTCGCGCTTATGTCCAGCTGAGTCTTTTTCTGATACAGGCCAGTCAGTACCCCAACAACCACGAAGACCTTTTTTGTTTGAGTGTTCAACTGAGTTCTTCACGTTTATTAAACCCGTAGCAAATTGGTATGAAGGAACTTGCTTGTTGAACTTGATGTCAACAAAGCAGTCACGTCTTCCTGCATAAAGTGTGTAACGGGTTGTCATGTCAATCTTTTCCTTGCCTGGATTCATTGTGTTCCAACCTTCATCAATAACCTCAACGATAGTGCGTAGTGGACCGCGTGAGACTATACGCAGTGTTCTGTGGTCAACATCCTGCAACATCTGAGGAGATTCTCCATTCCAACCGCGCAATGTTCCCAATCCTAAAGTCTGGCCAACCCATAGCACATCGTCACCAAATCCAGCGGCTTTCTGCTCGTTGTCAGGATAAAACTGTGTCTGCTTCAGTTCCAGTCCTTTACGATACTTGCCATATATGTCAACAGTCTGGCGATGATCAAAATATATTCTGTATCCCACCATGTCGTTTTCAAAGGCAGGACCGTGGTGATGAAGCATATTGTAAGGGTTGGTGCCGTTGTCAACAGTCAGACTGCTTATATACAGGTCTTGCTTGTTGCTGCTTTTAATCTTTTTATTGGTGAGCAGCATTTCCGCATATACTTGTGGAGTATATTCCTTTTGCTTTCCCTGTTCCATGAATTTAATGTTGAAAGATTGTGTCTCTTTCTTTTTCATATCAGTGATGAAGCACAATTCGTCGAATCTGCCATCGCCGTTAAGGTCATCCAACTGTGATGCAATCTCGGTTCCCGTAGAGTTTGTAACGACTGCGCCCTTTATATTTATGTTGTATTTGTCAAGATTCAGCACAACAGGCGTCGCCTTGCGTTCCTGTTTGGTTGGATTGGTAACACTAATGTTGATGGTCTTTTGTGCCATCGCTGATGTGCATAATGCTGCAATGGCTGCAATAGTTATAAGTTTCTTGTTCATAATATTTTTTTATGTTTTAGTATTCTATTTGTAAATACAAAGTTACAGAATTAATTCGTATTTGTTTGTTTATTCTTTTAAAATAGTGTTTTCTTCAACCTTTTTATACTCATTTTTAATTATTTTTGGTTAAAATTTTGAATTTAAAATGTTTTTTAGTAATTTTGCGATAAAATTTAACAATATTCAATAAATAAAAACATTTTATTTCTGTGCATAAGATATATTATGTGTTATTCATATTGATGCTATTGTGCTTTGGATGTGACCTGCAGATTAATAGACCGGTTGCATCCTCAAATGGTATTGCTATAGAGCGGTTCGACCGAATAGAATCAAAATTTTTGATTAACCACGATCTCGCAGCTCTTCAGCAGATGAAGTTTGATTATCCGTTGCAGACACATGTACTGATAGAGAATATTCTTAAGTTAGGCAATGTAGATGAGCTTGATATAAATTCCACTCTCTATAATTTTTATAAAGATACAACACTGCGAAAAATTCTTCGTGAAGTAAATGTGCAGTATGCTGATTTGAGTGATGTCAATAAGGAATTGACAGAATGCTTTGCCCGTTTAAAAGTTTATTTGCCCAATATATCCATTCCTCATTTCTATACATTTATTGGTGCTTTGACTGAAAGTATAATCGTGATTGACGGGTATGTGGGGATTAGTCTTGACAAGTACTTGGGGCAAGACTTTTACATATATTCCAATTATTATCCAGAAAACCAGCGTCGTACAATGGTACGTTCGATGATTGTACCTGATTGTATTGGATTCTATCTACTTAGTTGCTATCCTTCGCCGCAGACCGATACTTTGAGTCATTCGCGTGAGATTCACAGGGGAAAAATACAATGGTTGGTTAATCAGGTTACGAAGAAGAACGTTTTTACTGATGACAATGTTGTTGCCGTAGATATATTTATGAAGAACAATAAGAATCTCAGTATTGAAGATTTATTGTCTGACTCTACTATTGTTCTGACAACTGATAATCCCCAAATCTTATGACCGCTTGGGTTAAATGCATTGCCCTTGGAAGATGTTGTTCTTTTTCAAGTGATTGTTTAACAAGTTCGTAAACTCATAATTCTTTAGTCCCCAATGTGGGGCAATGAGGAGTTCTTTGGGCGATTGAGATACAAATCGCTCAATGACAATGTCTTTTCTTATTAGCTTGATGTATTCGGAAATCAGTTCAATATATTCGTTTGCCGAGTAAACATGGAATGGATTCTCTTCGTATATCTTTGCCAGTTTCGTGTCGCGTATTATCTGCATCTGATGAATCTTTAGGATATTAATGGGCAATGAAGATATTATAGGAGCCTGTCGCAGACTTTCCTTTGCATCTTCGCCCGGCAATCCCAATATGACGTGACCGCCGGTAATGATACCCTTGGCAACGGTGCGTTCAACAGTATTGCGTACACACTCAAAGGAATGTCCTCTGTTTATTCTTATCAGCGTCTTGTCGTTGGCAGTTTCTATTCCATATTCAACAATAAGAAATGTTTGCTTGTTTAACTGTTCCAAATAGTCGAGCAGCTCGTCAGACATGCAATCAGGTCGGGTGCCGATAACTATTCCGACAACATCATCAACGCGAAGCGCCTCATCGTATAGTTCTTTTAGTCTTTCAACAGATTCGTAAGTGTTTGTGTATGCCTGGAAATAAGCCAGGTATTTCATGTCTGGATATTTTCTGCTGAAAAATCTTTTGCCCTCTTCCAACTGCCTTGTTATGCTATCGTTGCTATTGCAGTAAGCCGGATTAAACGTTCGGTTGTCGCAATAGATGCATCCCCCGTGCCCAATTCTTCCGTCACGATTAGGACAAGAGAAACCTGCATTTACGGAAATCTTCTGCACTCTAAATGGGAACTTGGAGCGAATCCAAGTCCCATAGTCATTATAATGCGGTTTTTCTGCAACACTATCCATTGTAATATCTCTGCTTTAAAATGGGAATAATAGTGGCAAGACAAAGGTCATGATAATACCTATTATTATTTGTAGTGGCAAACCAACCTTTACATAATCGCCAAAGCTGTATTCGCCAGCCTTCATTACCAGAGCATTAGGCGGTGTGGCAAATGGTGAGGCAAAGCACATGCTTGCTCCTAAGGTTACAGCAAACAGGAAAGGGTAGGGGCTTGCGCCTATTTGCAAGGCAGAGGTCATGGCTATCGGAGCCATAAGCACGGCTGTTGCCGTATTGCTGATGAACATTGTCAGCAGAGATGTAGTAAAGTATATTCCTGCAAGCAATACCATTGGACCCATAGAACCGAGTGCTGATACCAACGACTGTGATATCATGGCCGATGTTCCAGTCTTGTCGAGAGCCGTTGACATAGGCATCATGGCGGCAATAAGCACGATACTCTCCCAGTTTATGGTCTTGTAGGCAGCCTCTACATTTCTGAAACATCCCAACAGAACCATCAACAATCCTGCTATTATTACTGCTGTTACCGGAGCAACAGGAATGAAGTCGAATACCATCATAGCAATCATGGCAACCATTATAACTGCTGCCAATGGCGCTTTGTAGTTTAGGGTTACTTGTGACGCCTGTTTCTCAGGCTGGCCCAATACAACCCAATCGGTCTCCTCCTTCTCCAAATCGGCAATGTTGCTCCACTTGCCTTGTACCAACAGCACATCGCCCGACTGCAACTTGATTGTTGTAAGGTCCTTACGTATGTATTCGTTGCCTCTTTTTATACCAAGCACATTGATATAATACCTCTCTCGGAAACCGGCTTCTGTCAGTTTTGTACCAATCAGACGTGAAGTAGGCATGAGCACAATCTCAGCAATACCGATGTCATAGAAATCGATACTGTTCTTATCCATCTTCTCAAGTTTGTTTTCACGTGCAAACTTGTTAATCTTTTCAGAGTCTCCGGTGATGTAGATGATATCGTCAACAGACAAGATACTGTCCGGTCCTGCTAAACTTTGACGTACGTTCTTTAATATACCGCTCTTGTCTGCCTTCTCGCTTCTTATCTCAACAATTGTAAGTCCGAAGTTGCTACGCAGGTTCAGTTCCGCTAAAGTCCTGTTTTTAACCAACGACTTTTCTGTAATTCTGTATCTGCGCAGGTCCTTGTTCAGGTTATACTCCTCTGCCAGTTCGTCTAGTGTCTTGGTGCTGTTCCCTTTCTTCCCTTTGGCGTCTTTCTGCTTATATAAGAACATTCTACTTAACGGAATGAGCACGACAATGCCAATAGCAATGGCAATAAGACCGACAGGCGTAAACGAGAAGAAACCTAATGGTTCATAACCCGCAGCAGTAAGCGATTCCTGAATAACAAGGTTTGGCGGTGTACCGATAAGAGTCAGCATGCCTCCCAAACTGCTGGCAAACGCAAGCGGCATAAGCAGGCGACCAGGACGCGTGCCACTTTGAGCAGCCATGCTTACTACGATTGGCATCATCAGAGCCACTGTTCCAGTATTGCTGACGAATGCACCGATGAAAGCCGTTACCAGTATTACGAGAAGGAACAGCTTGGTGTCGCTGCCAGATGCCAGTTTCATAATCTTTTGACTGGCAACCTTGGCAAGACCTGTTTGCAATATTGCTCCGCCAACAACAAACAGACCTACCATCATTATCACTACGGTAGAAGAAAAGCCCGAAAGAGCTTCTTCGGGTGTGAGTATGCCACTAAGAATAAGTATTGTCAGCGCAGACAAGGCAACAATGTCCGAACGCACTTTGCCTATTACGAACATTACTATTGTCAAGCCTAAGACTATCAGTGTTGTAATCATTTCTCTTTATTGGTTCTCGATATAATTTTTAGCAGTTGTTGTCATGAAACCTTTGATGTCGCTATATGGGATAGTAAAACGAGGCATGCCTGCAGCATAAGGTGCAATCTCGTATTGCTGATATATGAATGTTACTCCTTCATTTGTCAGATATGGGGCATATTCGGGAAGCGGAAGATTGTTCACGTCGGATTCTGTGATGAGCATGGCAGCCAGTTCGTCGTCATTTGTTATGACGAATTCGTTATCCGAGAAATACTCTATCAGTCCATTCTTTAATAATTTCTTGAATTCGGATGTTTCTGTGTCAAACAGCATCTCGTATGAGAATCGGCGACCGTCACTTTTACGGAACGTACTTCCCTGTTTCGTGCTCATGCCGTGGGCACCTCCCATATATATATAGGTGTCAGACAAGTATGTAATATACTTCTCGGTTTCAAATATTTTCTTTATGTCCTGAGAATAATTCAGTGTAGGCAAATCGTTGATGTCAAACTCTTTGGCGTCGTCTTCTAAATCTTTGTACAACAGGTCGCCATAATAGTTTATCAATGTCTTTCCTGCCTTTAGGTCGCTAGTATATGTTCCGCCTAATTCTTCACTGATAAACTCTTGGATAGCATTTGTAAGAATATTATTGCCGGAAACAGGGAAGTCTGCTTTCAACTCTACTTCTGCAACCTTGGTAACTTGTCTGTATGTTACAGAGTCTGTGGCAAAAGCCTCTTCATTGGGCTTTTCTTTTACTTTAGGACTTGAACAACTAAATATGCATGCCGCAAGCAAAATCAGTGGTATGTATAACTTTTTCATATTCCTTTTTTTTATATCTACAAAGGTAATGGTAAATTTCAATATGCGCAAACTAATTTTGTTTAATTATGAATTGTTTGAAAGCTTTCTCGTTTATGATAAAAAAAGCGGATATCAATGTAGATACCCGCCTTATGTTGTTTGTTGAGTCTTTATATTCTTTACTCACCCTTGATAGCTGCAACACCTGGCAGAACCTTGCCCTCGATAGCTTCGAGCAGAGCACCACCGCCAGTTGAGATGTAGCTAACCTTGTCGGCAAGACCGAACTTGTTTACACAAGCAACAGAGTCACCACCGCCAATCAGAGAGAATGCACCCTCAGCTGTAGCCTCGGCAATAGCATTGCCGATAGCGCGTGAACCAGCGCAGAAGTTATCAAATTCGAATACGCCAGCAGGACCGGTCCAAAGGATAGTCTTGCAACCCTTGATAGCTTCAGCAAACTTCTTCTGTGCCTCTGGACCTGCATCAAGACCTTCCCAACCTTCTGGGATATCATTAGCAGGAGCAACCTTCTGGTTTGCATCGTTAGAGAAGTTGTCAGCGATGATTGCATCTGGAGCCAGAACGAGTTCAACGCCATTCTTCTTTGCAAGTTCTTCTACGCCAAGAGCAACGTCAAGCTTGTCGTTCTCGCAGATAGAGTTGCCGACATTGCCGCCGTGAGCCTTAGCGAATGTATATGTCATACCACCGCAAAGGATAATCTTGTCAACCTTGCCAAGCAGGTTCTCAATGATGCCAATCTTAGAAGAAACCTTTGAACCGCCCATGATAGCGATGAATGGGCGCTTGATGTTGCCGAGAACTGCATCAACAGCCTCAACCTCTTTCTCCATCAAGTAACCGAGCATCTTGTGGTCTGCATCGAAGTAGTCAGCGATAACTGCTGTAGAAGCATGCTTGCGGTGAGCTGTACCGAATGCATCCATAACGTAGCAGTCAGCATAGCTTGCGAGAGTCTTTGCAAACTCCTTCTGGCTTGCCTTCATTGCTTTCTTTGCCTCATCGTATGCTGGGTCTTCCTTGTCGATGCCAACAGGCTTGCCTTCTTCCTCTGGATAGAAACGGAGGTTCTCAAGAAGCAGAACTTCACCGCTCTTCAGGTTGGCAGCAGCGTCCTGTGCCTTAGCGCAGTCTGGAGCAAACAGAACCTTTGCGCCTAATGCTTCGCTAACTGCGTCAACAATCTGACCGAGTGAGAACTTAGGGTTAACCTTGCCCTTTGGCTTGCCCATGTGTGACATGATGATAAGAGCACCACCGTCTGCAAGAATCTTCTTGAGAGTAGGAAGAGCACCGCGGATACGTGTGTCGTCAGTTATTTTACCATTTTCATCCAGTGGCACGTTAAAATCTACGCGCACAATTGCCTTTTTGCCGGCAAAGTTGAATTCGTTGATTGTCATAGTTATTTATATGTTTATTATGAATTAATTATATTCATGCTTGTTTTGCAAACGCAAAATTACTATTTTTAATTGACAATCTGACACTCAAAGCTGATAAATTATTGTTTTTTTGCTCACTATATATAATAATGTAAACTACAGATTGCAAATTGTCGTAATAATTTTTTAACTTTGCAAATCATAAGTAACTTATAAACTCACAAACTTATAAACTTATAAACTCACAAACTCATGAAAGCAATAAACACAAAGAATGCGCCTGCAGCTATCGGTCCATATAGCCAGGCAATAGAAGTTAACGGTTTCGTATATACATCAGGCCAGTTGCCAATAGACCCTGCAACGGGTGAGTTTGCCGGTAGCGATATAAAGTCGCAGGCAGAGCAGTCGCTGAAGAATGTAAAGGCTATACTTGAAGAGGCTGGACTGACCATGAAGAATGTGGTGAAGACCACGGTATTCCTTGCCGATATGGCAGACTTTGCTGCAATGAACGAGGTTTATTCAACTTATTTCTCAGAACCATATCCGGCACGTTCTGCTGTTGCTGTAAAGACCTTGCCTAAAGGCGCTCTTGTAGAGATAGAATGTGTGGCTGTATAACTATGCCACTTTTAATGTCTAACTGCACCATTTACGAGTCGTAAGTGGTGCAGTTATGAGTTGTAAACGGCACATTTGTTTTTTCTAATTGTTTCTTCAGAAAAAACAACTGTTATGTTAGAAAAAACTAACCGAACAAAGCCCTTAATGCTTCTTCTACTTTGCGCACGGGAATCAGTTCGATGTTGAACTTTTTCCAGTCCAGTCCTTGCATATTATACTTTGGAACAATCATGTGGGTAAAGCCGAGTTTCTCTGCTTCGGCTATACGTTGCTCGATGCGTGCTACGGGGCGCACTTCGCCACTTAGGCCAACTTCGCCTGCCATACACCAGCCTGTTTCTATAGGAGTATCTACATTACTTGAAAGAACAGCCGCAATGACGCTAAGGTCCATTGCCAAATCAGTGACTCGCAAACCGCCTGCGATGTTTATAAACACGTCTTTCTGCATCAGTTTGAATCCAACTCTTTTTTCAAGTACAGCTAAAAGCATGTTCAAGCGACGCTGGTCGAAACCTGTAGCAGAACGTTGAGGTGTTCCGTATGCTGCCGTACTTACAAGAGCCTGAGTCTCAACAAGGAATGGGCGAATGCCTTCGACTGCAGAACTGATGGCTATGCCGGAAAGACCTTCATGGTCGTGGGTGAGCAGTAGTTCTGACGGGTTGCTTACTTGTCGCAGACCGTTTTGCTGCATCTCATAAATGCCAAGTTCGGATGTGCTGCCGAAACGGTTTTTTATGGCACGAAGTATTCTGTAAAGATGGTGCTGGTCGCCCTCGAACTGTATAACAGTATCAACTATATGTTCAAGAATCTTAGGACCGGCCAACGTACCTTCTTTGTTTATGTGTCCGATTAGAATCACCGGTATGCTGCTCGACTTGGCAAACCTAAGCAGTGCAGAGGCGCACTCGCGCACCTGTGTTATGCTGCCGGGCGATGAATCCGCATCCTCTGTAGCTATTGTCTGGATAGAGTCAACAACAACGATTTCCGGTTGCACGGTTTTTATGTGTTCGAAGATTGTTTCTAATGACGTTTCGCACAAGATATAAAGTGAATCAAGTGAGGAATCGTCAGACAAGGTGCCGTTGCTTGCACCTGCTTTATGAATACGCTCGGCCCTCATCTTTAACTGGTGTGCACTCTCTTCGCCACTGACATACAGAATCTTGCGGTCGGGCAGACCAAGTATCGTTTGTAATGTAAGCGTACTCTTGCCAATGCCAGGTTCGCCACCCAATAGAACAATGCTTCCTGGTACAAGACCGCCGCCCAACACGCGGTTCAGTTCGCTGTCGTTCATATCAATGCGCGGCTCATCCTTGCCGCTTATCTCCTTGAGTCTCAAAGGACGCTTGTCGTTCTTGTCCTTCAATATAGGAGACGAAGCTATGCCTTTCGATGAGGCACCGCTAATCTTTATCTCCTTAAACGTATTCCACTGGTGACAATTGGGGCATTTGCCAATCCATTTTGCAGACTCCTGTCCGCAATTGTCGCATACGTATGCAGTTTTGTCTTTTGCCATAGTGCTACAAAAGTACTAATAATTTTCGTCATTACGAAATTAATTATTAATTTTGCACATTATGAATTTTATGATTAAGATAAGGGTAATTCTTTTTTTCTCTGTATTTGTATTGTTATGTTCTTGTGGCCAGTCTGGTCATGAGGGTAATAATGATTCAGGTAAAGATAGTTTGAAGACGGCAAATGCAGATTCGGTTTTCAATATCGCTGTACTGCCAACACTTGATTGCCTTCCATTTTATATAGCTTGTGAGAATAAACTTTTCGCAGACAAAGGTGTTGATGTGCGTCTGACCGTATATAAGTCACAAATGGATTGTGACACAGCCATTATCAACGGTTATGCACAAGCTGCAATCTCTGATATCGTAAGGGCTGAGCACATGAAGATGAATGGTTGCGATGTGGATTATTGGTCAATTGGCGGTTCTGTATGGTCATTGGTCGTAAATAAGAATTTGTCAATAGATAAATTGAATAAGCTCAATGAGAAGATGCTGTCGATGGCGCGTTACTCTGCAACCCATTACTTGGCAGACACGATTTCAAAGATTGCGAGGTTGGATGATATGCAGTTGTTTCAAATACAGATAAATGATATTGGCATACGCTATCGGATGTTGATGAATAATCAGATGGACGCTCTCTTGTTGCCTGAACCTTATGCAACAAGTGCAAGAATGAAAGGACATGCAGTTTTGTTTGATAGCAAAAAGATTGATATGCCAATGGGCGCCTTGATTGTCAGTGCCGCTAACGATAAATTGCGCAACAAGCAGATTGCTGATATACTTGAAGTGTATAATGCTGTTTGTAAGTCAATTGATGAGAACGGTATAAAATCATATAATGGAATAATTTCCAAGTATTGTGGTGTTGAGGAACTTGCAGATTCAATACCGGCAGATATTAAATACGGTCAAGCCGTGAAACCACAAGTGAAGGATGTGGAAAGGATTGTATCTTGGTTAAACAAACAATAGTCCCGATTATGTTGTTTTGTGATGAAATAATTGATGTTTTCAAGTCATTGGACAAACGTCAGCTTGGATGTGCTATTTCCCAGTTGGAAAATTTTTCATATCGTTATCCAGAACTAAGCGGTTGTGAAGAGATTCAGAGGATAAAGGAGAACTACAGGCTGATGCTAAACTATTGGGGACAGGGATATGACGACCCAAGTCTTGAAGGACAGTATTCATTAATGTTGCAACAAGTATTTAGGTTGGCATCTGACATAGGCATGAAGCGATTCTATAATGAACACTCATTATGGAGGTTTATTCAGAATAGAATAAGATATGAAAAGAATTCTTTTACATTCCCTTTCGTTAAGACACAACTTGAATCTTTTACAACAGATGTAGTGCTTTTGGATTTGGAAGCAGAGCATGTAAGGGATGCAAAACAGAAAGAGTTATATGCCAGACATCTGTCTTTCATGACTGATTTGTTTGATTATATTTTAACATCAGACCAATGGAATGAATCGGTATGCACCAACTTTCAAGATGTTATTCTGACGCCCACAGTATCAAGCAATGACCAACAACTGATAGTTTCGGCAATCATGCTGAATACTATTAATGCGTTTGATATCAATAAGTTCAAACTTTTGGTTGATGTCTATAGAAACAGTTCCGATGAAAGTGTTAGACAAAGGGCATTTGTTGGATGGGTATTTGCTGCAGTTAATAGTAATGACAAAGTTTTCCCTGAGTTGAAAACAATAGTCAAAGACCTCCTGGCAGATACGAAGGTTGTTGACGATATGTTGGAATTGCAAATACAATTGATGTATTGTGTAAATGCAGAGACCGACCATGATACCATTCAGAAGGAGATTATGCCAGACTTGCTGAAGCATAATAACTTTAATATAACAAAAAACGGCATAGAAGAGATTGAGGACGACCCGATGGCAGATATACTTGATTCGGATTCGTCTGAGAGAAATATTGAAAGGGTAGAGGAAGGATTCCGGAAGATGATTGATATGCAGAAGGCAGGAAGCGACATCTATTTTGGCGGATTCTCCCAAATGAAGCGCTTCTCTTTTTTCGATACTATAAGCAATTGGTTCATTCCTTTTTACTTTGAACATCCTGGAATATCTCATGTGCTGGGTTCAAAATCGCAGCTCAATGTTTTTAAGGGTATCTTGAATAAGGGACCATTTTGTAACAGTGACAAGTATTCTTTTGTATTGGCACTTCAACAGGTTGTAAGCAATCTGCCGGCGAATGTCAAAGAAATGCTTAATAGTGAAACGTTTGCCGCAGATAATGTGATGCCTATAGACTGGATGAATACGCCTGCCTATATCAGACGTGTCTATCTGCAAGATATATATAGGTTTTATAGGATTTATCATTCAAGGAACTTGTTTCATAATCCTTTTCTTAAGCAGGACGGAGTTCAAGGAGATTATCTCTTCTTCTCAAAAGATATTTTTAGTGATACATCCCTCGAACAGAAATTTTCAGACTTCGTATTGTTCCTGATGCGTAAAAGATTATATTCTGATGCCGTTAGTGTGTTAAACAATTATCATACAGTTCCCAATGATTATCAATACAATGTGTTATGTGGCAATCTTTTGATGCGCTTGAATGAAACAGACAGAAAGGGCGCTCTCGGTGATAAGTCGGCATGTGAGTATTTTGAGAAAGCATTGGAGCAAAAGTCTGATATAAAGGTTATGAAGAACTATGCCCGTTCTTTGTTCTATGACGGTAAGATAGGAAAGGCAAAGGGTGTTTATAGAACGATATTAGATGAAACTCCAGATGATAGTGGAGTGGCATTAAGTTATAGTGTGTGCTTGACTAATCTTGGTGAATATGAAGAGGCTTTGTCCATATTGTATAGATTGAATTATGAGAATCCGGATAATGTTAAAGTAAGCAGAGTACTTGCCCGTGCACTGGTTGGCTGTTCTAAATATGAACAGGCACATGCTATTTATCAGAAGATTTTAGAAAATCCAGCTGTTGACGATTATCTAAATGCCGGTTATTGCATGTGGTTTGGCGGAAAGATTCTGAAGGCTGCAGAGATGTTCAAGAAATACCTTTCTTCTGCCGGTTTGGATTCAGATTCGATGACCTTGCGTAAACGAGCAGAAGAAAGTATTATAGATATTGAATGCGATTACTTGGAAAAGCATGGTGTTGGTGCTGTTGAAAAAGAACTTATGCTTGACATCGTTTGTGATATTATATAGCCTTCATTTAACCCAAATCTAAATGACCGATTTGGGTTAAAGAAATGGACTTAATATATTGGCAAACCATCCAACAAACTTTTTCCAAGGGCTTCGGATTTCATCCCACTTCTTTTCTGTGAGATAGAAACTGTCCTTTTTGTCCTTTTCAAACATGACATCCAACTCCTTTGTCGTATTCTTGTCTATTATAACGGCATTGGCTTCGTAGTCCCAACTGAGACTTCTTGAGTTAAGGTTTGCGCTTCCTACGGTACAGAACAATCCGTCAACCATAATAATCTTTGTGTGATGGAACCCCGGTTCATAGACCCAAATATCTGCTCCTTTCTTCATTAATTTGTGTACATTATAGAAAACGCAATCAGGAGTAAGCGGAATGTCACTTTTTGCAGATACCATGATTTCAAGTTTTACTCCACGTTTCAAGGCATTCTTAAGCTTTTTCTTAAGCTTCTTGTTCATGGTGAGGTAGGGATTGACTAATTTAATAGAATCCTTGGCATTGTCAATCGCACCATAGTAGAATGTCCTGATTATCTTGTTTGATGTATGCGGTTCTCTGTTTATGATTCCTACAGTTTTCTTTTTAGCACTTAATGTTGTGTCAGGTTTTAGTCCTTTAAAAGTCGAAGGTTCGTATGCTCTGAAATACTTTGGTCCCCAGATGTCTTGTCCGGTAGTGCGGTTCCAAATTTTAAGGAATATCATTTGCAGTTGGCTTACGGCACCTCCTTCTATTCTGCAGTGCATGTCACGCCATTCGCCAACTTGTTGAGTACCGTTTATATAATAATCGGCAACATTCATTCCGCCCGTATATGCAATATTGCCGTCAATTACAACAATCTTACGGTGGTCTCTCGTGAAAACATGATTAATCCAAGGAAAACGGACAGGGTCAAATTCGTATATCTCAATTCCGTCTTCTCTTAATTGCTTTATATGTTTTTTCTTTAATGGCTGATTGTTTGAGTCATTGCCAAATCCATCAAATAAGGCTCTGACTTCTACTCCTTCAGCTGCTTTCTTTTTGAGCAGGTCAAAGAGTTTAAACGCGATTGAATCATTGCGGAAGTTGAAATACTCTAGATGTATGCTGCTCTTTGCCTGTCTGATGGCGCAGAACATATCGTCAAACTTCTCCTGACCGCTATATAATAGTGTAACGCTATTATTCTTGCTGAATATGATATTGTTTTTCTCAAGAATGTTTACTATAATAGAGTCACTGGTTTGCGCATGGCTTCTGCCAATACAAACCAGGATGAAGGCAATTAATATTGTAAGTCTCATTGTTCTCCCTTTCGATGTCTCATTCTGTATTCAGACGGAGATATGCCGAATCTATCCTTAAATATGTTTATGAAGTTCTCTGCTGTCAGCAAACCGATATTGTTTGCGAGTTCGCTAAGGTTCAAATCTGTCTTCTCAAGCATTATGCATGCATGCTTTAAGCGCAGTTCCTTAACTAATACTACAGGAGTCTTGCCTGTTATTCCTTTTATCTTGTGGAAGAACGGTACGCGCCCCATTCCCATAGCTGCAGCCATATCCTCAAGATTGATTTGCCCGCGACTCATATTGTGTAATACATACTGCTCAACGTTTTGCATCAGTTGCTGATCCCTGATGTCACTCATATTATATTCTATAAATAATTCTTCTGGCTTATAATCAGAGGATACGGCCGGTACGTTATTGGTTGCCTGATTCTCAATAGGTTCTGCTGTGTCCAAATCCAGGTCATTCGTATATGATGTTGTGGCAGTTGTCATGCTTGAGTTCAGACTTTCCAGGCGTCTTGTTTCTTCTCCTTCAATCAAGCCAGTTGAACTTTCCGTTGTTTCTATTCCTAATAATTTGTTCAGTCTTATAACTGCCTCTTGGATGTTAAACGGCTTTGCCAGATAGTCGTCAGCAGATAATGTAATGTTCATTCCCTGCATGTCTTGTGGTGTAAGCACACTGTCGGTCATTAGCACAAACTTGATGTCTTCCGTGCTTGGGTGTGTCTTTATTCTATTGCAAAGTTCACTACCTGTTATCTTAGGCATGTCTTGTTTACATAGTATAATATCAGTTTTCAAAACCTCTATATCCTGTATAGCTTTTGTTATGTCATTGTAGCCGTGAGTATCGTAGATGCCATGTAGATGAGCCATAATGAATTTGAGGAATTCGTCATTGTTATCAATAATCATTACGGTATATTTCATCGTTAATGCATCATGGTTTCTTTGTCTGATTTCTGCCGTAAGTTCTTCAGTACCAGAATTAGGCAAGCATACGATGCCATTGTCATTTAGTTGCAATCTGTTGACAGCTGACTCGTTGGCCTTGCTTTCTGGATTTTCCAATGCCATCTGCATTTCTGAAAGACGCGTGATAATCTGTAGCATCTGAAAATGCATAGAGTTTAATTGCTCTTTGCCTTCCAAGGTTTTTTCTTTTTCAGAAAGATTACTGATTATAGATGTCATTCGTGCCATTGGTTGACGAAGGTCCTCGCTGGCAGCCTTGATTTCTTCACGCTGATTGTGCAATTCGTTAATGATGGTTTTCTTTTTAGACCATATATATTTAATCTTTTTAATGCCATAACGCCATAAGAATATGATAATTAGTATGGTAATGGCATATATGCAAAGCATCCACCATGACAACCACCATGGCGGAAGTATCGTGATTATTAAAGTACGTTCTTGGTTGCTTACACTGCCGTCTGCGCTAATAGCTTTAACATGTAATATGTACTCACCGGTTTCAAGGTTGTGGAATGTAACTCCATGGGTTAGGGCGTCACCGTTTTTCCAGTTAGTGTCCAAACCCTCCATCCAGTACATGAACTGCAGACGTTCGCTATGATTGTAGTTTCCTGCAGCAAATTTTATTGTAAATGAATTTTGACTGTTGTCAAGTTTTATATGCCTGCTTTCATTTAATGCTTGTGGTAGGATTATCCTATCTTTATATGCGTTTCCGGTTTGTATTTCTTCTTCATTAATAAACAATTGGGTCAGCATAACCTTTGGCAATGCTTCCTTGCTTGTTCTTGATTCAGTTCGTATCCAGTCAACTCCTGACAAACCACCGAAAATTACTTCCCCTTTTTGATTCGTTAATATTGCACCTGGATTAAACTCATTACTTTGCAGTCCGTCCGACTTGTCATAATTGTACAGACCATAGTTGAATGTTCCTTCTTCATGATTGCGTTGCACAACAACTCGGCTTATGCCGTTGCTTGTTGTAATCCAAATGTTTTTATTGTTGTCTTCAGCGATGCCGTTGATGCTGTTGTTGCATAAACCGTCTTTTATTGTAAGATGGTCTAATGCGTCAGTCTCACTGTTTAGGATATTCAGTCCTTCTCTTGTACCAATCCATATCAATCCTCTTGAATCTTCAAATACTTGTGTGATATAGTTGTTTGTAAATTTCTTTAGGTTAGACCTGTTTCCTGTAAGTACAATCTTATCGGTAGATGACAGGTTCATTATTATCAGACCTTCACCTGTTCCTATATATAGATTATTGCCTTTGCCGTAGAATAGGGTAGTGATATTGTTTGTACTTATTTTCTTGTTCTCTTGTGTATAAGTAGAGAATGTATTAAGCTTATAGTTGAATATTTGCAGACCTCCACTTGTGGCAATCCATAAATTGCCTGTTTTGTCTGTGCATAAATCCTTAACCTGGTCGTTTATGATTGTACGCAAACTATCTTTTGCGACAGAATAGATTTCAGATTCTCCATCTTTTATCCTTGTCAGTCCATTCTGTTTGGAACCAACCCAAATGCTGCCGTCTGGTGTAGTTGTCATGGCAGTAACCTTACTGCTTGCCAATTTGCCATTATAGCCAATTACTCCTTGGTTGTTGGTTCCATACCAGATGTTTCCGTCTTTGTCTTGTGTGATGGCGGTAATATCGCCATTCCTGAACGATTGGAACTTATAAATGTCTTTGCCATAATATGCGACACCTGCTTTCTCTGTTCCAACCCACAGCAAGTCCGTATCATCTACATAAACGCTCTGAATACATTTTATGTCACGATACTCCCTTGCGTTGTTCATAAGGATTATGTTTTCAAAAGACAGGGAGTTGACCTTTGTTCTGATAAGACCGGTCTTGTCTGTAGCAAGCCATATATTACCCTGCCTGTCTCCGCTTATTTCATTTATAGTATTGTCAGAACTTGCATCAGTTAATCCCAGTGTATTTCCAATGTTCTTGTTCCATATACCTGTATTTTTGTTATACACCATCAGTGCGCCTTGTCCGTATATCCAGATATTGTCCATCTGGTCGGTAAAGGCTTTCAGTTGCTTGTTATTTAAAATCTTCTGGTTTGCAATGTCATTTGCAATCCATTGTGTATGTTTTTGAGTGTTAATGTTGCAGCAGACAAGTCGTCCGTTATCATAAACAAGAACAACTCCGTCCTTGCATTCTGTCATGTCGCAGATGTGACCTTGAGGAATTCCATTAGCTTCGTTTGCAAAAGTAAAGTCATCATATAAAAGCTGTTGCTGCAAATTATAGGCAAATACACCCTCGTTGGCAATAGCTACCCAAAGATTATCATTGGAGTCGAAAAATGTAAGATACGGAATCCCGTTAATACCCATCTTGCTGAAGACATGACTCATGTCTCTTTCAAAAGTCTCTGTTATAGGCTGGTATATGCATAAACCTGACGCCGTTTCAATCCATAAGTTCCCGTCGGGTGATTCAATTATAGATTTGATATAACTGTCAGGCAAAGAGGTCCCGTCTTGAGAATCACATTGGAAATTCTTGAATGTGTAACCGTCATATCTGTATAGTCCGGCGGGTGTTCCAAACCACATGTACCCTCTGCTGTCTTTGTATATGCAGTTTATTTGACTGCAATTCAAGCCATTGCCCGAATCTAATGTTTTGAATTGGTACTGTGAAACGACTTTTGTCGGTAGGAAAAATAAAAGAAGTAATATGAAATAATTAACTAATCTCATTGTAAACTATATTAAAACATACAAGAATAATGATCCACGACACCGAGCAAGTGCTTTGCTTCGTCAGTGACTAAAACACTATGTATCTTATTCTTATTCATAATTTTTTGTATCTCAGATATTTTGGTGTGGCACTCAACGGTTTTTGGAGTCCTTGTCATGATGTCTTCCACTTTCTTGTTGAAGAATTGTGCTTGCCATTTTTCCATGGCGCGTCTTATGTCACCGTCGGTAATCAAACCTACTATTACACCATTTTCAATGGCAACGCCAAGTCCTAACTTGCCTTTACTAACAAGAATAATGGCTTCTCCCAAGTTCATGTCAGGAGATATGACAGGCATGTTCTGAGTGTGCATTACATCCTGTGCTGTTGTCAGTAAGCGTTTTCCCAATTCACCACCTGGATGGAACTGCGCAAAATCTTGTGGCTGGAAATTTCGCATCTCCATTAAGGCAACAGCCAGCGCGTCACCCATCGCCAATGTGGCTGTCGTACTGCTTGTCGGCGCCAAGTTTAGCGGACATGCCTCTTTGCTTACCTTAATGTTAATATGGCATGTGGAATACTTTGCCAATAAAGACTTTGAATTGCCGCTCATGCCAATGATGGGGATGCTCATGTGCAACACCATAGGGATAAATCTGAGCAATTCGTCGGTCTGCCCTGAATTGGATATGGCAAGCACAACATCATCTTTGGTCATAACCCCAAGGTCGCCATGAAAAACATCTAATGGATTTATATAGAAAGCCGGGGTTCCTGTACTTGATAATGTTGCTGCAATTTTTGCACCGATATGTCCGCTTTTCCCGACACCGGTGACAATGACTTTGCCTTTGCAGTTATATATCAGTTCTACAGCACTGTCAAAATTTTCATCTATCTGTGGTATTAGGTCGAGTAGTGCTTGTGCCTCGTCCTTAATACATTGTATAGCATATTTTCTTGTTTCCATACATTAGATGATGCTATTTATGACATTCTTGAGATTCTTCAAATCCAACATGTTTGCAGCGTCGCTCAATCCTTTGTCCGGGTCTGGGTGGACTTCAAAGAAATAGCCTGTCGCGCCGAATGCTTTGGCAGCCTTTGCCATCGCTGGTACAAATTTCCTGTCACCTCCAGTCTTGCCTCCTATGCCTGGTCTCTGAACACTATGAGTACAGTCCATAATGACTGTAGGTACAATGTTAAGCATGTCGTCAATATTCCTGAAATCAACAACAAGATTATTATACCCCATGGTGTTGCCTCTTTCTGTAAGCCAAACTTCCTTTGCTCCAGCTTCTTTCGCTTTTTCAACAGGGTAAATCATGTCATTGCCACTTAAAAATTGGGCCTTCTTTATGTTTACGATACGTCCTGTTTTAGCTGCAGATACAAGTAAGTCTGTCTGTCTGCACAAAAAAGCAGGTATCTGTATCACATCCGCAACTTCAGCAACGGGAGCAGCTTGCCAACTTTCGTGTATGTCTGTCAGTATTCTTAGATTATATTTCTTTTTTATGCTATCCAACATTATCAACCCCTTCTCCATACCTGGACCTCGGAATGAACTTATGGATGTACGGTTGGCCTTGTCAAATGAAGCCTTGAAAATAATATCTATGCCCAATTCGCGGTTGATACTCTCAATTTCTTTCGCAATAATATCTAGTAGTTCGGCCGATTCAATTACACATGGACCGACAATGTATGTATTGTTCATGCTCATATATATTATTATATATGCAAAATTAAGAATTTTAATCCAATTAGCAAATTTATATTGTTGAATTTTTATTAATTTTGCAAATTGAACACTTATTAATGATTAGCAGCATTTTAAATTATGATATTAATAGCAGATAGCGGTAGCACGAAAACAGATTGGTGTCTTGTCCGTGAAGATGGCCAAACGGTTGGATGTAAAACACAAGGCATTAACCCTTTTCATCAATCTAAGGATGTGATATGCGGAGTCCTTGCAAATGAACTTTTGCCATGTTTGGATAAAGGTGAAATAAACAAGATCTGTTTCTATGGAAGTGGTTGTACTAAGGAGGCGTCTCCTATTGTGAACGATGTAATAAGTTCCTTGTTCCCAGAGGTTAACACAATAGAAGTTCACGGAGACCTTTTAGGTGCAGCAAGGGCCTTGTGCGGTAGTCGTGAAGGAATAGCCTGTATCTTGGGCACTGGTGCTAATTCATGTCTGTACAATGGTAAGGAAATTGTTAAGAACACTCCGCCGCTGGGCTATATTTTAGGTGATGAGGGTAGTGGTGCTGTCTTGGGTAAACATTTTTTCAATAAGATGTTCAAGGGTGGTTTGCCTTCAGATTTGTGTAAACAATATTTGGATTCTGAGCAAATAACAATGTCGGATGTTGTTCGTCGTGTTTATCGTGAACCATTAGCTAACAGGTTCTTAGCATCTACTTCAATGTTTATTTGTAAGCATTTGGAATGCCGTGAGTTAAGAGAACTGGTTGTTCTTAATTTTAGGGATTTTTTCAAGCGTAATATACAGCAGTACGGACGAACTGATTTGCCTATCAATGCTGTAGGAAGTATGGCGTATTTTTATAAAGAACTTTTTAAAGAAGCAGCAGAGTCGGAAGGCTATGTGGTAGGAGAGATTTTACGTAGTCCTATGGCCGGACTTATCCAATACCATAAAGATTAAGTGTGAAAAGTGCACTTCTTTGCAGAATATTTTAGAATTTATAGCATTCCTTTGCAATATTTTTACTACCTTTGCAGTCGCTTTGTAACGTACAAATTTGTAATATTATAATATTTTTATGTATTTTATCTTGTTTATTACCGTTTTGATAACGGCTATTGTGCTGGTAGTGGCGGCCTATGCAATCGCGAAACTCATTGGTCCGCGCTCCTACAACAAGGTAAAGGGTGAGCCTTTCGAGTGTGGTATTCCAACACGCGGTTCATCTTGGTTGCCAATGTCAGTAGGTTACTACCTGTTCGCAATTCTATTTCTCGTGTTCGACGTGGAAACAGTATTCCTGTATCCATGGGCGGTAGTTGTAAAGGATTTCGGTGTTATGGCATTGCTTAGCATCGGATTCTTCTTGTTAGTACTGGTATTTGGCCTTGCTTACGCATGGCGGAAAGGAGCATTGGAATGGAAATAAAGAAGCCGTCAATCAAGAGTATTCCTTATGAGGAATTCAAAGACAATGAGTCTCTCGAAAAGTTGCTTGATGAACTTAATGAGGGTGGTGTAAATCTGGTTCTTGGTAATCTCGACCAACTGATTAACTGGGGACGTTCAAACTCATTGTGGTCTCTAACCTTTGGTACAAGCTGTTGCGGTATTGAGTTCATGTCTGTGGGATGTGCACGTTACGACTTCTCTCGTTTCGGATTTGAGGTAACTCGTAACTCTCCACGTCAGGCCGACCTCATTATGGTGGCAGGTACAATTACACACAAGATGGCACCTGCCTTCAAGCGTCTTTATGACGAAATGGCTGAACCTAAGTATGTTGTTGCTGTTGGTGGATGTACCATCTCTGGTGGTCCGTTCAAGTCAAGCTACAACGTTGTTAAGGGTATCGAAGAGATTGTGCCTGTAGATGTGTACGTTCCAGGATGCCCTCCACGTCCGGAGGCAATCCTCTATGGTATGATGCAGTTGCAGCGCAAGGTTAAGATTGAGAAGTTTATCGGAGGTGCCAACCATAAGCAAACCAAAGAAGAGCGTGAACTCGGTTTGTCAAATGAGGCAATTGCTTCAGGATGGAAGAAACCGCTTGTTGTGACAAATGTTCCAGAGGAATTTGTTGAGGAACTTAAAAAAGAACAGGAGGAAGGCAAATGAAACTGAATAATCTTGTATTTGAATTTGACAAGTTTGCCGCTGAGATGGCAAACCTTAAGGATAAGAAGCATTTCGATTATCTTGTAACTATCATCGGAGAAGATTTCGGCGAAGAAGGTCTCGGCTGTATCTATATTCTTGAGAATACAGATAACCATGAGCGTACAAGCGTCAAGATGATTGCAAAGCAGGTAGGTGAGTCTGATTATGTAATACCAACCGTTTGCAATCTTTGGAAGGTTGCCGACCTTCTTGAGCGCGAGGTGTTCGACTTCTATGGTATTAAGTTCCTTGGTCATCCAGACATGCGTCGTCTTTACCTTCGTAACGACTTCAAGGGATACCCATTCCGTAAGGATTGGAAGTTCAATGATTCTTACACACTTGAAGATGATGTAGAACCAGAATATGGTTGCGAGTATTCTCTTGATGCAGATGGCAATCTCGTTTGCAAGCAGAACAAACTGTTTACTGATGATGAGTACGTTATAAATATCGGTCCTCAGCATCCATCAACCCACGGTGTGCTTCGTTTGCAGACTGTTGTTGACGGCGAGACCGTTAAGCGTATCTATCCTCATCTCGGATATATTCATCGTGGTATTGAGAAGATGTGTGAGGAATATACATATCCTCAGACACTTGCACTTACAGACCGCTTGAACTATCTTTCTGCCATGATGCATCGCCATGCACTTGTAGGCGTTGTTGAGGAGGCAATGGGTGTTGAACTTACAGACCGCATCAAGTATATCCGTACCATCATGGATGAGTTGCAGCGTCTTGATTCACACTTGCTTTACTGCGGTTGCTGCGCTCAGGACCTCGGTGCTCTTACAGCGTTCCTCTATTGCATGCGTGACCGTGAGCACGTGCTGAATGTTATGGAGGAGACTACTGGCGGACGACTGATTCAGAACTATTATAGAATAGGTGGTCTTCAGGATGATATCGATCCGAACTTCGTGACAAACGTTAAGAAGCTCGTGGCATACATGAAGCCTATGATTAAGGAATACATGGATGTCTTCGGTGATAACGTTATTACCCATAACCGTTTCGAGAAGGTTGGTATTATGGATATGGCAAACTGCATCAACTATGCTGTTACAGGTCCTGCCGGACGTGCATCTGGTTGGGCTAATGATGTCCGCAAGAACCATCCATACGATATGTATGACAAGGTAGAGTGGGAGCAGATAACAATGACCGGTTGCGATTCTATGGACCGTTACCTTATTCATATTAAGGAAATGTACCAGAGTCTCAGTATCATCGAACAGCTTATCGACAATATTCCAGAAGGTGACTTCTACGTTAAGCAGAAGCCAATCATCAAGGTTCCGGAAGGACAGTGGTATTTCTCTGTTGAAGGTGCCAGCGGTGAGTTCGGAGTATATATCGACTCTAAGGGTGACAAGAGTCCATGGCGCTTGAAGATGCGTCCAATGGGTCTTTCATTAGTTGGTGCACTTGACCCAATGCTGAGAGGACAGAAGATTGCAGACCTTGTTACAACATGTGCTGCTGTCGATTTCGTAATCCCAGATATTGACCGATAAGTTTTTAATAAAAAATAATTAAACATCATTATGTTCGATTTTTCAATAGTAACAACATGGTTCGACAATTTCCTCCGCCAGACACTTGGCTTAGGGGATTTCTGGTCGATACTCATTGAATGTATATTGGTTGGAGTGATGCTCCTCGTGGGCTATGCACTGATTGCCATTGTACTGATATTCATGGAGCGTAAGGTGTGTGCCTACTTCCAGTGCCGTATTGGTCCTATGCGTGTAGGTCCATGGGGTGTGCTGCAGGTCTTTGCTGACGTTTTGAAGATGCTTATCAAGGAAATCTTCTTCGTTGACAAAGCCGATAAGTTCCTTTATCTTCTTGCTCCGGTTCTTGTAATCGCAGCATCTGTGGGAACATTCTCTTTCCTGCCTTGGAACAATGGTGCCGTAGTGCTCGACTTCAACGTAGGTCTGTTCCTTCTTACAGCAGTATCAAGTATAGGTGTTGTTGGTGTGTTCCTCGCAGGTTGGGGTTCTAACAACAAGTATTCTGTGGTGTCAGCTATGCGTGGCGCTGTACAGATGATTTCTTATGAAATGTCTCTCTGTCTTTGTCTTATCACAGCCGTTATCCTTACAGGTACAATGCAGATAAGCGGAATTGTTGAGGCACAGACAGGTGCATGGAACTGGCTTATCTTCCAGGGACATATTCCTGCATGGATAGCCTTTATAACATTCCTTATTGCTGGTAACGCTGAGGCTAACCGTGGTCCTTTCGACTTGGCTGAGGCTGAGAGTGAGCTTACAGCTGGTTATCATACAGAGTATTCTGGTATGGGATTCGGTTTCTACTATCTTGCTGAATACCTTAACCTCTTTGTTATCTCAGGAATTGCTTCAACAGTATTCCTCGGCGGATGGGCACCTTTTAACATCGGTGTAGATGCTGTTGACAACTTGTTGAACTATATCCCTGGTATAGTATGGTTCATGGGTAAGACATTCTTGGTTGTTTGGTTGCTTATGTGGGTTCGTTGGACATTCCCACGTCTGCGTATCGACCAGATATTGAAGCTTGAGTGGAAATACCTTATGCCTCTGGCACTTATCAATCTCGTTATCATGACTGTTGTTGTGGCAATGGGTTGGCACTTTTAATAATTAAGAATTACGATTTACGAATTAGGAATTAATGGAAAATAACAATTCATATTTCGGAGGTCTGGTCTCAGGAGTGAAAACACTTTGCACTGGTCTGAAGGTTACTCTTACAGAATATTTTACAGCAAAGTCAACAGAGCAGTATCCTGAGAACAGAAAGACCACCTTGCATGTGGCAAAGCGCCATCGTGGTCGTCTTGTATTTAAGCGTAATGAGGACGGTAGCCACAAGTGTACAGCATGTACATTGTGCGAGAAGACTTGTCCTAACGGAAGTATCAAGATTATTTCAGAGATGCTTACCGACGCTGAGACAGGAAAGAAAAAGAAGAATCTTGTAGATTATCAGTATAACCTTGGCGATTGTATGTTCTGCCAACTTTGTACTAATGCCTGCAACTTTGATGCGATTGAGTTTACAAACGATTTCGAGAACAGTACATTCACACGTGATGCGCTGGTGCTTCATCTTGATAAGGAGAACTATAAGGGCGGTTCGCTGCCTAACCTTATCGACGGAGGCGCTCCATTAGAAATCGGTAAGTTTAACACAAAAACGAAGTAATAGACTATGGCTAATTTAGTAATGTTTGCTATTCTTGCTGTTGTCATCCTCGGTTCAGCCGTGATGTGTGTTACAACAACAAGAATCATGAGAGCAGCCACATTCATGTTGTTTGTTCTCTTCGGTGTAGCAGGTCTTTACTTCCTGCTCGATTACACATACCTTGGCGCAGCTCAGATTAGCGTCTATGCAGGTGGTGTAACTATGATTTATATCTTTGCCATCCAATTGGTAAGCAAGCGTACCCTTCAAGGTCTCGTTGAGCGCGTTAAGGGTAGTCGTGCTATCAGCGGTGCATTGATTTCACTTGTAGGATTTGTAGTTGTAAGCCTTGTTCTTCTTAAGAACGAATTCATCAGCAAGGCATGTACAGTTGCAGATACCGAAGTGCCGATGAGCGTTATCGGTCATTCTCTGCTTGGCAGTGAGAAGTATCAGTATGTACTCCCATTCGAGTTCATCTCAGTTTTCCTTCTCGCTTGTATTATCGGTGGTATTATTGTTGCAAGAAAAGAGGAGGATAAATAATTATGGTACCAGTTGAATGTTATTTCGTGCTTAGTGCACTTCTGTTCTTCATCGGTGTGTTCGGTTTCGTAACACGTCGCAATCTGATTGCCATGCTCATCTCTGTTGAGCTTGTACTTAATGCCGTTGATATCAACTTTGCTGCTTTCAACCGTTTGCTGTTCCCTGGTGAGTTTGAGGGTTTCTTCATGACCTTGTTCTCAATAGGAATCAGTGCTGCAGAGAGTGCAGTTGCCATTGCGATAATTATTAATGTTTACCGTAACTTCAAGAGCGATCAGGTGAACAGTATTGAAAACATGAAATTTTAATTTGAGTTATGGATTATAGTTTAACAATATGGATTCTTCTTCTTCCATTCATCTCATTCTTGATTTTGGGATTGGCTGGAATGAAGATGTCGCATAAGGCAGCCGGTCTTATCGGTACAACCTCTTTGGGACTTGTTACTGTGCTCTCTTATATGACTGCGTTCAGCTATTTCACAGCCGACCGTTGTGCTGATGGTGCATTTGCAACAATCGTACCTTACAACTTTACATGGTTGCCAATGGGTAGTTTGAACTTCGATCTTGGTATCATGCTTGACCCAATATCTGTAATGATGCTCATCGTTATCTCTACGGTCAGCCTCATGGTTCATATCTATTCTTTCGGTTATATGCATGGTGAGAAAGGTTTCCAGCGCTATTATGCTTTCCTTTCACTCTTTACAATGTCAATGCTTGGCTTGGTAGTGGCTACAAACATCTTCCAGATGTACATGTTCTGGGAGCTTGTGGGTGTTAGCTCATACCTCCTCATCGGCTTCTATTATCCTTTGGCATCTGCCGTTTCAGCTTCAAAGAAGGCGTTTATCGTTACACGTTTTGCCGATATGTTCTTCCTTGTTGGTATCCTTATCTTCGGTTACTATACAGGTTCTTTCAGCTTCTCGTTTGTAAACAACCTTCAGATGTCAGACGGTGCAGTACCATTCATTGCTGCTGATGCAGCCAAGGCAGTTGCTGCAGGTGGTTTCATCTTGCCAACAGCCCTTGTTCTTATGTTCATCGGTGGTGCTGGTAAGAGTGCCATGTTCCCGCTTCACATCTGGTTGCCAGATGCCATGGAGGGTCCAACCCCAGTTTCTGCACTTATCCACGCTGCAACGATGGTTGTTGCCGGTGTATTCCAGATAGCACGTCTCTTCCCATTGTGGATTGAGTATGCCGGTGGTCACATGAGCATTGTTGTTTGGGTAGGTGTGTTCACTGCATTCTATGCTGCAGCTGTAGCATGTGCTCAGACCGACATCAAGCGTGTGCTTGCCTTCTCAACAATCTCTCAGATTGCATTCATGATGGTAGCTCTCGGTGTTTGTCTGCCTGGTCACGATGGTCATATCATCGACCACCATGGTTCACTTGGCTATATGGCATCTATGTTCCACCTGTTCACACATGCCATGTTCAAGGCATGTCTGTTCCTCGGTGCTGGTTGCATCATCCATGCAGTACACTCTAACGAGATGTCGGCTATGGGCGGTCTTCGCAAGTATATGCCTATCACACATGCAACATTCCTCATCTCATGTCTTGCAATCGCAGGTATTCCATTCTTCTCTGGTTTCAGTTCAAAGGATGAGATTATCACAGCATGCTTTGCATACAGCCCTGTAGTTGGTTGGATTATGACAGGTGTTGCAGCTATGACAGCATTCTATATGTTCCGTCTTTACTATGGTATCTTCTGGGGTACAGAGAACAAGGAACTGCATGCTCATCATACTCCACACGAAGGTCCATGGACAATGACCTTCCCTCTGATATTCCTCTGTCTTATTACTGTTGGCGTAGGTATCTATACAACACTCGGAGGTTTCTTGAATTGGGGCGGCAGCTTCGGTAGCTTCGTTACTGCTAATGGAACTGATTATACAATCCACTTCGACTTGCAGATTGCATTGACAAGTACAATAATTGCTATAATCAGCATCTGTCTTGCTACTTATATATATAAGAATGACGAGCAGCCTATTGCTGACAAGCTTTACAAGACATTCCCACGTCTTCATCGTGCTGCTTACAAGCGTTTCTATATGGATGAGGTTTATCAGTATGTAACACATAAGATTATCTTCCGTTGCATCTCTACACCTATCGCATGGTTCGACCGTCATGTGATTGATGGTACATTCGATTTCATCGCATGGGGTAGCAATGAGGCAGGTGAGAGCATCCGTCCATGGCAGAGCGGTGACGTACGCCACTATGCAGTATGGTTTATCACAGGTGCTATAGCACTTACTCTCGTATTACTTGCAATTTAATAATTTATATGAGGTGAGGTATGAGTGATGAGGGATGAGAGATTAATTGTAATAACTTGTCAACTTGTCAACTCGTTAACTCGTCAACTTAAAAAATAAATCATTTTAAAATATGAATATATTAAGTCTATTCGTAGTAATCCCAGCCCTGATGTTGCTCGGTCTCTGGATCGCCCGCAATCTTAAACAGGTGCGCGGTGTGATGGTGGTTGGCTCAACATTGCTGTTGGGCCTCTCAGCATGGCTGACATGGGATTTCATGCAATTGCGTGCTGCAGGTAATACCGACGCTATGGTCTTTACCGACAGCATTGTATGGTTTGAACCGCTGAATATTGCCTACTCAGTAGGTGTTGACGGTATATCGGTTGTGATGTTGCTTCTTTCAAGTATCATTGTCTTTACTGGTACTTTCGCGTCATGGCAGCTGAAGCCAATGACCAAGGAGTATTTCCTTTGGTTCACATTGCTCTCTACTGGTGTTTACGGATTCTTTATCTGTACCGACCTGTTCACAATGTTTATGTTCTATGAGGTTGCCCTTATTCCAATGTACCTGCTTATCGGTGTATGGGGTAGTGGTAACAAGGAGTATGCAGCCATGAAGCTTACCTTGATGCTTATGGGAGGTTCTGCTCTTCTCATCATCGGTATTCTTGGTATCTACTTCTTCAGTGGAGCAACAACAATGAATGTAAATGAGATTGCTGCAATGAACAACATACCAGGTGAGGTGCAGAACGTATTGTTCCCATTCATCTTCATCGGTTTCGGTGTTCTCGGTGCTCTCTTCCCATTCCACACATGGTCACCTGACGGTCATGCATCAGCTCCAACTGCGGTGTCAATGCTCCATGCCGGTGTATTGATGAAGCTCGGAGGTTATGGCTGTTTCCGTGTTGCAATGTATCTGTTGCCATCAGCAGCTCAGGAGTTGTCTTGGATATTCCTTATCCTTACAACAATATCTGTAGTTTATGGTGCATTCTCTGCTTGTGTACAGACTGACTTGAAGTATATCAACGCATACTCTTCAGTTTCTCACTGCGGACTCGTTCTTTTCGCACTGCTTATGATGACCAAGACAGCATGTACAGGTGCTATCCTCCAGATGCTTTCTCACGGTCTTATGACAGCTCTCTTCTTTGCCCTCATCGGTATGATTTACGGACGTACACATACTCGTGACGTACGCCTTATGGGTGGTTTGATGAAGATTATGCCATTCCTTGCATGCGGATATGTAATAGCAGGTCTTGCTAACCTTGGTTTGCCAGGTTTCTCAGGCTTTATCGCAGAGATGAAGATATTCGTAGGCTCATTCGAGAATGCAGACGTGTTCCACCGTACATGTACAATCATTGCTTGTACATCAATCGTTGTGACCGCCGTTTATATTCTCCGTGTTGTTGGTAAGATTCTCTTCCAGGGAGTTCAGGACCCACATCATCTTGAGTTGACTGATGCCACATGGGATGAGCGTTTCTCTGTATGCTGTCTTATCGCCAGTGTTGCTATCCTCGGTCTCACTCCATGGTGGGTAAGCAACATCATCGATACAGGCGTAGAACCAATCCTCAATGTCATTTTTAATAATTAATCATTAAGCATTAAAAATTAAGCATTATATTATGGATTACAGTCAATTTCTAAATATGATACCGGAAGCCACATTGATGGCTATCCTGATAGTAGTCTTCATTGCTGACTTTGCATTGAAGAACAATGCAAAGAAGCATGAGATTCTTTACGGTCTTACAGGCTTGCTCCTTCTCGGTCAGATTGCACCATGTGCTCTTGCTGAACCTGCTTCTGCCTTTGGCGGACTCTATGTAAGTTCGGCAGCTGCTAACGTGATGAAACTCATTCTTACAGCAGGCACACTTATTGTAGTTGTGATGTCACAGTCATGGCTGCAGCGTGATGATGTAAAGAATAAGGAAGGCGAGTTCTATATGCTTGTTATCTCTACACTCCTTGGTATGTACATGATGATGTCGTCAGGTCACTTCCTGATGTTCTTCCTCGGACTTGAAATGGCATCTGTGCCAATGGCATGTCTTGTAGCATTCGACAAGATGCGCAAGCAGTCGGCTGAAGGTGCTGCCAAGTATATCCTTACTGCGACATTCTCAAGCGGTGTGATGCTCTATGGTATTTCATTCATCTATGCTGCTACAGGAACACTCTACTTCGACGATGTAGTTGCTCGCCTTACCACCAGTCCTCTCACAATCATGGGCTTGGTATTCTTCTTCAGTGGTCTTGGTTTCAAGATTTCTCTCGTTCCATTCCACTTCTGGACAGCAGATACATATCAGGGTGCCCCAACAGCAGTTACTGGTTATCTGAGTGTTATTTCTAAGGGTGCTGCAGCATTTACTGCGATGATTATCCTCGTCAAGGTTTTTGCCCCAATGATAGAGTATTGGACAGTGATGCTTTACATCGTAATTGTATTGAGCATTACCATTGCCAACCTCTTTGCTCTTCGTCAGAAAGAACTCAAGCGCTTCATGGCGTTCAGTTCAATCTCACAGGCTGGTTACATCATGCTTGCAGTAGTTGGTGCTAATCAGATGGGTATGGCTGCATTGACATACTATGTACTAGTATATGTTGTGGCTAATATGGCTGTGTTCACTGTCATCAACCTTGTTGAGCAGAACAACAATGGCACAACACAGATGGAAAGCTACAATGGTTTCTATCAGACCAATCCTAAGCTTTCATTCTTGATGACCCTTGCATTGTTCTCTCTTGCAGGTATTCCTCCATTCGCAGGTATGTTCAGTAAGTTCTTCGTGTTCATGGCAGCAGCTCAGAGTGGCAGTGTATGGGCATACGTAGTGCTTTTCGTTGCACTTATCAATACCGTAGCCAGTCTTTACTACTACCTGCTTATTGTCAAGGCAATGTACATTACTCCAACAAACAACCCGCTTCCTACATTCAAGAGCGATTGCAACAGCCGTTTGGCACTTGCCCTCTGTACAGCAGGTATCGTTGCATTCGGAGTATGCAGCTGCGTTTACGGATGGATTGAGTCTGCCGCATTCTAAGCATTGATTAATTCTTATATATTAAAGAACGCGAGGTATTTGTTACTTCGCGTTTTTTTATTATTTTTGTATCCATGATAAGGATGCGTATATTCGAACTCTCCCCATTGTTTCCTGTAGCGGTAATGCTCATTATGGGTATTCTGGCCGGCGGAATGTTCTATGGTTTTCTCAATCTTGCTTATATCGTCTTTATCTTAGTTCTTTTTGTTTTTTTATGCTTTCTATTTCCTAAAAGAAGATATTTACAGACAGTTTTTATTTTACTTTCAATATTCTTGACAGGAGTGATATCCGGTCATATTGCAGACGATAGTAAACATGTAGATCTGCCTAAAGGAGAAAATACTTATAAAGGCGTTGTCTCGTCGATGCCTGTAGAGCGTGGCAAGACCATTGTTTTTGATATTATTCTCACTGAAGGGCTATTGACAGGTAAGACTGTCCGTGTTCATCTGCTAAAAGACTCAATAACCAACAACCATATTTCTTTGACTGTCAATACCGGAATGACATTTGTCTCAGAACTCAAACGACCGTCAAATTACTATATTTCTGATTTTGACTATGCTTCCTATTTGCTCAATCATGGAATTGTTGCCCAGACTTTTATCTATAAGACAAAATGGAGTTATGCAGATATAAGTCTGTTGCACCTGTCAATTCTTCAGCGTGCACGTTTGTTGGCTTTGAAACTCCGCTCTAACTTGCTTTCGGAACTAAGGTTATTCGATATAAATGAAGATACCTACGCTATCGTTTCTGCAATGTCATTGGGTGATAAGAGTAGTGTTTCTGCCAAACTGCGTGACGTTTATAGTTTCTCTGGTGTCTCCCATGTACTTGCCTTGTCTGGGCTTCATCTAGGAATAATCTATGTGCTGCTTTCAACCCTTAGTTTCAGAAGGCGTTATAAATACTTTGGGAGCATATTACTCATCTGTTCTGTTTGGGCATATGTATTTCTTGTCGGCATGATGCCTTCTGTTGTCCGCTCGGCATTGATGCTTAGCGTAATGACACTTGTAGGTTTGACAAACAGAAATCCGCTGTCTCTTAACGTACTGAGTTTTGCTGCAATTATCATGCTTGCTGTCAATCCTCTCAATATTTACGATGTAGGTTTCCAGTTGTCTTTTATGGCTGTAGGCTTCATTGTCGGCTTCCATCATCTGCTAAATGATATTGTACCAGTCAAATATCAGTTGACACACAGTGTGACAAGATGGTTTTGGCAGATGACTATCGTTTCTTTGCTTGCTCAATTAGGAACTATGCCTTTAGTTATCTATTATTTTGGTAATATGCCTTTGTTGGCATTGTTTGCCAATTATATTGTCATTCCTTGTACAACAATCATTCTGTATCTTTCAGTATTTTTGTTGCTTTCCGCCTATATCCCTTTAGTTGGTCAAGTTTCTGTATGGCTCTTGGATATTGTAGTAGGTTTCCAGAATGCTTTCCTTGAAATGTTTTCTTCAATTCCGTTAGTCTCAATATATGACATTAAGATAAACATCCCTCAAGTTATCTTGATATATTTGGTCTTATTGATGATAATGCTTTTGATAGGAATACTTAGGTCGTCAAGGAAGTGACAATCTAATTGTTTGTCCAATATACAAAAAGTCCCCACATTTACATGTGAGGACTTTATAATTTAAAGTGTCTTACTTTATTTCTTACTTGTTAAGAGCCAGAGAAACCTCAACTGCGATAGCAACGGTAGCACCAACCATAGGGTTGTTACCGATACCGAGGAATCCCATCATCTCCACGTGAGCGGGTACTGATGAAGAACCTGCGAACTGTGCGTCGGAGTGCATACGGCCCATGGTGTCGGTCATACCGTAAGAGCTACGGCCGTGTTATCGGGATAAAGTTCTCTATTCAGCTGAATATCAGACAGAAATTTACTCCTGTTTATTTCAAAGAACTTTTGATTTCACATATCGGCTGCATCATGGGCAAAAAACACACGAATTTTAGCCTTGCCAACAGAGGAATCCCGAAAGAGGGATTAAGAACAATGCAAAGTTACGGATTATGCTCTACTTTGGCAACTGTTTGCACTAAAAAGTTTGAAGCGGACGCGAACTATTTTCCACGTTTGCGGATAGGGTGTGTTCGGGGATATGCAGTAAGTGATTGTCCTTTAAAAATTGTCATTCTCTGAAAATCCAGATGGTGGGAGAGTGGGGTACAGCTACATTCCATCTATTCTTTTGTTTCCCTTTCTTATCTTGCACCTTTTGAAGGTGTATCCAAATCTTGTTATGTGGGTGGCTTTGGCCTTTTCACGTATGTGGTATTTGTCGTATAGGCTTTGCAGGGTGGCTTTCAATTCCTTGTTGGCCACCCTGTCGCCTGTCTTGTAGTGTAATTCAATCTTCATGCATTATCAGTTTTGGGGTGTATATCTTGTAAACGGAAGTTGATTTCCCGTCTATTCGTGCTGTGGTCTTTAGGCATTCAAACCATTTTCTGATATGGGATGCTTTGGGCTTTTTGTCGATTCCTGCCATAGCGTAGGCTTCTTGGAGAATTTCTATAAGGACAGTACAGCTAACGGTGTCTGGACATGGGATGCTCTTGTGCAAGAATGTGGCCAACTTCTAGTCTTGGGATTTCTGTTCATCGACCTTTAGCAGTTCCTTTTCTATCTCTTTCTTGACGTAGCGTAGTTCTCTGACTTTATCTGCACCTAGCTTCTGATAGGCAGGGAGAATCAGAGGGTGTATCTTGATGAGTTCGCTAGCCCTGTTTGTAAAGTCCAACTGCTGTCTGACCTCCACGTATTGCAGGAAAGCATCTTTAAAGGATATTTTCTTGCCTGCACTCTATATGTCTTCCTTGAATCGTTCGTATTCAATTTCTGTAGTGAGGGTGGATTTTGTCTCGTAGTGCTTT
>JAZSAV010000021.1:0-3832 GCA_045602085.1 Prevotella sp. | reverse complement strand
AACAAACAAATATAGTATTAACAAATTAAAAGTTCTATTTATTAACAATTAAAAAATTTTAGTGATTATGGAAAGAAAAATGTATGTAGCTCCCGAGCTCGAGGTTTTGGAGGTAATGGTTGAACAGGGCTTCGCTGGTTCTCTTGGCACCAATGATGGTGGCGCAGGTGTACAAGGTCCTGGTAGTGATATTGAATGGTAATGTTCCGTATTGGATGTAAAGTTTAACTAGTTAATTTTATAGTATGAAAAAACAATTATTGACAGTATTTGCTGCATCGTTGGCCTTTGCAGCGTGTACAAATGAGGACCTTATCCAGCAGATAGAGGTTCCTGGTGTAGAGGGTGAGATGATTACCCTTGACGAGGGTTTCGCAATTGGCGTTACACGCGGTGATGATGCTACAACAAGAGCTCAGTATGATAATTTGGGAAATATCAATTGGTTGCCTCAGGTAAATGAGGTTTCCCAGGGTGTATATGCTCCTAGTATTAATAAAGTGGGACTCTCTTGGAAGGGTCAGGCTGCAGATGGTAAGGTTTATACCAACTATTTGTTTGAAAATTTTGCTGTGCCTGTAAAGGATAAGAAGCCTGTTTATGACGAGTGCGTTGGTTGGACAAATCTGGTGTTCTATAATAAGGCTGATTATGATGAGATGGGAACAACTGGCGAAAATGATTATGTTACTGCATGGGGATGGGATGCAACAAATCTTAAGACTACCATCACTACAGCGTCTTCTAAGGTTGCTGACCCCTCTAAGGCATATTTCAAAACCGAGAACTTGACAATCTTCGGCGGCGACTATGTAATGTATATGCCTTATGATGAGTCATTCATCAATGCCGGTTATCTCTATGCAAAGTCTCCTGCCGTGTTTGATCATATGCATGTTGCTAGTAAGGGTGAAACTGCCAGACTTTTGCAGCATGTCGCAGATTATCATTTCTATGTTGGCGCTGATGCTTTGAAGGGTGGTCAGACTGCAAACGGCTTCACATTGAATGCTGTTACAGGAAATGTTATTCTTAAGTTGATGAACAAAACTAAATCTGGTGTTGTGTCAGGTGATTTAAAAGAGTATGATTGGACGAATATTAAGAAGATTGCTATTTATGGTAAGAACGGTATTGTTCTTGAGCAAGCAATCAACGCCACTGACTTGACCTTGATTAAGGATAGTGAAGCTACTCCTGTTAAGACTGGTACTTCTTTGATGGCTAACCTGTCTGAGAACTTCAGTTTTAGTCCTAATGCTAGCGGAGACGCAACATATTATGTTGCTATGACAGCACTGCCCCAGACTATTGAAGACGCTTTGATTGTCCTGTTTGATAAGGATGGTAAATCTTGCGTATATAATGCTGGTGCTATTAAGGTTGAGAGAGGTCAATCCACAACCGTTGATGTTGTTTTGGATAAGAATAACCCATTGCAGACCGCTATATATTATGTTGTTGATATGGAGACATTCCAGATGGCAATGACTCAGGCTGCTGCTGCTAGTACAGCACCCAACCAGAAGGCAACTATCCAGTTGATTAACGACATTGTATATGATTCAGAATATACTACTTCACAGGGTGGTGTTGTTTATATTGACCGTGATATGGACATCCAGGGCGGAAATATTACTGTTCCTGCAGGTGAGAAGCTCGTACTCAAGCTGATTAATGATGAAGTAAATGTGACCATCGATGGTAAAATTACTATAGAGGATGCTTGTTGTGGTGTACAGGCTGCTGTGGTTGAAGTGGCTGGCATTGACTCAAATGGAGGAAATCTTCTTCGTCCTACTGGAACTAACGCCAATAAACAATCTTCAATTTTGTTCAAGCAAGAGGTGTCAGTTGAGAATGGTGCCAAATTGACAATCGGAACTGTTGACGCTTATGTAAAGGCAGAGTTCCAGAAATCTGTTACCAACAACGGTACCATGAACATCGTAGATGACGCTACCGTTAAGTTTGGTGTCTTGAACAACAACGGAGCATTGAACTTGGACAATGCAGCTTCTACCAACATTATTCAGGCTACAGTAGCTACATTGAACAACGCTGGTGCTGTTACTGTCGGTGAACATACCACTTTGGTTGCTGACAACACAGTAAATGATGGCTCTTTGGAAATTGAAGCTTCTGGAAATGAAACAGACGGTCTCGACGGTACTGTAAACGTACAGGCTGCTATGGTTAATAATGGCGTCATCGAGAACAGTGGTGTTTACAATAGCAACGGTACAACAACATTGAACGCTGCTTCTCAGTTTGTAGACTACGTAGGTAGCCAGTATGGTCACAATATGCCTAAGATGAACGGTGGTGACTATATCTGTGAGGTTAACACTTCTGTTAAGATTAATGGTGACCGTCTTGCATATGCATTGAACGACAAGATGAAGACTACTATCGTACGTTTCGTAACAGGTTCGACACACGAGTATCAGCTGAATGACTATGATGAGTACGCCAAGCTTGCTGAGGTTGATTTCGTAATCAACACAACTGATGCTACTTCTGTTGTATTCAGGAACAATTTGCCTGCGACTGAAGGTCAGATTGTATTGGGTGGTGATTTGACAGTATTGAACGCTGCTTCTGTAACATTCAACGGTAACGACACTAAGATTGGTGGAAACCTCGCTGTAGAATGTGCCGCTGCAATCTCTAATAATGGTACAAACCTTGCACAAGTAACCGTTGGTGGTAACGTTACTCTCTCTAAGGGTGCTACTCTTACAGTTCAGGCATTGAAGGGTGCTACTGCTGCAAACCAGCTTACTGCTAAGTCTCTGACTGTTGGTGGTAATGTTATTCTAACAAATGAGGCAAACACTAAGTTGACTGTTGAAAAGAATGCAGCTGTTGACGTTGAGGGTGATTTGACTATCGCAGCTAAGGCTTCTGCAGTATTCGAATACAGCTCATACTCAGACTTCGGTGGTAAGATTGTTAACAACGGTACATTCAACCGTGTATTGTCTTCTGGTTCATCTAATGCTAACCCTGCTATGGTATGGTGTAAAGGTTATACCAACAATGGTACTCAGGTGAACGGTGCTGCTCAGGTATCAGAATAATTTGAATTCTAATATTTGAACTAAATTTTAAGGTAGCGTCGGCAAGGCGCTACCTTTTTTAATTATTCTGATTGGCTATGCATCTACATAGATATGTACTTGCCATACTTACTCTCATACTTACATTGTTCACTTCGTGTAAGTATGGTGAAGGAAGAGATAGTGAGGGTGATAAAAGGAAGTCGAAAAATATGATGAGCGCAGAAGTCATCTTTACTGATACTCTGCACGACTTTGGCACCGTGGTGAGCTCCGACCCAATTAAGAAACATGTCTTTGTATTCACAAATACAGGAGAAGTTCCAGCAGTGATACTCAATGCAACACCTTCGTGCCATTGTTTATCTGTAGATTACACTAAAGAGGCTGTTTTGCCTGGTAAGAAGGGAGAGGTAACGGTCATCTTCAACGGTACTGACCAGACATTCGGCTGGTTCGACAAATCCGTAAGACTACGTTTCAACTCGGAACGCCAACATACACTTCGCGTCAAGGGAGAGTTGCGTAATGGCTCTATATAATGGCCTTCTATCACAATGCAGTTTGTCCGAATCCCGAGAGCTGTATACCTAAAAAGAGTCTCCCCAAAAAGGGAGACTCTTTCTTTTGTTACAGTCCAGGAGATGGATTACTCACCCCAAGGAGTATCTTCCTTAGTAATAGACTTGAATGTCTTACCTACCAATGTCCATGTGTTTCCGTTAACATCATCCTGTGCAGTTACAACGAACAAGTCAACAGTAGATGTG
>JAZSAV010000020.1:0-545492 GCA_045602085.1 Prevotella sp. | reverse complement strand
GGGGTTCCACCTCTTCCCATTCCGAACAGAGAAGTTAAGCCCGGTTGCGCCGATGGTACTGCAATGCAATGCGGGAGAGTAGGAGGCCGCCTTCTTTTAAAGACGAGGACCCTGCGGAGACAATATCCGCGGGGTCTTTTTTTGTTAGACAAGGTGTATAAATGAACACGTGTTTGATTGTCGTCTTTCATTTAGTATGTGATGTATGACTTTTATATGTTAAATTAAGAAAATTTTAATAGGGTATATTTTACTTTCAAGCGATTCTGACGTCTTATTATAGTTATGAAAAGATTAGTTTTATTAGGATTTATGTTACTCCTTACGATAATAGTTTTTGGTCAAGGAGTAGTTAAGGGAAGAGTTTTGGATAAGCAGACTAATGATGTATTGCAGTTTGTAAATATCCGCCTTTCAGATGCGCAGACAGGGAAAATGGTTAGGGGTGCGATAACAGATTCTGAAGGTAGTTTTCACCTCGATGACGTTCCTTTTGGCAATTACAAACTTATTATATCTTACGTAGGATATAAGAATGCAACGCGTAATATATCCCTTACGAATAAGAACAAATCAGCACATTATACAGCCATATATATATCTGAAGACCAGCAGACGCTGAAGGAAGTAAAGGTAACAGGCCAGCGTTCGCAGATGAAGTTGGAGGTTGACCGCAAGACCTTTACTGTTGATCAGGTGCTGGCGGCAGCTGGCGGTTCTGTAAGCGAGTTGCTTGAGAATATTCCTTCTGTAGAGGTTACTACCGATGGCGAGATTTCTTTGCGTGGCAATTCGAGTGTTGAAGTATGGATTAACGGTAAGTCAAGCGGACTTACAGCTGAAAACCGTGGCGAGATACTTCAGCAGATACCTGCCGAGAGCATTGAGAAAATAGAAGTCATAGACAATCCAAGTGCTAAATACAGCGCAGAAGGTTCTGCCGGCATCATCAACATCATTCTGAAAAAAGACCGCAAGGCAGGCTATTACGGATCGCTTCGAGCCGGTGTAGATACGCAAGGCGGTTGGAATACAGGTGGCAACATCAACTATTCAAGTGGCAAGTTGGACGCATACGCCAATGTTGGCTATCGTGCCCGTAAGGGTGGTGGCGGTTCACTGAGCGAGCAGACCTATCTGAAGAGCCAGACCTACCAGAACTATGAAAGTGAGAACGATAACGACGGAGGCAATCTCTTTACACGTGCCGGACTGACATGGTATATGACGGACAAGGATGAACTGAGCATCGGCGGCATGGCCATGTTCGGCAAGCATGAAAACAACAGTATGACACCTTATAGGTATGGTAGCGTAGGAGCACTTTCCGACAGCTATATCATGCACCGTCAGAACAGTGGCGAGGGCGATATGAACATGTATAATGCTGAGTTGGGATATATTCATAAGTTTGCCGAAAGGAATATGCTTACTGTCAATCTCTCTTTCCACAATTGGAAGAGCGACAACGAAAGCTGGTATCAGGACAGTACGGCATGGATTGACGGTTCTCAGCCTACCACCTACAGCTACCAGTATCGTCCTATGCATGTTAACAACAAATCGTGGGAGGCAAGGGTTGACTATGAAAACCAGATTACAGACAAGTTGAAGTTGGAGGCAGGATATAATGCACGACTATCCCGTGAGAACACTCCACAGGAGTCATACAGCGACAAGAACAGTTGGAACGGTGCTAACATGCAGGTAGATAAGGACTACTACAACCGCTTTATCTACGACATGGATATTCATGCCTTCTATGCCACTGTGAATACAAAGATTGGCAAACTGGGCGTTATGGCAGGATTGCGCGGAGAATACTGGAAGGTGAACACCGAGAGCTACAACTACGAGCAGGAGCATGACCCAAGCAAGCGCTTTGAACCATTCAAGAAAGACTATTTTGAACTGTTCCCGAGTCTGTTCCTTAACTATCCTATCACAGAGACTGCACAGATACAGCTCAATTATACACGCCGCATGCGTCGTCCTTGGGGCGGACAGTTGAACAACTTCAAGAACACCAACGACGCTTCTATGGTAACATTCGGTAATCCGGAACTGACACCTGAGTTCTCAAACTCGTTCACCCTTAACTTCCTCAAGACATGGAACGAACATTCTCTGTCTGTGGGTGCTTACTATCGTCCTACTACAGATGTCATCGAGCGTGTGTCTTACAACGTAAACGATACGATGTACTCAACAAGCGAGAACCTTGCAAAGAGTCAGAGTGCCGGTATCGAGATTATTGGCAAGAACCGTCTGTGGCGTATTCTCGACCTTACGACAACAGTCAATGCCTACTATTATAAGCTCGATGGATTCAATTACAATATCTACGACCAGGTGGTTAAGGGCGAGGGCGATGAGAACTTCTCTTGGGATGCCCGCGTGCTGGCCAGTCTGATTCTTCCTTACGACATCTCTTTCCAGGCAACAGGTAACTACCGCTCTAAGCGACTTGTTACTCAGGGTTATCGCAAGCCAAATGCAAGTCTCGACCTTGGCCTTCGCAAGACATTCCTCAACAAGGCCATAGCATTGTCTGTCAACTGGCGCGATGTGTTCAACAGTCGCCGTTGGAAGACATATACCGGCAACGGCACCTTCGAACGCTATCAGGAGAACTGGCGCGACCCGCGTGTCAACTTCGTGCTTACTTGGAACTTCGGTAATATGAAGGCAAAGAGAAAGCCTATGCAGAACGAGGTGAACGAGTCGTACGACATGCAAGGCGGTTACGGCGAAGGCGGAGAATTTTAAATAACAAGACTTCTTAAGGCAAATTGCTTTAAGAAGTTTTTGTTTTCTGAACTATTTGTTTTACCTTTGCACCCGATTTGCAAGGTGCATATCAAGGGGTGCTCGATGGCTCGGGCTGAGATTATACCCTATAACCTGATCCGGATAATGCCGGCGTAGGGATGGATATATCGAAATGGAAATCTTTTTTCAATCCCTTTTTGTATTATCATTATTTATACAAAAATGAGAAGAAAAGTTATTAGTATTGCTATGCTGTCGGGCAGTATGTGTATGCCTGTGGCGGGTAATCCTGTTGACGATGTTGATTCGCTGAAGAGTGTTCAGTTGCAGACAGTACAGGTGGTTTCCACTCGTGCTGTAGGCAAAACGCCAATGGCATTTAACAATCTCACCAAGAAAGACCTGCAACAAGTAAACTTCGGCAAGGACATCCCAGCATTGCTCTCGCTGACCCCATCGGTCACAGCAACCAGCGATGCTGGCATGGGAATAGGCTACAGCAGCATCTATGTGCGTGGCACCGACCCTACGAGAATCAACGTTACCGCCAACGGCATACCACTGAACGATTCGGAAAGCAGTCAGCTTTATTGGGTTAACATGGGCGACTTCGCTTCAAGTGTTGAGTCGATGCAGGTGCAGCGCGGTGTGGGAACATCTACCAATGGTGCCGGTGCCTTTGGCGCAACTATAAACATGCAGACCGAGAACATAGGCATTAGTCCGTTTGGTGCTATCGACTTGTCTGGCGGAGCATACGGCACGCATAAGGAGACGTTCCGCTTTGGAACAGGACTGCTGGGAGGTCATTGGGGTTTCCAAGGGCGCCTGTCAAATATCAGCAGCGACGGATATATCGACCGCGCCTCGTCAAGTCTAGTGTCTTATTTCCTCCAAGGAGGCTACTTCTCTGACAATACAGCCATTAAACTGGTTACTTTTAACGGGAAGGAGAAGACCTATATGGCGTGGGACTACGCTTCAAAGGCTGATATGGAGAAATATGGCAGACGATATAATCCGAGTGGCAAATATAAGGATGCCGATGGCAATACGGTTTTCTACGATAATCAGACGGACAACTATCATCAGCAGCACTACCAACTGATTATGAGTCATAGTCTTTTTGACCGTTGGAAGGCGAGTGGGGCATTGCACTACACCCGTGGCGAAGGCTATTATGAGCAGATGAAGACAGGACAGAGTCTGTATAAATATAAGTTGAGCGACAATTTCGATGACGAGAGCGACCTTGTGCGTCGCAAGCATGCCGACAGCGATTTCTTCGGTGCCGTGGCTTCTGTCAACTATACCGACCGCGACCGCCTCTCGCTGAGCATCGGTGGAGGCTGGAACCGTTATAATGGCGACCATTATGGTAAGGTGGTGGGAGTTTGGAGTGAGGAGTTTGGAGTTAGGAGTGAGGAGTTTGGAGTGAGGAGTTCAAATAACTCGTCAACTTATCAACTAGTCAACTCGTCAACTGAACCAACTTACTACGACAACGACGCCCGCAAGACCGACGGCAATATCTACGGCAAACTGACCTACGAACTGCTGCCAGGACTCGATGGGTTTGTTGATTTGCAGTACCGTCATGTGACATACCACTCGCAAGGTTCTTCGCAGGAGTACGACGACCAAGGTAATCAGTTGCCTTTCGATGTCGATAAGCAGTACGACTTCTTCAATCCTAAGTTCGGCGTCAATTATCGCATCAGCAATAACCACACGGTATATGCGTCTTATGCCATAGCGCATAAGGAACCGACACGCAACGACTTTGAGGATATGATGGCAGAGGCTAATGCCGTAGAACCGCAGAAAGAGCGGTTGGGCGACCTCGAGGTAGGGTATAAATACCAGTCGCCGCTGTTTTCCGCCAGTGCCAACGTTTATTATATGCACTATAAAAACCAGTTTGTGCTTACCGGAGCGCAGGATTATAACGGTGAGATGGTGGCACGCAACATTCCCAAGAGCTATCGCCTTGGTATAGAACTGCAGGCAGCCCTTACCCCTTTCAAGGGTTTCCGTTGGGATGTCAATGCAACCTTTAGTCGTAACCGCGCCAAGGACATGCAACTGGATATGATTGACGAAGATTGGAACTACATAGGCACAGCCTCTGCCGGCGACACCCATCTGGCTTTCTCGCCCGATGTTATTGTTAATAATGTGTTCAGTTACGAGTGGAAATGGCTCCGTGCTTCTCTTCGCTCAAAATATGTCAGCGAGCAGTATATGACCAATTCCGACTGCCGCAGCTATATCGACTATGATGGCAGTGAGGTGAGTGCAATGATTGACAAGTACTTTGTAAGCGACCTTGACCTGTCGTACACCTTTAAGATAAAAGGTCTGAAGCGCATGACCATCGGTTGCACGATATATAATATCTTCAACGAAGAGTACGAAACGCATGGTGCCTGCGGACTCTACTTCACCAAGGGCGCAGACGGCAAGCCCCAGCCATATCATGCCGGCGGATGGAGCTATTCCGTTTATTCGGCTCAGGCGCCGGTGCATGCACTTGCTCACTTGTCGGTGGAGTGGTAGGAGGCTATAGGAGGCTATAGGAAGCTCTAGGAGGCCCTAGGAGACCCTAGTAAACCCTAGGAAACTATAGGAAATCCTAGGAAGCTATAGGAAATTCTAGGACCTCTAGAACTTCTAGATTATCTAGAAGAAAAAAATAAAAAAGAATGGAGTTTTTAACGCTATTAGACATCATTGGATTTGTAGTTGGTCTTGCCTATCTCTACTTTGAATATAAGGCAAGCATCTACCTATGGATAGCTAGCATCATAATGCCGGCAGTAGATATGTTTCTGTATTACGAGGCAGGACTGTATGCCGACTTCGGCATGTCCATATACTATTGCCTTGCCGCTGTGTATGGATGGTGTATGTGGAAGATCAAGCCAAAAACGAAGTCGGGCAGTATCGCCCCCGGCCAAGAACAGCAAGGAAAAGGCATCAGGCATTATCCTCTCCGACAGATATTGCCAGCTCTGCTCGTCTTTGCGGCTGTATGGTTGCTGATATATTATATCCTCGTAAGATTCACTAATAGCGATGTGCCCGTGACAGACAGTTTCACTACAGCCCTAAGCGTAATAGCCATGTGGGCTTTGGCAAAGAAATATGTTGAGCAGTGGCTGCTATGGCTCGTTGTCGATGCCGTTTGCACCGTGCTTTATGTCTACAAGGGTATTCCGTTCAAGGCCCTTATCTATGGCATCTACACCCTTGTTGCCGTGGCAGGATATCTGAAGTGGAAAAAGATGGCTTCACTTTCGCAACCTAAATAGGTCGTTTACGGCTCAAAAGTGGTGCATTTAGACCTGCTAAGTGCACCACTTTTTTTATCGAAGTGATACATATTAAATATTAAATGCTTACCTTTGCACGGGTAAGCATTTTTTACTGAAACTAAAACTAATAAATATAATGTATATGAAATCATTGGGAAAAGCGTTTTCTCGCTTTGCTACTGCAACGCATATCTTGGTGCTGTTGCTGATAGCAGGAAATATCTGTGCGCAGACAACAACTAAAGATGCTGCTTACTATCAGACCAACCAGCCCTTCGGTTGGGCAACATGCAGCAATGTCAACGGTAAGGAATATGTTGTAGATGGCGGCAACCGCATAGCCAATCCCAAGACGATAGTCCTCTACAGCAGCGACGGTGACGACCGCAATAAAATTCTCAATGCAATAAAGCAAAACGACATAATCATTCTCGACGGTTCGAAAGGCGATTTCATCGTTTCCAAGAGCATGGGTATCGAAGGATTGTGCAACAAGACCGTCGTTGGTCGTAACGGTGCGCGCCTCTGTACCCAGTGGTACATCACGCCAGAACTGAAGGCCGTGCTTGAGGCTGCCAATCTCGGTCAGTATTCAAGCAGTTCGGGCACAGGAGGTACACTAAGCAATGGTGCCAGCGTAGGCGAAGAACGTGAGTTGAAAACCCGTCAGACCATCATTGATTATAGTGGCGATGCCAGTGAGGCATACCGCAAGTCTGGTTTCTTCACGATGAACACCACCAACGAGAACATCATCTTCCGCAACCTTGTGTTCCAAGGTCCGGGCAGTGTCGATGTCGGCGGATATGACATCATCTCAAACAACGGAGCCACCCATGTCTGGATTGACCACTGCGAGTTTATCGATGGCATGGACGGCAATCTGGATAGTGGCAAGCGTGAGGGCAGTGAACAGTTTGTAACCTACACGTGGAACGTCTTCCGCTATACTGAGCGCAGCTACTCACATCCCTATTCCAATGGAGTGGGTTGGAACAAGGGCTATCTGCAGTATATCACATACGCCTACAACATCTGGGGCGCCGGTTGCAAGAACCGTTTGCCGCAGGCCGACTGGGTGTATATCCATCTTCTGAACAACCATTATGATTGTGCGGGCAACAGCGTGGCCATTGCCATCAATGCCAATTCTCATGCGCTTGTAGAAGGCAACTATGCCGAACAGGGCGTGAAGAATCAGTTCAAGCCTGGCAATCAGAGTGATATGTATTATGTGGCGCGCGACAACTATAACTTTGGCAGCTATAACAACAAGAGCAACACGAGCATGTCGCTTGAGGTGCCATATAAGTATTCGCTCATTACTGTTGCCGATGTGCCGACGGTTCTTGGCGGCAAGCATGGAGCAGGAGCAACCATCGACGATATGATTGAGGCATACCTTAACCCCACGATGACTGCCCCCGCCACCTACTACTCGCGCAGAATGACCGAATCGCAGGGCAAGGCATGGTCGGCAGACAAGAGTTGGGACTATGTCAGTGGTCTTGTTACGAAGTCGTTGCTCAAATGCACGACGCAGTATCCCGACGACGAGTGGAGTCTTACGGCGTATGACTGGTGTAAGTACTATGCCGACAAGGCCCTGAACAGCGACGGCTCTTTCAAGTCGTTCAAGAAAGGCAACATAGACAATATTGCATCGGGCAAGGTGTTCTTTGAACTCTATCAGCGCGAGAAGGCAAAGGGCACAGCCGAGGGTGATGCCAATGCTGCCAAGTACAAGGCGGCAGCCGACTATCTCTACAGCTATCTGCGCAACGACTATTCGCGCATACAGTCGGGCGATGGCATGGGAGGTTTCTTCCATAAGGACATCTATCCGAACCAGATGTGGCTCGACGGCCTGTATATGGGTGCAGCTTTTTATGCCGAGTATCTTTATAACTTTGCTCCCAACGATACTGAAGGGTGGAGCGATATTGCCAACCAGTTTAAAATCATCCACCGCCACACTTACGATGCCGCAAAGAAGCTCAACTACCACGGATGGAGTGCCGACCCTACAGACAGCAATTCGTTCTGGGCTCGCCAGTCGGGCGATTATCAAGGCTGCTCAAGCGAGTTCTGGGGCAGAGGCATGGGCTGGTATTTCGCCGCTCTTGTCGATGTGCTTGAGATGATGCCGCAGTCGCATGCCGACTATTCCGCCTTGAAGTCGATATTGGCACAGGTGGCAGAAGGACTGCAGCAGTGGCAGGACAAGGAGAGTGGCGTGTGGTATCAGCTGTTGCAGTATGACGCTTCTTTCGTTGGCGAGTGTGGCAGCAAGAACTATCTCGAGGCATCGGCATCATGTATGTTCACCTATTCTTATCTGAAGGCATTGCGTCTCGGACTCATCTCCGATTCTTATCGTGCCACGGCAGAGAAAGCATACCAAGGTGTCTTGAAGACTTTCGTAACGGAAAACAGCGACAAGTCGCTCAATCTCATCAAAAGTTGCAAGTCGGCAGGTCTCGGTCCTGCAAAGAACCCTCAGCGCGACGGCAGTGCCAGCTACTATCTTTGTGGCAGCGACGTGACGGTGGTAAGCAACGAGGGCAAGAGCATCGGTCCTTTCATCATGGCAAGTCTGGAGTGGGAGCGCGTTTATGGCGGCGACGAACCTGTTGTTCCTGAAGAACCTCAAGAACCGGAAACGCCAGAGGTACCGGATGAACCAGAAGAACCTTCAGAACCAGGAGTGTTTGAATACAAGGAGTTTGCAACGGATATGGTGCTGCTCACCACAACTGAAAAACTGTCGGGGCGCAACTGGGTCGAAGGCGGTGAAACATCGTCAAGCAAGGCAGGTACGATAGACCCGTTGACCGGTTCTGCTGTTTACAAATACAGTGGCGGTGGCATAATGTTGAAGAAAGGCAACAGTGCCAAGTCGCTTGCTACCTATATCACAGGTGTGTCAGAAGTCATTGCATACGGATGTACCGCAGGCGGTAGCGACCGCACCCTCATCGTCAGTGCTTCAGCAGAAGACGGTGATATGGCAGTGGCTAAAGGCACGTCATCAGGTTATCAGTCGGTGGCGGTAAGTCTTGCGCTCGACGGAGCGAAGAAATACAGGGTGGAATACACAGGAACAGATGCTTCTGACGAAGAGAAGGGTTCCGACATGGTGCTTCATGGCATTAAGTTCGTTGCCGGTGCCAGCTCAGGCATATCAGAGATTGCCTCCGATATTTCATCCTCAGGCATCTATACCATCAGCGGCATTAAGCTGACTATTCCTCAAGACAATCTGCCCAAGGGCATATATATTATCAATAGAAAGAAGGTTGTTGTGAGATAGAATTATGAAAAGAAAAGACATAAACCTCACGGCCCTTGCAGCCCTTGTAGGAATGGCGATGCCTGAAGGGGCAGAAGCCGGCAATAACGGCAAGGCAACGCCTGAGCGCCCGAACATAATATTCATACTTGCCGACGATCTGGGCATCGGCGACCTGTCGTGCTTCGGCAGCAAGCATGTGAAGACACCCAATATCGACCGCCTGTCAGAGACTGGCACCACCTTCACCCAGTGCTATGCCGGCAGCGGAATATCAAGTCCGTCGCGCTGTGCTCTGATGACTGGCAAGAACACGGGCAATACTACTATACGCGACAACCAGTGTACCACTGGCGGTATCCGCGGAATAAAGATTAATCCTCGTGGCGACACCACATACGTGCGCCGTGCCAATCTGCTGCCCACCGACACCACGCTGGCAACGGTGCTTGCGGCTGCAGGCTATCGCACGTGCCTCGTGAACAAGTGGCATCTTGACGGTTACGACCCGAAGGCTGCGCCCAACCATCGCGGCTTCCATGAGTTCTATGGCTGGACAATATCCACCGTCCACTCAAACGCTCCTTATTATTATCCGTATTATCGCATGCATGGCGACCGGCTGATAAACATCGAGGAGAATGCAGGCGACCGCCACATAAAGCACAACACCGACATCTCTACCGATGATGCCATCGCATTCATAGAGCGCAACAAGAATAATCCGTTTTTCCTTTATCTTGCATACGATGCTCCTCACGAACCGTTCATCATCGACGAGACCCACTGGTATGATGAGCGTACCGACTGGTCGATGAACACCAAGCGTTACGCCTCGCTCATCACTCACATGGACCGTGCCATCGGCCGCCTCGTTGAACGTCTCGAAACATTAGGCTTGCGTGAGAACACAATAATAATGTTTGCCTCCGACAATGGTGCCGCCGTGCAGGCTCCGATAGCCGAACTGGGTTGCACTGCTGGTTTCCGTGGCAGAAAAGGACAGTTGTACGAGGGTGGCATCCGTGTGCCGCTGATAGTAAACCAACCTGGAAAGGTGCCTGTGCAGAAACTGAAGAACATCGTTTACTTCCCTGACATCATGCCTACTTTTGCCGATTTGGCAAAGGCAGAACATGCACTGCCGCAGAATCTTGGCGGCATAAGCATTGCACCGCTATTGCATGGCGATTCTCAGGCTACCGACCACCGCCTGCTCTACTGGGAGTTCCCCGGCAAACAGCGCGCAGCACGTTTCGGTGACTGGAAGTGTGTAACCATAACGAAGAACGCTCCGCTGGAACTTTATAATCTCCGTGAAGACCCCGAAGAGCGCAACAACCTTGCCGACAAATACCCCGAAACCGTAAAGTGGTTTGATGAGCAAATGAAAAGTATCCGCCGTCCCTCGCCCTACTGGCCGCTGGAGGGGGAGGCTAGGGAGAAATAGGAGCTTCTAGGAAGTCCTAGGAGAGCCTAGGGATTCTTAGATTTTCCTAGGTTCTCCTAGATTTTCCTATGTTTCCTAGAAAAATAAAATAATTAAAAATCAAAACACTAAACAAAACACTTATGAGCAAAATCTTCAAAAAGGCAGTAGTTTGGAAGAACCTCTATTTCTATCGTAAGAGCGACGCCATCTATTTGCTAACAGTGGAGTTCTGTCGCCGCTTCTTGCCGCCTTATGGCGACCGCACTGTTGACCAGATGGTGCAGGCGGCGCGTAGTGGCAAGCAGAATATCATTGAGGGAAGTGAAGACGGACAGACAAGTTCAGAAATGGAGATTAAGCTGCTTAATGTTGCACGCGGTAGTTTGCAGGAGTTGCGTGCCGACTATCTTGACTATATAAAATCACATCATCTTGAAGTCTGGAATACGGATAACTCTCGACAGCAGCGCCTTCGTGATTTCTGTCACTCCAACAATGACTATGAGGCTTATGCTCCGATGGTAGAAAAGATGAACGATGAGGAGTATGCCAATCTTATGCTTACCCTTTGCCATCAGACAGACAAACTGATGTGCGCATACTTGGAAAAACTAGAGCAAAGATTCGTTACAGAGGGAGGCATCAAAGAACGCATGTATGCCGCCCGCACAGGTTACAGACAGGAACAAGATGCTTATATCGCTAATCTGGAAAATGAAAACAAAGAACTGAAAGAGGAAAACGCTATACTGAAAAGGAAAATCATAGAAATAGAAACTGAACTGAGCAGACTTAAGAACTCTTGAAAACCTAAGATTAAGTTATCCTGGCTCTGCCTAGGACACCCTATGATAACCTAGGATGTCCTAGGATTTCCTAGAACTTCCTAGAACCTCCTAGAACTACCTAGAATTTCTTCTTCTCAAAGCAAACGCTCTTGCCGCTTACAGGATGAGTGAATTCAAGATATTCTGCATGCAGGTATAAGCGCTGGGCACGAGTGCCGTATAGCTCGTCGCCAGTGATGGGGATGTTGAGGCCTTGCAGATGGGCGCAGTGGACGCGCAACTGGTGGGTTCTGCCTGTGATGGGGTAGAGGTGGACGAGGGCTTGGCCGTCTGTTGTTTCTACTACCTTATATAATGTATGTGCCTCTTTGCCGTTTTTAAAGTCAACCTTCTGGCGAGGGCGGTCGTTGAGGTCGGCAATGAGCGGTAGGCGGATTTCGCCTTCCTTCTTTTCTGGTATTCCGTCGAGCAGTGCGCAGTAGCGTTTCTTTACGGTGCGCTGTTCAAACTGCTGTTGCAGTTGCTGATGCACCTCCTTTGTCTTTGCCACCACCAGCAAACCGCTTGTGGCCATATCCAGACGATGAACGATAATAGGTCCGCTGGCATCTGGCCATCGCTCATTCATTATCGACCATACCGACGGCATGTTGTTTCTGCCGGGAGTGGTGAGCAGACCGGCGGGCTTGTTGACTACAGCCAACCACTCGTCTTCGTATATTGTCTCCAGTTCGCCGTTCCAGTTGCGCAGCATCGGGTCGTCGTCAACATCAAGTCCCTTGAGCATGTGGCCGAGTATGGGTTTGCACTTGCTGCTGCACGACGGATAGAAATGGCGGTGGTGGCGTATCTCACCTACTGGCGACTCTCCCCACCAGAACTCGCCCATGCACAGCGGGCGCATGTTGTGCAGATAGGCGTACTGCAACAGCTTTGGAGCGCAACACTCGCCTGCTCCCGATGGCGGAATGCCCATCGTTGTCTCTGCGAATATCTCTGTAAGCGTGCTCCTTTCGCCCAAGGCATTAAGCATTGAGAACTGGTTGAATATCCACCGTTGCAGAGTGTCCGACATCTGCTTGCGCTGCTGCTTCAGTGCTGCTATCTCATTATTTATAATAGTCAGTTGTCTCTCCGTCTTTTCAATGTTCTCGGCAAAGCGTTTCTTCATTCGGCGGAGTTCAGCCTTCATGAACTGGCTCTCGTGGATAAGTGAAGCCTCACCCCCAGCCCCTCTCCCATAGAGAGGGGAGTGGTTGGCAGGCTGTTGAGTTGACGTGTTGCTTGATTCTGCTCTTATCCAATCTCTCCTCTTCTTCGCTTCCGCCATTTCAGTCTTGTAAGCATCGATAGCTTCTGCTGCCTCTGTTTTCTGCTTCTCGAGTAGTTCCATCAAATGTCTTCGCTCGGAAGAATTCTCAAGTGTCTTTACTTTTCGGTTGATGCTGCTTATATCCTCCTCGTGCGTCTTGAAATATCCGTCAGGTCGCAGAATGTCATAAACAGCAGGCACGAAAAACGGGTGGTCGTTGCAGTCGGCAAGCAAACCGGAGAATGCCGCAAGGAATCCTGTCCGCCCTTCTGCATCCTCAACAATCAGTACACCGAACATTTTGCCCCTGTTTACCTCGTCTTGCCATTCGTTAACAGATGAAATATACTCCTGCACCATCTCAGCTGCCTTTACGCAAGCAGGATGAGGCTCATAGCAAAACGGGAAGGTAAATCTTTCCGGCATGCTGACTGATATGTCAAGTGGATGAAATCTGTTCATTGCAAGACAAAGTTGCTGATTTTATCTGTAAATTCTTAATTCAAAATTTTTCGTATCTTAAAAAATACTCAACAGCACGTCATAATTCAAAATTATTTTACTACCTTTGCATTCTCAATTAGAGATGCTCTGATAGTTCAATGGATAGAACAACTCTCTCCTAAAGAGTAGATCCGAGTTCGATTCTCGGTCGGAGTACCATAAGTTTTCCCTGATTTTCTTCAAAAACAAGCGAGTCTTATGCCTTGGCATAGGCCAGTGTGAGTATGCTTATCTTGATGCCTTCAACCTGAGCAATTGCTTCGGCGCATGCCAGCATTGTTGCTCCGGTGGTTATCACGTCATCAACGAGCAGGATGTGCTTGCCGCTAAGCAGTTTGGGGGTTATGAGGCGAAAACTTTTGTTCACGTTCTCCATTCGCTCCCACCTGTTCAGTCTTGTCTGACTCTTGCTGAATGTTGTGCGTTCAACCGCCTTGTCGGTATAAGGGATTCCAGTTGTCATGCTGATGCCCTTTGCCAGCATCTCACTTTGGTTGTATCCTCTTGCTCTCTCTCGCTTTTGTTCCAGTGGCAACGGTACAATAAGGTCAATGCCCTCAAAGAATCCGGCAGTCATCAACTCGTCTGCCATTATTCTGCCCATGTCAATTCCCACCTCGTGCTTGCCAAAGTATTTCAGAGCCAGTAGGATATTGCTCGAATCAGAGTTGGCAGCATAGTAGAACAGTGCCGCAGCCCGTTCTATGGGTATCAGTCCCCAGAACATACGTGCTATGTCGTTGTCGTCGAACGGTATGTTGTTTTTCCCTATGCGTGGCAGATGCAGATTGCACACAGTGCATATCGAGTTCTCGGTGATGTTCAACCGCCTGGAGCACACGACGCATGAGCGCGGTGCAATGAGGTCGAGCAGACGAGTCCAGATGCTAATCTTCATAGTCGCAATCGTCGTAATCGTCGTTTTCGAGACACTGCCGAATGATATCCATGGTGAACCCTCTGCCCATGGCGAAGCGTATGAGTTTCATGTTTTCCTCATAACTGCTTGTCGCTTTTATGGATTTCCGCTTACTCTTCAGTAGCGGTCGCAACACGTTGAGATACTCCTCCTCGTCTATTTCGTAGAGCACCCGTTGCTGTATGTCGCTGTCTATGCGCTTCTGCCATAACGCCTGTTCAACCTTCCGCCTTCCCCATTTGTTATATCTTATCTTGTCTTTGACAAAGAATCGGGCATAACGCTCATCGTCAACATATCGCTCTGCGATGAGATGCTGCATGATACGTGCCTGTTCTTCTTCAGACAGTTCCCAACGCCCCATCTTCTCAAGCATCTCGTGAGAGCAGTGCTCAGCCGTTGAGCAGAGAGACGTGAGGCGCAACAGAGCCTCCTGTTCGGTTATCTTCTTCATGATTTTCGTTTCTCGTTACTTTATCCCATGCAAGCCCTCACCATTCTCGCTTTGCCGAAGAGGTCGTTCCTCGCCTCTACGTCCACATACCCCAGTTGTCTGAGCATGTTGCAGGTCTCGGCGGCATAGGCGGCGTTTATCTCAAAAAATAGCATTCCCTTCGGTTTCAGTGCCTTCGTTCCATATAGTGCTATGGCACGATAGAAAAGCAACGGGTCGTTGTCGGGTACGAAAAGTGCGATGGCAGGTTCGTTGTCGAGCACATTGCGCTCCATTTCAGCTTTCTCCTTCTCGCAGATATACGGAGGATTGCTAACAATTACGTCCCACCGGTCGGCGTCTTGTGGCGGAGTGAGAGCATCCTGCTTCATTATGTTTATGTCTGCACCCAGTCTTGCTGCATTCTCCTTGGCTATGCGCAGAGCATCTGTAGATATGTCCCACGCGCTTACCGCCGAACCCTTTATGTCGAGTGCCAAACTGATGGCTATGCATCCGCTTCCTGTGCCGATGTCGAGTATTGCCGGCTGTTGTCTGTTGCCTACGTCTTCGGTTATCCAGGAACACAGTTCTTCAGTCTCTGGCCGGGGAATGAGAACACTAGGCGATACGCTAAACTGGCGGTTGCAGAAGTTTGCCCATCCCAGTACGTACTGCACCGGTTCCGCCTGTTCCAGGCGTAGCATGATTTTCTCCAGTTCTGCTTGCTCGTCTGAAGATAATTGCGTAACTTTGCCACAATAAACATCTGCAGCCGAAAGAGCGAATCTCTCGTCAAGTACCATGCGCACTATGGCTTTAGCCTCGCCGGCATCGTAAACGGTACAGAGTCTATTCCAGAGTTTTTCGTATGTCATAGACTGCAAAGGTAATAAAATTTAACTCAAATCGGTCATCGGAACGTAGAAATGATGTTGCTAATTAAATCTAATGACCGAAATTGGGTATAATCATTTGAGACAAAGAAATGGAAGAAGCATCAGATAAAAAGCATTACGCTTTGTTTTTCGATATAGACGGTACGCTTGTGAGTTTCAAGACCCACGAAATACCAGCATCAACAATCTTTGCTTTGACACAGGCAAAGGCAAATGGGCATAAGGTGTATATAGCAACTGGCAGACCAATAGTCATAATAACTAATCTTGGTGCTATCGACTATCTTATTGATGGCTATATAACGACTAACGGCGCTTACTGCTTTGTTGGAAAGGATGCCGTTTGCTGCACTCCAATACCTAAGAAAGCAGTGGAAAAAGTTGTCGGGGATGCTCAGCAGAAAGGCTACAGTCTTGTTGTTATAGGCAAGCGCGATGTGGCAGTGCTCGATCCAAGTGGCGATTTTGACCGCATTTTCCGTCAGATGCTTGCAGTGAAGAATCTCGACCAGCCAAGTCCGCTTGAAGAGGTGATGAAGCAGGATGTCCTTCAACTCACGGCTTTCTTCTCCGCTGAATATGAGAAGGAGTTGATGCCGCTTATACCTGAGTGTATCAGCGGCAGGTGGCATCCGGAGTTTACCGATATTACAGCCAACGGAGCAGATAAGGGAAAGGGCATTCTTGCTATTGCAGCACACGACAATATAGACATCGCTCATACCATTGCTTTTGGCGATGGCGGAAATGATACGTCAATGATTCGTCAGGCTGGCATAGGCATCGCCATGGGTAATGCAATACCGGAACTAAAGGAAGAGTCTGACTATATTACAACAAGTGTTGATGATGATGGAATATTAAATGCTCTCCGCCATTTCGGAATCGTTTGATTTGCGTTGCTCTATTATTTGTCGAAGTCGTAAAACAGTATTAATATACTTAACCCCTCTTGATACATTATAAGATAATTGCCTGCTGTTAAGTCTTTAATGGAAATACGATAGATATTACCGTCAACAGGGTATATTACTGTAGGAATGAAATCTTTTGAGTGATCTTTGGGACCTACCACCATAGAGTTTGACCAACAAACCATTTCACGGTTTCTTTTCTTGACCTTAAGGTTCATAAGGCGGAAAAAGTTGGGTCGGAGTTGCACTGTGTCTAATATCTCTATAAAAATATCGTTATGTTGACTGATATTTCTATCAGCATTCGTACCTTTTAGAATGTACTTGGCCTTGTGGGAAAAGAAACCGGTTATTTTTGATTCATAATTCTCATTGGCAGTTAAATCAATTCTTGTCCCATCGTTGTCTTTTACAAATACTTTGAATAGTACTTCTTTTGCCTCTGTTTCCTGTGATTTGGCAGGACACAAGCATAATAATGTGAAAATAAAGCAAATTAATAGTCTCATAGTTAATAATATTTTTTATAGTTCAACATTCTCTATGCGGAATTTCTGCATGCCAGCCGGCACGCGAACCTCAACCACATCGCCCGCTTTCTTGCCTACTAAAGCATTTGCGATAGGTGACTTGATGGAAATCTTTCCCTCACGGAGGTTCGCCTCGTGCGGACTCACTATGGTGTAAGTCATTCGGGCATTGTTTGCAAGGTTGGTAATCTCTATGCGACTTAGCAGTTGGATGCTGTCGGTATTCTGTCTTTTGGAAATGTCCAGTACGCGAGCATGCTCTAGCACCCTCTGCTTGAAGCGTATCCTGCCCAGCAGTCGTGACTGCTCGCGCTTTGCGGCATGGTATTCAAAGTTTTCGCTTAGGTCGCCCTTGTCGCGTGCCTCTGCTATCGCCTCCCTTACTTTGGGCAGGTCTTCATGAACCAACTGGTTCAGTTCGGCTACCAGTTTGTCGTAGCCTTCTTGTGACATGTATTCCATTAATTGTAATTAATTGCGAATTATGAATTATGCTTTCAGTATTAATCCTTAATCTTTAATCCCTAATCCCTAATCCCTAATCCTTATTCTTTAATCCCCCAAACCTCTCAATCCTGTTATTGCCATATTGTTCGCTTGAGATGATTATGGCATTGGGTGGCAGTGCTGGTGCCTTGGTGCCGTTGCCAACGGTTATGGGGGCCGTCTCTATGCGTATCTCGTCCCACAGTCCTGCGTCAATGAAACTCTGGTGGGTGCGTGCGCCTCCCTCCACTATCAGCGACTGTATGTTCTGGCAGTACAGGTCGTCCAGCAGTTTCGGCAGCGGACGGTCGTGCGTCAGTACCAGTCGCTTTGGGTCTGTGCCGCTCCAGTGCCTCACCGTCAGTTGCGAATGCTCTCGCTCGTCGGTCACCCTACCCACCAGTATGGCATCTTCCTCTGCCCGCATCTTGTGCACCAGCATCTTCGTGTAGGGCGTAGATATGGTCAACGGTTTGAAGTTGTCGTCAAGAAATCCGTTTGCCGTCTGCGCCCATTTCAGAATTATGTAAGGACGTTTCTCCCTATGATAAGTAAAGAAACGCTTGTTCAGTGCTTCGCACTCCTTCTGCAGCACGCCAACCGTCACCTCTATGCCCGCCTCCTTAATCATCTTGATGCCTTTGCCCTGAACCTTTGCGAAGGGGTCGATGCATCCCACAACAACCCTTTTCACTCCTTTTCTTATAATCAGTTCTGCACAAGGAGGCGTCTTGCCGTAGTGAGAGCACGGTTCAAGACTTACATAAATGGTTGACTCGCCTATCAGGTGCTCGTCGTACTTGCTTACCGACGCAATGGCATTCACCTCGGCATGCCCCTCTCCGCAACGCACATGATAACCCTCGCCGATGATTCTGTCGTCGTGCACAATCACCGCGCCCACCATCGGGTTGGGTTTTGCATTCTGCATTCCGTAACCGGCCAGCTGCAGGCAGCGCCGCATGTATTTTTCGTCTGTTGTCATTTGTTATTATTGGGGCAAAGTTACGCAATAATCAGCACATTGACAAACAGAAGTAGTGAAAAGTGAACTGTTCAGCAGAATAGATTTTTCGTTTTCACTTAATTTTATTACCTTTGCAAGCAAAAGAATAAAGACAAAATAATATATCATTAATAGTTATGAGTACGATAAAGGAAACATTCGCTTCAAAACTGCTGGAGGTTAAGGCAGTGAAGTTGCAGCCAAACGACCCTTTCACATGGGCATCAGGCTGGAAGTCACCAATCTATACAGACAATCGCAAAACTCTGTCGTTTACAAATCTGCGTTCGTTCGTAAAACTCGAACTTTGCCATGCCATACAAGAACACTTCCCTGAGGCAACCTGCGTGTCGGGCGTTGCCACTGGTGCCATCGCGCAGGGCGCACTTGTTGCCGACCAGCTCGGCATGCCGTTCTCTTACGTTCGTCCGAAACCGAAAGACCACGGTATGGGCAACCAGATTGAAGGCGACATCGAGAAGGGTGCCAAGGTTGTGGTAGTGGAAGACCTCATCTCAACAGGTGGAAGCAGTCTGAAGGCCGTTGCTGCTTTGCGTGAGTATGGCGTTGAGGTTGTTGGCATGGTGGCAAGCTTCACCTACGGTTTCCCTATTGCTGAGCAGGCATTTGCTGAGGCAGGCGTAAAACTCATCACTCTCGCTGATTACGAAGCAGTTGTGAAGCAGGCTGCTGCCACAGGCTATATCAAGGAGAGCGACATCGAAGTGTTGAAAGAATGGCGTAAGGACCCTGCAAACTGGAAAAAGTAATGAGCAAGTTTGAGAGTAGCATTAAGCAGGTTCCATATCCGCAGCAGTCGGTATATGACAAGATAAGCAATCTTGAGAATCTGGAGAAGGTGCGCGACCGCATACCTGCCGATAAGGTGCAGGAATTCTCTTTCGACAAGGATTCTGTCTGCGTCAATGTATCGCCGGTAGGTGAGATAAAGTTGCGCATCATCAATCGCGAAGAACCAAAGTGCGTCAAGTTCGAGACAGTGCAGTCGCCCATGCCTTTCAACCTCTGGATACAGGTTCTTCCTGTCACCGAGACCACAAGTAAGATGAAGGTAACTGTTGATGCCGATATTCCGCTCATGCTCAAACCCATGATTAGCGGTCCTCTGAAAGATGGCATCGAGAAGATTGCCGATGCTTTGGCGATGATACCTTATGAGTAATGAGGATAAGTAAACAAGTTGACGAGTTGACAAGTTAATAGTCTTGTTTCTTGGAATATCATACAAACAACTTGTTTACTTGTTAACTTGTCAACTAAATAAATAATTACATGAAACTCTGGGAAAAGAATTTTAAGGTAAACGAAGAGATTGAGCGCTTCACCGTAGGTCGCGACCGTGAGATGGACCTCTATCTGGCCAAGTATGACGTGCTTGGTTCCATGGCACATATCACGATGCTTGAGAGTATCGGACTGCTTGAGGCAGATGAACTGAAGCAGTTGCTTGCCGAACTGAAGAATATCTATGCCATGTGCGAGCGTGGCGAGTTTGTCATTGAGGATGGGGTAGAGGACGTTCACTCTCAGGTGGAGATGCTCCTTACCGCCAAACTGGGCGATATGGGCAAGAAGATTCACAGCGGTCGTTCGCGCAACGACCAGGTGCTGGTTGATTTGAAACTCTTTACACGCAGTCAGCTGATGGATATCGCTACAGAGGTAAAGACCCTTTTCGACGAACTCATAGCCAAAAGCAACCAGTATAAGAACGTGCTCATGCCTGGCTACACCCATTTACAGATTGCCATGCCAAGTTCCTTTGGTCTGTGGTTCGGTGCTTATGCCGAGAGTCTAACTGATGATATGTTGTTCCTGCAGGCTGCCTACCGCATGACCAACCGCAACCCTCTCGGTTCTGCCGCAGGCTACGGCTCGTCGTTCCCGCTCAATCGCACCATGACAACACAGTTGCTCGGTTTTGATACCATGGCTTATAACGTTGTCTATGCGCAGATGGGACGTGGCAAGATGGAACGCAACGTGGCGTTTGCTATTGCCTCCATTGCTGGCACACTGGCAAAGCTGGCGTTTGATGCCTGCATGTTCAACAGTCAGAACTTCTCTTTTGTCAAGTTGCCGAAGGAGTGTACAACAGGCTCAAGCATCATGCCGCACAAGAAGAATCCCGACGTGTTCGAACTCATCCGTGCCAAGTCAAACAAACTGCAGTCGCTGCCGCAGCAGGTGATGCTCATTATGAACAACCTGCCTGTTGGCTATTTTCGCGACCTGCAGATTATCAAGGAGGTGTTCCTGCCTGCTTTCGACGAACTGAAAGACTGTCTGCAGATGGCTGCCTATATCATCAATAAGATTGAGGTGAACGAGAACATTCTTGATAATCCGATGTATGATGCCATCTTCTCTGTTGAAGAGGTCAACCGTCTTGCTGCCGAGGGCATGCCGTTCCGTGATGCCTATAAGAAGGTGGGATTGGACATCGAGGCTGGCAACTTCAAACCTAACCGAGACATTCATCACACTCATGAGGGTAGCATCGGCAACCTCATGAACGAGGAGATACAGGCACTCATGGACAAGATCATGGCTGATTTCCATTTTGAACGAATCGTTGAGGCGGAAAGGGCACTGACATCTACTGACGAGTGATTATGTTGTATTACGACCACTAATTACGCAAATTTAACTAATTGATTCTGTACATAGAGACATATTATTAATTCGTTTAATTATCGTAATTAGGGGTATTATAACAAACAACGAATTATACGAATTTAACTAATTATTTTTGTCATGTAGGACATATATATTAATTCGTTTAATTAGTGAAATTCGTTGTATAGATAGAATGGCAATGAAGAATATAATAAAGGCAATTATTGTAAGCATGGCATTTGTTGCGTGCGACAGCGGAGAAGAACGCTACAGCAGAGAATATCTGTGTCAGTTCACGTTCAACACCCAGTTGCACATAGCCAGTCCTCTCACCCGCTGCCTCACCAATCCAGGTTCCTTTGTTCGTGTAGATGTGAAGAAAGAACTCGGAGTGTTCAACCTCTTCATCTATTCCAACAACGGCAAGGAACAGGAGAAACTAACTCTCTCCACCGACAAGGAGAACTACCAGATGGGGCAGGTGGGTGCCAACAACAGCATCATCGTAGGTTGCTCTAATTTCAACGGACTGAGGGCATACGATAGTCAGTGCCCCAATTGCCTTGATGCTTTTACCGGCATCAGCTATCCTCTCACATGGACCGACAACGGACAGACCGTGAACTGTGCTAAGTGCAGTCGCAAGTACCAACTCAACAGTGACGGCATCACCGACAATGGTCTTCGACTGATAGAATATCGTGTGCGGTTCGACGGTCAGATGCTTGTTGTAAGGAATAATTAGTTATTTATGTTTTTATAACATATTATTCTCGTAAACATACATATTAATGTATATATTTACAATTGAGAATTAATATTAAACCATTAAATAAATTTAGTTCATGAAGAAATCAATGATTGCCATGATGCTTTTTGCTGCTATGATGTTGGGCGGTAATGTGGCAAATGCACAGTGCCAGAAGAAGGAGTGTGCAAAGAAAGAGTGTGTGAAGAAGGGCGACTGCAAGAAAGACTGCAAGAAGGCAGAGTGTAAGAAAGACTGTGACAAGTCTGAGTGCAAGAAAGACTGTAAGAAGGCTGACTGCAAGCAGGATTGCCAGAAGAAGGCCGACTGCAAGCAGGCTAAGCAGAATTGCAAGAAGAACTGCTCTAAAAAATAAGAATCGTTTATACGACGTAAAGCAAAGAAGCCTATCCTCACGGACAGGCTTCTTTTATTTTTAAATTAAAGAATTAACTACATTTATTTTTAGTTGACAAGTAAAAATTGTCAACTTGTTGACTAATTAACAACTTTCTTGCCATTGATGATGTAGAAACCTTTAGGCATTTCTTGCAGCGCATCTTTAACCGATGTGCCCTTTGGCAGCGAGCGCAGCATCTGTCCGTTGATAGAGTAGATTCTTATAGGGGCATTGCCCAAGTCCTCTACCGTTGGTCCGTTGATGCCCGCCGTTATCTTCGACGTAACGTCAGTAACCGTATATTTGCCGTTTGTCTTTGTGGCAGACAGTTCGTAGTACTTGTCCTCATTTATCGGACCGATATCTACAGTCTGGTCGTTGCTGCTGCCCTTATCGAAGATGATGTTGAAAGAGTAGTCTTTCGACTTTATGTCAAACGACTTGTAGTACCATTTCACACCGTCAACCACCTTTGTATCTGTCACTACTTTGCCCGGCCATCCGCCGTTCAACTGTGTGTTGCTCGCATCGTTTGCCCATGCGTAGAAATATATCTGGCTCCATCCCGGATCTTTCACATGCACCGTGGCTGTATGTGGAACAAACGCTTCTATCTTGTAGTTTCTTGTTATGATGTTCTTCACAACGCCACCGCTTAGCAATCCCACCTTCAGCGTGCATGATTCCTTGATGCTTATTGCTGTGCCGCTGCCTACTGCAGTGCTTTGTGCTGTTGGCTCTGTGCCGTTTGTCGTGTAAACAAGTTTGGCACCAGCATCGGAAGACAGGGCGGTCAGCGTTACGCTGAATGCCTTTTCAAACTCTCCCGAAGGAACGCTTGCCCATGGCGCCTCAAGCGATTTGGCTGCATATACCTTGTAGTTGTTGCCGGTGATGGCAAGTGCGTAGTCTGCCGATGGACTATATGAACCGCCACCGCATGCCACTATCAGTTTGCCTTTTTCGCCAGTAACTTCGGCTGCATAGAGGTTTGCTGCAGTGCAGCGCTCTGCATATCCGCTTTGGTTGGTTATGCCAGCCAACTTGCGCATGCTGATGAGTTGCTTTATCTCGTTCTTGTAACTCTTCCAGTGAGGCAAGAACACGCACGGAGTGCCCGGCATGCAGAGTATGAAGGCGTTGCCCGCCTGGATGTAATTCTTTATTGGATCGTTAGGTGAGTCGGCTGAGCGATATTGAGTGTCGTGGTTCTCGATGAACGTTACCGCATAGCGACGGTAAGCCTTGTCGCCCGCCAGTCCGCGGTTTGCCAGCTTGCTCCAGTTGTTGCCGTTGCACGCATCGCGCACGCTGTAACGTGTGGTGAAATCGAATGTTGCCGATTGTATCACGTTGTCGGTCTTGGCATTGTTCAGCCATGTCTTCAGCGCCGTCACGTTGCCGTCCCAGTATTCGCCCACAGAATATTCCGCGCCCACGGCCGAGTTGTAGAGTGCTGTATATTTTGCAGCATAACCCTTTGTCATGTCGTAGCGGAACCCTGTATAGCCAAGGTCGTTCTTCAAGAAGTTCAGGTAGGCAATCACGTTGTCTTGTACGTTCTTGCTCGTATGGTCAAGGTCGCGCATGCCGCCCCAGTCCTCGCCAGTATCGTTGGCACCCGTCACAGGGTAGTTCTTCGCTGTGTTTCCGCCGTCATCGTTCTTGCAGATATCCGCCAGTCCCATCTGGTAGGTCACGCCCTTATAGGTCTCGGCAGGGAAATCAACCCAAGAACCTCCCACGCCCACCGAACCGCGGTGGTTAATCACCACGTCGGCAATCACGCCCACGCCCTTCTGCTTGTATGTGTTAATCATCGAGCGCAGCTGTGCCTCAGTTCCGAATGTGCAGTTCTGGTCCCACCAGTACACTGGAGCATAGCCCATAACGTTGTACGACGTATTGCAGTTGCCGCTCTGTGGCACCCATACAAGGTCAAAATACTCCGCTATCTCGTCGGCCTCACCCTCCAGGTTTGTCCATTGTGTGTCAACAAAGGAGTCCCAGAAGAACCCTTGCAGCATCACGCCTCCGTAGTTTGCCGGCCATCCCTGTGCCAGCATCATCAGTGGCATTGCCATCGAAAGAAAAAGTGTAGATAATCTTTTCATACGCTGATTGCTTTATATATTCTTTTGCGAAATTACTACTTTATTTCCTTCTCTCTTTTATAATAATGTATTGTTGGTTATTATTAACGTGCAAACGTTTGCAGATTCTGCGAAATGGCATTCTCGCTTTCCAAAGAGATGCTGTTTGCGTTCTCAATTGCGTATTTACACTTCATAAACAAGAAAGGGTGTTCCTCACGGAGCACCCTTTTGAGTTGAAAATAAATTCACTTTATAAAACCGATTGACTTAGTTCTTTGTTATTGTGCAATAGAACTTGTCTGAAGAAATGCGCTCCAGATAGAGGTTGATGGTGTAGTTGCCAGCCTCTGCTATTGCAATGTTAGAACCGTCGCGACCGAGGTCGTTGATGTCGCCACCGAAGTTAACGCCCCAATCGTCGTTAGCACGGAACTTGATTTCGCCTGCAGCAAGGTCGAGAGTTGCTGTAAGGCACTTGTTTGCAGTGTCGTAGGTCATGTCGCTGTCGCTGTCCCAACCGCCAGGTGCTGCGCTACCGATGATACCCCATGACTGAGGAGTTACTGTCCATGTGAGGTTAGCGAAGTCACCTGTTACGGCATAGAAACCTTCTGCTGCCCAGAGGTTGCCTGCACCGCCGTCGGTAGAGAGCTGACCTTCTGTTGCGCCCCAACCATAGTTAGTGCCGTTCCAGTCGGCCTGTGAGGTCATCTTGAAACCGCCGTTCAGATAAGCATATCCAGTATAGACACCGTCGAATGCAGGTGACTGCAAGCGGCCTGATGCGCCATGGTTCCAACCGTTCTGGTCGCCTGGCATCCATGCCCACTCTGCAAAGTTCATCTTCTCGAGCTTATAGGTGCAGTCCATCATGTTGATGGTCATCTTCACGAACTTGGCATCGCCTTCAACTACAACCTTCCAAGAACCGTCGTCAGCAAGTTCGTTGCGGCGCTTGAGTTGTCCTTCTGTACCATTGTTGCCGTTGCCTTCAGCACAACCGAACACCATTGACCAGTCGCCAGAAGAAACTGTCTTGTCGTCGGCGATGGCAAACCATGTCTCACCATCGGTCACTGGGAACATGACAGTGAACACAGGGTCTTCGTAAACATCCTTGCCGCTATGGCTGAAAGGCATGGTGGTACATGTTGGCAGCCACTCGCTTGGTGCACCGATAAGGTAGTATGTAGTGCTGATGTAAGGAGCTGTTAGAGTTACGTTGATAGTACCCTCAGAGGTGTTCTTAACGCTCTGACCATTTACCATTGTATAACCCACGATGTCGAACTTGATGGTACGCATAATAGGGCGCTTGCCATAGAGGTTCTCAACGGCAGTGCGAAGGTCGTCAACAAGAACATAACCCTCGTTGTCGGCTGTAATTTCCTGTGATGCAGACTTGTCGTCGTTCCAGAGAGTAACCTTATAGGTTGTGGTGTTCTCGTCGGATGCTGTTACAGTAGGAACGAACAACTGTACGGCGTCTGACTCAAGGTTGGCAAAATCCACGTCAGAAGCGTTAGCTGTTGTTATTGTAACGCTTTTAGCCTCTTCTTCCGGGTTTGTCTGTGGTGTTGCCCAGTCGGTATAATCTTCTGTGCAGCTTGCTGTCAGCAAGACTAAGCCCAGCATATAAAATAACTTCTTCATAGTCTTTGTTCTTTTTTTAGTTGACGAGTGAACGAGTAAACAAGTTGCTTGACTTAATTCTATAAACTTATCAACTTATTAACTTATCAACTCGTTAACTTGTCAACTCGTTTACTCGTCAACTTAATTATTTATTCATTAGCAATAAACATATACTGACCTGTGATGTCGTTCAGGAACACGGTGTAGTTGCCAGCCTTGGCTGGGATATTTGCACCGTTCTGAGTACCGGCTCCGTATGGGAACTCGGTTGCACCCCAGTTGAAGTCCCATGCGCCATCGGCAGCAAACTTCAGTTCGTTGTCAGCCTCAAGAGTGAGCTGTGCTGTCCAGAGGTGGTTCTCTGCACCGTCGTATGTGAAGGTTGCACTCATTGCATTGCCGGCAGCATCCCAACCATTGTGACCTCCAGGCATTGCAATAGAAGAGAACACGCGTGGAGTTGTTGCTGTGTAAGGTGCAATAGCGATGTCACCCGACTTAGTGTCGAGAGTTACAGTGTAGTAGCCAGCTGCGCCATCCTTGATACAAACGTTGCCGTCAGAGTTACCCTCGAAGAGAGTAGCATCGATGCCAGCGAATGAGTCGAAGTTCTTCTGTGCATCCCAGCTGCCTGGCACCTGGATGAGCTTGAACTGGCCACCAGCAGGGAAGAAACCTGTGTAAGAAATCTTGCCTGTACCTGTAGCCTTGTCATACTCCTCGCCTGCGATAGTCATAAGAGGAATAAGACCAGTACCAATCTTGTCGGCACCGTTGCCCCATGAACCGTCTCCGATACAGCTACCAACGAGATACCAAACAACAGGAGCGGCATCCTTGAGCTCTACATAGTAAGGAATGGTCTTAATGGTTACAACATTTGAATAAATGGTCTCGGCACCAGAAAGCATAGCCATAGCGCGAACCTTGATTTCCTGAGAAGCAGGAACGGCGTCGCTTGGCCAGCGGCCAATCTGCTGCAAAGCCTTAGCCAGCTTGGCTGCATTGAGCGATCCCTTTGCCTGTGAGAAGATATCCTCGAGGGTGGCGTAGTCGGCCACTGTGGCACCGCTCTCGTCGGCTGCCGCCTCGTCGGTTGATACAGTCCAACTGTCGGTAAGAGACACCTGCAACTGATACTGGGCAGCGACAGGGAAGCCATAGTCAGGCTGTGACCATGTGAAAGGAATCTCTGTTGAAGTGGCCAGGTCAACGTCTATTGCAGCGTATGACGGTAAGTTCAACTTGAATGTTGTTGGCTGCTGCAGTGTAGGGTTGGAATCGTTGTCATCGTCGCAAGCGGTGAACAAGCATATACTGCACAATAACAGCAGTGTTGATTTCAATATATTTTTCATAATCGTTGTCTTTTATTTAGTTGACAAGCTAACGAGTTGACAAGTTAACGAGTTATTTGTCTCATACTTTACTTGAAGTATAAACTTGTCCACTCATCTACTTGTTAACTTGTCCACTTTTTAATATTAATAACCTGGATTCTGAGTAATAGCACCCTTTACCTGAGCTGCAGGGATAGCGAAGATGATGCGGAAGTCCTCTATGTTACGGCCTTCTTTAACGCCACCCTTCCACTGCCATGAATAGTCGCAGTTGCCTGCAAACTTGCCATGGCGGATGAGGTCAACGCGGCGACGGCCTTCGAAGTAGAACTCACGACTCCACTCGTCGAGGATGTCGTTCATTGAATATCCAGCCTTTGTTGCAGCATTGGCACGTGAGCGAAGTGCGTTGATAGCGTCGATACCTTCAGCAGTTGCAGTTCCACCGTTGATGCGTGCTGTTGCCTCTGCGTATGTGAGGTAAGCCTCTGCTGCACGGAAGAAGAAGTAGTCCATATCTGGGAATGTAGCATCATTGCCGGCACTGCCATCGGTCTTGAAGTTGGTGAACTTAGCCACAGCATAGCCATCCTTAAAGTCACCAAGATAACCCTTGGTGTTCTCGATGCTCTCGCGGCCAACACCGTCGAAGAGTGCACGATCGTCGCCTGCGGCCTCTGTCATGTTGTAAGAGTTAACCTGTGGAGCATTGCCCTCTGGGAAGAACTTCTTGATGAGGTCAGGACGAGCCTTGTTACCGCCCCAAACCTGGTCGGTACCGTTGGTAGCGATTGGGTCGTTAGGGTTAGAATGCATATCAGCATCGTAGGTAGAAGCGATGAGGTAAAGTGATGTACCCCAGCTGGTGGTCTTCAAACCGTCTTGGAGTATTGGGAACACACCCTCGTAGGCAGCGTTTGTCTCACCGTTGTCGCCCATGAAGAGCATCTGGTAAGCGCTCCATCCGTTAACACCCTGAGTGTTGAGTTTATATGAAGAGTTCATAACCTTCTGTGCGTAGTCGGCTGCCTTCTGCCACTGTGCTATGCCGGTATATACCTCGGCATTCAGATAGAGGCGAGAAAGGAGCATCCATGCTGCAGCCTTGTCAACACGGCCGTAGTTGGCATCGCTTGACTTCTTTGCCTTTGCCTCTGGCAGAGCTGCTTCAACTTCGAGCAACTCAGTCTCGAGCCATGCGTAAGCCTCGGCGCGTGTCATGCGTGCAGGCTGTGTCAGTGTAGTTGCAAAAGGTATGTTGCCGTAAGCATCCATCAGCATGTAGTAGTGCAGGGCGCGGATGAAACGGATTTCGGCTGTCATTGTAGCGTCGTATCCGCTGGCAACCTCAAGATAGTGGTTGCAGTAAGAGATACCTGTGGTCAGACGGGCGTAGTAGCCGTTGAGCATAGGGTGGGCTGCATCATAAGTATTGTAGCAGAAACTCTGGATACCGTCGTCACCCCAGTGGCAGATAGCCTCGTCGGTGGTAAGTTCGTTGGAGTTCCACATCTGGCGAACAAAACCTGTAGTTCCGCCGTCAAGACCGTCGATGTCGCAGTCGCCGTTGGCACCGCCATTGCCGGCAAGGGCGATATTGGCGTAGCACTTGTTGAACAATCCCTGAACGTCATATTCAAGAGAAAGGTTCGGATCGATAGGATCTACGTCAAGGTCGCCTGTACAAGATGTCATTCCGAATGTCAGCGCAAGGGCTGCTGCTGGAATAATATTCTTAATATATCTTTTCATGACTTTTTTTTGTTTAAGGAATTAGAAATTCAGATTCATACCAACGATGAATGACAATGGACGTGGGTAGAGTTCGTTGTCGTAGCCGTTGCCGATTTCTGGGTCGATGCCGTCATAGTTGGTGATTGTGAATACATTAGATACTGTAGCATACAGACGTCCGCTGAGTCCCTTGTACTTCTCGTCCTTGGCAAAACCGTCGAAAGAGTAACCGAGGGTAATGTTGTCGCACTTCAGGAATGAAGCGTTGTGAACATAGCGGTCTGAGAGCAGTGCTGTTGGAGAGTAGGTCTGCCAGCCGTCAGCGATTGCTGATACAGGACGGTTAGAGAGGAAGTTGGTAGAAGCCCAAACCTCGTTCTTGTTAAGGTTGGCATTGCCTGACTCGATGTTGTTGAATACATAGTTGTCGAAGCTTGCACGCAGTGAGAAACCGAGGTCCCAGTTCTTGTACTCAAGACGTGAAGCGAAGCCCATTGTTACAGGTGCTGCCGGACTCTTGTAGAAGTAACGGTCGCCCTCTGTAATTTGGCCGTCGCCGTTGCGGTCAACAACACAGTTCTCTATAGCCTTGCCGTTAGCATCATAAGCCTGCTGATATACATAGAATGAGTTGTATGGCTGACCAACCTGGTTGTACTGCAGGTATTTGTCAGTACCGATGGTGATGCCGGTGTTTGGCACAGGCTGTCCGTCGGTAGAAACACCGCTCAGGTCGGTAACCTCGTTCTTGTTGTATGTAAAGTTGTAGCTGAGTGTCCAGAACAGATCCTTTGTGCGGATAGCCTTCCAGTCGAGTGACAGTTCGATACCCTTGTTCTCAAGAGAACCGATGTTCTGCCATGCCTGGTTGCGGAACGCTGACATAGAAACTGTTGGAGCGTAGTTCAACAGGTCTGTTGTCTCACGGAAGTAAACGTCGATGCTACCAGTGAGGCGCTGGTCAGCAAAACCGAAGTCAAGACCTGCATTGTAGGTTGTTGTTGTCTCCCACTTGAGGTCAGGTGTGAAGTTGTCCGGGCGATAGAGTGTACCGTTGCCAGTAACTGGGTAGAAACCGTTCGTGCCAGTTGACATAGAGTATGTAGGAATCCAAGCGTAGTTGCTGCCGATGTCCTGCTGACCAGTCTTACCGTAACCGAGGCGCAGCTTGAGGTCAGACAACCAGTCGGCATTCTTCAGGAATGCCTCTTCCTTAACCTTCCATGCAAGAGCGAATGATGGGAACAGTGCCCAGTGATCCTTGAAGCGTGAAGAACCGTCGTAACGTACGGTTGCTGTCAGATAGTAACGCTCGTTGAGGATGTAGTTCGCACGACCGAAGAATGATACGAGATAGTTCTCTGTCTTATAAGCATAAGGTGTGTGAGGACGCTCTGTACCTGCGAGTGATGCATCATTGTTTGTGAGAGGGTAGTAGCTCACATAGTCGTTGTTCTGACTATGATAGAAGTGCTGCCACTCATAACCGCCCATGATGTCGAAGTGGTGGTTCTTGTTGAAATCCTTATAATACTGTGCGTATGCGCTCAGTGAGAGGTTGCGCTTGAAGATTTCGTCAGCACCGTAGCTTCCGTAGTAGATTGACTGTGGAGAAGCTGGAGTAACGTTTGTCTGCTGGCGACCCTTAGAGATGTCGGCACCGAGAGTCATGTGGAGGCGGAGATCTTCAAAGCCGTGAAGCTTATAGTCGATGTCTGCGCTACCGATGAATGCGCGGCTGTGAGCCACGTCGTGCTTCTCGTCGAGGATTGCCAGAGGGTTCTTCTGTGCAAGGTTGTTGTATGTGTAAGGCCATGTCTTGTCGTTGTATGCACCTGCCATCGGCCACTCGAAGTAACCGCCGAAGTTGTTGAGTGCCTGGTTCATTGTTGTGCCAGGGATGAGACCGTTTTCGGCGTCATACTGGTTGAACATTGCCTTGTGGTACTCAGAAGTGAATGCGTGCGGATCCTGTGTTGGGTCAAAGGCGATAGCATCGCTGATTGCTTCGCCGTTGGCAAACTGGCTTCTTGAGTACATGCCCTTAGCGTTGAGGTTAAGGGTGAGATGGTCGTCGAAGAATGAAGGGTTGAGGTTTACAGATGCTGTGTAACGCTCAAAGTCAGATGTCTTGATGATACCCTCCTGATTTGTGAAACCTACAGAAACACGGTAAGGCAGATTCTTCACTGCGCCACTTACTGTAAGGTTGTGGTCAGTGCTGATGGCTGTACGCATAATCTCATCCTGCCAGTCGGTATTTGCTGTACCGAGAGCCTTGTAAGCGTCGCTTTCTTCGCCCCAGATGTCCTTAATGAATGCACGATACTCGTTGCCGTCCATTACGTCGATGGTTTTCTTCTTGGTGCTGATGGTGAGGCTACCGGCATAAGAAACCTGTGGTGCCTGACCCTTACGGCCCTTCTTGGTGGTGATGATGATAACACCGTTAGAACCACGGCTACCGTAGATGGCTGTGGCAGAAGCGTCCTTCAGAACGTTGAAGCTCTCGATGTCCTGTGGATTGATGAGCGACAATGGGTTGGCAACACCCTTGATACCCTGTGTACCCATTGGCACACCGTCGATAACGATAAGCGGGTCGTTGCTGCTGTTCAGTGAAGAACCACCACGGATGCGAATCTGTGCACCGCCGCCAGGAGTACCGTCGCTGCTGGTAACGTTGACACCGGCAATCTTACCGACAATCATGTCTTGCGGATTGACGATGACACCCTTGTTCTTAGTGTCTGGCTTGACTGCTGTCACAGAACCGGTGAGGTCGCTCTTCTTGGCAACACCATAACCGATAACGACAATGTTTTCAAGCATCTTGGAATCATCTTCCAATACAATAACCACGTTGGGAGCAGCCTTTGCTGTGGCTGGCTGATAACCAACGTATGAAACGTTGAGAGTAGCACCCTGGTCGGCTTTGATGGTGAAATTGCCATCGAAGTCGCTTACGGTAGCTGCTTGACTGCCGGCAACGCGAATTGTCGCACCGATAATCGGTTCGCCAGCAGCATCCTTAACATGTCCTTTGACAGTAATCTGTGCAAAGGCTCCCAATGATAGGCACAACCCTACGAAAAGAGCCATGAGCCTAAATGGAATTCTAATGTTTACCTGCTTCATTTTACAAATTATTTAAGTTAGTATAAAAATATTCTCTTTGTTAGCAATTGGGCACAGTTTGCGCCTTACTATTTGCAAAGTTATCTTTCTTTTAATTCTGATATTCAATTTGAAGGTTAAAATATTTTATTTGCACGTGCAAACGGTTGCGCATATATTTATACGCTTTTTATTAGTGAGCAATCGGTTGCATGGCAGTTATTGAATAATTTTGCTCTGCAAAACATGATGTTTATGAGCGACAAAGCACCATTGACAATGAAAGACATCGCAAAGGAGTTTGGCATTTCCGTTGCAACGGTGTCGAGAGCACTGAAGGATTCGCCCAGAATCAGTGCGGAAAGACGTGCTGCCATACAGCAGTATGCGCGAGAACATAATTTTTCTCCGAACGTGATAGCGGAGTCTTTGCGTCACAGCAAGGTAATGCCGATAAAGATAATCGGTGTCATCATACCTGAGATGCTCCACTACTACTTTGCCTCGATTCTCTCTGGCATTGAAGAGGAGGCTAGTGCAAGAGGCTATCGCATCATGGTGGCTAAGAGTGACGAGAAATATGAACGTGAGGTGAAGATATGCCAGTCGTTCATGGAGAACAAGGTGTGCGGAATAATTGTGTCGCAGGCAAAGGACACCATGAAGTATGACCACTTCCAGCGCATTATGGATGCCGGAGTGCCTCTTGTGTTCTACGACCGTATCTGTACTGGCGTAAATGCCAGTAGGGTGGTGGTTGACGACTATTTCGGTGCCTACACCGCCGTCACCCATCTCATAGAAACCGGTTGCAAGCGAATAGCATTCTATGGTTCTTCCATGTCACTGGAGATTTCAAAGAACCGCTTCAACGGTTATAAGGATGCGCTGCTTAAGCATGGTCTGCCTGTTGATGAGAAACTAACGCATTTCTGCGACAACCGTTCTGATGCAGAGGCGATAACGCCCGACATCCTCATGGCGCCAGACAGACCCGACGGTTTCTTTGCCGTTAACGACGATACGGCAATAGGTATTTTATATACGGCCAAGCGCATGGGGCTGCGAGTGCCTGATGACGTCTCGATATGCGGTTTTACCAATGGTACTAGGGCAATATCGTGCGACCCGATGCTTACTACGGTGGAACAACGTGGACGTGTGGTTGGCGAGGAGGCTGCAAACATACTCATAGGACATGTAGAAGGTTCAATCCCCAAGGACAAGGCGGAGAAAAGAATTGTCCGTACACGACTGATACTCAGAGGAACGACGAGGTAGTTCCTACACTCCTGCCTCCTACGCTTCTTAAAAATAAAGCTTTAAAATAATACATAATGAAACAAAAACCTGATTTATCGTTTTGGAAACTGTGGAATCTTAGTTTTGGATTCTTCGGTGTGCAGATAGCATACGCTTTGCAAAGTGCCAACATCTCGCGCATATTCGCTACGTTGGGTGCTGATCCTCATAACTTGAGTTATTTCTGGATTCTCCCGCCGCTGATGGGTATCATTGTGCAACCGATTGTCGGAACACTGAGCGACAAGACATGGTGCCGCTTCGGACGCCGCATCCCTTATCTTTTCGTAGGTGCAGCCATTGCCGTTGCGGTGATGTGCCTGTTGCCGAATGCCGGTTCGTTAGGTCTTGCACTGTCGGCAGTGATGATGTTCGGACTTGTGTCGCTGATGTTTCTCGATACGAGCATCAATGTGGCCATGCAACCGTTCAAGATGCTTGTGGGTGATATGGTTAATGAGAAACAGAAAACTCTTGCATATTCCATCCAGAGTTTCCTGTGCAATGCCGGTTCGCTTGCCGGATATCTTTTCCCATTCCTGTTCACATTCTTGGGCATCAGCAATGTTGCAGCTCAGGGAGTAGTGCCCGACTCCGTAATCTATTCGTTCTATGTGGGGGCAGCGATAATGATTCTCTGTGTCATCTATACCACGTTGAAAGTTAAGGAATGGAATCCAGAAGAGTATGCGGAATATAATCCGCAGAAGGAGGATGAAGATGGTGGTTCTGCAAACTGGTTCGTGCTTTTGAAAAAGGCACCTTCGGCATTCTGGACAGTGGGGTTGGTGCAGTTCTTCTGCTGGGCTGCATTCATGTATATGTGGACATATACAAATGGCGCCATCGCCGAGGGATGCTGGGGAACAACAGATGTTTCGTCATCAGGTTATCAGGCTGCAAGCAATTGGGTAGGCGTACTCTTCGCAGTACAGACAGTTGGCAGCTTGCTCTGGGCTGTGGTTCTGCCTATGATACCAAACCGCAAAGTGACATATTCTCTGAGTCTGCTTATCGGTGGCATCGGTTTCGCCATGGTTCCGTTTATCAGCGACCAGTATGTGCTGTTCGTGCCGTATCTGCTTATCGGTTGTGCTTGGGCTGCTATGCTCGCCATGCCGTTCACGCTGCTTACCAATGCTCTTGAAGGTCATGGTCACATGGGCGTATATCTCGGTCTTTTCAATGGCACCATCTGTCTGCCGCAGATAATTGCTGCTGCCCTTGGCGGAACGATACTCACTCTTGTGGGCGGTGCGCAGGGCAGTATGCTTGTCATTGCAGGAATCTCACTGGTAATCGGTTCTGCCTGTGTGTTTGTGATTAAAGAAAAGTAAAACAGGATAAAATATATAAAAGACAACGCGCAAAGTTTGATTATTCTGCAAAATGCAGTATCTTTGCTGCATGAAGCGTATTTGTCTATATATACTAATATGTCTGTTGGCGCTCAGTGTTTCGGCGCAACAGCGGCATTCAGATGCCATCGACGATGTTCTCGAACATACGCCGATGGCATCAGTATTGATATTGAAAGCCTGTGGACTTGACAGTCGCAGTGAGAGTTGGGAGCAGTTGGGATTCTCGGCAGGAGTGGCGTATGGCATTGCTGGCGGAACGACGCTGATACTGAAACACATCATAAAGAAAGAACGCCCCGACCATAGCGACAACTACTCGTTCCCGTCTGGCCATGCCACCTTCGCCTTCGCTGGAGCGCATACACTGCATAAGGAGTTCGGTCGTCATTCCCCGTGGGTAAGTGTTGCGGGGTATAGCGTGGCAACTTTTGTAGCCATCGACCGTGTGGCAAAGAACCGTCACAGATGGTATGATGTGACCACAGGCGCGGCGATAGGTGTGCTCGGAACAGAACTCAGTTACTGGCTTAGCGACAGGGTGTTCAAGACCGATAAGGTGAGTGTGTCGGTATCGCCGGCAGGCATGGACTTGGCTATAAGATTCTAATCCGGACAGATGTGTTTGGTTTTGGCTAAATCTAATTACCGATTGGAATAGAAAAGAATTTCCGCAAACCTTGCGGAAATTTTTTTGTTTATAAAAAGATGCTTACCTTTGCATTGTATTAATGAAAAGCAGAGTAAGGATGAATACAGATACTACACAGACAGACATTATAGATTTTGGACAACCCGTTGATATGACCAAGAATATTATCAAGGTGATTGGTGTTGGTGGTGGCGGATGCAATGCTGTGAGCAATATGTATCGCACCGGCATTCATAATGTTTCCTTTGCTGTGTGCAATACCGATAGTCAGGCTCTTGCCAATTCTCCAGTGCCCGTAAAACTCCTGCTCGGTACTTCCGGGCATGGTGCTGGTGCAGATCCTGAGAAAGGTCGTCTGGAGGCGCAGCATAATCTGGAGGATGTCAGGCAACTGCTTAGTGACGGTACCAAGATGGTGTTCGTTACGGCTGGCATGGGCGGTGGCACCGGAACTGGTTCCGCTCCTGTTGTTGCTGGCGTGGCCAAGTCGATGGGGCTGCTCACCATCGGCATTGTAACCATTCCTTTCTATTTTGAGAAGCGCAAGAAGATTATCAAGGCTCTCAAAGGTGTGGAGCAGATGCGAAAGAATGTGGATGCTCTGCTGATAATAAACAATGAACGTCTGTGCGATGTATATACCGATAGTCCGATATCCGTGAGGGAGGCATTCAAGCGGGCTGACAACATACTCGACACTGCGGCACGAAGCATCTCGGAACTGATTACCGTTGAGGGCGAGATGAATCTTGACTTCTGTGATGTGGAGACAACCATGCGTGAGGGTGGAGGTGCCATTATGGCCATGGGCAGGGCACGTGGCGAGCATCGTGTGCAGAACGCTATCCTTAACGCTCTCAATTCTCCTTTGCTCTACGGACGCGATGTGAGCAAGGCCAAGCGCATTTTGTTCAGCATCTATACCAGTGATGACGCTCCGCTCTTCGTCAATGAGATGGAAGAGGTTGATGCCTTTATGGATTCTCTCGACCCGAACATTGATGTCATTTGGGGATTGTCAACCGACAATACCATTGGCGAGGATGCCAAGGTAACCATTCTGGCAACGGGGCTCGGCGGCGACTGGACAGAAGATATTGCCCGTAAGGATGGCGATGCTGATGAGGATGCCTATTACGATGAGATAATAAGCAAGTTATACAGGCGCAAAAAGAAGGTTGCTGACGACAAAAAAGATGATAATAAAGATGATGGTAAGCAGGAAGAACCGACAACCACACCAGAAGAGTCAGGTGCGCTTATCGGCAACAATGTGGGCGATGGCGTTGACGGTGCTGTTGTTAGTGATGACGACAATGACGGCAGTGATGACAATGACGATGTTGTTGATGACGACGAACCGCAGCAGACATTCCTCAATAAGGTGAAGCAGCGAGTAATGCAGTTTCTCGAGTCACTCTCAAAAGAATAAGATGCAGATGGATTCCTCATTGGATATAATCGTTGCCGAGATACGCCAACGTGTTGAGACACTCAAACGTATGGGGCGTACCGACCTGATATTGCAGTCGGTAGGCGTCTCTACGGTGGAGGAGTTGCGTAAGGAGGCGGCCAAGCAACAGTTGAGTAGGTTGGTTATCACGCCCGACTACCGTTTCCTCTTGGCCGATTTGGACAAGGAGGTTGATTTGTTGCCGCTCAATAAGGCAGTCTATCTGCTTTTCCTCAATCATCCCGAAGGCATTGAGTTCAAAAACATGATAGAGTACAAGCAGGAACTCCATAATCTATATTGCAAGATAACCAACCGCATGGACCTCGACAAGATAGAAGAGAGTATCGACCGTCTAACCAATCCGCTCGACAATGCCATAAACGAGAAGTGCTCAAGGATAAAGAAAGCGTTTGCCGACCTGATGGACCCTTATGCGGCATCGTTCTATGCCATCAGTAGCCATGGCCACCAACCGCTGGCAACCACAGGGAAGGTATGGTACAGAAGACTGAAGGTTATCAAACTGCCTCGTCATCTTGTTGAGTTCCAAACTAAGTGAAACTCTTTTTCCAGTTAATTAACGTCTGTTGATGCAAACGTTTGCATCGTTTGTTTATGCAAACGAACGTTAATTAAAAACCGTGGAGTTATTAAATTTGTAACTTTACAATCGAATATTTTAAACTACTGAAAGTTATGGATTTACTATTCAATATCAAATATCGCACGGTATATGGTGAGGAGTTGCGGATGAACATAATCGGCGGCACTGCCAATGTAATAGAACAGCATGTCATGCATACTGACGACGGGGAGAACTGGTGCTGCCGGTTGTCTCGCTCCGTAAAGGCTGGCGAGCATATCGATTATTATTACAGCGTTGTCCGCTCTGGCAAGGAAAGTCGCCATGAATGGCTGGTTGCACCTCACAGACTCTTTGTCGTTTCCGGCAAGGCATCAACGTTCAAGGTATATGATTATTGGATAGACATTCCTGAAGATTCATATCTGTACAGTTCGGCTTTCGATGGTGCTTGCTCTCAGTCGGCGGCACCTAATTCAACAGCCAAGCAGGCACCGCTCATCCTGTTGAAGGTGCGTGCTCCGCAGTTGCGTGCTGGTGAGCGTCTGGCTCTCATTGGCAGTGAAGCCTCTTTGGGAAACTGGGAGGCACTTAAGGCATTGCCTATGTATGAACAGCAACCGAAGGAGTGGACTCTGATACTCGATGCGAATCTTATCACTCGTCCGCTTGTTGAGTTCAAGTTCGTTGTCCTCAACGAAGACAACGATGTTACTCCGATGTGGGAGAACGGACAAAATAGAACTCTCATAATCCCGGAATTGAAAAAGGACGAGATAGTAGTTTACGAACAGGAGCATGCTCATTTCTCTATCTACCCTTGGAAGTGCGCCGGAACGGTTATCCCGGTGTTCTCTTTGCGTAGTGAGGGCAGTTTTGGCGTGGGCGACTTCGGCGACCTGAAAAAGATGGTTGACTGGGCTGCACTTACGGAGCAGAAGGCTATCCAGATTTTGCCTATCAACGACACCAATATCACTCACACCTGGACAGATTCTTATCCTTACAACAGCATAAGCATCTATGCCTTGCATCCGCAATATACCGATTTGCGCCAGTTGCCTGATCTTAAGGATGCTGCACGTCGCAACTACTACGAGCAGTTGCGTATGGAACTGAATGCGCTGCCGCAGATTGATTATGAGCGTGTGAACAACGCCAAGATGGCATATCTTGGTGAACTCTTTGCACAGGAATGGAACAAGGTAAAGCGAACAAAGGCATACAAGCAGTTCTTCGAGCAGAATCAAGAGTGGCTTGTGCCATACGCAGAGTTTAGTGTTAAGAGGGATGAGGAGTATATCAGGAATGTAGGAGTGAAGGAGTGTAGGAGTGAAGGAGTTCAGGCATTGCCTTATGAATCAAGCAACTCGTCAACTCGTCAACTCGTCAACTCGTCAACTGAAAATAACAACTCGTTAACTACCCCTGACTTCTGGTACTACGTACAGTTCAACCTCGATGCCCAGATGCGTGCAGCCCACGAGCATGCACGCTCAAAGCAGGTACTGCTCAAGGGCGATATTCCTATCGGTATCAGTCGCGACGGTGTTGAGGCATGGGTAGAACCACGCTATTTCAATATGAACGGCCAGGCAGGAGCACCACCTGATGCATTCTCTGTGAACGGTCAGAACTGGGGCTTCCCAACATACAACTGGGATGTGATGCTCGAAGACGGTTGCTCATGGTGGGTGCGCCGTTTCCGTAAGATGGCAGAGTACTTCGATGCCTATCGTATCGACCATGTGCTCGGTTTCTTCCGCATCTGGGAGATTCCTATTGATGCCGTTCACGGACTGCTCGGACAGTTCTCGCCATCGCTTGCCATGTCGCCAGAGGAGATAGAGAGTTACGGACTGAAGTTCCAAGAGGAGTTCTTCACCAAGCCGTTTATCACCGATTGGGTGCTGGAGCGTATTTTCAAGGAACAAGCAGATGCAGTGCGCAACCATTTCCTCGTGCCTACATCCGATGGCCGCTATGCCATGAAGCCTGAGTTTGACACGCAGCGCAAGGTGGAGGAGTATTTCAAGAGAGTTGGAGTTCAGGCATCAGCATCTGAATCAACCAACTCGTCAACTTGTCAACTCGTCAACTTCTCAACTGAAATAAAAGAAGGTCTCTACTCGCTTATCAGCAATGTGCTCTTTGTTCGCGACCGCAAGGGAGGCAATATGTATCATCCGCGCATTGGAGTGCAGAGTGATTATATCTATGAGACTCTTTACGACTGCGACAAGCAGGCTTTCGATCGTCTGTATGTTGACTATTTCTATCGTCGCAACAACCAGTTCTGGTATCAGGAGGCGATGAAGAAACTGCCACGCCTCTGCGAAGCTACCCGCATGCTTGTATGCGCCGAAGACCTCGGTATGGTGCCCGATTGCGTTCCATGGGTGATGAACGAGTTGCGCATACTGAGTCTCGAGATTCAGTCAATGCCTAAAGACCCTCAGGTTGAGTTCGGCCGTCTGTCTCGCAACCCTTACCGCTCGGTATGCACCATCTCAACCCACGACATGTCAACCCTCCGCCAATGGTGGGACGAGGACAAAGAGCGTGCACAGAAATATTATAATAATGTGTTGCATCGTGGCGGTGGTGCTCCTCATCCGCTGCCGGGATGGCTTGCCAAGGAGATTGTTGTGCGTCATCTGATGTGTCCGTCAATGCTTTGCTTGCTGTCATTGCAAGACTGGCTGTCGCTTGACGAACAGCTCAGGTTGCCTGATGCCAATGCCGAGCGTATCAACATCCCAGCCAACCCGCGCCACTACTGGCGCTATCGCATGCACTTCACCATCGAACAGCTGCTTGAAGCCAATGACTTCAACAACGAGATGCGCGATATGATTAGGTTGAGCGGGAGGTAAATCCAGCTAAACCTAGGAATCCCTAGGACTCCCTAGGCTATCCTAGCCCCCCCCAAAAAAAAAACAATAAAACCCAACAATATGAAAAAGAGAAACAACATCATTTTAGCACTTCTGCTCATGCCGCTTGCTATGCTGGCACAGGCAGTGAAGTCGCCTAATGGTAATGTGGAACTGAAGTTCTCGCTTACCGATAACGGCCGACCGACATACGAAATGACCTATAAGGGCAAGGCTGTGGTAAAGCCAAGTCATCTCGGTCTTGAACTGGCAAAGGATAAGCATGCCAGCAAGGGAGAGAATGAAACCGACCTCATGGAAGGTTTTAAGATTAACGATACTCTCGTAACCACTTTCGACGAGACATGGAAACCTGTTTGGGGAGAGACTTCCACCATTCGCAACCACTACAACGAACTGGCTGTGTCGCTGGTGCAGGCGGTGAGCAACCGTAACATCATCATCCGCTTCCGCGTCTATGACGATGGTATGGGATTGCGTTATGAGTTCCCGCAGCAGAAGGAACTCAACTACTTCCTCATAAAGGAAGAGCGCACGCAGTTTGCCATGGCAGGCAACCATAAGGCATGGTGGGTGGCTGGCGACTACGACACTCAGGAGTATCCTACTATGACATCAAAACTCTCTGACATCCGTTATCTGATGGACGACGCCATAGTGTGGGGTAACTCTTCGCAGACTCCTTTCTCGCCAACTGGCGTGCAGACATCATTGCAGATGAAGAGTGATGACGGACTTTATATCAATATCCACGAGGCAGCTTGTATCGACTATGCCACAATGCACCTCAACCTTGATGACAAGAAGATGGTATTTGAGTCATGGCTCACTCCAGATGCCACAGGACTGAAGGGTTGCATGCAGACACCATGCCAGACACCATGGCGAACCGTTATCGTGAGCGATGATGCGCGCGACATGCTGGCAAGCAACCTCATACTTAATCTCAATGAACCTTGCGCACTTGAGGATGTGTCTTGGATTAAGCCGATGAAATTCTGTGGCATATGGTGGGAGATGATTGTGGGCAAGAGTTCATGGCACTACACTGACGAATATCCATCAGTGAAACTTGGTCAGCTCGACTACTCAAAGGCAAAGCCTAATGGTCGCCACCTTGCCAATAACAAGGATGTGCGCCGTTATATCGACTTCGCTGCTGCCAATGGCATCGACCAGGTGCTCGTAGAAGGTTGGAACGAAGGTTGGGAAGACTGGGCAAACATGTGGAAGTGGGATGTGTTCGACTTCATCACTCCTTATCCAGATTTCGACATCAAGGCACTCAACGAGTATGCCCATTCTAAGGGTGTCCGCTTGATGATGCACCATGAGACTTCTTCAAGCGTCGTTAACTATGAGCGTTGGATGGAGCAGGCTTACTCGCTGATGAACAAGTATGGCTATACCGCCGTGAAGAGCGGTTATGTGGGCGATATCATCCCGCGTGGTGACCACCACTACAGTCAGTCGATGAACAATCACTATCTTTACGCCGTGAAAGAGGCTGCCAAGCACAAGGTGATGGTAAATGCCCACGAGGCAACACGCCCTACTGGACTCTGTCGTACATACCCTAACCTCATGGGCAACGAGAGTGCGCGCGGAACAGAGTATGAGGCGTTTGGCGGAAGCAATCCAGACCATACTGTTATCCTGCCGTTCACCCGCCTTCAGGGCGGTCCGATGGACTACACCCCAGGTATTCTCGAAACTCAGTTGAAGACATGGAGTGACAATCCTCATTTCGTACATACCACACTCGTTGGTCAGTTGGCTCTCTATGTAACGATGTACAGCCCTATCCAGATGGTTGCCGACCTGCCGGAGAACTATGCTAAGTTTGACGATGCCTTCCAGTTCATCCGTGACGTGGCTGTTGATTGGGACGATTCTAAATATCTTGAGGCAGAACCGGGCGACTATATCACTATTGCCCGCAAGGCAAAGGGCACCGACAACTGGTTCATTGGTGGCAAGTGCGACGAGAACGGTCATAAGTCGGTTGTCAAGCTCGACTTCCTCGATGAGGGCGGTAAGTACGAGTGTGCCATCTATCAGGATGCCAAGGATGCTCACTACGAAACAAATCCAAAGGCTTACACTATTGTTCGCCGTACAGTGAAGAAGGGCGACGTGCTGAAGTTGCAGCAGGCACCAGGCGGTGGCTTCGCCGTTTCTTTGAAAAAGATTTAGAATGATATATGCCAATTAAGTTGAAAGATATTATTAATATGAAAAACTTCTTTTTTATCGCATTTTTTTTTCTTACAGTAGGATGTACATCATCAGTTGAAAACTACATAAAGAACGAATTTCCTCAAAACCTACGAGAAGATTCTCTAGAGAATGAACAAAAAATAGAGGAAGAACGCATCACGATAGCATTAAAGGATATGGCCAATGATGCTAATCCTGATGCTGCGGAAAGTGAAAAGTTAATGGCGCAATATAGAAAGTTAAGGAAAAGTCTAGATTCAAGGCATAGGGCATTCGACAGAACAAATAATCTCTATTATGTTATCAATATTTTCAATGATGAGGAAAATTGCAATAATCTATATGCAAAAGCGCAACGACTTAAAAAAAAGTCACGCCCTTATATAAACCATGTAGATAAGCAAATAGAAAGTTTTGTCAAGTGTCTTAAGGAAGTTGATTGTAAAGCATTGATAAGATCAGATAAATCTATAAAAAACGACACCGTCGGCATTGAATACATATTTAACCATATTATAGGAGTTCCAGATAGTTTGGCAAACCCGTCAAAAGAAGATATGAAGAAGATTGCAAACGCAGTTTGGAATAAATATTTTATAGAAAATCCTACACCTAAAGTTAAAGCTTGTGAATACAATGATGATGATGACAATTGGTTTATCTTATTATCTAATAATGAACATTATCTGTTAAAAGTTATAGAATGTGATGACGGAGAATACAAATATGAATATAAGCAAATAGAAGATTCTTTCGACAAAGGCTCAGACAAGTGAAAAAGAAATTTAAACTATAACGTCGCTAACACTTTAATGTTTTCATTCGTGGTGTATTATGTTAAGAATTGCGAAAGATGGGTGCGACAACACAATCAAACACGAGAACTATTCATTCGGAGTTCTTGTGTTTATTGTTTAGCTAAATAGACTATTTAGAGTTTATGTTGGTAGAATCCTTTATTAATACAGCGATCAAATCAAAAACGGCAATAGCAAGAATCTGCCACCAGAAGCTCGCTGTTGACTACAAGAGAAATAAGACAACAAGAAATTAATGTATTACAACGCCTTTGTAACTCACCTACAAAGGCGTTGTAATGTTTTTACACGGTGCTTGTAATAGTTTTACACGGTGCGTGTAATCGGATTACAAGATATTTGTAGAAAACTTGTAATTACCAAGTGGTTTTCGGGGCCGTGGTTTATTGTTTTTTTAAGGCAATTCGTTTAATTGGTGTAATTAGTGGTTTTGCTCATCAACACGTCGTTGTTTGGACAGAATAAACAATCTTTATCTGTTGTTGAGGTGATTAACTTCTAGTCAGGTTTACCTTGATGTTATTGTGGAATATACGACAATATTCTCGATAAACTTTTCCTTATCCTTAGGATTTATTGTTTACTTTCTTTTGTATCTTTTGGCTTTTCATCTGACCAATGGCGAAAGAAGCAGAGTACAAAAATGGGAAGTTGTAAAGATAAAAGTAAACAAGCGTTACCGCATATTTTCGGCAATATTCTTTACTGTAGGATTTATATGTACACTGCTAATTTGTGGCATAATAATAGGTAGCTACGCAATCCGCGACTATGCATATGTATGGATTTTAGCATATATATCTTTATATATAATTTATATAGGCAGTATGAAAATATCAATAACAGAATATATACTTGACTGCAAGCCGATAAATTGTATATTTCCTAAGCCATTCCTCTTCAATTTATAGAAAGAACTGTAATTAAAGAAGGCATGATAGGCAAAGTTGTTATCTATTATGATAATGGTAAAAAGATAGTTCTTCATCCTGAGAATCCTAAGGCTTTGGTTGAAAAGTTGAAAAAGATAAACCGATATTAATTTAACTGAATATTAACTTAACCAATGGTAATTTGTACTTTAACGAGTTAATTTACCATTGGATTATTACGAAACTCGCGATTAACATATTTGATTTGCTTACTTTTGCAGCATCTTTAAAAATTTTAATTTATAATAAGTTATGAAACCATTTAAAAGAATTACAATCAAAGCCATTATGTGCTGTTTGATTTTCTGTGCTTTCAGCCAGAACATAAGTGCCCAGGAAACTACAAAGAGTTGGTTGGACCCGCTTCATCTCGAAACATCTTTTGAGGCTGGTTCACAGCATAAGCAATTGATGCCGTTCGGCATGAAAATGGATTTGAACTATAATTTAGGTAAGGTATTCTCTATCCATGCCATTGGTCAGGCAGACTACTTTGTGCCAAAGAATGGAATGACGGCAGATTACAACAAAGCAATTAATATTGGTGGCGGTGTTGGTTTCAAACTGTTTCCGAAATTAAAGGATTTCAAAACCTTCGAGCTAAGGGCTGATGTTACAACAACAGTAAACAGCACCGACTTAAAGAATACTACATATTCTGCAGGTATCTATTGGTATGGCGAGAGATGCAAGCGTGGCATATCACCTGTAATAGGCATCGGTTATAAGTTCCGCGATTATCGTAATGAAGGTTTCTCTAACTATAGCGGATATTACGTATCGTTGGGTTTGAGATTCTAGAAAATATAATTAATTGTCTTTATATAGCAGATTCCAAGCGCAATGCTTTGCAATCTGCTATTATTATTGTACTTTTGCAAACATAATCAACAATAAACTAAATTAACGACAATGAATTTTAATAAATTTGCTTTGATGGCAAAGTCGGTGTTTCCGCGTATTGCCTTGCTGCTGATAGCAGTGCTCCCAGTTGTGGAATCTTCAGACAAGATGTTCTACACAAATGTAGTACTTATTTTTTTACTTTTTGCTTCGTGGGTGATATGTGCTGCACGTGTGTATAATATCGACAAGTCTCAGTTTATTAACTATATGACCGACAGCCCGAAAGATGCTTTGCTTGACATTGCCATATCTGTGGTTGGTCTTCAGATATATTATTCAACTGCCCCGCAGTCAACAGTCAGTTTCTGGTGGCTGATTCTTGCTATTGCCGTTTTTGAATTGATTGCTGTATTTAAAAAGGACTTCAACAATTTACCAGAAGAGTATTAACGTGCAATATTCAATCACTGGGTAGTGCAGATTTTATTTGCTTTGCAATTGATTTGTAGTGCCGCTTCTTTATTTGGATTCTTTGAAACATCATCATCAGACTCTGTATATCTTTTGATATTGGCTGTTGCCTATTTCATTGATTTGCTTCTTTACAAAAAGGGAGTGTATAAAACCGTTGTACCTGTAATTCTGATTATCCAACTGAGTGTATTGTTGATATTTTTAAATTGAAATTCGCTTTGCTCATCAACACGTCGTGGTTTTGACATAAAGAGATTTTTATAAACCACAAATTACACTAATTTCACGAATCAATTATATTGAAAAGCAATTCGTTTAATTAGTGTAATTTGTTGTTTATACTGAAAGACTGATGTTCTTTTAACGACAACTAATTAAACGAATTTGACGAATTTATTGGTGAGATAAAGACAGATAATGATTCGTTTAATTCGCTTAATTAGTGTAATTCGTGGTTTAAATAACAAGTAATTACTTGTTCAGTTCTATCCTAAACGTAGTCCCTTTGCCAACCTCCGAACTCTTAACGAATATTTTTCCGTGGTGATATTCCTCCACGATGCGCTTGGCTAAAGACAATCCCAGTCCCCATCCGCGCTTCTTTGTGGTGAATCCAGGTGTGAAGACGCTGTTTATATCCTTCTTCTTTATGCCCTTGCCGTTGTCTGCCACTTCTATGACAGCCTTGTTGCCCTCCTCAATCATGGTAAGGACAATATGGCCGGAACCCTCCATGGCGTCAACAGCATTCTTGCAGAGGTTCTCTATCACCCATTCAAAGAGCGAGGCGTTCATGCGGACAATCACATCGTGGTCGGGGAACCGCCGTTCTATAAGCACCTTCTTCGATGTTCGACGGTCCATGTAGTCGATGACATGCTCCAGCACCTCGTTCATGCTCGATTCTACAGGTTCCGGCAACGAACCGATCTTAGAGAATCGCTCGGCAATGCGTTCCAGTCGCTTCACGTCCTTGTCCATCTCCGGTATCAGTTCGTCGTCAGGATAAGTCTCTTTCAGAATCTCTACCCATGCCATCAGGCTCGAAATAGGCGTTCCAAGCTGGTGGGCAGTCTCTTTCGACAGACCCACCCACACCTTGTTCTGTTCTGCACGCTTTGACGATAGCAGTGCAAAGATGGCGATGACCACGAATATCAGTACCACGCCCAACTGAACGTAAGGGTAGGAGTAGAGTCGTTTCAGCATTATCGACTCGTCGTAGCACACCAGTTGGTAGTCGTTCTCCGTCCCGTTGTTGTTCAGTTCAATCTTTATGAACCGTCCTATGTCGTGCATGTTCATTCCCAGACGCTTCACATACTTCATTGAGTCTTCGTAGTTCTTTGCCTCAATTGCCACATTGCGGTAGTCCATCACATTGTTGTAGGCGTCGAGCACTATCACGGGAATAGTGTTGTTGCCTTGAATGACGCTCAGCACCAGTGTCAGATCGGTAGATTCGTCGGCGTTGTTAAGAGCATGCAGTGCCTGTGCCCACACCTCCATCTTGTTTCGCTCCTCGTCAGAGAGGTCTTTCACAAGGAAGTTTGACACCATCAGTGATGCCACAGCAATGATTATTGCTGCGATAACCAGGATTATCTTTACCTGTCTGATTCTATCTGTCCACTGCATTTAAACTAATAATGAAGAGTGAAAAGTGAATAATGAAGAGTGAAAAGTTTTATTAGTTGACAATCAGTCCTCCGTTAGGCTGTATCACCACCTTCAACAGTCCTTTCTTGTTTAACTTGCCCGGCTTCATTTCTGCCTCTGCAAACTTCTGGTTCTTTTTAAGCGGTTTGTCGCAGTAAACGCTGAACTCCTTGCCTGCAAACATAGGCAGGTCGAGAGTGAGCTTGAGCGGTTCTTTCAGAGCGTTCAGTCCTACCACATACCACTTCTCTCCGCTTCGGCGTGCCATGATGATGTACTTGCCGGGATAACCGTCGATGAAACGTGTCTCATCCCACTTTGTTGGCATCTGCTTCAGCCAGTCTATTTCAAACTGCGGTATGTCGGTGAGATTGTTAGGACACATTGCCACGCATTGCACTGCTGCCTGATTCACGATACCCGAAGCCATCTCGAAGATGTCGGTTGTCTGGCGTGCATGACGACTCTTATTGTCCTGCGACATATATTTGTTCATGATGGTACCGCCCCAGTCCATGGAAGCCACGGCGTTGCGGCAGAATGGGTGCATGGTCAGTTCAAACGGTTCCTGTGCTGCATGGTGAGTGGTGAATATAACGTTCTCAGATGCCAGTACAGCCTCTGAAGAGATGAAGTTAGGATACATGCGCTCCCATCCGCGTGGCAGTGTGCAACCATGGAAAATCACCTGAATGCCGTAGTCGTTGGCATCGCTCAGGATGTCCTCGTAGAGTTGCATGGTCTGCTGCTTGTCGCCACCGAAGAAATCGACCTTAATGCCTTTCACGCCCATCTTCTTCATCCACGCCATCTCGCGCTTGCGGTTGATGCTTGTGTTCATGCCGCCCTTCGGACCTTGAGGAGCATCGTTCTGATAGCCGTTAGAGTTGTACCACAGCAGCAGACTGACGTTCTTTGTCTTTGCGTATGCAGCAAGTTTCTCTATTCTTTCTCTTCCTATCTGCTTGTCCCACAGACCGTCAACAAGACAATACTCATAGCCCATGGCAGAAGCCAGATCGATGAACTTTATCTGGTCGTCGTAGTTCACGGAGTTGTCCTGCCATACAATCCAGCTCCATGTGTAGCGGCCCGCCTTGTAGTCCTCGCTCGGCTCGTAGAGTGGTTTCACCACATCGTATGCCACTGTCGTCTCCACGATAGGCTTCAGTGTCTCGCCCACGGTGATGGTGCGCCAAGGAGTCTGGCCAGGAATGCTCACGCCTGGAGTGGTAGAACCGATGCCGTTGGCCTCGCCCGGCATTGGGAATGCTATCTGATAGCCGCGCTCGGTATTGTAGTCGCTCAGGTGGCAACCCACATACTGGCCGTTGGTGCCGGTCTCGCTTATCAGTACCCATCCGTCTTCGCCCACACGGAACAGGCAAGGGAAGGTGTAGCCCTGACCGAACTTCGACTTCACGTTCATCGGAGCATCAGCCACATACTCCTCCTCGTAACTTGGCTTTGTTCGCTTCCAGCCCACCATTGCCTCCGACTGCGGACAGATGAATGTCGTTGTCTGCTGCGGAAGGCGGAACGAAGTTTCTTCGCTGTTGACCACCATGCACGATGTCTCGCCCACCTGCGGGAAAGAATAACGGAACGCCACGTCGTTGTTGGAAACGTTGAACGTCACCACCATCCGATGCTTTTTGTCGGTGTCGTATGTCAGATTCAGCTGATTGGCCACATAGTGAATCTTCGATGCCTTGGCTGTGCGCATGGTGTAAGTCTCGTCGATTTTCTTTGTAGTGCTTTCCTTGAGGGTCAGCTTGTTGGCGAAGTCGGCAATGTTGGCAACAAGTCCCAGCTGGGAGCGTTCCACCATCTGCTTGTTGTTGTATTTCATGGAGTAGTATGCTTTACCGCCTTCGTTGTCGATTGTAACTACCAGTTTGCCGTCGGGCGAACTGACTGTCTTTGATTGTGCCATTGCCATTATGCAACTGAGCAATGACAAAGATAATGTCAATAGGGTTTTTCTCATTGGGTGTTGAGTTATTGAGTTTATGAGTTTTTGAGTTTATAAGTTACAAAGATAATGATTTTTTATTTATTATACCTTATTATATGATTTTTTTGTCTATATTTGCAATGCCTTTTTGATAAAGTGACATTTATGACTAATCTATTGAGACATTATATCATTGCTTTTCTGTTGCTCCTGTCTGCCAGTGCGGCAGCCAGCGACATTGTTGTGAGCAGCCATGTGTCGTCTGCCAATGGTCTGTCCAGTAATATTGTTCATGCCATTGTTCAGGACAAGGACGGCTACATGTGGTTCGGCACGGTCAACGGGCTCTGTCGCTTCGACGGCTATTCGTTTGTTAACTACAGTTCGCTCTGTCCTGACCCTCAGAAACACATTGTTGCCAGTATGGCCAGCATTGTTGCCGACAACAAGCGCGGACTCATCTGGGTCACGACACCCCGTAACCAAGTAGCGTGTTATGATACCAACACCTCGCAGTTTGCCGACTATACCGGTCGTGGTGACTACGAGAAGCAGTTCCGCCGTCTGCTGCCTTGCGACGAGGGCATGTGGATGTACGACACTCGTAGCGGTGCCCGTTTTGTGGAGTATGCCGACGGACAGTTCACCGCTACCGACTATAATGCCGACAACCACCTGCCGAGCAGTTATGTGGTGGAGGTAATCATCGACCGCCGCGGCAACGTGTGGATAGCCACTGACAACGGCATTACCATGGTGCTGCCCGACAAGACCGTGAGAACCATCTGTTCCGGCCGACTGATAGCCGATTGCAATACCGACGGCAAGCATGTGTTCTTTCTGACGAAAGACGGTACCACGCTTACCTATGACCTCAACGGCAAACTAATCAGTGAGAAACGGTCGCCAGTGTCTGACGAACTCGCCAACAGCCGCTTTGTTGCCGACCTTGTATGGCAAGGAGAGTGGTATCTGTTCACCAACAATACCACCTATGCCATGAACGTAAAGTCAGGCGAACTCTACCGTCATCCTATGGTGCAGATACCCGGTTGTCACTCTTTGCCGCGCACTGCCGACCATCAGTTCATTGCCAACTCCGCCGGAAACCTGTGGATATTCTCCGACAAGGGCGGCATGAGACAGCTCGAACTGCTTGCCGAGGGCTATGCCGAGAACTCTGTGGGACGTAAACTGCGCGTCTGTCAGGGCATTGACAACCGACTCTATATCGCCACACAAGGCAACGGACTCTATGTCTATGACCCTGAAACCGATGAAAACCGCCACTATCTCTCTGCCGATCGCTCACCGCTTATACATAGCAATTCCTTGCTCGCCTTGGCGGTTGACCACACCGGTTCGGTATGGGTGGCAGAGGAGTCGGCTGGCGTAACCTGTCTCTCCACCGACATGGACATCAACGTGGAATATCTTCGTCCGGCGCCGGAGAGTCACAACTATCTTGCCAACCTCATCAAGAACATCACGCAGACACCTGACGGCAACTTCGCCATAAGTACCAACGACGGCATGCTCTACACGATGACTGCCGACTGCCGCCAACTTGCGCCTGCTGGCAGGTTGAGTGCCTCCGCATATGCCTATATGACAGACTCCAAGGGAAATACATGGATAGGTACGCGCGGCGGCGGACTCTATATCAACGGTCGTCACTACAGCATGAATGATTCCGTTTACAGATGTCCGTCGGCGCATATCTACGACATACGCGAGGACAGCAAGGGCAGGGTGTGGATAGCCACTTGGGGCGACGGACTGCTGCAGACACGCCTTGGCGACGACGGGCGACTGCACTACAATATTATGCAAGCCGGCTATTTCAACGAGAAGTACATACGACAGATACATATCGACAATGCCGAAAGACTATGGCTTGCAACCAACGACGGATTGGCAATGGCACACATCGGAAAAGGTGAGATAAGCGACAGCAGCTTTGTCAAGTTCCGCCTCGACAACAGCATGCTGCCCACCAGTGAGATAATGTGTATCTGCATCGTGCGCGACGGCACTATCTGGCTCGGCACACAGAGTCTTGGCGTGCTTATGTGCGAATACAAGAAGGACGGAACACTGACCTTCAAACAGCTGTCAACGGAGATAGGACTTGTGAACAACAACGTGCGCTCCATACTCGAAGACAACGACGGGCGCGTGTGGGTGACAACAGAGAACGGCATGTCGTGCATCGATGTGGTCAACAATACCATAAGAAACTACCGGCCGAGCAATCAGTTGATGGGTAATGTGTTTAGCGAAGACTGTGCCTTGATGACAGACGACGGCAGACTGCTGCTGGGTACTACTGAGGGATTGGCTGTCGTTACGCTCAACGAACGTCCGGCTGGTGAAGACGATATGTCTGTTCGTCCCGCCGTTACCGATATTCGCATAGACGGCCGTTCCATATTCCGTTACGACAATCTAAAGCAACAGGCACAACAGCTGCTCAGGTCGGAGACCATCCAACTGCATCACGACCAAAGTTCGTTGTCGTTCCATTTCTCCAACTTTGCCTATAAGGACATCCATTCATCCCTCTATCAGTACTGGCTTGAAGGACTCGACAATGAGTGGCGTCCCGTGAGCAGCGACAACCATGCCGACTACGGAAAACTGCCGCCTGGGCGTTATGTGCTGCACCTCAAGTCGATGGCGGGCAACAGCAAGTGGAGCGAAACGGAAACGCTTGAGATTATCATTCTGCAACCATGGTATAACACTTGGTGGGCATGGCTCATATATCTGTTGCTGGCAGCTGGCGTGACTTATTTCATATATAGGAGTTGGAGGCGCAACTTCGAACTGCATCAGCAGATGGCGCTCGACAAGCAACTCAACGAGTTCCGCATAAATTTCTTCACACACATTGCCCACGAGTTCCGAACACCGCTCGCCCTCATACAGGGAGCTGTTGACAAACTTGTTGAACCGCAATCGCAGATGGTGTCGAAGACATCGATGCAAACCGTGCGCCGCGGTACCAGTCGTCTGCTCCGCCTCGTTAACCAGCTCATGGAGTTCCGAAAGATAAACACCGGCAATCTCCGTCTTGCTGTCGAGACCACCGATGTCATCGACTTCGTACGCGGCATCTATCAGGACTTCTGGCAGCATGCTAAGCAGAAGAACATCACGATGACGTTCCATCCCTTTGCTAGCCGCTTCATAATGCCCATCGACCGCCACATGCTCGAGACAATGTTTTACAATCTGCTCTCCAATGCCGTGAAATACACTCCTGAGAATGGAACTATAAGTGTGAAGATTAAGTTGGACGAAAGCGGTAAGGACAACAAGGCAATGGTGGCTGTCTCCGTTGAGAACTCAGGAGAAGGAATCAGTGCCGAGCAGCAGAAGAACCTCTTCCGTCCTTTTATGCATGGCTATGTCAGTCAGGGAGGCATGGGCATCGGTCTCTACAATGCCCGCAACATGGCCCTCTGCCATCATGGCAATCTTGAATATTATGGCACAAACGGCTGCGTGGTGTTCACCATCACCATCCCAGCCAGCGACAGCAGCTATTCTCCTGATGAGTATAAGTCGGAAATCAGTGGCGACACCGTGGTCAAGCCGGCAGACAACGACTCAGAGGAGTTTGTTCAGGAAATGCTGTCGGAGGCTTTAAACCACCAGACGGTGGCTATCATCGAAGACGACCCAGACATGCTGCAGCAGATAAGAAACGAGATAGGTGTTTATTTCAACGTCAACTGCTACACCACAGGTCTGGCGGCGTGCGACGGCATCCTTGAACAGCCACCGGCACTTATACTATGCGATGTGATGCTGCCCGACATCGACGGTTACGAGATTGTGAGGCGCATCCGCAAAGACGAGGGTTCGCTCAACACGCCTGTCATCATGCTCACCGCCCTTGACGACGAGCAGCATCAGTTGCGTGCCTACCGTGCCGGTGCCGACGACTATGTTACCAAACCGTGCAACTTCAAACTGCTCGTGGCGCGCATCAGTCGTATGATAGAGTGGTCTGACCGTGTTCGTATCCAACAGCCGGAGACAGACGAGACCGCTCCTGTTGCCATGCCGCAAGACAAGATATTGCTGGACAAGCAAGACAAACTCTTCCGCGACAGGGTACAGGCCATCATCCTCCGCCATATCAGCGACCCTGCCTTCAGTGTTGACAATCTGGCATCAGAGATGGCGATGGGGCGCACTAAGTTCTACGGCAAGGTGAAGGAACTGTTGGGTGTATCGCCGAACAAGTTGCTCATGAACGAGCGCATGCGCATTGCTGCCGAAATGCTTGTCGAAGGTTGTTATACGGCGAGTGAAGTAGCTTATAAGACTGGTTTCGACAACCAGTCCTATTTCAACAAATGTTTCAAGAAATACTACGGCGTTCCGCCGGGACAGTATAAGGGGTGATTAGCGTTGAATGATGAGGGATGAACTTTGAACTATAGTAAGCGTATCGTTATCTTACCGCCATGCGGATTGAAGTTGAAAATGGCTTTGCCGTCCTTGTGATTTGCATCTATAGGCTTGCCGTCTTGTTTCACCCTTACAGACCTGTCGGTGTTGACAATCAAGGTTAGAGGGTGGTGGAAGAGAGACCTGTCGAGAGTGAGATGAGGCTTGACAGTTATCTTTCGCTTCTTCTCTTTAACCGTCAACTGGATATTTTCGCGTTCAGCCTTGTAGGCAGACACGTCGTGAAAGGTGGCAATCCAGAGTTGGTCTTGCTGTGAACAAGCATAGTCGAGATGATGCCAGAAGCGTGACGGGTCGGTGCCGATAGAATCGTAGCCGTTGGTGATGCCGTGGGTCATGCCGATGCCCCATTCGCCTTTCTCTATGAGTCCGTCAACCCAGCCTTTCAGCCATCTGCTGTTCTGTCGGCTACCCACTGCAACCTGACGGGTGCGAGTGCCGACACGGTCGCGTGAGCAGAACTCCACCACCTTGTCGCTCTTGCTGTTATAAGGATAGATGAATGTTCTTGGGAACACTCCAACACTATCGTAAATCAGCGTGTCGTTGCGCTGTACCTCCATGCGCATGTCCTCATCGCTCAACCTTGTCAGTTTTCTGTGCTTCCAGGCATGGTTGCTCATTTCTTGTCCGTCGGCTGCCATCTCGCGCAACTGTGCCCATGTGGCTTTGTTGTTCCTGTTGCGCCCGCTCACAATAGTGGCACCGTTGATGGCGAAGGTGGCTTTGATGCCGCGCTTCTTCAGTTCTGGAAACAATAGGGTATAGTGCTCTTCCATTCCATCGTCGAAGGTGTAGCTAACGGCTGCCTTGCGGTTGCCGTAGTATTCAGCCACCTCAACTTGTGCCATTGCCGATTTAGGCAATGCCAACAGGGCTATGAATAAAATGATAAGTTGTTTCATAATTAGTTCGCAGTCATAATTCAAAATTCCTAATTCCAAATTATTCTATCTCCCTATCCAACTGCTCCGCAATCTGCATCATGCCCTGCACGTTAGGATGGCCGGCGGTCTTGCTGATGTCGTGCAACTGAATCATCGGCACGTCGTAATGCTTGCATATCTGCTCCATCGAACCGGTAATCTCAGGTTTCAGTCCGTCGTTAGAGATTACATATACATCGGCGGTAGGATAGCGTTCCTTTATCTTGGCAAGCATGCATGCCATTGCCGGACGGAATGTGTATAGGTCGGAGCGTCGCCAGTCGCTGTACTTGAACTCGCCGATAGGGGCGTTTGCCCATGAGTCGTTTGTTCCGCCAAAGATAAGGATGATGTCCGGACTGCCTAGGGCTGGCACGCGGGTGATGAACGAGCGACGACTGTAGTCCTCGTCGCGATATCCTGTATAGCAGATGGTGGAACCCGACCAAGAGTTGTTGAGTTCCAGTTTCCAGTTCTTTTTCTTTATCAGTTGCATCCACCATGTTTGACCGACGTTCTCCACATCAGTGCGGCGTGCGTCTTGCTTGCCATGGAAATACCAGATGTCCATGGTGTCGGGTGTGAGATAACCCTCGAAGGTGGAATACGAGTCGCCAAGTATGCTTACCGACGGCTTTGACTGGGCAACGGCAGAAAGGGTGCAGGTTGCCATTAACAGAAAGGCAGATATAATTCTTTTCATATTTAACGATTAGCGATTAGCGTTTAGCGATGCAAATATACAAAAATGGCGGCAATAAACGTAATGTGTAGGTATTAAATTTTGATATTATATAAAATTCGATTATCTTTGCATTTTAGTAACTAAAACTTGAAAAGTAATAATAGATTGAAAATTTATTTATGAAAAAGAATTTACTGATGACTATTGCCCTTGCGGCTTTTAGTGCTGGAGCGTCGGCACAACTTATCGACCTTGACCTGATAAACAAATCCGCTAGTCAGGTTACAGAGCCCAACTATACCGGATGGGCAGTACCTACAAGTAAGGACGCAGCTTCTATCACTCTTGGCAACGGAATGAAGATAACCGTTGACAAGGGACCTAACTCTACGGCTGATGCCATTCAGTCAAACTGGTGGAAGGACGGAATGAACAAGTATTCAAAACTGACAAGTGACGGTATCACGCCAAAGGTGATGCTGGAGGACGGCAACCGTGTGGAACCTACTGGAAGGGTGGAACTGAACTTCACGATTGAGGGAATGACACCGGGCGAGCACACTCTGAAGGCTTTCCATAATAATGTTGACGGAGGAACCATCGTTTCTCCCGCCCTTAACGTTTCTGTTAACGGCGAGGTACAGCAGACAGGCATAAAGCAGACACAGCGCGGCACAAAACCGTCGGAGGTGGCAATGTCGTTCGTGAAGTTCACGGTAAAGGAAGGTGAACCAGTTGTCATACAGTATTTTACAGAACCGGAGGCAGGAAAGGAATACACCACTACCAGTTTCTATGTCAACTGTCTTGAGTTTGACGTCAACCCATATGAGGCACTCGACCCTACACCCGATAACTATGACTATCATGCAGATGCCGACAACGGAATACTGCTGTCTTGGAAACCGGCAGAGGTGGCAGCAAAGCACAGAATTGTGTTGTGCAACGACTCGGCTGAGGCTGCCAATTCAACAACATATATCTATGAGGGGACGGCTGCACAGTATAAGTATGCAAGTAAGCTGTCGCCACTGAAGAAATACTTCTGGCGTGTTGACGAGATTGCTGCCGACGGAACAGTGTATAAAGGACGTGTTTGGACATTCCAGCCTCGTCGTCTGGCATTCCCCGATGCTGAGGGATATGGACGCTTTGCCATTGGCGGACGCGGAGGTGTGGTATATCACGTTACATCGCTTGACGATGATGCAGAGAATCCGCAGCCGGGAACATTTCGATATGGTATAACAAAGGTAACTGGTCCTCGCACCATCGTGTTTGATGTGGCAGGTGTGATAGAACTTAAGGCACGACTGATGTGTTCTGACAAGTTCGTCACTATTGCCGGACAGACAGCACCGGGACGCGGCATCATGTTCAAGGGCAGTCCTTTCGGTATGCAGAGCGACGGTATCACACGCTTCATCCGTATGCGTGTGGGTGGTGCTGATGATTGGGACGGTGTATCGGCAAATGAGAACACCAGTGACGGTATGGGAATGTCGGGCAACGACCACTCTATCATGGACCACTGTACCATCGGCTGGACTATCGATGAGGCGTTCAGTTCAAGAAACGCAAAGAACGTGACACTGCAGCGCACCATGCTGGCAGAGACACTTAACCAAGCCGGACACAAGAACTACGACAACCGTACCAACCACGGATATGCGGCAACCATTGGCGGTGACCGCGGTACATATCACCACAACCTGCTGGCTCATAACGAAGGACGTAACTGGAGCTTGAGCGGTGGACTCGACGGCGCGGGAGCATATTCAGGAGGGCACGATGTGTTCAACAACGTGGTTTATAACTGGGGCGGACGTGCCACCGATGGAGGTACACATGAGTGCAACTTCGTGAACAACTACTATAAGATGGGACCGGCGACAACAAGGAAGGTGCTGCTGCAGGCCGACCTTGAAGGCACTGGTTCGGGCACGCAGAGCTACTATGTGGCAGGAAATATCCGTGAGAACGTGAACGGAACAAAGACAACTGACAAGGAGGGAGAGACATACAGCTACCGTTTGACAAACGACCAGGTGCTTGACTGGACGGTGTTTGTAAACAAACCGTTCTTTGAGTCGTATGCTGTCATCGAGACGGCAGAGGCTGCATATATGAATACCCTTTCTGATGTGGGCTGCAATATGCCGGAGTTGGACAACAATGAGATGCGCATCATCAACGAGACTCTGACAAAGACAACAAGTAAGGTGGGCAACCGAACAAACAAGAAGGGAATCATCGACAGGGAGAGCGACTCGGAAGGTTTTGAGGGACTGAACATCGTGACAATGTACAGACCGTCGGGCTTCGACCAGGACGGTGATGGTATCGCTGACTGGTTTGAAGATGCTGCAGGTTGGAGCAAGACCGCTGCCAACAACAACGACGATAGCGACAACGACGGATATACTGACCTTGAGGAGTATCTAGAGTGGTTGGCAGAACCTAACTTCATCGTGAAGGCAGGCGAGGCAAAGACCATCGGTCTGAAACCATACTTTGCCGGATATACTGATTTCGACGTTGTTCTTCCGGAGGATGCCAATGAGGTGAGTGAAGACGGTAGCGGAAACCTTACATTCACATCGACAGCCACCGGACTGAAGCAGGTGGAGATAAAGGTGATTTGCGCAAAGACAGGCAACAGCTATGCACGCAACTTCAACTTCTGCGTAACAGACAACCTGCCAGCAACAGAGACAACCGACGGCATTGATGAGTTGGAAGACTCTCAGTCGGCTGCTGCTCCTGTCTATACCATCACTGGTGTGAAGGTTAGCAAGGCCGGCAAGGGTATATATATACAGAACGGAAGAAAGTTTATTGTAAAGTAATAAGAAAATAACAGAAGGGAGGTGGCAACGGTTCTTTGCCGCCTCCCTGTTTATATATGTCAATGAACGATAAGACACAGTCGCCGATATTGGCCTTGCAGCAGCAACGCTTGTTGCTCGATATGGAATATACTGCCGATAAGGAAACGTTTCGCAAGCAGACGGAGGAGATGGGACTGATGAGGCTCGTCAAGCGGGGTGATGCCTGGTGTCCGTTGCGTGTGGGGCGCAGTTACTATAACTCGCTTAACCAGTTGGTGGTTGAGGTGCATCGCACGGCAGATACCGATATTGAGCATAACTTCGAGTTCGGCAGACCTGTGATGTTTTTCAGATTGATAGAGGCAGAACCGAAGAACACAAAGATAAAATATTTCTCATTCACAGGAACCGTAAGCTTTGTTGACGGCGACAGGATGGTGGTGGCAGTGCCCGACAGTGCCAACATCGTGGATATGCAAGGGGTGGAGAATGTGGGCGTGCAGCTGTCGTTCGACGAGACCAGTTACCGCCTGATGTTTGAAGCTTTGGAGCGTACCATGCGTGGCAAGGGCAGGTTGGGGTATTTGCGCGACCTCTTCTATACCAACCAGAAAGCGGAGCGTTTCACATTCCAACCGATGCGCTTCCCCTATCTCAATGCCACTCAGGAGCAGGCTGTCAATGAGGTGCTTCGTGCCAAGGATGTGGCGATAGTGCACGGACCTCCGGGAACTGGCAAGACAACCACGCTCGTTGAGGCGATATATGAAACGCTGAGACGTGAGAACCAGGTGCTGGTATGTGCTCAGAGCAATATGGCTGTTGACTGGATTAGTGAGAAACTGGTAGATCGCGGCATCAATGTGCTACGCATAGGCAATCCGTCGCGTGTCAACGACAAGATGCTGTCGTTCACCTACGAGCGCCGCTTTGAGTCTCATCCCGACTATCCGCAACTGTGGAGCATAAGGAAGGCTATACGTGAGTTGCGTGCTCATCGCAAGCGTGGCGATGAGAAGTATCACCAGAAACTGGAGAGTCTGAAAAGTCGTGCTACGGAACTGGAACTGAGAATCAATGCCGAACTGTTTGGTGAGGCGCGTGTCATTGCATGCACGTTGGTGGGCAGTGCCAACCGCCTGCTCGACGGCATGAAGTTCGGCACTCTCTTTATCGACGAGGCGGCACAGGCGCTGGAGGCTGCCTGCTGGATAGCCATAAGACGTGCCGGTAGGGTGGTGCTGGCTGGCGACCATTGTCAGTTGCCGCCTACGGTGAAGTGCTTCGAGGCTTTGAAGGGAGGACTGGACAAGACGCTGATGCAGCGCATTGTGGCCAACAAACCCGATGTGGTGACATTGCTCCGTGTACAGTATCGCATGAACGAGGAGATAATGCGTTTCTCGAGCGACTGGTTTTACGGCGGACAGGTGGAGGCAGCTCCAGAGGTGCGTTTTCGTAGCATCCTCGATTTGGACAGACCGATGGAATGGGTGGACACGAGTGAGGGTAATTTTGAATTAGAAATTGGGAATAATGAATCGGGAGTTACGAATCGTGAATTAGGAGATCAGGAAGTTCCATCGCCCGATTTGTTTCGCGAGGCATTTGTGGGTGAGTCATTCGGTCGAATAAACAAGGCAGAGGCGCATCTAACCATGCAGACGTTGCAGAACTATTTTGAACGTATAGGCAAGCAGCGGCTGTTGGAAGAGAGGATTGACGTAGGTGTTATTTCTCCTTATCGTGCTCAGGTGCAGTATCTCCGCCGTCTGATAATGAAGAGCGAGTATTTCAAACCCTTCCGCCGCTATATCTCTGTAAATACCGTAGATGGATTTCAGGGACAGGAGCGCGATATTATAGTCCTTTCGATGGTACGCTCCAACGATGAAGGGCAGATAGGTTTTCTTCGCGACCTTCGCCGTATGAACGTTGCTATCACGCGTGCGCGCATGAAACTTATTATAATAGGTGACAGTTCGACAATGACCCGCCATCCATTCTACAACAAACTGTTTAAATTGTGCAGGGAGTAAATGGTGGCAGATTCGCGAATTATTGTTATCTTTGCATCATTAATGAATCTATAACAACCTAATAACGATTTGCAATGAGACAATTATTTAAAAAGATATTTGGATTGGCAGGTTTACTGCTTGCAACCCCCTTGTTCATATTGGCACAGACAGTGACACACTATACCACTACGGATAAAGAAATATGGAAGACGGAAAGGGTGAGACTGGCAGCTAAGCCAACGGCAGACGTGGTGGTTAGTGCCACAACGGCAGATAAAGGTACGCCTTTCCATGCCTGGGGCACAACATTCAACGAACTGGATTTTGATGCGTTTAATCTTCTGTCGCGCGATGACCAGGACCGACTGATGAGTGATATCTTTTCTCCCGACGGTGATTTGAAGTTCACGCACGGACGAGTGTCGATGAATGCCAATGACTATGCCCGCAGCTGGTATAGTTGCAGTGAGGTAGAGGGCGATTTTGAATTGCGCTATTTCAACATTGACCGTGACCGTCGGAATATCATCCCTCTGGCACGTGCGGCACAGAAGTATTACCCGGCACTGCAACTATTTATGAGTCCGTGGAGTCCGCCTACGTGGATGAAGATAAATCAGGACTATTGCGTGCTGTCGAGCGAAACAAATAAGCAAGATCCGAAGAAGGACTATCTGCTGTATATGGATAAGGATGCTGCTGTCGATCCAGACGAGATGCAGTTGCTTGGCAATAGAAACGGTGTATTCCCGAGGCGGTTGGCTACACAGGACTATTTCATTCAAGACCCGCGTTATCTGCAATGCTATGCTGATATGTTCTGCAGGTTCATCGACCTCTACAAGGCAGAAGGTCTGCCTATCACCAAGGTGATGTATCAGAACGAGGCTTACTCATATACGCCATATCCCGGTTGTCCATGGACAGCAGAGGGGGCGCAGCGTTTCAACAATGACTATTTGGCACCGACACTGCGCAAGCATCATCCAGAAGTGGAACTGTGGTTTGGTACCATCAATACCAATCGTCTCGACTATGTGGAGCGGACGCTTGACAACGAACAGCTGCAGTCTAACATTGTAGGAATAGGTACGCAGTGGGAATGCCGCAACAATCTGCCACAGCTTCGCAAGCGTTATCCGAAACTGCGACTGATGATGTCGGAGAGTGAGTGCGGTAATGGGGCGATGGACTGGAATGCAGGCGAGCACACTTTCTTCTTGCTCTCTGACAACCTTGGAAACGGGGTGGATGAGTATTACAACTGGAACTTCATACTTACGGACAATGGCAAGTCAACATGGGGGTGGACGCAGAATGCACTTGTGCAGGTTGATAGCCGTACTCGCATCATGCGCTACACGCCAGAGTATTATGCCTATAAACACTTCTGTCACTTTGTTGTTCCGGGAACGGAGATGGTTGGCTATGCGGGAAGGGAAAAGAGCAAGACGCCGGTGGTTGTCTTCCGCAACGGAAAATCGTTCATTGTCATAGCTGGCAACTTCACTGATGAACCAGCTGCAATGTCGGTAGGGTTGGGTTATAAGTTCCTCAACATGGAACTGCAACCGCACTCGTTTAATACTTATACGGTGAAGTAGTATTACCCCAGTACCACGTCGAGAATCATCATAAGTACAAAGCCGAGGGCGAAGCCAATGGTACTTACATTTGAGTGCTCGCCTTGACTCGCCTCAGGTATCAGTTCTTCTATTACAACATATATCATTGCACCGGCAGCAAAAGCCAGCATGTAGGGAACAACAGGAGTGAGCCATGCCGTAAGCAGAATGACGAGTAGGGCACCAATCGGTTCGACGATGCCGCTCAGTCCGCCAATAAGGAAAGACCGCCATCGACTGTTGCCTGCCGCTCTTACCGGCATGGAGATTATTGCTCCTTCTGGTATGTTTTGAATGGCAATGCCTATCGACATGGCAAGAGCAGCGGCGATGCTTATCTCTGCTCCTCCAGATATAGCAGTTCCCAGTACAACGCCCACAGCCATTCCTTCAGGCAAGTTGTGTATGGTAACAGCCAATGAGAGCATCGTGGTGCGCGACAACTTTGATTTCGGTCCCTCTGGATTTGGGTCGCCAAGATGTAGGTGAGGTGTTATGCGGTCGATAAGCAAGAGGAAGCCCATGCCAACAAGGAATCCCACAGCTGCCGGCATTACTTGCATGAACCCCTCGGCATCGTTGACAAAGTTTATGCTCGGTATGAGCAACGACCATACCGAGGCTGCAATCATTACACCAGATGCAAATCCCAACAGTATTTTCTGAACAAGTGGCGACATCTCGTCTTTCATAAAGAAAACGAACGATGAGCCTATTATCGTACCTACCAGCGGTATCAGCAGTCCTAAGATTATTCCGTCCATGTGTATTTTTTTTTAAGTTGACAAGTTGCTTGTTTTGTTTAATTGACAAGCTGCTAGTTTTTTCTAACTCTTAGAGTATTAACTCGTCAACTTGTTTACTCATCAACTTGCTTACTCGTCAACTCGTTAACTTTTCAACTCATTAACTCATTAACTCATTTGCAAAAATACTCATTATTTCCTTATTTGTTGCACATTTGTGCCAAAAACGTGCAGATGCTTTTGCTTTTTTCATCATTTTAGAGTAATTTTGCACGGCAAAATAAAGAATATTCACAAATCATGGTGGAAATAAAGAAAGTTACTGACGCTAAGGGACTGGATACATTCATTCAGTTCTATTATGATTTATATCATGGTAATCAGTATTATGTCCCTTTTCTTTATTTTGACGAAGTGGCAACGTTGCGAAAAGACAAGAACCCTTCCTTTGAGTGTTGTGAAGCCGACTATTTCCTTGCCTATAAAGAAGGTAAGGTGGTTGGACGTATTGCAGCCATCATAAACCGTCGTGCCAATGAACGGTGGAACCGCAAGCAGGTGCGTTTCGGTTGGTTCGATTTTGTTGACGACCAGGAAGTGTCTCAGGCTTTGATTAATGCAGTGGAGGAGTGGGGACGTGCAAAAGGCATGACTGAAATAGTTGGTCCGATGGGATTTACTGATATGGACCGTGAGGGAATGCTTGTTGAAGGTTTTGACCGGTTGTCAACACACTATATCAACTATAACTACACTTACTATCTGCAGCATATAGAGAACATGGGCGGCTGGCAGAAGGATAACGACTATATGGAATATCGTATCCGTGTGCCGGAGGAAGTTCCGGAGAAGTTCAGCAAGATAGCCGAGATGGTTGAGTCGCGTTATAATCTGAAGGTGCGTAAGCTGACCAATCACGAATTGGTGGAGGGTGGCTATGGCAAGAAGATTTTTGATATGATAAATGTTACATACAAAGACCTGTATGGCTATTCGCAGTTGAGTGAAAGACAGATAACACAACTTGTTGACTCTTATATTAAGAAAGCCGACATGAACCTTGTCACCACCGTGGTGGATATGAACGACGATGGCAAGCTGGTTGGTTTTGGTGTAACCTTCCCTTCGTTTGCCCGTGCCATGCAGAAGACATGCGACGGTCGGCTGATGCCTTTCGGTTGGTGGCATGTGCTGAAGGCACTAAAATGGCACAAGACCGATACAGTTGATTTGTTGTTGATAGGAGTATTGCCGGAATACCGCAGTAAGGGTGCCAATGCCTTAATCTTCAACGACCTGATACCACGCTTCAAGGAGTATGGTTTCAAGTGGGCTGAGGCCATGCCACAGATGGAAACCAATGAGGGGGTGCGTAGTCAGTGGCAGTATCTTGATGCCGAACAGCACCGCAAGCATAGGGTGTTTAAGAGGGGAGTGAAAAGTGAAGAATGAAAAGTGAAAAATGAAGAGTGAAGACTGAGAAGCTGATGAACCAATTCTTCATTCTTCATTATTCACTTTTAACTTAATTAGCGTTTCCTTGCTGCTTCCTAAGTCTCTGCCACTTTTCGCGTGCCAGAACCTGAAGGTCGGCAGTATCGTCGTTTTCGTCGATAATCTCCACGCCGAGCATTGTCTCGATAACGTCTTCCATTGTTACCAAGCCACGCATGCAACCATATTCGTCGGTAATTACAGAGATGTGCTCCTTCTTTTCAAGCATCTTCTCCCAGATGTTAGATACCGCCTCGTTTTCCATGAACGTCAATATCGGACGCTTTATTTCTTTCAGTGTTATGTTGAACTTGTCTTCAGCAAGCCTTTCCAACACAGTGGCGCGAAGCACGTAACCTGTGATATAGTCGCGGTTGTCGTTGTAGATAGGAATGCGTGAGTAGTCCCACTCCTTGCGGTTATTGTAGAACTCACGCAGCGTAGAGTCCTGCTGGGCCGCCTCTACAACAAGGTTGGGAGTCATTATCTCTTTTGCTGTAACATTGACAATCTTAATAAAACTCTGTATCATCTTGTTCTCTTCAGCCTCAAAGACACCCTCTTCTGTACCGACTGTAACCATGGCCGACACTTCCTCGCGACTTACGGTGAGCGGTTGCACCTTAGGAGAAATCCACTTCGTTATAAGTTCCAATAGCATGACCAATGGCCATGTTATGATAACCAGACAACGGATGGTCTTTGTGGAAATCATGGCAAGAGAGCGCCAGTATGTAGAACCGATTGTCTTAGGAATTATTTCGGACAAAACAAGAATAAGCAACGTGAGTATGGCAGAAATGATACCGAATGCTTCCTGCCCCCATATTTTTACAGCCTCAGCGCCGACACCAGCAGCACCTATGGTGTGGGCAATGGTGTTGAGAGATAGAATTGCGGCTACAGGTCTGTCGATGTTGCTCTTATATTCTTTCATCAAAGTGGCGGTCTTTACGCCTTGCTCTTCCTTCATTGTAATGAAAGACATCGGGGTCGATAATAATACGGCCTCTAATACTGAGCATAAAAAAGATATGGCTAGTGCGCCAATTAAATATGTAAACATTAGTCCCATGACGATGCAAAGTTATATAATTATTCTGAAATAGTATAATATTCTTGTTATTTTTTGAGTAAATCGTTCTTTTTTGATTATATTTGCAACTGTAACGCATAGCAAGTAAATTTTAAACGAGATAATTTATATTTTAAAGATGAAGAAAATTTTATTATCATTGGCAACTGTTGCCGTAATGTTTTCTTGTGGTACAACTCAGAAAGAAGTATCAATCAAATCAATTGCCGGTGAGTGGAATATCGTAACTGTTGACGGCAAGGTGCTTGCTCCAGCAGAAGAAATACCTTTTATAGGTTTTAATATCGCCGACACATTGGTGTATGGAAGCACTGGATGCAATCAACTTACTGGTACACTTAACGCTGATGCCGAAACTGGAACCATTGACTTCAGTGCTTTGGGCAGCACACGCCGCATGTGTGCAGATATGCAGACAGAAGAGACCGTGCTTGGTGCGTTGGCACGCGTGAAGTCGTTCAACATCGCCACTGACGGCAAACTCCAGCTTCTTGATGCTGACAAGAAGACCGTGGTAGAACTTGAACTGAGAAAGTAAGTTCCGTCATGACACTATCTAACCTAAATAATGAATGGCATTAATAAACGAACATTTTTTGAAACTTAAGGGCACTTATTTCTTTGACGACATAGCAAAGAAGATAAATGCCTTTAAGATTTCGCATCCTAAAATAAAGTTGATAGACCTCGCCACCGGCGATGTCAGTCAGCCGCTTTGTCCTGCAGTCATCGAAGCAATGCACAAGGCGGTAGATGAGATGGGGCGCAAAGACACATTCAAGGGATATGGGCCCGGACAAGGATATAAATTCCTGCGCGAAGCTATCGTGAAGCACGACTACCAGTTGCATGGTGTCAATATAGACATTTCTGAGGTATTTGTCAATGACGGTGCAAAGAGCGATACGGGAAATATACAGGAACTGATTCGGTGGGACAACTCGATTGGTGTCACCGACCCCGTCTATCCCGTTTATATCGAATCCAATGCTATGATAGGCAGGGCAGGAAAGCATGACAACGGCATGTGGACCAATGTGGTTTATATTCCATGTACGGCAGACAATGAATATCTGCCGCAGCTGCCTTCGCAGCCGGTAGATGTTATTTACCTGTGTAATCCGAACAATCCGATGGGAACCGTGATGACACGAGAGGTCCTGAAGAAATGGGTTAACTTTGCCATAAAGAACGATGTGCTCATTTTCTATGATGCGGCATATGCTGCCTATATACAGGATGATGACGTTCCTCATAGCATTTACGAGATAAAGGGAGCTCGCCATGTGGCGATAGAGTTTCGCAGTTATTCAAAGACAGCTGGTTTTACCGGTTTGCGCTGCGGATATACGATTGTTCCTAAGGCACTCACAGCCGTCACCTTTGACAGCGGTGAACGCATATCCCTTAATGCTTTATGGCACAGAAGACAGAGTGCAAAGTTTAACGGCGTGAGCTATGTCACTCAGAGAGCAGCGGAGGCCACATATAGCGAGGAGGGACTTAGGCAGGTGAAAGAAACGGTAAGGTATTACATGGACACGGCAAACATAATGCGTGACATGTTTATCAAGTCCGGTTGGAATGTCGTAGGAGGACAGAATGCTCCATATCTTTGGTTGAAGGTTCCTGATTCAGACGACAGTTCCCATTTCTTTATGCAGTTGCTTTACAATCTCGGAGTGGCCTGTATGCCTGGCTCCGGTTTTGGTCCGAGTGGGGAGGGGTACTTCCGACTGACATCCCTTGCTCAAAGGGAAGACTGCATAGAAGGGGTAAGGCGCATACTGAGTAATTATGCAAACGGGTAGCAGATGCTTTTTATTTAAACAATGTCTGAGAAGCACATTTTTCTGCTTATGTTCAGTGCTGTTTCATTAAAAAATGTTACCTTTGCAGTCGTAAAACGAATCTAATTTAAAAAATAAACAAATATGAAACCTACATTAGTACTCTTGGCAGCTGGAATGGGTAGCCGTTACGGCGGTCTGAAGCAGTTGGACGGACTGGGTCCAAACGGTGAAACAATTATGGACTATTCAATCTATGATGCCATCAAGGCCGGATTCGGTAAGATTGTATTCATCATCCGTAAGGATTTTGAAAACGATTTCCGTGATAAGATTCTTAGCAAGTATGAGGGCCATATCCCTGCAGAACTTTGCTTCCAAAGTCTTGATGCACTGCCAGAGGGATTCGCTTGTCCTGAAGGACGCGAGAAACCATGGGGTACAAACCATGCCGTACTGATGGCAAAGGACGTGGTAAACGAACCTTTCTGCGTTATCAACTGTGACGACTTCTACAACCGTGATGCATTCATGGTTATCGGCAAGTTCCTCTCAGAACTTCCAGAAAGCAGCAAGAACGCATACGCTATGGTTGGTTTCCGCGTAGGCAACACGCTGTCTGAGAACGGAACTGTTGCTCGTGGTATATGTTCAACAGATGAGGGTGGCAATCTGACAACTGTAGTAGAGCGCACTGAAATCATGCGCGTTGACGGTCCTGTTTGCTATAAGGACGAGCAGGGAGAATGGCAGGCAGTAGAAGACAACACTCCTGTTTCTATGAATATGTGGGGATTCACTCCTGACTATTTCGTTCACAGTGAGGAATATTTTAAGGAGTTCCTTTCTGATCCTAAGAACATGGAGAATCTCAAGGCAGAGTTCTTTATCCCGCTGATGGTCAACAAGCTTATCAATGAGAATACTGCAACAGTAAAGGTGCTTGATACAACAAGCAAGTGGTTCGGTGTGACATACGCTGCCGACCGCCAGGATACTGTTGACCGCATACAGCAGTTGATAAATGAGGGTGTTTATCCTGAGAAGTTGTTTTAGTTAGATAGAGGCACTTTTTAGAAGTTAAGGAGTTAAATGAAGTTTGCTTCTCTGTGAGGCTGCTGCATTTAACTTCTTGATTCTTTAAAAGGCATGCTCAATACAAAGATGCTGAAAGATTTATTGTCGTCGGAAGAGCGTGGGCAGTTGCTTACGCTTATTGACGAAGCTGAAAACATTGTTATATGTTGCCATGTCAGTCCTGATGGCGACGCTGTCGGCTCAACGCTTGCATGGGCGGAATATCTGCGCAGTTTGGGAAAGAATCCACGGATAATCGTTCCCGACCAGTATCCGGATTTCCTGCATTGGATGCCCAACACGGAAAAGATAATGCGCTATGACAAGCATCCGTTGGAGGCAGACGCACTTATTGGTGATGCCAATCTGATATTCTGTCTTGACCTTAACGACTACAAGCGTATGGGCGAAATGGCGCAGTTGGTCAAGGATTCGGCGGCTGAGAAGGTGATGATTGATCATCATCTTAATCCGCAGATGGATTGTGCGCTAACCATCTCGTATCCACACATGAGTTCAACCTGTGAACTGGTGTTCTGCATTGTGTGGCAACTTGGCGGCTTTCAACAGATGGACAACCACTTTGCCGTGCCAGTGTATTGTGGAATGATGACAGATACCGGCGGTTTTACATATAACAGCAACGACCCTTCTACATTCTTTATCATCAGTCAGCTGCTCACAAAGGGCTTCGATAAAGACAAGATTTACCGCAACGTTTACAACAACTACAGCGAAAACCGTCTTCGCTTTATGGGGTATGTGATGTATGAGAAACTGCATCTTATATCTGGACTAAAAGCCTCTTACTTTGCTTTTGGTCGTGAGGAGATGTCGCGTTTCCATTTCATCAAGGGCGATGCCGAAGGACTCGTAAACATGCCTTTGCAGATAAAGGGGATGAAACTGTCAATATCTTTGCGTGAAGACACCGAGATAGACAATAAGATTCGTGTCAGTTTGCGTTCCGTTGACGATTTCCCTTGCAACAAGATGGCAGAAATGTTCTTTAACGGAGGCGGTCATCTGAATGCTTCGGGCGGTGAACTGCATTGTTCCCTTGAAGAAGCTATTAAGACAACGGAGCAGGCTGTGAGGCATTTTTCTGACATGTTGCAGTGAAAAAGGCAATCTGCTCATGCCCTAAATGAAATCCTCCTTTAGGATTTTTAAGTTGATTAATGCCATAGTTAAGAATTATTTTTGTAATTTTGTCGCGGTTTTTACAAAATAAATAATGTATATGAAAAGAACGATATATGTGCTTCTTGCAGTTTTTACCGTTGTTATGTTCTCGTCATGCGACGACTATGAGACCTACGGCGAGAAGAAAGAGCTTGAGCGTGAGGCCATTTCGGCATTTATTAAAGACTCTTCCATTGTTGTTATCAATGAGAAACAGTTCCGTGAACAGGGCAATATGACTGATGTCAGCAAGAACGAGTTCGTTTATCTTGACAACAGTGGCGTTTATATGCAGATAGAACGCAAGGGATGTGGTGAACCGCTTCCTGACGACAAGCAGACCAACGTGCTTTGCCGCTATTACGAATATAACATTATGGATCAGTATTATCAGACACGCAATGACTACAGTCCTCGCACCCCTGACAAGATGAGCGTTTCACGCAGCGGCAATACCTATACGGCTTCCTTCGTTAGCGGTATGATGTACAGCACTTATGGCGCTTCTGTTCCGTCTGGCTGGCTGGTGCCATTCAACTATATTAACGTTGGCCGTCAGAGTTCGCCTGATGACGAGGTGGCAAAGGTGAAACTCATTGTGCCCCATACCCAAGGACAGGCATACGCTTCATCAAGCGTTTACCCATGCTACTATGTAATAACATATCAAAGAGAAAAATAAATATGACACTGATTAAGTCGATTTCTGGTATCCGCGGTACTATTGGTGGCCGTACTGGTGATACTCTTAATCCATTAGACATCGTAAAGTTTACCACTGCCTACGCAACTTTCATCCGTCGCAGCGGTAAGTCGCAGAGCGGCAAGATAGTTGTTGGCCGTGACGCTCGTATCTCAGGAGAAATGGTAAAGAATGTTGTTTGCGGCACCCTGATGGGTGTGGGCTATGATGTTATCAACATCGGACTTGCAACAACACCGACAACAGAATTGGCCGTTCGTATGGCTGGTGCCGACGGCGGTATCATTATCACTGCAAGCCACAACCCGCGTCAGTGGAATGCGCTGAAGCTGCTCAACAACGAGGGCGAGTTCCTGACAGCTGCCGACGGCGCTGAGGTGCTGGCAATAGCAGAAAAGGAAGATTTTGAATATGCAGATGTTGACCATCTGGGACACTATACAGAAGACAACACCTTCGACCAGCGCCATATTGACAGCGTGCTCGATTTGAAGCTTGTTGACGTTGAGGCAATCAAGAAGGCGGGATTCAAGGTGTGTATAGATGCCGTTAACAGCGTTGGCGGCGTTATCCTGCCACAGTTGCTCGACCGTCTTGGAGTAGAGTACAAGGTGCTCTATGGTGAACCGACAGGCGATTTCGCTCATAATCCGGAACCTCTGGAGAAGAATCTCGGCGGTATAATGGAAGAGATGCGTAGCGGCAACTACGATTTGGGTATCGTTGTTGACCCTGATGTTGACCGTCTGGCATTCATCTGCGAGGACGGCAAGATGTTCGGCGAGGAATATACACTTGTAAGTGTGGCAGACTACGTGCTGGCAAACACTCCTGGCAATACGGTTAGCAACCTTAGTAGTACACGTGCCTTGCGTGATGTTACCGAGAAGCATGCCGGAGCATATACAGCTGCTGCCGTGGGTGAGGTGAACGTTACAACAAAGATGAAAGAGGTAAATGCCGTTATCGGCGGCGAGGGCAACGGTGGAGTTATCTATCCTGAAAGTCATTACGGTCGCGACGCATTGGTTGGCATCGGCTTGTTCCTCTCTTCATTGGCACATAAGGGATGCAAGGTGAGTGAGTTGCGTGCTTCTTTCCCAGAGTATTTCATTGCAAAGAATCGCATTGACCTTACCCCTACTACCGATGTTGATGCAATATTGGCACGAGTAAAGGAAATGTTCAAGAACGAGCAGGTTAACGATATCGATGGCGTGAAGATTGATTTCCCAGACAAGTGGGTGCATCTCCGCAAGTCGAACACCGAGCCTATTATCCGAGTATATAGCGAGGCTTCTACGATGGAGGCTGCCGATGAACTTGGCAAGCGGTTGATGGAAGTCATTTATGAGATGGCAAAGTAATTTGAGTGAATATTAACGACGGCGGATTACAGTTTGAAGCAAAATCATTCTGTAATCCGTTTCTTTTTATTAAATTTGTAGCAGAAAACCTAAAAACGAACAAATATGAGATTAAACGGAAGAAGGGAAAGCAGCAATGTTGACGACCGTCGCCGTATGGGCGGAGGAAAGAAAGCCGGTCTTGGCATTGGCGGTTTGGTAATTGCAGCAGTGATAACATGGCTGATGGGCGGCAATCCTTTAAGTGTGCTTAATGACGCTGATGTGGGTAGCATGCTTTCGGAGCAAACCCAGACAGGAACTTACGAACCTACGGCCGAAGAGGATGAACTGGCAAAGTTCTCAAGTCAGATTCTTGCAGGTACAGAAGACGTGTGGACAAAGGAGTTCCGCAAGATGGGCAGAACCTACGAACCGCCTCGCCTGGTGCTTTTCACCAACAGTGTGCAGTCAGGTTGCGGCGGCGCAACCTCTTCTTCTGGTCCTTTCTACTGCTCTGCCGACCAGTGTGTCTATATCGACCTGTCGTTTTTCAGTCAGATGCGTCAGCAACTTGGTGCCGATGGCGATTTCGCCTATGCCTATGTTATAGCCCATGAGGTAGGGCATCATGTTCAGTACCTCTTGGGTATTCTCGACGATGCACATCAGCAGATGAGTCGTGTAAGCGAGAAGGAAAGCAACCGCATCAGTGTGCGCCTTGAGTTGCAGGCCGACTTCTTTGCCGGCATTTGGGCGCATCACGATAACAAGATGTTCAACTCGCTCGAAGACGGTGATATAGAAGAAGGTCTTAACGTGGCTTCAAAAATCGGAGACGACTATCTGCAGAAGAAAGCTCAGGGATATACCGTGCCCGATGCCTTCAATCACGGTACATCGGCGCAGCGAGTGCGCTGGCTGAAGAAGGGATTGGCAAGCGGAAACATCAACGATGGCGACACCTTCAGTCCTGCTTATTCTGATCTTTAGTCGTAATAGCTCTTACGGCATCCATATTTCTGCCCTCCAATAAGGCGCTAAATGAAAGATGATATGCGCATATTGGAGGGCATAACCATATAATAGACAGTGGAAAATGTGCTAATTATAGGCAAAAGTGAGGTTATTCTTTTTTTTTAACATAAATAGTCATGTGAATACAATGATTTATTCTACCTTTGAATTAAATTAAACTATTAACTTTTTTACGGAAACTTATGATAAATAATCATTTTAAAGTATTTATCTGTGCAATGTTATTAGGTTTGGCATTGTTGCCTGCTGGTGCACAGAACGGTAAGGAATTGGCGTTTCAGAAGTGGGCGCTTACTCCGCCAATGGGTTGGAACTCTTGGGATTGCTATGGCCCGACAGTTGTTGAATCGGAAGTTAAGGCTAATGCTGACTATATGGCAGAAAAACTGGCAGCCTATGGCTGGGAGTATGTGGTTGTTGACATTCGCTGGTTTGTAGAGAATGATAAAGCGGGAGGATACAATCAGACTAATCCTATATACGTTTATGATGAGTATGGCCGCTATACGCCTGCTCTCAACAGATTCCCTTCTGCCGCAAATGGCGTAGGTTTTAAAGCCTTGGCCGACTATGTGCATGGAAAAGGACTCAAATTCGGTATTCATCTTATGAGAGGACTGCCCAAAATAGCGGCAGAGAAAAAACTTCCTGTTAAGGGTACCAATGGCATTACCTGCGATATGATAGCCAGCAACGATTCTGCGTGTACTTGGCTCAGGGATAACTACAAGGTTGACTATCGCAAGGAGGGAGCACAGGAGTATTATAACTCTTGCTTCGAGCTATACGCTCAGTGGGGTGTTGATTTTGTGAAGATTGACGACCTGTCACGTCCTTATCATACAGCTGAGATAGAGATGATACGCAAGGCAATTGACAAATGCGGCCGTCCGATTGTGCTAAGTATCTCGCCGGGCGAAACACCTTTGGACAGGGTTGATCATGTGAAAGGTCATGCCAATATGTGGCGTACAGTGGATGACTTTTGGGACAACTGGAGCCAGTTGAATTATCAGTTCGGGGTTTGCGCAAAGTGGGCTCCATACATTGCGCCTGGTACTTGGCCCGATGCCGACATGTTGCCATTGGGCAAAATCAGCATCAGAGGCGAGAGAGGCAGCGAGCGTTGGACAAACTTTACTCGCGACGAGCAATATACAATGATGAACCTCTGGACAATCTTCAAGTCGCCGCTGATGTTTGGCGGTGACCTGCCGCAGAACGATGCTGCTACTGATTCGCTGCTGACAAACCGCGATGTTATCTATATGCACAACTATTCTGCAGCCAACCGCCAGCTGAGTAATATAGACAATAAGGTGGTGTGGACAGCCGATGACCCGGCCAACGGTGACAAGTTTGTGGCTCTGTTCAACCTAGGCGGTTCTGATTTCGTGAATACAAAGGATGTGATGTGGCGAAGCGGCACGATATCTTACCTTACTACAGGTTACGGCACTGCGGTTGAGGCTCAGATTCCTAAGGGTTCACGCGAACTGGCACTTATTGTGACAGACGGCGGCGACGGTTATGATTGCGACCATGCCGATTGGATAGACCCTGTTGTAACAACGGAAGACGGCAAACAGTATGACCTTACGGAAATGAAATATCTGCGAGGAACATGTGGGTGGGGAAACATTGCCGTTGACAAGAACATCAATGGCGGTACACTTTCTATCAATGGCCAGCAGTACCAAAACGGTATAGCAGTTCATGCAAATTCCATATTGCTTTATAAACTGCCAGAAGGCGCGGTGAAGTTTACCGCCTATGCCGGACTGGACAACACAGGAACAGACCAAGGAAGCAAGTCGTCGGTTGAGTTCATGCTGTGCAACTATGACCCTACCATACGCACTGAAATCACCGACCAGTGGAATGGAGGCAACAAGACCATAAAGGTTGACCCTTCACGCCAGGCAGCAACAAGTGGATTCATAGGAAAGGATGCTGGTGTGAAGAGTGCTCAGATAGAATCCGACATAACAGGAGCGGAAAAACTCTATCTCGTGGTTACTGACGGAGGCGACGGATTGAGCTATGACCATGCAGACTGGGCAAATCCTGTGCTGATAGACAAGGATGGCAATGAACACTCGCTCACAGAGATTGCATGGGACGCAAATCCGATAAACGGTTGGAATGCACCCAAACTTAACAAAAACAACGATGGCAATACCATGACAATTAATGGCGTGGCATACGACAAGGGCTTTGGTGTCAATGCACCTTCAATGCTTACCTTTACGCTCCCGGAAGGTCATCAGTATGTGGCTTTCCGCTCGACAGTTGGCTATGATGACGATGTAAACAATGCTCCGCAGGGAGTGACGATGGAATTCCGTGTCTTTACTCAGAATCCAGAACCCGACAACACTGCTGCTGTGGCGCTCGACCTGGTTGCGCTCGGATTTTCAAAAGACCAGGAATGCAAGATAGTAGAGATGTGGAAAGGCACAGAGATGGGCGTGTTCAAGAATTCAGAATTTGCGCCAGTGCTTCGCTCTCATGCAAGCGGATTGTATAGGGTATCTGCAGTTGAGCGCACTTCAGGTGCAAGCGTTTCCATGAGCGTGCCTTCAGGAAAGCTCACCGCCGCCCCCTTCGATATAAGCGTTAGCGTTAGCGGTGGCGAGGCAGAGGGAGCATATATACAGCTTCTTTGCGACGGGAAGGTGATGGGCACTATGTCTGTAGGTACTGACGGCACGGCTGTTTATACCTGTTCCGGACTTTATGCTGGCGAGTATGAACTGCAGGCTCTCTATAGCGGTACGACAAATGTGGCTCCGGCCGCATCAACACCTATGACCATCAGCGTAGAAGGAGAAAAAGAGGATTTGTCATTGCTGAAAGCAAGTTTGCAGACGTTGATTGAGGAGGCAGAACAAATAGATGCATCTGTGGTAGCAGGAGCATTACGCGAACCGCTGGCTACTGCAATAAGTGAGGCTAAGAGCGTTAAAGGGGAAACAAAGGCAGAACTGGAAAACGCTATTGCAGAGTTGAGGAAAGTCGTTGAAGAGGCGCGCCTGTCAATCAGCAGCATGAATGCCTTGCAGGCAGAGATAAACAATGCGAAAACTTTTCTCGATGCAATAAGAGAAGGAGAGGAAAAGACAAAACTTGCAGAGGGCATAGCTCAGGCACAGTTCGCCTATGAATCTTCAACATCTACTGTTGAAAATATAAAGGATGCAGCAACAGCTCTTTCGCAGTTGCTGCTTGAGATAAAGAAAACGGCACAGCCTAAGGAAGGAACCTGTTTTGACATGACAGAGTATCTGGTAAATCCAAGTTTCGAGAATAAGACTACAGGATGGAGCGTAAGCAAGGTTGTTTCTGGCTGGGAATCCTTCGATACATGGAGTGACCGACCAGCTGCCGATGGCATCTTTTTCGTGAGTCTTTGTTATCAGAATATCACCTCCATCGACCTCTATCAAGAAGTAAAAGGCCTGCCTGCAGGTAACTATTCTGTTTCTGCAGCATTGAGAAATACCGATGGCCAAAGTTTTATTACAGACCAGCATATCTATGCTTCTGTCAATGGCAAGGAGTATAAGTCGGATGCATTGAAAGAAGTGAGTGGTGACGGAAATAACAACTGGTATTATTTTGAAATTACTGACGTGGAATTGGCAAAAGACGGAGTGCTGCGCTTGGGCGCAAAGTCGTCAGGTACAGGGTCAGGCACAAACGGATGGTTCCAGGCAGACAAATTTCAGTTGTTTTATTGGGGTGAAAAGGTTGCTGATGGAATTAGTGAACTGAAAAGTGATAGGGCTGTAGGGGTATTCCCTGCAAACGGTGGTGTCTATGTCGTTGCTGACAAGGCACTCGTCTTGACTGTTTACCATATCAACGGTGTTGTAGCAAGACAAATTGACGTTCATACAGGAAGTAATTTTATTGCTCTTCCCAAAGGGTGCTATATTATAGAGGGCAAGGTTGTCGGTATCTGATGCTTAAACGGCTGCTAATAAACAATGGGATGCTTCGCATAAAGGCATCCCATTTTCTTATTGTTATTTATCCCAATTGGTCAATAGAATATATTAATGGTTGTCTTTAAAGACATATAGGCATAATTAATGTAGAACATAAAGACACAAATTATAATCCATTCAATAATTACAAGTTTTCTACAAAAATCTTGTAATCCGATTACAAGTACCGTGTAAAACTATTACAAGCATCGTGTAGAAACATTACAACGCCTTTGTAGGTGAGTTACAAAGGCGTTGTAATACATTTCTTGTTGTCTTATTTCTCTTCCCTACAGTCAACAGTGAACTTTTGGTGGCTAATGCGAATAATTAAGCGAATTGAACGAATTTATTTGGGAGAGAAAGCCAAATGACAATTCGTTAGAGTGTAATTAGTGGTTTAGGCTATAATCAAAACAGTCCTATAAACCACCCGATGACCTTTGCCACGAGTATGGCCATAAGCACAATTAGAATGAGCAGGATAATCATCACGATGAGCGATAGCAGTGCGCTGCGCTTTACAGCCTTTATCATCTGCTTGTCACCTTCCACATAACCGATAATCATGTTCATGCTTTGTAGGTTGGATTTGTGGAAGAAGTCAATGATGTTGCCAATCATAAACGGAATCATTCCAATCAGGATGTCGCGCAGGCAGTTGTTTATGACAGCCAGCGTTAGTGGCACAGACTTTATGACAAACAGTGTAACATAGACAAACGGTATCAATGCCACGGCTGAGAAATAGTCGCCTATGTATGGCACAAAACCAATCATACCGTCAATATGGTATCTGTCCATATACTTTGCCACCGTCTGCAGCATCGCATATTCTTTTCTATTCTTTATTTCCTCTCTGTTTCTCATTGTTTTTTTAAGTTCTTGAGTTCTTAAGTTTTTGAGTTCTTAAGTTTCTGAGTCTTGTAAGGTAATGTCTTTAATCTCCCTTTACCTTCCTCTATCTCCTTATAAATACTTCACAACTATATGACGAATGATAATATATAAAAGTTGCAAAGGTCGTGAAATTTATGTTGTTAATCTGTTTTCGTCAAATCGGCTTTATGTATTTTCCCTTTATCGAATTCGCAATACAAAACATACTTGCCGCTTTCTGAAACCTTACCGCAATTATTAAAGTTGCTGATAAATTTGATAAACTCATTTTTTACTTTTTTATTACCAGAGAGAATCTTTATGTCATTGGCAGACATTAAAGGACTTGATAAACTGAATTCAATATATATATGTCCTTTGCTATTGTCTGCAAGTGTTACTTGGCTATTTAAATCATCGATTAAAAGTTTTTGGTTGTGGATGTATTGTTTGTAATCAGGGATGTCCAGTTTTATTTCTGGTTGGTTGCCAGAGTTGTTTAATTGTTTGTGATCAGGAATATCTTGTTTTATTCTAGAATGGTTATCTGAAAAGTTTGTCTTAGTTGATAAATATGGTTCAAAGTCATGCTTATAATGTTTTATCTTTGCATTTTTATAATTAATAATATTAGTACCCCATAATCCATTGCAAACTTCAAAACAAAATGTATCCCCTCTGCTCATGAGGTTGTAATTCTTTTCAGATAAAGAATGTGTAAATATAATGCCTTTATATTCTGTTTGGACACGATATGTCCAATCACGTTCAAGTGTTTTGCTTTTGCCTATGACGATTGTTTTAATATTTTTTCGTTTGGTGATTATTTTTCCATTGAGTCCTATTATCATGAAAAATGTAAACATGCCAAGAAATATGCAAGGGAATACGAGTACTCCTTTGTTTTCAATATAAAGTTTTTTAATACATAAATGGTAAATTAAAACAGGCAAGGCAATGGAAATGATAAATGCATTTATCCATAGCCATGCCCAATTGCCATTATTCTCCACAACCCAATCCTCTTCATCCTCTTGCTCGTTTGTTGCCGTTTCTTTTGAGACGCTTGTTATAGGTTTGGCATTCAGTTCGCACGAGTCTTTTCGTTTCTGCTCTTTCTCAACGAGAGTTGTAGATGCCGTATTTGTAGTTCCGCTATCGTTTGTATTCTGAGAATATGCTGTTATGTTTATGAACAGTATCAGAAATACTACCAAGAGTGTAATTTTTTTATCTTTAAATGTATTTATTATCTTCATATATTAATCTTTTATTAATTAATCCATATTCCAAACTTTTACCTGCCACGGTTTGCCCTTGGCATACATGATAGTGAGGCGGTATTTGCTTTCGTTCTGTTTAGGTTCCCATGGAATGCTTTTCACGAACTCCAAAGCAACGTTGTCAACTTTAGGATTGAGACTCTGGGTGACAACAGCCTCTGGTGTGCCGTCGGCCTTTACTGTTATGTCAATGAATGCAGAACCGCGAAGTCCGTTGACTGTAGGCATTTTGTTGTATAGGAACTCGAAGATTAAGGATTCAAAATCTTCTTTCGTCTCTATTTTCTTTAGCGAATTTTCTTGTATATACCCTTTGATTATATGTACTACCATGAGGTAGGTTCCGTTGGTAAAGGATTTTACTTCCTTTGATTTGTTGATGAAATCATATATAAATTGTTTGTCAAGCCCTTTAGGGCATCTGTATATGTCAAGCTTTTTTATATGCTTGTCAGCGGTATTGTCAACAACTAATAGCAACGATAATGTTCCCTCTATTTTTCTGTTTTGTTCTATCTGCTCCGCAATTTTATTCCAAAAAAGTTTTTCGTTAGTATATTCTGCAATATTTCTTTCAGGGGAATAATTGTCAGTGCCATATTTATTGCTTTCTTTTTTATTATCAATATAGTCCCTTCTGGTGTTTGCTGGTATGACGCGGTAATTGTCACTTTGCAAGTTCAATCCCAATATGCCTCCTTGCATCTCAAGTTCTATAGTGTCTCCCTTTGCCGTGAAATTATAAGTTTCTTCAGAAACCCTCTTGGATATATATTCGCCTTTATATTTAGTCTTTACCCAATAACTATAACCACGACTTTTTCTACCATAATGCTCATCTTTATCGATAATTGTGCTTTTAATAATCTTTCTATGTGTAATGTTAGAATCATTGATGGCACGCATTCCAAATATTATACCTACGAAAGGAAGTATTAACAACCTGAAGTCAATAGATATGTGGTAATGCTTATATACAAAGAAATATATTCCACCCACAACGCAGAGGTCAAAGAGTATGATAAGTGTCCAGATTAAACCGAAGTTTTGTTCGTTTCTCTCATACCAATCATAAGATTCTTCTTTCTGCGCCTTTCTGTTTCGCATTAATCGTTTCAGCAGTTGTTTGTCGCTAACGTTATCCAACCGTTTCTTTAGATTGTCAATCTTTTTCCTGATTTCAATCTCTTTCTTTCCGCTTAGTGGGTTTTCGAGCATCTGCTCATATCTGTCTATTGAGTCTAAGATGGCATTATATTTTTCAGTCTCATTTGCTACTCTTACTTCATTTTGTGCCCTTTCTTCCTTTGAATATCTTTTTGGGGCGGGCTTCGCCTGACTGTTGGATTTTGCTTCGTCTGCCGGCTTAGCCTCCACTATGGGTTTTGTCTCTTCAGCAGGTTTTGTTTCATTTATAGAATTTATAGATTTTGCCTTGCTATCAGCTACCTTTGTTTTATCAACGATATTCTCTGTGGTAGTAAGTGCTGATTTGTTTATCTTATACTCTTTTCCAAGGCAATAGAAACCAAGACAGCCTTTCCCGACGGTAATCTCTATAGTGTCGCCAACGGCAACGTAGTGCTGCTCGATGTCAATGCTTTTGCTAAGTGGTATGCTGTCAACTACTACGGTTATCTTGCTTCCGTTGATTTCGTTAATCGGTGCTTTAATGGTTTGGTATTCGCTACATGTGTTGCCGTTGACAATGAATAAGCAGAAATAGATGATTCGAATGAGTAGGGCAGAGCCTAATATTCCATAGATAATATGTTTTAATCCGATGTTTGTATTCCTGTCCTTATCTTTGTCTTTTTCTGTCAATACAAAGCAATAGATGATTAGCAACGTGACAATCAGAACCATGCTGATGTCATTGACCGATATGCCGCCCATCATGATTACAAACCAGTCGAACAAGGGCTCCTGTGCGGTTCTGATATAATTAAGATAATAGTCAATGTAGTGACTGTCGGGAAATACAAAGAACAGCAAGGCCAATAGGAGTGCCGGTATTATGATGCTTATGTTTTTCTTTGTCATACCGTTTAGTAATTAATCGTTTAACAACAACAAAGGTAATGATTTTATTTTAAAGTACAGGGCTTGTGTAATAAAAAAACGTGAGTCGTTGAACTCACGCTTTTTTATTGTTTTATTTTTCTACAACCCTCTTTGCCTTCTCAAGAGCATCGTTGATGTGGTCGCAGACGTGGTCTTCACCCACCATCTTGTAGAAACCGGCCTTTGATAATGCCGACCTTACTTTCGGATTGACGCCAGACAGCACAATCTCTATGCCCTCGCGCTTGCTCATTTCGCAGAGGTTGGTGAGGTTGTGGATACCTGTAGAATCGACAAACGGCACCTTACGCATTCGTATGATGCGCACTTTCGGACGCTCGCGTCCTGATGAGGCCATGAGATCTTCAAACCTGTTGCCGGCACCGAAGAAGAACGGACCGTTTATCTCGTACACCTCCACGCCGTCAGGAATGGTAAGATGCTCAAGGTTGGTCAGCTCAAGGTCGCTCTGCTCCTCGTTAGGGTCTATCTCGTCGCTTATGAGGCGCACATCTGTTGTCTCCATCATGCGTCGCATGAATAGCAGACAAGCAATGATGAGGCCTATCTCAATGGCAATGGTCAGATCGAAGATGATGGTCATGAAGAATGTTATGAGCAGCACGGTAACGTCGCTCTTGGGGTTCTTCATCAAGGCAGCAAATGAGCGCCAGCCCGACATTCCGTAACTTACGATTACCAGCACACCCGCCAGACAAGCCATCGGAATGTACTGTGCTAGTGGCATGAGGAACAAGAATATCAAGAGCAGCACACCGGCATGTATGATGCCCGCTATAGGAGTGCGGCCGCCATTGTTGATGTTGGTCATTGTTCGTGCGATGGCTCCAGTGGCAGGAATACCTCCGAAGATAGGAGCGGCAAGGTTTGCCATACCCTGAGCAATCAACTCTGTGTTAGAATCATGATGGTCGCCCACAACACCATCTGCCACGGTAGCAGAAAGCAGCGACTCTATAGCTCCGAGAATGGCAATGGTAAGTGCTGGAGATACCAAGCTCTTTATCGTCTCCCACGTCATCTGAGGCACTTCGGCATCAGGCAGTTCGTTGCTTATAGAGAAGCGGTCGCCAATGGTCTCAATGGTAGAAACGCCGGCAAAGTTTTTCAGCAGCAAGGCAACGACGGTCATCAGTATTATGGCGATGAGCGACCCTGGAATCTTCTTGCTGAACTTCGGGGTGATTGCTATAACGATAACGCTTGCCACACCGATGATTGCACTCCAAAGGTCTATGGTGCTGAAGTTGCCGATATATACAATCCATTTTTCGATGAAATCAGACGGCACCTTGTCAATAGACAGTCCGAAGAGGTCTTTAATCTGTGTGGTGAAAATGGTTACGGCAATACCGCTGGTGAAACCCACCACAATGGGGTAGGGGATGTACTTGATGATTGTGCCCAGTCGCAGCAATCCGAACAATATGAGGAAAGCACCCGCCATCAGCGTTGCTATGGCTAATCCGTTGATGCCGTACTGCTGTATGATGCCATAGATGATGATGATGAATGCACCGGTAGGACCGCCAATCTGTACCTTGCTGCCTCCGCACACGGAGATAATGAAACCGGCAACGATAGCGGTGATAATTCCTTTTTCTGGTGTTACTCCTGAAGCGATACCAAATGCAATGGCAAGTGGCAGTGCTACGATGCCCACGATGACTCCCGCCATCAAGTCGGCCATGAAGGTTTTACGGTTGTAATTCTTAAGCGTCGAAACCAGTTTCGGTCTGAATTCAAATGCTTTCATTTCAATAATTCTTAATTTATAATGCTTAATGCTTAATGCAAATAACTGGTCAGTTTATCTGGCAGATACGCCGATCTGCCCCTACTATTAACTCGTCAACTCATCAACTCGTCAACTCATAATTATTTTGCAAAATTAAACTTTTTGTTTCACAGAGCGTTTGGCAAGAGTCATATAATTGTGAAAAAAAGCAAATAATCTTGATTTGGATTAATTGAGGTTTTTGAGACCAACTTTTCAATCCCATATTTTTTAGACATAAAGACATAAGGTTTTTAAAAGACATAAAGACAGATTTTTACGACAAAAGAGACAGAAGTTTTTTAAGGCATAAGAACAGAAGGGGGTGTGGATAGACTATTCTCCCATCCTTTGGAGGGGCAGGGGGAGGTCCCTCAACTCTTCAATCCTTCGCCCTAAACTCCTTTGGCGACATCCCCATGGTCTTGCTGAACAGGCGAGAGAAGTAGTAGCAGTCTTCAATGCCAACCTTGTGGCATATCTGGTTTATCTTCATGTTTGTGTTTTTCAGCAGATAGCATGCTTCTTTTATTTTTATGTTGTTGATATAGTTTGAAGGACTCATGCCTGTCTGCTTTTTGAACATCATTGAGAAATGACTGACAGAATAACCCAAATATTTTGCAATGTCTTCTAACGTTATTTTCTTTTCAATGTTCTCGTTCATGAAATGAATGGCAGCCTCCGACAGCATAAGGTCGGTCTCTTTCCGCTCCGTGTCTCTATATTGCTTGAGATAGCGCATCGAGGCCAGGTAGTAGTGCAACAGCGATGAAACATATCTGAGGCTGTCAAGGCCGTATCCCTGCGCAAGTGTGTGGAAAATCTCCTCAAAGATAGTGTTGCGGTGGTTTATTCTTGAATGTATGCTTGGCTTTACATCTTGTGGCGATAGTGCCCCTTGCGCATATATGTCAGCATGTTTGCCTGTGAAATGAATCCAGTAGATGGTCCAAGGACTTTCCTTGTCGCAAGCATACGAATGCGGTTTTCCAGCAGGAAGGATGAAAAACTGATTGGCTTTTGCCAGATATTCCTTTCCTTCAACAGAATACTTCCCCGTTCCTTCCATGCAGTATATCAGCACGTTTTCCTCTATCGGCTGCTTCCTCTCACAGAAATGATTCTCTGCCTTTGGATAGTAACCGATGTCAGTAATGTATAGGCTTGATACAAGCGGGTCGTTCTTTTCCAACTCTATGATAGCCTTTGGCAGGACTATCGACCGCTCTCCGCTAAAACCGTCTTTTTGCTTCATCAGGGCAAAGATACAAAAAATAGTGAATATTATTAGTAGGTTTCGTTTGTTTTCTAAATTTTATGTTTACTTTTGTAGATAGTAATGACTGAAATTTTATTGTCACATGTTTTTTAAGAAGTTATTGATAGTATTGCTTTTCTTGCTAATCATATTTGGGTTTAGTTATGGCGTGGTGTGGTTTTACGAAAATGCAGCCATGGAGAAATCTGCCGAACAATCACAAACTAATGACGAACCTGTAGCAGAACAGGTGGTGGAGGAACCTAATGACAGGAAGGTATTGTCTTATCTAAAAGGGTTCATGCCAGATAAAGGAACTGTGAAAGTTACTGACAACTTCAGTATTTTGAATTGTAAATACGAAGATGGGGTGTGGACAGAGAAAATTGAAATGTCCAGTCGTGCCTATTCGGGCATAGAGTATCTGTGCAATGAAAGAAACTTGTCAAAACTTGTACCGGCATTCTTCTACAAGAAACAGTTAAAAGAACATTGGACAAAACTTTCACAGTTGAATGTCTGTTTAAAATTAGAATTGCAGACTTCTTACTATTTGGACAGACCGTCAATCGTGTGCGAACTTACCAATGCGGAACTGCGTAAGTTGGTTGACTCTGAGGAATATAGGGAATTTGCAAAGTTTAAGATGCGCACAGAGTCAAAGAACGAAAATATAAAAATCGACCACGACTACTACAAGAAGGTGCCTGTCGGTTTGTCCATATCCAAGCAATCCGGTGTGTTTATTGAAGACAATAACTATGTGGTGGAAATTTTTTACGACAAATCTACTTACAACAGAATGAAGCGTAAGGAAAGCAGTAGGAATGCCGAAGTCAATAAGCAGTACAGAGAACTGGGGTGGTATGAATATCTGAATATGTGCAGGTTCAAGATGAATTATATAGTAAGGATGACCCACTGGGGTGAAAATCCTGATACTACTGAGAATGTTATTGTTTATAGTGATTTGGTGGAACTTGACTATTTGGATTATAAGTAGTAAATTGATATCTGTATAATAAAATAGTCCATTTTCTTAGTTGGTTTTTCTATCAGGCTTACTGTATATAATTCCTACCTTTGCAGCAGAAAATAACTTAAACAAGCCTGATATGAACAATTACAACAAAAAGTTTATCTATTTCATCTGTATGGTTTCTGCCATGGGCGGACTGCTCTTTGGCTACGACTGGGTGGTGATAGGCGGTGCCAAACCTTTCTATGAACTGTTTTTCGACATTTCAGAGTCGCCTGTGATGCAAGGCGTTGCCATGTCAACTGCCCTTGTGGGCTGCCTTATAGGTGCCATGATGGCTGGTGCCCTTGCCGACAAGTATGGGCGCAAGCCTTTGCTCATAGTGGCGGCAGTGTTGTTCACGGTGTCTGCCATTGCCACAGGGCTTTTCAACGACTTCACCCTGTTCAACATAGCCCGCTTTATAGGTGGCGTGGGCATTGGAGTGGCATCGGCATTGTCGCCTATGTATATAGCCGAGATTTCGCCCACCGAGGTCCGTGGCCGTCTGGTGTCGTTGAACCAGATGACCATTGTGCTAGGCATTCTTGGTGCCCAGATAGTCAACTGGCTGTTGGCAGAGCCAGTGCCCGAAGGCTTTACCAATGCCGAAATCCTTGCCTCTTGGAACGGTCAGATGGGATGGCGCTGGATGTTCTGGGCAGAAACCGTTCCGGCGGCATTGTTCCTCTTGCTTGCTTTCTTCATCCCCGAGAGTCCTCGCTGGCTTGCCACAGCCGCCAAGGGAAACAAGAACGAGGCGTTACGCATCTTCGAGATGATAGGCGGGCGCAAATATGCTGAAGGCGAGATGGCAGCCATTCAGCAGACGGTAGCCGTAGAGTCTCTCCCGTCAGCAGGTTTGCGCACGCTCTCCAGCAAGAAATATTCCAGCGTGCTCGTGCTGGGCGTTATCATTGCCGTGTCCCAGCAGTGGTGCGGCACCAATGTCATCTTCAACTATGCCCAAGAGATATTCTCAGCGGCAGGCTATAGCGTAGGCGATGTGTTGTTCAATATCGTCATCACAGGTATTGCTAATGTCATCTTCACCTTTGTAGCGCTCTACACCGTCGATCGCCTTGGCCGTCGCACGCTGATGCTCATCGGAGCTGGAGGCCTTGGTGCCATCTACCTTATCCTTGGCACGTGCTACTATTTCCAGATAACAGGTTTCTTCATGGTGATATTGGTAGTGGCAGCCATATCATGCTACGCCATGACCCTCGGCCCTGTTACGTGGGTGCTGCTTTCCGAGATATTCCCTAACCGTGTGCGTGGCATCGCAATGGCCACCTGCACCTTCGCCCTCTGGACTGGTTGTACCACGCTTACCTTCTCGTTCCCGTCGCTGAACGCAAGTCTCGGCAGCAGTGGCACGTTCTGGATCTACGCCGTCATCTGCGTCTGCGGTTTCTTATACTTCATTCGCCGTTGTCCTGAAACCAAGGGCGTCTCGTTGGAGGATTTGGAGAAGAAGTTGGTGAGATGAAAAGGGGCCTCCCCCTGCCCCTCCGAAAGAGGGGAGGAAGGTTATGAGACTTATAAGACTTACAAGCCCCATTAGTCCTCAGAATCACTAAATTAACAATAAACAAAATAAATCCTCTGTACTCCCTCACCTTGGAGAGGGTAGGAGAGAGGTTCCTGATTATGATAAAAGCCTGGAGAGAAATTGTAACCATTCCCACCTATGAGGTGGGGAAGGCAGAGAAGAACCCGATATTCCTCGAAAAGAGAGTATATCAAGGTTCGAGCGGTGTGGTATATCCATACCCCGTAATAGAGTCTATAAGCGATGAGCGCGTTGACCGCGACTATCATGCTATATTTCTCGAAAACGAATATATAAAGGTGATGATATTGCCGGAACTCGGCGGCCGTGTGCAGATGGCATACGACAAGATAAAGCAGCGCCACTTCGTTTACTACAACCATGTGGTAAAGCCCGCCCTCGTGGGCCTTGCCGGTCCTTGGATAAGCGGCGGCATAGAGTTTAACTGGCCGCAGCACCACCGCCCCAGCACCTATATGCCCGTCGACGCAAAGATAGAGGAGAATGCCGACGGTTCCGTTACGGTATGGATTAACGAGATGGAACGTATGTTCCACCAAAAGGGCATGGCGGGATTCACGCTGCGCCCTGGTTGTGCTTACCTCGAGATACAGGGTCGCCTGAGCAACCGCACCTCGCTGCCACAGACATTCCTGTGGTGGGCAAACCCAGCCGTAGAGGTTAACGACTACTACCAGAGTGTGTTCCCGCCCGATGTCAATGCCGTTTTCGATCATGGCAAGCGTGCCGTTAGCTCGTTCCCCATAGCCACAGGCACGTACTATAAGATGGACTATTCTGCCGGTGTGGACATCTCTAACTACAAGAACATCAAGGTGCCTACATCCTACATGGCTGTCAACTCGAAATACGACTTCGAGGGTGGCTACGAGAACGATACCAAGGGCGGCATGCTGCACGTGGCAAGTCACCATTTCTCGCCCGGCAAAAAGCAGTGGACATGGGGCAATGGCGACTTTGGCCGTGCCTGGGACCGCTGCCTTACCGATGACGACTACGAGCAGAAACCCGGCATCTTCCGGCCCTACATCGAGCTCATGGCTGGCATATATACCGAAAACCAGCCCGACTTTACGTGGCTCATGCCATACGAGGAAAAGCAGTTCACGCAGTACTTTATGCCATACCGCGACCTCGGCATAGTGAAGCAAGCCACGAAAGACTTCATCATGAACATTACCTCTCCCAACCTCTCCAAAGGAGAGGAGCAGGAAGTTCTCCTTCAGATACTTGCCACATCAAAGAAAGCTGCGCGCATAGTTGTCAAAGGCGATAATGGCAAGGTATATTTCGACAAGGTGGTAATGCTGTCTCCAGAAGAGGTGTTTGAGGAAACCATGGCTACAGGCACTTCAAAATTGAATGAGCTTACGGTTGTAATTTCTCAGCAAGCATGCAATGTTAAAGGGTGTGTAGGAGTTAAGGAGTGTAGGAGTGAAGACAACACCCTGCCAAGCACATCCTCATCCCCAATCCCTCATCCCTCATCAAATTCCCTCCCTTCGGGGAGGTTAGGAGGGGATCACTCTCGTCAACTCGTCAACTCGTCAACTCGTCAACTGGAATGGCACTCTGAACCCGACGACATCCGTCCTATACCCGATGCCGCCGAGGCAGCCCTGCCGCCAGCAGACACAAAGACAGTAGACCAACTCTATCTCACAGGTCTGCACTTGGAGCAGTACCGCCACGCCACATGGTCGGCACTCGACTACTACGAGGAGGCATTGCGCCGCGAACCTCTCGACTACCGTTGCAACAATCAGTTGGGACTCTGGTACCTGCGCCGCGGGCGCTTCGACAAGGCAGAGTCCTATCTGCGCACAGCCGTCAAGGTGCTGCAGAAGCGCAATCCTAACCCTTACGACGGCGAACCGATATACAACCTTGCACTCTGCCTGAAATACCAGTACAGAATACATGAGGCATACGAACTGTTCTGGAAGGCCACATGGAACAAGGCATGGGCAGATGCCGCATATTTCGAGGCTGCATGCATAAGCACAGGCGAGCATCGCCTGGAGGATGCCCTCGACGAGATAAACCGCTGTCTGATAAGCAACACCCACAACCACAAGGCTCGTGCCCTCAAGGCCACGATATTGCGCATGATGGGACAGACGGCAGAGGCTATGGAATGGATAAACCAGTCATACGACATAGACCCATTCAATTACGGTTGCATGTTTGAGGAACATCTCATCACTGGCAATGACGAACCCCTTCAGCGCATCGTCCGCCTGATGCATGGCAATGTGTACAACTATCATGAACTGGCGCTCGACTATGCCAACGCCTATCTGTATGACGAAGCCATAGAGGTGCTTAACAATGCTGACAGCGAAGCAGAGTCGCCGCTCACATATTATTATATGGGCTATTGCCAGATGGGCAAAGGACTGTTGCCAGATGCTCTTGAGAGTTTCAAGAGGGCAGAAATGGTCAGCGCAAACTGCTGTTTCCCAAATCGCTTAGAAGATGTCTTGGCATTGAACATGGCAAAGCAGAGCAACCCCGTAGGAGCACGCGCACCTTACTACCTCGGATGCCTCTACTACGACAAGCGCCAGTATGATGCCGCCGTAGAGTGCTGGGAACGGTCGGCACAGGCAGACCCTCAGTTCCCCACCGTATGGCGCAACCTCGCTCTGGCCTACTGCAACAAGCACGACAACGCCGAGAAAGCCCTTGAGTGCATGGAGCGCGCATTCAGTCTCGACACCACTGACTCTCGCATCTTCATGGAACTCGACCAGCTCTACAAGCGCATGCAGAAGCCGCACGCCGAGCGCCTCGCCATGTTTGAGAAGCATCAGCATCTCGTAGCAGAGCGCGACGACCTTATGCTCGAGCATGCCACCCTGCTAAACCAAACAGGGCAGTACGAACAGGCAGCCGCACTCATCGACAGCCGCATATTCCACCCATGGGAGGGCGGCGAAGGCAAGGTGCCGGCGCAATACCAGATTTCGAGAGTGGAGAGGGCTAAGAAGATTCTGCGAGCAGAAGCTTCAATTAGGACAGCGGAACCTCAAAAGCATACGTCTGCACTCCTGCACTCCTGCACTCCTGCACTCCTTAAAGAAAGCCATACGTCTGCACTTCCGAGCACCCTTCATTTGGAGGGGCTGGAGGAGGCCGCCATCCTCCTCCTCCAATGCCTCGACTACCCATTCCACCTAGGCGAAGGAAAGCTGCACGGAGCACAGGAAAACGACTTCTACTATTTCCTCGGCTGTGCCTACGACATGCAGGGCTACACAGAGAAAGCGCGTGAGTGCTGGGAGCAGGCAACCGTAGGACCGCAGGAACCGGCAGCTGCAATGTACTACAACGACGCCAAACCTGAAAAGATATTCTATCAAGGCCTGGCATTGCAGAAGTTAGGGCGCCACGACGAGGCCAACGGCCGTTTCTACAAACTCGTGAACTACGGCAAGCAGCACATCTTTGAAAAGCAGACCATGGACTACTTCGCCGTTTCGCTGCCCGACCTGCTGATATGGGAAGACTCGCTCGACCGCAAGAACCGCATCCACTGCCTCTTCATGCTTGCTCTCGGCTATTGCGGCCTCGGCGATAAAGAGCACGCAGAACGCTACCTCTGCGAACTCGAAGGCATGGACATAAACCATCAGGCGGCACAGACATTGCGAACACTGATGAAGATGAAATGAGAATAAACAAAAAACCGCTGACTGTCAATCAGCGGTTTTCTTGTTTATTTTAAGCGAATGATTTATTTTTCTTGGCGCTTTGATTCCAACAGTAGGCGGAACTGTGGACGGTACATGTTTTCTAGGATGACATTCACGTTGCCTTCCTTGTTCTGGAATATGCACTCCTTGTGAACATCGCTGTTCTTGCCCATGTACTGGTCGCTGTAAATGGCCTCATACTGCTTGCGGTACTTCCAGTACAATTCCTCTGTGCTGTCGTTGGTCTCACGCTCAAAAGTCTCTTGCAGATTCAGAATGCCCTTGTCGTCAACCTCGATGGTCATGGTTGACTTCGCCTCTCCGTTGTTCACCAAGAAGATGTTGCCTTCCATCTTCTTCATTGTTGTGTCAATCTCATAACCGCGGTTGAACAGAGAGTCAACGAATGCCTCAGGTGTCAAACCAAGTGAAAGACCGTCATAAATCAAGTATTTCGGTTCGCTATTGCAACCGCATAGTGCTGTCACTGCCACGAAGGCAGCCATTATTGATTTTTTCATAATTACTATTGTTTTTAATCTAAATCTCGGCAAAGTTAATAAATTAATTCCAAACGGCGAATTATGCATGGATTTTTTTATCTTCTCGCCTTCTTATGTCTTAAACAATCTCTCTTCCAAAAGGAGTGAGGGCAATCTTGGCGAGTTTGAAGTGCTGCTTGCCAAACGGTATTCCTATGATGGTGATGAAGAACAGCAGTCCGAAACCGATGTGTGTGAGCCATATCCAGAAACCGCCAACGAAGAACCAGATGATGTTCATTGTCGTGTTCAGGCATCCTGATGTTTCATTCTTCCTTACCTCAGTGCCGAATGGCCACAATGCCAGCATGGCAAGCTTTATTGATTGCAATCCGAATGGTATGCCGATGATGGTAACCATCATTGCCAAACTTGCCAACACGTACTCAATAGCTATCTCGATACCACCGAAAATAAGCCAGATAATGTTTCCTAATACTTTCATTTGCAGATGATTTTTAATTTTTGCAGTTGCAAATATAAGAAAAAGGATTAGAAAACTTACAAGAAAATAAAATATTTACATTATATTTGCAGATTGAATAGACTATTTTAAATTATTGACAGAATAACTATTATATAATGATGAAAACGTGGAAACAGAATATGGAGGAAACCAAGCAACATTATGTTGACTGGTGGAATCACAAGGGCGTGGTGGTGAATATGTGGGAGCACTTCCAGCTGGGAGTAAAACCGCATGCCGATGTGCCGATGCCTAACGAACCGAAGGACCTCAACCAGAAGTGGTTCGATGCGAAATGGCGTGCCGATTATCTCGATTGGTATGTCGCTCACAGTTCGCTTAAGGCCGACATGCTGCCGGTGGCCAACACGCAACTTGGTCCTGGTTCGCTCGCAGCCATACTCGGTGGTGTGTTTGAAGGAGGTGAAGATACTATATGGATTCATCCCAACCCTAATTTCACCGACGAGATAGCGTTTGATGAAAACAATGCCAACTGGTTGCTGCACAAGGAACTGCTGAAGGCGTGCAAGGCAAAGGCCAAGGGCAACTACTATGTGGGTATGCCCGACCTAATGGAGGGTATGGATGTGCTGGCTGCACTGAAGGGAACTGACAAGGTGTTGCTCGACACGGTGATGCAGCCAGAGGTGTTGGAGCGACAGATGCAACAGATAAACGACATCTACTTCCGCGTGTTCGACGAACTATACGATATCATCCGCGAGGGCGACGAGATGGCTTTCTGCTATTTCTCTGCATGGGCACCGGGCAAGATGACCAAGCTTCAGTGCGACATATCTACGATGATAAACGAAGACGACTACCGTCGCTTTGCTCTGCCGTTCCTCCGCCAGCAGTGCCAGAAGATTGACTATACTCTCTATCATCTTGATGGAGTGGGGGCACAGCATCATCTCCCGGCATTGCTTGAGATAAAAGAACTCAATGCTATTCAGTGGACACCAGGTGTTGGTGAACCGCAAGGTGGTTCGCCAAAGTGGTACGACCTCTACCGCCGCATCCTTAATGCCGGCAAGAGCATCATGGCATGTTGGGTTACTCTCGACGAACTGCGTCCGCTGCTTGAGAATATCGGTACCGATGGTGTACATCTGGAGATGGACTTCCACAACGAAGAGGAGGTGGAGCAGGCACTGGAGATTGTTGAGCAGTGCAAGCAAACTCAAAGGAGTTCAGGAGTTCAGGAGTGCAGGAGTCGCTTTCGGGAGTGCAGGAGTTCAGGAGTTCAGACAATTGCATCTGGCACAAATAACTCGTCAACTTGTCAACTTGTCAACTCGTCAACTGAAGGTTCCAACTCGTCAACTCGTCAACTTGTCAACTCGTCAACTGAAAGTACCAACTCGTCAACTTGTCAACTTGTCAACTTGTCAACTGAAAGTACCAACTCGTCAACTGACCAACAGGTCATCCAAATCATTGAAACAATAGAAAACGAAGATAATATGGCAAATAATCCTTCAACATTCTCACCTATTCAGACTATCGCTCAGCAGCGTGTGCTGGTGCTCGATGGTGCTATGGGCACAATGATTCAGCGTTATAAACTGACAGAAAACGATTTCCGTGGCGAGCGCTTTGCTGACCATGGTTGTGAGTTGCGTGGCTGCAACGACCTGTTGTGCCTCACCCGTCCCGACGTGATTAGCGAGATACATACCAAATATCTTGAAGCGGGCGCGGATATCATTGAAACAAACACATTCAATGCTCAGCGCATATCTATGGCCGACTTCCGACTGGAGGCTGAGTGCCGTGAGATAAACCTTGCTGCTGCAAAACTGGCACGTACCTTGGCAGACGAATATACCAAGAAGAATCCTGAGAAACCACGTTTCGTAGCTGGTTCTGTTGGTCCTACATCAAAGACATGCAGTATCATGACCGACAATACCCAACCAGGTTGGAACACCTTCGGTTACGGTAAACTGTTTGAAGCTTATAAGGAACAGATGGAGGCACTGCTTGAGGGTGGCGTCGACGTACTGCTCATAGAGACCATCTTCGATACCCTCAATGCAAAGGCTGCTGTTGAGGCTTCTGCGGCAGCAATGGCAAAGACAGGCAAGCAGGTGCCGCTGATGCTCAGTTTCAATGTTACTGGCAGCGAGGGCAAGAACATGCTCGGTCAGTCTATCGAGGAGTTTATATCTACTCTCGATAAGAAGAATATCTTCTCTGTTGGTGTCAACTGCATAGGCGATGTGGCACAGATTACTCCGCTCATCGACCGCCTCGGCGCTATCGACGGACTCTGCGTAAGTCTGTATCCTAATGCCGGTCAGCCAGACATCAATGGCAACTACTCGCAGACACCAGAGATGATGCAGCGTGCCGTATGGCCAATGCTCGAGTGGCATCGCCTCAATGTTATTGGCGGTTGCTGCGGCACTACCAACGAGCATATTGCTGCTATCGCCCGTCTTCTCCAACCTGTTGATGGCATCTATCTGTCACCACATAGAAGTGGTGTGGTTGCGCCGGTAATAGGGGTTCAGGAGTTGCCTTCAGGAGTTCAGGAGTTCAGGAGTTCAGGAGTTCAGACATTAGCATCAGAATCAAGCAACTCGTCAACTCGTCAACTCGTCAACTCGTCAACTGAAAGTTCCAACTCGTCAACACCTACAACCTCACAACCTTCCAACGACCTTTTCGACGCCATCGTAGGCGGTAAGGCCAATGACGCAGTGACAGCTACAAAGGCGGCTGTTGAGCAGGGCATTGCTCCGCAGGACATCATCAACGGTCAGATGGTTAAGGCTATGGCTGAGGTTGGTCAGCGCTTTGAAGACGGTAAGGCATTCGTGCCACAGCTGTTGATGGCTGGTCGTGCGATGAAGGCGGGTTTGGAGATTCTCAAACCGCTTATGGCTGGTGATGCCTCTGCTTCTGTTGGTAAGATTATCATTGGTACTGTTAAGGGCGACCTTCACGACATCGGTAAGAACCTTGTTGCTTCAATGCTCGAGGGCTGCGGTTTCGAAGTCATCAATATCGGTATCGACGTTACCAGCGAGCAGTTTGTTGAGGCTATCAAAGAGCACAATGCCGACATCCTGTGTATGAGTGCTCTGCTCACCACCACCATGACCTACATGCCAGAGGTTCTTCAGGCTCTTGAAGCTGCCGGCATCCGCGACAAGGTGAAGGTGATGATTGGCGGTGCTCCTATCACCCAGGCCTTCGCCGACGAGATAGGTGCCGATGGCTATAGCGACAATGCCAACAGTGCCGTTGCTTTGGCCAAGAGATTGATGAGCAAGTGAATCTAGCGAAAGTTGGATATTTTATATGTTCGAAGAAGAGATAAAAGTCTATGAAGAGACACTGAATGAGTATAGCAATAAGTTTGCGCTACGAATGAATGAAACCGATTTGGAGGAGTATAATGAAATACTCTTCTCGGCTCATAGTTGTGCAATAGAAGGCAACTCATTCAGTGTTGATGACACAAGGGAACTAAAGGAGAAAGGCTTGGCTCTCGTTCCTAAGGGCAAATCCCTATATGAGGCTTTTGAAATACTCGGACATTTCAAGGCTTACGAATATCTATTCGGACAAAAGGATGCTCCGTTAACAGAAGATTTGCAGAAAGCAACCCATCGTATATTGACAGAACATACGTTGCCGTTTAAATGTCCCGGAGCGGAACCTGGTGAATATACAGCTACTGATATGTGCGCAGGTGACACCGTGTTTGGCGACCATGAGCAACTTATTGCACGCATACCGGCGCTATTGTCTTCTACCCAACAGGCTATGGACAGTGCCAACGTGCACCCAATAGTCTTGGTTGCCCGTTTCCATGGTTATTAGTCACGGCCAAACATGCTTATGAGCATAAGCCGCATTTTGTAACCGCCAATGCCAGGATCCTCAGAGCGGATTTCCTGGACGGCATCTATAACATTACGCTCAAGTTCTGATTGCGTCTTCATGTCAGCCTTCCACTGGTAGAAGGCCTGACGGGAACGGCCAAACAGCCTGCATACGAGTGCAACCTTTAGGCAGCACTCGAAGACCGGTTCAACGGCTACTTGGCCCCAGATTTTTTTCTTATGGCTATGTCGAAGTACTCCTCTGCCTTGTCTATCATCATGTCACGGGCAAGAGTCTCAAGGCGAGAAAACTCCAAAGCCTTCTCCAAATCCTTGATGCGCTTCTTCAGTTCTGCATTCTCTTGTTTGTAACTTTCTTTGTCGCGATTTGCCATATCTGAATCTTTGCTTGGTTCTGATGGCAAAGGTAATAAATTTCCAGAACAATCGTACTTCTTCAGCCAACTGTTTAGCATCGTATTACTACTTAAATCGTACTTTCGCATACAGGCATTTTTGCTCATGTCTGAAGAATAGTAGTCACGAATTACAGACAATTTAAATTCTTCACTAATGAATCTTCTAATTCTTTTACTCATAGTTTTACACATTTATTTATTAATTCTAAATGTGTCTACCTATATCAGTATAAGACAGTCTATTTCTTCCTCCGCTTATAGCAATCTTTGTAATCACAAAGTCCGCAGGTGTAGTCGAGGTGGCGGACGGTGGCGCCGATGCCGATGATGCCGCTGACGGACTTGATGGGAGTCATGAGGCTCGACTCGCTGAGAGTGATGCCGCAGGGCTGTGGAGTGGGGAAGTGGGAAAAGAGCAGATGCTGTTGTGATACGTGCCAACCGCAGTAGCCAGGACTGAAGCGGTTGGTGTGTTTAAGTCCTGAAGGCGCGAGCGTCTGTTGCAGAGCCTGTTCCATGCAGTCGGCAGTCTTCTCTGCAATCACGCTGCCCATAGCGTCGGCAATGAAGATGCTCACCATGTCGCCCTCAGTCTTGAGTTGCTCTTGCAGATGTTCGAACTCCATGCCCGCCGTGGCAACGAAGAAGGCGAATGCAGATGAACCGCGCAACTGTCGGCTGATAATCCTGCCGATGTCCATGGTGGCATAGCCCGTGGTGAGCAGGTTGTTCTCTTCGTCGAGCGTTGCCTTGGTAATGAAGAAACTGAATTGCGGTCGCAAGATTTCCTTTACTCTTGAAATCATACGTTCTGTCTCCGCCTGCACGTCAGCATCGGGCAGCGCATCGCCATAACCCATCTGCTCGTAAATCTCGGCAGCGGTTATGTTGAGGTCGGGGTATGTTAGTTCTTGGGTTATCAAGTTTTTTTGAGTTTATAAGTTTAGAAGTTATCGCTCGCTTTGCTCGCTGAGGAGTTAGAAGACGGCCTCACCCCCGACCCCTCTCCAAAGGGCGAGGGGAGTAGCAAGCAAACTTTAATCCTTCATCTTTAATATCTCATCTTTCATCTAAGTCAGGGAGTATAGGAGTGCAGGAGTGTAGGCAATAGCAGGGCAAGCTTATTCATGTTTTCATCCCCCTCTAACTCCCCCTTTCCAAAGGGGAGCACAGTTTGATTTGCATGCAATCCCTCATCTTTAAACTCTCATCTTTCATCTTTATTATGGAGTTAAAGGAAGTTAGAAGAAGTTATCGCTCGCTTTGCTCGCTGAGAAGTTAGAAGACGAATGCTTCTAGTGGTAGAAACTTTATCCTTAATCTCTTTCCTCCCCCAAGGGGGAGGTTAGGAGGGGGCATTATTCCACTCCCTCACCGCCTCATAGAAGGCATCGATATTAGCGAATGGTGTGTGAGGAGGGGTGTCGCAACCACTTGAGAGGACGAAGTTTGGATAGTCTTTTGTGGCCTCAAGCAGTTCGAGCGTAGCCTTGCGCATCTCCTCAGGTGTGGCATCCTTGAAGAGGCTCACAGGGTCGAGGTTGCCCATGGCTGGTACGTTTGCAGGTATACCCTTGATGGCCTCTACCATGTCTATCTTGTTGCCGAAATGATATGCAGCCGAACCAGTCTTTACCATGGCGGCAGTGCACTGACCAGTGTTGCCACAGTTGTGGAGAATCAAACTGAACGTATCGTCCTGCACGGCGTCAACAATCTGTTTCACGTATTTTGACGAGAAACGCTCACAATCCTCGTCAGACAAGAGTCCGGCAGCCGGTTCCGCCATCATCACACCGTTTACACCCGTAGCTTTCAGAGCCTTGCAGTAGCGTGTGATAAAGGTGGTGCACTTGCTGAGCAGCATGTCTGCCGCCTCGGGATTTTCGTATATAAGCATCATGATGCCCGACATGTCGTAGAGACGGCCAGCCAAGGAGAACGGACCGATACAGCCGCCAAGCACAGGACGGTCGGTGATATTGCGAGCGGCCAGCAAGTTGGCTTTAAGAAACTCCGGCACACGGCCCTTTTTCATAGATGGAACCTCCAACTGGTAAATGTCATCAACAGTGTCGAGCATGTGGCCCACCACAGCAGGCACCTCATTGTCTGCAAAGGCAATCTCAGCACCAAACGCCTCCGCCTCTACGGTGAGGTCCATGATGACAGTCACCGCATCGCTGGGGTAGCGTTCTGTGAGAGCCTTGATGGCTTCGTAATGAACACAACCGTCGGTGACGGCGTCGAGCACAGATTTTCCGATAATCTCAATGCCAGGATGAGTCATTACGGGAATGGCTGCAACTTTTTTCTGTTGGATGAGTGAGGTCATCCATGATTTCATATTTATAGTTGACGGGTTGACGAGTTGACGGGTTGACGAGTTGTTTGTATTCATGATGCAGTTCCTCTCTTTGTTTATTTTTAACGCAAATATAGTAAGTAATTTTGAAAAAATGAGTAACTTTGCATCCAAATTTGCAAATTTAAATATTATTATGGCACAAGAAGATGTTTTCAAGAAGATAATATCGCACTGTAAGGAATATGGTTTTGTATTCCCAAGCAGCGATATTTACGATGGTTTAGGCGCCGTTTATGACTACGGCCAGAACGGTGTTGAACTGAAAAAGAATATCAAGGACTATTGGTGGAAGTCTATGGTACTGCTGCACGAGAATATCGTGGGTATCGATTCAGCCATCTTTATGCACCCTACAATATGGAAGGCCAGCGGACACGTTGACGCATTCAACGACCCACTGATTGACAACCGCGACTCAAAGAAGCGCTACCGCGCCGACGTTCTCATTGAGGACCAGATGGCAAAGTATGACGAGAAGATTGAGAAGGAAGTGGCTAAGGCACGCAAGCGCTTTGGCGAAAGTTTCGATGAGGCACAGTATCTGGCAACCAGTCCACGCGTACTCGAAATCAAGGAGAAGCGCGATGCGCTGCACGCACGTTTTGCTGCTGCTATGCAGGGACCAGACCTTGAGGAACTGAAGCAGATTATCCTCGACGAGGAGATCGTTGACCCAATCAGCGGAACAAAGAACTGGACCGACGTTCGTCAGTTCAACCTTATGTTCTCTACAGAGATGGGTGCCTCTGCCGACGCTTCAATGAAGGTTTATCTGCGTCCAGAGACAGCACAGGGTATCTTCGTGAACTACCTGAACGTTCAGAAGACCGGCCGCATGAAGATTCCTTTCGGTATCGCCCAGATTGGTAAGGCATTCCGCAACGAGATTGTTGCGCGCCAGTTTATTTTCCGTATGCGTGAGTTCGAACAGATGGAGATGCAGTTCTTTGTTAAGCCAGGCACAGAACTCGACTGGTTCAACCAGTGGAAGCAGACACGTATGGCTTGGCACCAGGCACTCGGTTTCGGTGCTGAGAACTACCGTTTTCACGACCACGACAAGCTGGCTCACTATGCCAACGCTGCTACCGACGTAGAGTTTAAGATGCCATTCGGCTTCAAGGAGGTTGAGGGTATCCACAGCCGTACAGACTTTGACCTGTCACAGCATCAGAAGTTCTCAGGCAAGAAGATTGAGTACTTCGACCCACAGACCAACGAGCGTTACACTCCATACGTTATCGAGACAAGTATCGGTGTTGACCGTATGTTCCTTTCTATCATGTGCCATGCATACGAGGAAGAGCAATTGGAGAATGGCGAGACACGCGTAGTATTGCGCCTGCCAGCAGCATTGGCACCAACCAAGCTCGCTGTCATGCCACTCGTAAAGAAAGACGGTCTGCCAGAAAAGGCACGCGAGATAATCAACGACCTGAAGTTCCACTTCAACTGTCAGTACGACGAGAAAGACTCAATCGGCAAGCGCTATCGCCGTCAGGATGCAGTAGGTACACCTTACTGTGTGACCGTTGACCACGAGACACTTAACGATGGTATGGTGACACTGCGTTATCGCGACACCATGGAGCAGGAGCGTGTTAAGATTTCAGACCTTGCTGGCATCATCGAGGACAAGGTGAGCATTGCAAGCCTGCTGAAGAAACTGCAGTAAAATTAAGAGTGAAGAATGAAGAATGAAGAATTAAGAGTGAAGAATGAAGAATTTGCTGCCGCGATGAACAATGAAGCAATAAAGACAATGGGATTTTTGAAGGCACTGATGTGCTCAGTGGCTCTCGTACTCTGTTCTTCATTCTTCATCTCTTGTAGCGAGGAAGACAATGAGATTGAGGAGTATCCTAATTGGGAGAAGACCAACGTGGCATTCTTCGAGAATCTCAGTGACTCGGTAAAGGCACTGATTGCTGCTGCACCGGAGCGTACCGACTGGAAGCGCATAAAGTGCTGGTCTAAGACAACCGAGACTGAAGGCAAGAACACCGATTATATCATAGTGAACGTTCTGAAGGAAGCCGACCCGTCAGAAACTCAGACACCTTATTATACAGACAGTGTGAGCGTTCATTATCTCGGTCGTCTGTTGCCGTCAACATCGCATCCTTACGGATATGTTTTCGACCAGTCATACTTTGGCGACTATAACCCTGAACTTTGCGCACCGGTTGACTTCGTGGCAAGTGAGGTGGTGGCTGGTTTCTCAACAGCTTTGCAGCACATGCGCAGAGGCGACGAGTGGCGTGTGTATATGCCTTATGAACTGGCATACGGCAAAGTGGATCAAGGACAGATCCCTGCATATAGCACACTCGTGTTCGACATCGTATTGGTGGATTTCTGGTCGAAGGGCATCAAGGAGTAATTCGTTTTGAAGTTACGACATTCGTATAAAAGAAGAAAGAGAAAGAACATCGAAGTTTCTTTCTCTTTCTTTGTTTATTATCATTGTTCTTATTCCTTTTCCTTATTCTAATTATCCCAAAAACGGGAGATTTTCGTACGGACTCAATAGGATTGATAGGGCTTTTCGATAAGGATTTATTTCTGTTTCTGCATATCGGCACGGCTCTTTGATTTGGTGACAAGCCATACGCCAGAGAATACCAGTATGACAGCCACGGCGTGTGACCAGCGGAAGACACCGATGCCGGTGAGCACGCTGACTATCACCGACACGATAGGCTGCACATAATTATATATGCTCACAACGGTGGGGCGCAGTGTCTGTTGTCCAATCATGGTGAGAATGTAACTGATATACGTTCCGAAAAGTACCACATAGCCAGCCTCCAACCATGTAAGAGTTGGTACGTTGTGCCAGTCGATGGCTGCCACATGGTTGAATGTGAACGGCACAATGATGATAGAGGCAAAAAGGAACATCCATTTGTTTACGGTAAACACGGAGTAGCGTTTCACGACAGGACTGAACAGTGCCAGATAGAGCGAGAACGAGAACTGGGCGAAGAGGCAGAGTAAGTCGCCGCGAATGTCGCCCACCTTCGAACTCACCGCCGCTGCACTCGTGAGAATCAGTATCAGTGCGCCGCTGCATCCCATCAGTACGCCAGTCGCTTTCTTTCCCGTAATCGGTTCCTTGAGAATCAGTGCCGAGAGAATCATTGCGAAGATGGGCATTGCCGTTGTCACGATGCTGGCATTGATAGGCGACGTGATGCTTAGTCCGATAGTGTAGCAACACTGGTTGAACACAAGTCCGAAGATGCCTGCAAAGAACAGTTTGACAAGGTCCTTGCGCTCCACATGCTCCTTCTTTACAAACAAAGACGTGAGCCAGAACAGTAGGCAGGCGCCAGTGACACGGAACGTGACCATGTCGATGCCGGTGATGCCATGAGTCATGGCATCCTTGCCAACGGGAGCCATCAATCCCCAGAAAGCACATGCAAAGAATATGCAGAGATGGGCTATTAGTGCCTTTTTGTTATCCATTTATCATTATTTTTGAAAAAACCGGTGCAAAATTACACATTTATTGAGAATAATCGCTAAATTTGCGGAAGAAGTTCTTAAATAAAGAGACTATGCAGAAATACGCCGACTATATCGAACAGATTGAGATAGATTCGCTTTGGAGCGGCCAGAAGCACGTTGTATGGAATCTGGACCCAAAGGTAAATGTACTGAGCGGTATCAACGGAGTGGGAAAGAGTACTATTCTTAATAAGGTGGTGCGCGGCCTTGCCCATGTTGACGCTCCCAATTCCATGATGAAGGGCGTGCGCCTGAAGGTTTATCCAGAGGAGGCTCAGTGGATAAGATATGACGTGATACGCAGTTTCGACCGTCCGCTTGTCAGCAGCGACTCGATGAGCAAGGTGCTTGATGCTGCTGTGATTACAGAACTGGATTGGCAATTGTATCAGTTGCAGCGCAAATATCTTGACTATCAAGTGAATATCGGCAACAGGATAATCGAGGAACTGCAGAGTGGCGCGCCAGACTCGGCAGAGCGTGCACAGCGTATCTCTGAACCTAAGAAGAAATTCCAGGATATGGTTGACCGCCTGTTTGCAGAGACGGGCAAGCGACTTATCAGGACAAAGAACGAGATACTGTTCAGTCAGATTGGCGAGGAACTCACTCCGTATAAGTTGTCGAGCGGTGAGAAGCAGATGCTTGCCATCCTGCTCACGGTTCTGACAGAGGACAATCAGCATTATGTGCTGTTTATGGACGAACCGGAGGTTAGCCTGCATATCGACTGGCAACAGAAACTGATTGAGTTGATACTTGAACTCAATCCTAATGTCCAGATAATCCTCACCACCCATTCACCGGCTGTGATAATGAACGGTTGGATGGACAAGGTGACTGAGGTGAGCGATATAACGGTTAAGGATTAGGGGGAGAGGGGCTAGAAGGGCTAGATGTTCTAGATGAACTAGATTTTCTAGCCAAAAAAAAAAAGAAATGAGCACAAGTCTAAAAAATAATCTTAACTCCAGATACGTTGAGGCTGCCAACAAGATGAAACCGAAGGATGCACGACGCCGCATCGTAGCTTATGTAGAAAGCTATGATGATATATTCTTTTGGCGCACAGTGCTGAGTAAGTTTGAAGATGATTCGCTCTATTTTGAGGTAATGCTCCCTTCGCGTGGCAAGCTGGCACGAGGAAAGAAGTCGGTGCTTATGAATATTATCGGTGATGGTGTGGGGCGTGACATGATTGCTTGTGTGGATGCTGATTATGACTATGTGCTTCAGAACCAGACTGAGACTTCTAAGAGGATAAACACATGTCCTTATATCTTCCATACCTATGTCTATGCGATAGAGAACTATCAGTGTTATGCTTCCAGTCTGCATAATGTGTGCGTGATGGTGGCGCTCAACGACCGTCCGATATTTGATTTCGAGGATTTTTTCACCAAGTATTCAGAAATTAGTTTCCCGCTGTTCGTATGGTCGGTATGGGCATATAGAACAGGCAACCATAGCGAATTTTCGTTGATGGACTTCTGTCATGTGATAGATGTCGGGCGGTTCAATTTGCAGACACCGCAGATAGCGCTTGACCATCTGAGGCAGAAGGTTAGCAGGAAGATAGGTTTGCTGCAAAAGAAATATCCTGATGCCAAGGAGTCTTATCTGAAGACAAAGGCTGATTTGCGTGCTCTTGGCATCACTCCGCAGACAACATATTTATATATACAGGGGCATCATCTTTTTGATGTCATCGTTGTGCCGATGCTGACAAAGGTGTGTAACCAGTTGCGGCAGGAAAGGGAAACGGAAATATACCATACGTCCATTCATCGTACGCAGATGCGCAACGAACTGTCATGCTATGAGAACAGCATCACAGATGTGCGGTCAATGCTTCGCAGAAATGTTGGCTATTCTTCCTGTCCGGAGTTTTTAAGGCTGCAGGAAGAGGTGCAGGCTTTTTTGGAGAGGTATTAGAGGTAGGAGGTGGCAAGAGAGACTTGATGAACCATCTAGGGTAGAGGGGGAGGGCTAGAGGTTCTAGAGGAACTAGATATTCTAGATGTTCTGGCTTTTTATTATCAGTTCTCCTTCCAGTAGTTTTTGGTAAAGAGCACGAGCACGGTCATGATTTCGAGGCGTCCCATGAGCATCAGCAGTGAGCAAATCCATTTTATATAATCAGGCAGGCTGCTCCATGACATTACAGGACCTATTTCTGTGCCAAGGGATGGGCCGACATTGCTCACGCAACTTAGCGAGATGGTGATGGCATTGACATGGTCTATACCGGCAATAATCATGATTGTTGACGTAAAGAGGCACATCAAAATGAAAATGGCAAAGAATGAAAGAAGCGTGGGGAGTTTGGAACTCGGAATGGACATGCCGTTAACCTTTACCGGCAATACGGCATTGGGGTGGAGCATGCGCCTGAACTCATTCTGCATCACCTTGATAATCATGACGCCTCTTATGCACTTGAATCCGCCACTGGTAGAACCGGCACATGAACCGATAAACATACAGACACCCAGTATCACCCATGTGAGATGAGGCCACTTTGCCGCATCGTCGTTGAAGAGACCTGTGGTGGTGATGAACGAAACCACCTGATAGAGAGAGCTGCGGAAGGCGCGCTCGATGTCGTAGCCGCAACTGGTAATCAGCATCAGCATTATCCACACCGTAGCTATGGCTATCAAACCCGAATAAAGCTTGAATTCTGAATTCTGTCTAAGATTGCGGAACTGACCTTTGAACACGACAGAGTAGAGCAGTATGAAATTCATTCCCGCAAGGAACTGGAATAAGATGCTGATATAGTCGATGGCAGCAGAGTTGAAATGCAGCGTGCTGTCGTTGTGTGTGGAAAAACCACCTGTTGCCGTTGTTGTCATGGAGTAGTTGAGGCTGTCAAACCAGTCCATGCCTGCCAACCAGTAAAACACGCCGCAAGCTATCGTCAGTGCCAGGTAAATAGACCACAGCCATTTTGCACTTGTACTTAGTCTAGGGTGCATCTTCGACTTTATTGGTCCTGTGGCCTCGGCCGTAAACACCTTCATGCTTCCGCCTACCATCGACGGCAGGACGGCAATCGTAAAGAACACTATTCCCAATCCGCCAATCCACTGTGTCAGCGACCGCCAGAACAATATGCCGTGAGGTAGGTTCTCCACATCGTCGAATATGGTGGCGCCGGTAGTGGTAAAGCCCGACATCGTTTCAAAATAAGCATCCGTGACACTCGTCGTATAGCCGCTGATAAGAAACGGCAACATCCCGAAGAAACTAAATATCGCCCACGAAGAGGTCACAACGAGAAACGCCTCACGCCTGTTGAGGTTGTTGCCAGCGCCCCTGCCGAACAATCTGAATATGATGCCTGCGCCCACGGTTATGATGATGGATATGAGGAAAGCCATGCCGTCGTCTTCCTGATAACTGAACGATATGGCCACGCAACAGAGCATGAATGCCGCTTCGAGGAACAGCAGCAGCCCGATGATTCTCGAAACAATCTTTATATCTACCATAGCAGACTGCGCTTGAAGAATTTCTCTACCTTGTTAAGGTTGTGTTCATGGCAGAACACCATCACCGTGTCGCCTGCCTCAATCTGGGAATTACCGTTAACCAGCATGCCGACATTATGGCGAACCAGTCCGCCGATGGTAACCCCTGCCGGCAACCGCAAATCCTTTACTGGTCGCTTTGTCACCGGCGACCCTTGTGCAGCCACGAACTCTGCCACGTCAGAGTCAACCATCATCAGTGAGCGCATGTTGGTAACATCGGCATCGAGCATCATTTGGTAGATATGTCCGGCGGCTATGGTCTTCTTGTTGATGATAGTACCGATGTCGAGTTCTTCAGCCATACTGACGTAGTCGAGATTCTCCACCATGGCGATGGTCTTCTTTACACCCAGGCGCTTTGCCGTCAGACAAGCAAGGATGTTTGCCTCCGCATTTTCCGTCAGTGCCACGAAAGCCTGTGTATTCTCGATACCCTCCTCAATCAGCAGGTTCGTGTCGCGCCCGTCGCCGTGAATAACCATCGTGTTGACGTCGGCCAGCAGCTGGTTCAGTCGTTCGCAACGTTTTTCGTTCATCTCGATTATCTTGACGTGCATGCTGTCGGGGATTGTAAGTGCAGCCCTGACAGCAGTCTTGCTGCCGCCCATGATAATCACGTTCTTTATATCGGCATATTGCTCCTTGCCGCTAAGTTTGCGTACAACGGGAATATCTTCTTTCTTTGTCATGAAATAAGCTTGGTCATCGATATGCAGTTCGTCGTTTCCGCCAGGTATGATAGTCTCGTCGCCACGTTTGATGGCCACGATATGATAAGGGTCGTCTGGTCCGCATAGTTCTTTCAGCGGACGGTTTAAAATCTCACAGCTCTCCCTCAGTTTTACGCCCAGCATCACCAATGCACCTCCATGCACATCCCAACGCTGGCGCACCCAACTCATTTTCAGTCCGTTATTGATGTCAATGGCAGCCAGCACTTCAGGGTAGATGAGTGAGTCGATGCCCAGGTTCTTGAAGAAACTCTCAAGATTTGGTGCCAGATACTCGTAGTTGTCAATGCGTGCCACGGTCTTCTTGGCACCAAGGGCATGTGCGAGTATGCAGGAGTTCATGTTGCAACTCTCATCGGGAGTTACCGCCACAAAGAGGTCGGCATATTCTGCTCCGGCATCCTTCAGTGCCTTGATGCTGGTCGGCGACCCGAGCATGGCCATTACGTCATAGTCAGAGTCTATACTTCCCAGTCGTTCCTCGTCGTCGTCAATCAGTGTACAATCTTGATACTCTCTTGACAACAACTTTGCCAAGTGTGTACCGACAGCTCCTGCTCCTGCAATGATTATCTTCATAATTGTTTGTTTTTAGTTGGCGTGCAGGGAGCAGGCTAAGCCTTTATCTCCCTTCTTATACGTTCTTTGTCGATGCCGGCAATTTCTCGCAGTTGCGGTACGGTGCCGTGCTCTATAAACTTGTCTGGCAATCCCATGCGCTTCACTGATGTGGCATAGCCGTTGTCGTTGAGCCATTCCAGTACGGCGGAACCGAATCCTCCGTTGCGCGAACCGTCTTCGACAGTGATTATTCTCTTGAACCTCTTGCCCACCTCGTGCAGAATTTCCTCATCGAGAGGCTTGACGAAACGCATGTCATAATGAGCAATGTCTGCATTCTCTTCGCGGATGATGTCCTCCACGTCGTTGCCTAGCGGTCCGATGGTAAGTACTGCCATGCTGTCGCCATCATGCAACTTACGCCCTTTGCCCACCTCAATAGCCTCCAGCGGACACTGCCAGTCGGCCAGTACGCCGCTGCCACGAGGATAGCGTATTACGAATGACCCCATGCCAGGCAACTGAGCAGTGAACATCATCCTGCGCAGTTCGTGTTCATCCATTGGCGATGCGATAGTGAGATTGGGCACGGTACGCAGTGACACCATGTCGAATGCGCCATGATGAGTGGCACCGTCTTCGCCCACCAGTCCGGCACGGTCGAGACAGAGCACCACTGGCAGGTTCAATATCGCCATGTCGTGAATGATATTGTCGTAGGCACGCTGTGCGAAAGCACTATAAATGTTGCAGAACGGTAGCAGACCCTCCTTTGCCATTCCTGCCGAGAACGTTACGGCATGCCCCTCGGCGATGCCGACGTCGAAAGTACGCTCCGGCATTTCCTCCATCATGATGTTCATGGAACAACCCGTAGGCATGGCAGGAGTCACCCCCACAATCTTCGGGTTCTTCCTGGCCAGTTCTACCAGCGTGTGGCCGAAAACATCCTGAAAGCGAGGCGGTTTTCCCGTCGTGTCTTTAACTATTCTTTCTCCCGTGTTAACGTCAAACTTGCCAGGTGCGTGCCATATCGTGGCAGCCTTCTCTGCTGGTTCGTAGCCCTTGCCCTTTATGGTGTGCAGATGCAGCATCTTCGGACCTTTCATGTCCTTCAGTTGTCTGAGGATGCGCACCAGTTCCTTTACGTTATGCCCGTTGTACGGACCGAAATATCTGATGTTCAGTCCTTCAAAGATATTCTGCTGATGACTGATAGCCGACTTAAGAGCGTTGCCCAGTCGTATGAGTCCGTTCTTGCGATCGTCCTCCAGATACCCCCTCGAGCGAAGCCATTTCGACAGTCTGAATCTCAGTGCGTTGTAAGTCTCGTTGGTGCTCAGTCCCAATAGGTACTGCTTCATTCCGCCCACACTCCTGTCTATGCTCATGTTATTGTCGTTCAGTATTATGAGCATATCGTTTTTCGTAGAAGAAACATTGTTCAGTCCTTCGAAAGCCAAACCGCCGCTCATTGCGCCGTCGCCAATCACTGCCACAACCTTGCTCTGGTTCTCGTTGTTGTCACCGTTCTGTGCCACAGCCATACCGAGAGCGGCCGAAATAGAGTTTGACGCATGACCGCAAGTAAAAGAGTCGTATTCGCTTTCCTTTGGCGAAGGGAAAGGCATGATGCCGTTGAGTTTGCGGTTGGTGCAGAACTGTTCGCGTCGTCCGGTAAGAATCTTATGCCCGTAAGCCTGATGTCCCACGTCCCAAACTATTCGGTCTTCTGGAGTATTGTAAACATAATGGAGAGCCACTGTCAGTTCCACCACACCGAGACTTGAAGCAAGATGTCCGGGGTTTACCGACAGCTCTTTCACTATGTCCTGACGCAGTTCCTCGCACAGTTGTGGAAGTTGGTCTATGGTTAACTGGCGTAGGTCGTCAGGGTATTTTATTTTATTAAGTATATTCAATTTGTCTTGTTCCACTTGTTTTTTCAATCCAATACAATTGCAAAGATACGCTTTTATTTCCAAATATTAATCGTTTTCGGATAGAAATCATTACTTTTGCACCCTGTTAGTCCTTTTGGGCTAAAACAAAACTTAAGATAAATACAACGGATATGAGATATGCAGTAATAGGCACAGGTGCTGTGGGAGGATATTACGGATGTAAGTTGGCTAAGGCTGGTCATGATGTACATTTCCTTTTGCACAGCGATTATGATTACGTCTGTGAGAACGGTTTTTATGTTGACTCATGCGACGGCTCTTTTGCCATTGAGCGACCGCTGGCATATAAGTCAACGGCCGACATGCCCAAGGCAGATGTCGTTATCGTGGCGTTGAAATCGGTCAACAATCATCTGTTGCCGTCGTTGCTTCCGCCGCTGTTGCGCGATGACACGCTGGTGTTGCTGATACAGAACGGCATTGGTTTGGAAGCAGACCTTCAACAACATTTTCCTAATCTCTATCTTGCTGCAGGACTGGCATTTATCTGTTCTGCCAAGACCGCTCCCGGTCGCATCAGTCATCAGTGCTATGGCAACATAAACATAGGCAACTACTCCTGTCCGGATGCAATTATCGACAGTCTCATTGCCGATTTCCAGGCGGCAGAAATACAGACGGCACTTGTTGAATATTATGAGGCACGATGGAAGAAAGCGGTGTGGAACATGCCTTTCAACGGAATGACCGTGGCTTTGAACACCCAGACAGACAAGTTGCTTGCCAATCCTGCCACGATGGACCTCATCCGTCGCCAGATGCTGGAGGTTATAGGGGCAGCACAGGCACTTGGAGTAAGGAACATCGATTCCACATTTGCCGACCGTATGATAGAAAACACGTTGAAGATGACCCCATATTCTCCGTCGATGAAGCTCGACTACGATTTCCATCGCCCTATGGAAATCCATTATCTATATACGCGTGCAATAGAAGAAGCCCACCGAGTGGGCTTCTCTATGCCATGCTTGGAAATGCTTGAGGCGGAGTTGAGGTTCTTGGGGCAGTCACGATAGACTCCCCTAAGTCGCTCTATCTTATAATAACCTTCTTCTTCTTCACGATATAGATACCGCGAGGCAGTTGCTCCATCGGTGTGTTCACCTTGACGCCCTGCAGAGTGTATATCTCCGCCTTGCTGTTGTCTGATGTGTCCTCAACTGTCGGCAAGTCGATGCTCGTTATCATTGCCTCGGTCATAGAACCGTAGTAAAGCAGTTCGAAGTTGTCGAAGCATACCCAGTTGGCTGTCTTGCTGGAACCGCATCTTATGCCGATTCTCAAACTGCTGTTGTCGTTTGCCACCTCGTTGAACAGTTCGTTGGTATATGACTTCAGTGTGAAGTAAGGTGCTGCCGATGCCGTGCTGTTAGGTATGTATTTCACTGGCGAACCGACACCCACAGCTTCACTGTGCAGGCGTGTGTTTCTTGCGCCCTCCATGATGTTCTTCACCTTCTTTGTCTTTGTTCCCAAGAACATGAATGTGTTCACGCTGTTCGTGCCGTTGGCAAATTGTGTGCTCACCTCCTCACTTGTTCCCGGACGCTGGAATGCCTGCAATGTAAGCTTGTATGTGCCGGCAGGGAGTCCGGTTATTGTCTGGTTGAGGTCGAATGCCGTTTCAAAGAACTCGCCACAAGAGTTTGTCACGTTGATGCTCTCCGACCATCCCTTGCTGTCGTTGATGGCTGCATTGTCGAGCAGGAACGACAAGTTGAACGGATTGGCACTGTTGCTTGGCGTAACCTTGCCGAGGAACGTCATGCCCGCCTTGTTCAGGTCGTTTATGAGTAGTGTTGCCTCCTTCTCGCTCTGTATGCCGATGAGGTTGAGTGTGGCTGTGCTAAGAGCATCGTCAAACTTGCTGTCGGCACCTTCGCAGTCCTCAGTGTGACTGGTGCGTCTCACCTCTCGCCAACTGTTTATCAGTTCGTTGCCCTTGTTGCGCAGATTGGCAATCACGTCACTTTCAAACTCGCTCACTTCTTCTGCTCCAAGGAACAGCCAACGCTGGTTGGTGGCATTGTCATAGAGATTCAGAGCCACGGCCGATGTGATGCCGTTTGCACTCGCTGTCAGCGTTGCCGGGTTGTTCTTCATTTCAGGATGTATGAGCCAGTAACCGCGCATGGTCATCTTGTTGCCCACCTTGAGGTCGGTGCGACTGCGCATCACATGGAAGTCCTCGCTCGCTCCTGGCGTTGCGCGTTCTGTTGTTCTGAAACCGTTTGTGCCGTTGTTGTAGAACGACAGGTATTTGCCTGTCGCGGCATTGCGCAGCTGATAGTACTGGTTGTCTGGAGTAAACGAAACATACCATGCTGCACTGTCGTTGGCTGTCACCTCGCCGGCACTTGCTGCCAACCATCTCACCTGACCGTTAGGCAACTCTGTGAGATATGACGAGTAGAGACCGTTGTCCTCGCTCTCGCTCTTGATGTAGTATTTCTTGTTGTCGTCCTGTTCAAAGACGTATGCCGGCAGACAGAACCCGCCGCTATAGTAGTTTACAGGTACCAGCCCGTCCTCGCAGAATCCCTGGTTGATAAGGGCGTTGCCGATATAGAATATCTCCGTGTCGTTGGCATTCTGCGGACCAGCCCATGCACCCGGTTCCAGGTGAGCGCCGTTGTGCGGATATTTGTTATGATAGGTATTGGCGTCAGAGTAAATCTCGCCCTTTGGCACCACACCCCAGTGAGCGCCGTCGTATGCCGCCGTAATCACCAGTTCTTCGCGGTTTTCCCAGAATCTAACCACGTCGTTTGCACGGTCGCCCGTCCAGTCGCCATTGATATGTGTGCGCAACGGCGACTTAACCCATCCGCCCCAAATCTCAAGCGTACCTCCGCCAATGCCGTGGTTCATCTCGTGCATGCAGGTACCGGCACGTTGTCCCTGGTTAGTGCCTATGCGCATGTTGCCGCCATAGCCGCAGTCGGCAGTAGGCGTGCCAGGGCTGAACGTGCACGAAACGTTGAAGCCCCTGATGCTGGTATAGTTAGACCAATAGGTCGTAGCAACGGTCAGAGCCGTGTTTATTCGGTCGTTGTGCGATGCGTCACCGCCGTTGTTATACCAATAAGTCACATTTCCCATTGGCAGTGTTGACATCTTTATCACGTCGCCATAACCCACGGCATAGTTCTTTGTTATCGCATACGCACGCATATAATATACTGTGGCAGGCTCCATGTCCATCACATATATTCTTCCGTTGTTGGTGAGATACTTCGTCGTGCGGTTGTCGAGCACCGTCGGGTTCGGTTCTGTGCTCCAGCAGAAACCCTGTTCCAGCAGGTTGCCTGATGCCACGCCCGTCACCAACATTCGTCCGAAGGCGGCAATGGCACCGCGAGCATACCTCTTGTCGGTCTTTACCGTCGGCACGTCACCCGATGGATTGGCAAGCAGATAGGCGAATGCAGCCTTTTCCAGGCTCTTTATCGCCTCATCGATGTCTTGCAGAGTGGCATCGAGGTTGTTGTTTGTCTCCTTCGCCTTGTCGATGACGCTCTTGAAAGCCTCCGCTCCTGCCATGCTGCCGTCGCCATATTTCGCTTCGGCCTCGTTGATGGCCTGTTGCAGGTCAGTGTATGCCTTTATTGAAACCTTTGCCTGGTCAACAATCTCTCTCAGCGGTGTTGAAACGGCAGTATATCCGTCAGCATTGTCCTTTGCCGCTTCTGCCATGGCATCGTTTATCGCTTTGGCAAGACTCTCCGATACGCTCTTCTGCATCTTCTTTCCTTCATACAGTTTGGCGTTGTCGATATACAGTTGCAGTTCCTTCTGGTAGTCAGCCAGTTCGCCACCGGCATAATAGATGCGGAAGTTATCCACCGACAACCAGTTGCCTGTTGCCCCAACCGCCTCGAAACCGATGGTGGCATTCTTTTCGATGTTGGTGAACACGAGCGTGTAGTCGGCACTGCCGCTTACCTCTGTCTTGCTGATGTTGGCTGTTATCCATGCGCCATGCTGCACCGAAGCGTTGTTCTGCTGTATGTTCTGTGCCGCCGCCTTCAGCAGATACACACCCATTGGCAGATCCTTTATCTGCTGTTTCACAGATGCGTCACCAACATTGCTGCCCGACGACACCCACTTCTCAACGTAGGTGTTGCCCGCTTTCTGAGCAAATGAAGTGTTCGTCTGTACCGCCATTCCTTCTTGTGTCCAGTCCTCAAATCCCTTTTCAAAGCTTGCGTTGCTTATCCTGTTGTCCAGTTCCAGAGGGAAATCAACTGAAGCCGCCTCCCAACGGAAGGTTCCCATGGCATCCTTTAGCATTACGTTTGCCTCAATCACTGCCTGCTGTGTGGCATTCTCGTCGTTATATACGGCTTCCGCCTTGTCGATGGCAGTCTTCAGTTTGTCAGCACCCTTGCGTGTTCCGTCGCCGTAGAGTGCTTTCGCTTCACTTATGGTTGTTGCCAGTGTCTCGCGCAGCGATGCCGAACCGATGCCCTTATATATGATTCTTATGCCTTGCCAGTTGAGCCATTGCTCGGCACTTGTCATCGAGATGTTTATCGTCATCTTGCCGCCCATGCCCACGGTGATGTTTTCTGCCCGAGCCACGGCGTCGGTATGAGTCAGTGCCTGTGCCGCTGAGCGCATGTCGTTAGGTACGCATGAGATGTCGCCGGCCGCCCAACCGTTGCTCTCTGTGTTTGTCACCTCGTAGTTTATCGAGCCTATGAGCGGTACGGTTGCCGTCACGCTGTTGTCGGCGTCAACCTTCAATATCGGAGCACAGCCTTGTCCGTCTTCCCTGTATAGTGCATGCAGCATTACGTCGTAAACGCCCTGCGGCACTGTTTGTGTCTGTGTCATGGAGAGGGCAGAGTGGTATCTCTCAAACTCGCCCCATCCGTATGTGCCCGAACCAGTCATCCATTCGCTAACCGATGCTTCGCCCGACATGTCTGTCTGTTTGAAGAGGAACGATACATCTATCGGACCTTTTATGTCGGCATACGTCAGTTCGAAGAGTCGGCGTGCTGCCTCCAGTACGCTTGTTGTCGTAGCATCGGCAGCCGTATATGCCGCGTGCGCCTCGTCCAATGCTGTGCTGTATGCGCTGCTGTTGCCGTCTGCCACCGCCTTATATATATTGTATAACTGTTTCTTTGCTTTGTACAGCATGTATTTGCCCGATGTTATGTCGCTTTCAGGCATGATAGCCCACTTGCTGTGACCGCCGCCTCCGGTAATGGTAAGGTGACCGCCGTACTCCCATGTCACGTCGAGCAAACTGCCATAGTTCAGGTTCTTCAGTGTATAGACGTTGCTTCCTGCTGCTGTTTCTGTAAAAGTGAAGCCGGCATTCTGGTTTTGGTCAACATAGATGTTGTTTTTTGCGTCCGACAGACAAGAGACGAACAGGTTAGGATAGTTCTTCAGACTTATCTTTACCGTTGTTCCGCTCACCGTTACCGAGCACTGCTGTGAGTTTGACGCCTTGTTGTCGCCGTTGGCCAGTCGTGTGGCGGTAGCATTGGTGTTCCACGTCATGCCGTTAATGAGGAAGGCATCCGTGTCAACATTGTAGAGATACACTGTTTCTGTGCTTGTTATTGTGCTTAGTGATTTGCCTGGCACTTGCGGTTCGTCCCATTTCTGTTGTGACCAACCGTTTGTCAGTGCTGTGATACATAGTGTTAGAAGCAAAGTTATTCGTTTCATACTATTTTTGGTTAGTTATTAAATCTTTCTTATGTGCAGGAACAGCAATCAGCTTGCCGTTTCTTTGTGTATGTCCCACATGCAAAGATAGTCATTTATTTCTATTTGAACGCCAATGTTTGTATTAAAATGCAGATTTTTGTACGTTTTTAAAAAAGATATATATTCAACCAGATATAGAGATTGTTGAGACAGAACTGGAACGCCTGTGCACAACCAGCAGTGGTGATGGTTTAGCATGGGATGATGAAATGGGCGAAGGCAGTGGCTCGATGAATGATGAAGATTCAGATATTGTTGCCCTGTCGAAAGGTCACAATAATGTTTGGGACGAATGGTGATAAGGACATATTCCTTGTTTTAGACAAAAATACATAGAACAAAAAGACAAATTTTTATCTACAACGACGAGTTGATGACCTCATCAACTCGTCGTTGTAGATAAAAATATCTGTCTTTCCGTCAAAACAGCAAAACAGTGACTATACCAAATGAGCAATGAGACTCTCGCGGTCGCCATGGAGCATGTCGATGACAGGAATCTCAATCATGGTGTAGCAACCAGGTTGCTGACGCATGGTGGCACGCGCTACGTTTACAAGCACCTGAGCCGTGAGGGCAGGGTTGTTGATGCTCATGTTGAACTCAAAACGCTGGTTCTGCGTCTCGCCGCTTACACCCTTGCGCACGAGGTTGACACCATGACCCATGTCGCGCACGGCATCCACTGACTCTACAGCGAAGACGTGAGTCTCGTCGTGAGAGAAATACGGGTCGGCCTTTATTGCCTTTGTCACTTCTTCAAGACTTGCACCCTCCTCAAGTTCCACATAAACCATGCGGCGATGAATGCCCTCGCCCAGTGGGATGGTCATGGAAAGCGCGTTCTTAACACCCTCTTTTGAGCGCACGCATACGCTATGACCCATTGACATGCCAGGACCGAAGTTGGTGTAGGTAAGTCCCTTAGGCGCAAGACTTTGCATGAGAGTGCGCACGATAGAGTCGCTTCCCGGATCCCAGCCAGCAGCGATGATGGCAGCGGTGCCAGTCTCACGGCAAACCTTATCGAGCGAAGCGCGGTATTTCACGATGTCGGTGTGTATGTCGAAGCTGTCAACGGTGTTAATGCCCAACGGCAGAATCTTCTTTGCAAACTCCTCGCAACTGCGTGTCGGTGTGGCAAGGATTGCCACGTCAACATCCTTCAGTTCCGTAATATCCTTAACAATCTCATAGTTGGCAAGTTCTGCAGGTCTGTCGGCCGAACCGTTTCTGCGCACGATGCCAGCAATCTCGAAATCGTCGGCTGCCTCAAGTGCCTGTATGGCATAGCGTCCGATGTTGCCGTAGCCTACTACGGCTGCTCTAATCTTTTTCATTGTATGTATTTTGTTTAATTGTGTTGTGTCTTTTTCTATTTTTCCGTTGCAAAATTACATTATTTGACTGAAAAAGACGGAGCGGATGGACGAAAAATATAAAATAAATTAGAATGAAATGATAATCTTTGATGTTTTTGGGGTAAAATACAATAAATCGTAAGAAGAATGCGTTAATAAGGATGTATATATACAAAAATTGTAAATTAGAATGATTGAATACATTAAGGGTGAGCTAACCGAGCTTACTCCTGCACTGGCAACTGTCGAGGCTGCCGGGGTAGGGTATGGTTTGAATATTTCTTTGAACACATACAGTGCCATACAAGGCAAGAAAGAGGTGAAGCTGTATGTCTATGAGGCGATACGCGAAGATGCCTACGTGCTCTTTGGTTTTGTGAGCAAGAAGGAACGTGAGATGTTCCAGCTGCTCATCACCGTATCGGGCGTTGGTGCCAACACTGCCCGCATGGTACTGTCGTCAATGAGTCCAGCAGAACTGTGTAACTGCATCTCTACCAACAACGAACGAATGATAAAGAGCGTGAAGGGCATAGGATTGAAGACCGCCCAACGCATCATCGTTGACCTGCGCGACAAGATTGTGGCATTAGGCATTGCCGACGAGATTCCTGCCGGCGGTGCGGTGCAGTCTCCGGTTAACAATGCCGTCAAGGATGAAGCTGTTAGTGCGCTTACGATGCTCGGCTTCTCGCCAGCTCCGTCTCAGAAGGTTGTCCTGCAGATATTGAAGGAACAACCCGACGCACCGGTTGAAGTGGTGGTGAAGTTGGCGTTGAAGCAGATAAAGTAGTATGAAGAAAGTTGTTTTGTATATACTGTTGATGCTTGTGAGCATCGTGGCAATAGCTGCGGTGCAAGCACCGCCTGTTTCTTCTGCCGACAAGGACAAGAAGCAGGCCGACGTATCTGCAAAACCGCAACCGAAATCACAACCAAAGCTTGCAGCAGAGGAAGAAACTATTCCCGATTCGCTGCTCCATCCGCGATGGAAGATAAAGCGCACGGCTCCTATATTCGTCAACGACCTCGATTCGTTGGCGCTCGACCTAAAGATGCCTGACAATATCAAGCAGCAGGTGATTTACAACGACTCGCTCAACCTCTATTTCATAGGTAGCAAGATTGGTGATTCGTATCTTAATGCCCCGTTGCTGATGACGCCAGAGGAATATGCTAAATGGAGCGAACGCCGTTCAATGCGCGACTTCTTCCGCAAGAAAGATGCAGAGAACGTGGCGAACAAGGGCAAGGAGAAGTTCTCCTTTAGTGACATGCATTTCGACCTCGGACCTGCAGAGAAAATCTTCGGTCCTGGCGGAGTGAGAATCAAGACACAGGGAACGGCAGAGTTGAAGGTGGGCATGACGATGAAGGACATTGACAACCCGTCGCTGCCAATAAGAAACAGAAAGACCAAGGCATTCGACTTTGACGAAAAGATAAACCTCAACGTTAACGGTAAGGTGGGCGACAAGGTGAACATGAACCTCAACTACAACACCGATGCCACCTTCGACTGGGATACAAAGAACATCAAACTGCGCTATGAGGGAAAGGAAGACGAGATAATAAAGCTTGTTGAGGCAGGTAACGTTACTTTTCCTTCCAACTCATCGCTGATAAAGGGTGCATCGTCGCTCTTCGGTGTGCGCACCGACATGCAGTTTGGCAAACTGAAGCTGCAGACAGTAGTGTCGCAGAAGAATTCTACCACTAAGAGCGTGTCGTCGAGAGGCGGAACGCAGACAACACCGTTTGACATCAACGTGGCCGACTACGAAGAAAACCGCCACTTCTTTCTCGGTCACTATTTCCGTGAGCGATACGACAGATGGATGGCGTCGTTGCCAAACCTGACAACAGGTATAAAGATTACGCGTGTGGAGGTGTGGGTGACCAACAAGACTGGAACTACAAACAACTCGCGAAACCTCGTGGCACTGACCGACCTCGGTGAAGGCAAGAACCTGAAGAACCAGATGTGGGGCGGAGTGGGCGACGTATCGCCACGCAATGCAGCCAACAGTCAGTATAGTGCGATGGTTAACGAATATGCCGCCGCACGCGACATCGACCAAACCAATACGGTGCTCGATGCCATCGGCGGATTTACCGGAGGCGTTGATTACGAGAAGGTGCAGAGCGCACGCCTGTTGAACTCGTCAGAATATACCGTTAACACCGCAATGGGTTACATCTCGCTGAAGACAGGATTGCAGACCGACCAGATTCTTGCCGTGGCATACGAATATACGCTAAACGGACAGACATATCAGGTGGGAGAGTTTGCCGCTGACAACACCAATGTGAACCAGGCGCTGTTCGTGAAATCGCTGAAGAACACCAACAACAGTCCTCAGATGGGCAACTGGCGACTGATGATGAAGAACGTCTATTATCTCGCATCGTCGGTAGAAAAGACCAAGTTCCGTCTTGACGTAAAGTACCAGAGCGACACCACAGGCGTTTATCTTACCTATATCCCCGAACCACAGGTAAAAGACCGCACCATCATAAAGGTGCTGGGCGCCGACCGCCTTGACAATAACAACAAGATTAACGCCAACGGCTACTTCGACTTCGTAGAAGGATATACCGTGAGCAACGGACGCGTCTTCTTCCCAGTGGCAGAACCGTTCGGTTCTTACCTGCAGCGCTATCTTGTAGGTGCGGGAGTGAGCGCGGAGAAAGCGGAGAAATATGCCTTTACCGAACTCTACGACACCACGAAGACAGCCGCCAAGCAGATTGCAGAGAAGAACAAGTTCGTGCTGATGGGTCAGTTCAAGGGTACGGCAGCCAATGTCATTTCGTTGGGAGCCTACAACGTGCCCCAGGGTTCGGTGGTGGTAACAGCCGGTGGCGTGGTGCTTACCGAAGGTGCCGACTATAGCGTTGATTATTCGGCAGGCGAGGTGACGATTCTCAATCAGAGTATTATCGATGCCGGCACATCGGTGAACGTCAGCTTGGAGAGCAACACGGAATACGGACAGATGCGCAAGACCATGCTCGGACTTAACTGGGAGTACGACTTCACAAAGGATTTGCAGATGAGCGGTACGTTCCAGTATCTGCGCGAACAGGCACAAACCACGAAGGTGGCAATGGGTTCGGAACCTCTGAGCAACCTCTTGTGGGGATTGAATCTCAACTGGAAGAAGGAGAGCCAGTGGCTTACAAACATGCTCGATGCCATTCCGTTCCTCCATTGCACCCAACCGTCGCAGATTTCGTTTACCGGCGAGTTTGCCCATCTGATAGCAGGACAGGCAAGTGGCACGCAAGACAATGCCTCTTATATAGACGATTTTGAGAACACGAAGAACGGCATCGACGTGTCGGATGCCAAGTCGTGGGTACTGTCGAGCGTACCGTCGCTCTTCCCTGAGCATGAAGACAAGACAGGATTGTCGAGCGGCTTCAACCGTTCGCTGCTGTCATGGTACACCGTTGACCCTATATTCACATATCGAAGCAGTTCGCTCACGCCGTCGCACATCAAGAGCGACCTGGAGCAGTTGTCCAACCACTATGTTCGCGAGGTATATGTAAGCGAACTCTATCCTAACCGCGACCAGAGCACATACAACGGTGCCACATCTACGCTGTCGATACTCAACCTTGCATATTATCCTACAGAGCGCGGACCTTACAACTTCACCACTACGATGACTGCAGACGGACAACTCACCAATCCGGCGGCAAAGTGGGGCGGCATGATGCGCAAGCTCGAGACTAACGACTTTGAGGCTGCCAATATAGAATATGTGGAGTTCTGGCTGCTCGACCCATTCATCTATACCCGTCAGCAGGGCGAGGCATCGGCCTATGGCGGCGACCTCTACCTCAATCTCGGCGAGGTGAGCGAGGATGTGCTGCGCGATGGAAAGAAGTTCTATGAGAGCGGCATGCCTGTTGACGGCACCAGCAGCTTCGTTACAACGCAGTGGGGTAGAATACCGGTACAGGCAACACAGACCTATGCCTTTGCCACAACCTCTGGCTCGCGACTGAAGCAGGACGTGGGTCTTAACGGTATGACCAACGAGGAGGAGAAGGCATATACGGAGTATGCTGAGTTCAACAACTTTGTCAACACCATTACCAACGACAGCATTCGTGCGGCATGGCAGGCCGACCCCGCCAATGACGACTACCAGTATTATCGCGGTTCGGCACTCGATGACCGCAAGGCGTCAATCCTTGAGCGATACAAGAGGATAAACAATCCGCAAGGCAACTCGCCCGACAGCGACAACAACAACGAGAGCTTCGATACCTCATATAAGACAACCCCTGACGTTGAAGACATCAACCAGGACTATACGCTTAATGAGTATGAGCGTTATTTCCAGTATCGTGTGAGCATCCGACCGGAAGACCTTACGGAAAACAATATCGGCAATAACTACCTTACAGACATACGCGAGTCAACGGTGAGACTGCGCAACGGAAAGACCGAGACAGTGAAGTGGTACAAGTTCCGCATCCCGGTAAACTCAAGAGACAAGGAGCGCATCGGTTCCATCAGCGATTTCAGTTCTATCCGCTTCATGCGTATGTTCCTCACCAACTTCCAGAAACCTATCGTGCTGCGTTTCGGTAGTCTTGACCTTGTTCGTGGCGAATGGCGCGTGTATGAGCAGAACCTGAGCAATGTGGCTGCAAGCAACAGCGGAACACTTGAGGTAAGTGCGGTGAACATTGAGGAATATACTGACAAGCAACCAGTGAACTACGTACTGCCGCCAGGCATCACACGAGTTACCGACCCGTCGCAGCCACAGCTTGTCGAGGCCAACGAGCAGGCACTGAACATGACAGTGAAGAACCTGTCGAGAAACGAGGCGAAAGCGGTATATAAGAACCACAACCTCGACCTCCGACTCTACAAGCGTTTGCAGATGTTCGTGCATGCCAATGCCTTCAAGCAGAACACCACAAACTTGCAGGACGACCAGTTGGCAGTGTTCATACGCTTGGGTAGCGACTATAAGAGCAACTACTACGAATATGAAATTCCGCTGAAGCTTACGCCGGAAGGACAGTACGACAAGTATTCTGCTACCGACTGCCAGGCTGTTTGGCCGGAGGAGAACATGCTCGACATCAACCTCGCCGTGTTTACCGACATCAAGAAAGCGCGCAACAAGGCGAAGGCACTCGGCAGTGCTTCGTATAACAAGGAGTTCTCCGACTACGACCCTGACAAACCTAACAATAAGGTGACGGTGATGGGTAATCCGTCGCTCGGAGAGATAAAGACGATGGTTATCGGCGTGCGCAACGTGTCGTCATCGCCAAAGTCGGGCGAGGTGTGGGTGAACGAGATGCGACTGCTTGAAACCAACAATAAGGGCGGATGGGCGGCTTCGGGAGCACTGAACATGCAACTTTCTGACTTCGGTTCGGTGAACCTCACCGGCAAGATGATAACCGAGGGATTCGGCGGATTGGAAGAGGGCATCTTGCAGCGTTCTACTGACGATTTCAAGACCTATAGCTTTACAGCCAACCTTGAACTGGGTAAGTTCTTCCCAGACAAGGCAAAGGTGACAGCTCCTCTTTATTATTCTATCACTCAGGAGGAAACACGTCCTAAATATAACCCGCTCGACAGTGACATGTCGCTCGATGATGCTTTGGATGCTGTGACTGACCATGAGCGCGATTCTATCGAGTCGATAGCAGTGACAAAGACCAAGAATACCAATTTCTCTTTGTCTAACGTCCGTGTAGGTATTAAGACCAAGCGTCATCCTATGCCTTACGACCCTGCCAACTTCTCGTTCAGTTACAGTCATTCGCACCGCGAGACATCGGGCGAGACCACCGTTTACGAAAAGGAGGACCAGTGGCGCGGGTCGTTCAACTACAGTTACACTCCAGTGTATAAGACATGGGAACCGTTCAAGAAACTCAAGGGGAAGAGCAAGTGGCTGAACTTCCCTAAGGCTCTTGGCTTCAACTATCTGCCGCAGAACATCGCGTTTAACAGTGAGATGATACGCAACTACTACGAATTGCAGGAACGTGACCTTGAGAGCATGGAGAACTCACAGCTGCCGCTCACCTTCAGTGAACAGTTCCTCTGGAACAGGGAGTTCTCGCTCAGATGGGACTTCACCAAGAACCTGCACATGAACTTCCAGTCGGCTACCCATGCAGAGATTCGCGAACCATATACTCCTGTCAACAAGGACCTTTATCCCGACCAGTATCAGGTATGGAAAGACTCTGTTTGGCACAGTATCAAGAATCTTGGCAGTCCGCTCGACTATCAGCAGACGTTCACGGCATCATATCAGTTGCCGCTTAACAAACTGCCTATCTTCGACTGGCTCAATGCCGATGCAAGTTATACTGCCAACTATTCGTGGGTGAGAGGAACAGAACTTGAAGACGGAACATCGCTCGGCAATACTATTACCAATAACCGCAACCTCAATATCAACTCGACTTGGAACATGGAGACACTGTATAACCATATTCCGTTCCTGAAGAAGACCAACGAGCGTTTCAAAAAGAACAATTCTAAACCAAAGATAACTAAGAAACCTACGCCTATAAAGAAGAACGCAAAGGACAAGAATGCCAAGGACGATAAGGAGGCGGAGAAGGAGAAGAAGGCACTGCCGAAGAACAAGAACACATATCAGCGAGAGATAACGCTGAAGGCCGATACCACCGTTACCGTTACCCACGGCAAGAAGAGCAAGCGACTGATAGTGACGGCAAAAACAGCCGACGGCAAGTCGTATGACGTGAAGTACAAGGTGCTCGACGACAATAAGATTCTTGTGAAGAACCGCGACACGGTGAAGATAAAGATTAGTGTCATGCCGAAGGAACCGCTCGACAAGCAGTGGTGGTATAATCCGGCACAATATGCTGCACGCTTCCTTATGATGGTGCGCAGTGTAGGAATATCATATCGCAACCAATACTCCATGACTCTGCCAGGATTCATGCCTAACGTGGGTGATGCCTTCGGTCAGCGCACGGGTGGGGTGATGGCACCGGGATTGGATTTCGCTTTCGGATTGGCTGGCGACAGTTACCTCCAGAAGGCATACGACAACAACTGGCTCTTGAGCAATGACAGTGTGGCAACGCCGGCTACAACCAACAGCAGCGAGGACTTGCAGTTGAGGATGACGCTTGAACCAATCCGTGACCTGAAGATTGACCTCAATGCCAGTCGTACGGTAAACAACGCGCGCAGCATACAGTATATGTACTCGGGCATGCCAACGACCCAGAGCGGTTCGTTCACCATGACAACCATCAGTTTGAAGAGTGCCCTCGAAGGAATGGGTGATGCCAACAACGGATATAAGTCGAAGTCGTTCGAGACATTCTGCAAGTCAATCGACGGTTTCCGCGACAGGGTACAGGCACGCTATGCCAATGCCAAGTATCCGCAAGGCATGCGCGATGCCCATGGCGTAGATTTGAGTGGAACGAACTATAATCCAGAACTTGGAACGGTGAACAAGTACAGTGCTGATGTGCTGATACCGGCCTTCCTCTCGGCATATACATCGGGAGCAGGTTCGTCGCTTGACATCTTCCCGACTTTGAAACGACTCTTGCCTAACTGGACATTGAAGTACAGCGGACTTGGCAAGTTGCCTTGGTTGCGCGACCATTTCAAGAGTGTTAACCTCAACCACTCTTATAAGAGTGTGTTTGCAGTGGGCAGCTATGCAAGTTTCAGCACATATCAGGAGTACATGAACGGACTCGGATTCATCACCGATGCCACCACGGGCAATCCTATTCCAAACAGTATGTACAATATCAGTACCGTGAGCATCAACGAGGCATTCTCTCCATTGCTCGGTCTTGACTTTACTCTGCAGAACAACCTTACATGCAAGGTAGAGTACCGCACCACAAGAGTATTGAACCTCAGTACTACGAGCGTGCAGATTAACGAGGCGTTGAGCAAAGACTGGGTTATAGGATTGGGTTATAAAATAAGCAACTTCAGACTTTTCAGTGCCAATTCGTCAAGGAAGATAAAGGGTGCGCAGCGTGGAAGCAACAAGAACAACCAGAAGACCACTACGCAGACCAGTGCTCGTGGCGGAGTGAACCATGACCTCAATCTCCGTCTTGACATCTCTTACCGCAAGCAGGCTGCCATCACTCGCGACATTGCTTCGATGACCAGTTCGGCAAGCAGTGGCAACTCGGCATTCAAGATGTCGTTTATGGCAGACTATACTCTGTCACGATTGCTTACGCTCAGTGCATACTACGACCGTCAGACAAATACTCCGCTCCTGTCAAGTAGCAGTTATCCTACCACAACTCAGGACTTCGGTGTGAGCCTGAAGTTCTCGTTGACGAGATGATGCTTAAGGCAACTACTGAAAAACTAAATGTTTCTCTCGCTTTAAACTTGAATATATAAAATAATTATTGTAACTTTGCACCCGTTTTTTAAAGGTAAGAGAATATGCAAGACATTAGGAATATTGCAATTATTGCTCACGTTGACCATGGCAAGACAACACTGGTAGATAAGATGATGCTGGCGGGCAATCTTTTTCGTGAGGGTCAGAACCTAAGTGGAGAGGTGCTTGATGCCAATGATTTGGAGCGTGAGCGAGGGATAACGATTCTTTCTAAAAATGTTTCCATTAACTGGAAAGGAACTAAGATAAACATTATTGATACTCCGGGACACTCCGACTTCGGTGGTGAGGTTGAGCGTGTGCTCAATATGGCAGACGGCTGTATCTTGCTCGTTGACGCTTTTGAGGGTCCGATGCCGCAGACGCGATTCGTATTGCAGAAGGCTTTGCAGATTGGTTTGAAACCGATTGTCGTAGTCAACAAGGTTGACAAACCTAACTGTCGTCCTGAGGAGGTTTATGAAATGGTGTTCGACCTCATGTTCTCGCTCAATGCTACCGAAGACCAACTCGATTTTCCTGTTGTTTATGGTTCGGCAAAGAACGGATGGATGGGTGAGGACTATAGCAAACCAACCACAGACCTTACTTATTTGCTTGACAAGATTGTAGAGGTGATACCGGCTCCTCGTGTCATTGAGGGAACTCCGCAGATGCTCATCACTTCGCTCGACTATTCAAGTTATACAGGTCGTATCGCCGTGGGGCGTGTTCATCGCGGTACTCTTCATGAAGGAATGAACATCACCATAACACATCGTGACGGCAAACAGGAGAAGACACGCATAAAGGAACTGCATACTTTTGAGGGCATGGGCCATGTGAAGACAAAGGAAGTGCAGAGCGGTGACATCTGTGCTATCATAGGACTGGAGAAGTTTGAGATTGGCGATACCATCTGCGACTTTGAGAATCCTGAACCGCTGCCGCCGATAGCAATAGACGAGCCAACAATGTCGATGCTCTTCACCATCAACGACTCACCTTTCTTCGGCAAGGAGGGTAAGTATGTTACAAGCCGTCATATCAACGACCGTCTGCAGAAGGAACTGGAGAAGAACCTGGCATTGCGTGTAGAGCAGTTTGAGGATAATACTGACAAATGGATTGTCAGTGGCCGTGGCGTTCTCCACCTCAGTGTGCTTATCGAGACTATGCGTCGTGAGGGCTATGAGTTGCAGGTAGGGCAGCCGCAGGTTATCTATAAGGAGATAAACGGCGTGAAGTGTGAACCAATCGAGGAACTGACAATCAATGTTCCGGAGGAGTTCGCTTCAAAGATGATAGATATGGTTACTCGTAGAAAGGGTGATATGACATCTATGGAAAGTCAGGGCGAGCGTGTAAACATAGAGTTTGACGTGCCTTCTCGTGGCATCATAGGTCTGCGCACCAACGTATTGACAGCCAGTCAAGGTGAGGCTATCATGGCTCACCGCTTCAAAGAGTACCAGCCATATAAGGGTGATATTGTGCGCCGTGTTAATGGCAGTATGATTGCCTTGGAGACGGGAACCGCCTTTGCTTATTCTATAGATAAGTTGCAGGATCGTGGAAAGTTCTTCATTGATCCGGGCGATGAGGTATATTTGGGTGAGGTCGTAGGCGAGCATGTTCATGACAACGACCTTGTTATCAACGTGGCAAAGGCAAAGCAACTTACCAATACCCGCGCCAGCGGTAGCGACGACAAGGCTCGCATCGTGCCGAGAACAGTCCTCTCACTTGAAGAAGCTCTCGAATACATCAAGGCCGACGAGTTTGTTGAGGTTACGCCGAAAAGTATGCGCATGCGCAAGATAATACTCGACCATAACGAGCGCAAGAAGGCAAATAAGGAGTAAGAGTAAACACTACATATAACTCTCTCTTCAACCACGAATTACGCTATTACTCTAATTTTATTCTATTATATAATTAGTTAAATTAGCGTAATTCGTGGTTTTTTGTATAGATTAATTAAGTCTTATAGTTCTTGATTTATTATAAACAGAATATAGTATTACTTCTTGCTCATTAATTAAGAACAAATACTGTCTATTCCATTTAATCTCGTAAGAGCGTGCTTCATTGGTTTCCGTTGTAGTACATTGAGATACCTACTATTGACAAGACAGTATTGTCTTATTGCAAAATATTATCCGATATCCTTTTATAATCAAAGAAAATCAATTACTTTTGCAGATATACTAATAATTTTAAATCGAAACAGGAACATGGAAGAGGATATTGTTTATAAGAGTTTGCCTAAGCACTACTTGTTCTGTATTAATGACAATTGTGAGTGTTCAGAACAATGCCTGCACCGTCTGGCTGCAAAATATGGAAAGTCAAAGGATGTTTTTTTGAAAGTGCTTAATCCGGATATGTTCAGCGGAAAGACGTGCCGGTATTTTAAGGAAAAGAAGATTGTAAAGATGGCTTATGGCATGAAACATTCTTATGATAATGTGCTTGCCAATAATATAGCACCGTTGCGCAATGCAATAAATTCATATTTTGGTAATGGCTCATACTATAAGCGTCGCAATGGGATATTGCCAATTACACCAGATGAACAGGAGTTTATAAGCAATACGTTTAAGGCTTATGGATATACAGACGGTGTTGTTTTCGATAGGTATGTGGATGAACCGGAATGGTAAATACGGGATTACAAGATTTTTACAAATATCTTGTAATGGTATTACACGCACCGGGTAATACTATTACACAGTGCATGTAAAAGTGTTACACGGTGCGTGTAAAAACGGGATGACTATTTCTCGAATGCCATTAGCTTCAACGAACTTAATAGCCTTTAATGATTTCTCTGTATGAAATAAGCAAAAGGCAATAAAAGTTACGGATAAATAAGATTCTCTTCTTTGATTACCTCAAGCACTTCGGTCAGGTATTTCTTTGCTTCGTAGCGTGCCATAGGGAGGTCTTGCAACAGGTAGTTGCCGCAGTCTTTCGGTGCTGCACCGGGAATCTCGCCATCGTAGTTGGCAATGAACCGGAAAGTACGCTTCATAAGTTCTACAATATCCTTGCTCTCAAGGTCGCCCTTTACTAATAGGTAGTTGCCGGTAAGACATCCCATCGGCCCCCAATACACAATGCGGTCCTGCCACTCCTCGTCGTTTCGGAGAAACGTAGCAGCCAGATGCTCAATGGTATGGAGCGCACCCTGATGCAGAGCCGGTTCACGGTTAGGCTCTTTCATTCTGATGTCGAATGTGGTGACGGTATCGCCACCCACGCTATCCTTGCGTGAAACGTAGATGCCACGAAGCAGTTTGTCGTGGTCGATAGTGAAGCTTGGTATTTTTTTCATAATAAAAGATGTTTAATTATTGATGAGGATGAGAAGCCTCACCCCCGACCCCTCTCCATAACGAGAGGGGAGTGAATACTCGCTGAGTTGGATTAGGGATAAGAGTTTAATTGCAATCAACTCGTCAACTTCAATAAAAAACTCTTAGTTACGTTGAACGAGTTGTCGGAAATCTTTTCCCAGAAGTCGAAGTACTGTTGCGCCTTGTTGTCCTTCAGCGGAATGTCGCTGATGATTCGGAAACTGATGAAGGGCACCTGGTACTGATGACAGACGTGGGCGATGGCAGCCGACTCCATATCAACAGCCATGGCATCGGGGAAGTTGGAGATGATGGAACTCATTTTTTCTCGTGAGTCAACAAACCAATCGCCAGTGACAATCAGTCCCTTGTTTATCTTTGTTCCGCAATCTACACTCATAGCCTTTTCTATGAGAGTGGTGTCAGAGTCGAAGCGTGCCGGGAGTCCGAGAATCTGTCCGTATTCCACTTCCGTACCGCAATATGCGTCGTGGTAGCAGGTCTGTGTACTCGCCACCACCTCCTGTACGTTAAGGTTGGTATCTGCACCGCCTGCCACACCTGTTGATATTACCACATCAGGTGCAAACGCATTAATCATGTCGGTTGCACCGATGGCTGCATTCACCTTTCCGATGCCGCATTGGTGCATGATAAGAGTATTGTCTCCCATGTTGCCTGTTACATATCCCCGTCCGTTACGCACGGTTTCTTCAGTGTCGGCGAGTAGTGCTTTAATGCGCTGGAACTCTTTGTCCATCGCTATGATTATTCCTATTTTCATATTCTTTTATTTAGTAAACAAGTTGAGGAGTTGACAAGTTGATAAGTTGAGGAGTTGACAAGTAAACGAGTTGACGAGTTAATTGCTATTAAACTTTCATCTCTCATCTCTCATCTCTCATCCCTCATCGTTCATCGTTCAACGCCCATCGTTACCTTCTCTCCCTCCGAACCCTTCAGTGTGCTGGCGAAGTCGCGTGGACTTATTTCAACTGGCCCGTTCATGAACTCCACCACATTGTAGCTAAGGGTCATGATTTTGTGCAGTTCGGGGTCAGCCTGTGGCAGTTCAAAAGGTTTGGAAGCATTGCCGTTGCTGTCGATGTGTGCGATGAAAGGACGTGTGTAGTTGCCGTCGTTGCGTCGAGAATTGAATATCATCCATTTGCCGTTGCTCGACCACGAATGATAACTCTCGCTTCTGTTGGAGTTGAGGCCTGTCATCGGCTTGCTCTCCATTGTTCGCAGATCCATTATGTATAGGTCGGCATCATTGTGCCACACATGGAAACAACCGTATGCACCTTGGGCATATACGAGAAAGTTGCCGCATGGCGAGATGCGAGGCAGGGTGGCACTCTTGTTGTTGGCAGTAGCATCCCATATCAGTTCCGCCTCGCCGAAAGTCATATCCTTTTCGTTGAAAGCCTTTCTATAGATGCTGTATTTGATATCTTTGTATCTTGTATTGGCATCGTATTCCTTGCCGATGGAGTCGCTGAACTCGATTTTCGCGCTGCAATAATAAAGCCATTTGCCGTCAGGTGACCATGACGGGAACGATTCCATTTCGTCTTTGAGGCGGCTAACGGGCATGACTGTGCTGTTCTCCGTGTCAAAGAGAATAACATCGCTGTCTGTGTCGAACACCTCAACCTTATTCTTGTCTCTCGTATGGAAGTTTTGCATGGTGTGATTGGTGGAGTAGGCTATAAGGTTTAGGTGCGGATGCCAAGCCGGATATACTCCAGCACTGAGCAGAGAGTCGTGCTTCATGTTTATCTTCCTTACCTTGCCGTCCATGGCAATTATGGTACCTCCGTTCTGCTGGCGGGCATGGAACTGCATCTTGTCTGGGTTGTAGTTCTGGTAACTGTGGCAGTTGATGCACTGCTCCTTACCTTCGCTGCTGCAAAGCATGTTGTCGTAGATTACAGATTCGTCAAAGTTTTCCAAGCATCTTTGGTTGATGGTCAGTTTCTCGTATGTAACGTATGAAGGCGGAATCAGTCGGTAGCTGATATACGGATTGATGGAGTCGGGAGAAATGTCAATCGAGAACGGTTTGTGCTGAGTCCATTTGCCATTGTTCTCGGTATAGACGGTAACGTCAATCTTTGCTCCTTTTGCCTTTTCGAGCAGTTCTTTCCACTCGTAAGTGTCGGGAACAGCCTTGATGCCGCTGCACAAAATCTCCGTGTCCTGATATGCAATCTGCGTTACCATATCCGTTGCCTCACCTATGTACATAAAGCATAGCGGTGCTATATTTACCGGTATGGTTGTGCCGGCGTAATCAGGATAGATGGCAGGTTGTGTTTCTGACTTGCTGTAATCGTCCGGCACTTTAGCATTGTTGCAGGCAGCAAGCGTAAGTGCGGCAATCATAACTGTGATAATATGTGATATTTTTTTCATATTTTAATATGTGGTGAAATCCTCGCCAAGATAATAATAATAGAAGTAGGTCTTGCCAAATCTTGAGTTCATGACCTGTCGTTTGGCAGCCTTGTTAAGATGGTTGTATTGTGCCATCTGTGCGGCAAATGCCATGTAGGTGTCTTTTACCTGCTGGTCGAAAGGCATACCGTCAACATTTACCTGACTATCCTTGCTCTTGCCTAAGAGATATGCTGCCTCCTGGAAGTGTATCGGCATAGCTTCGTTTTCGCTTAGCAGTTCGGCAAAATGGAAGAAGTGGGGCCAGAACAACCGCAAATCCTTTTGCACCAATAAGGAATGTATGGCAAGTGTCTTTATGCTTTTATTGCTGGTCGTGTCGTTGGCGAAGTTGTCGAGCAGATACAGCTCAGGCAGGTCGCGGTCGCTACCTAAGAAGTCGTCGTATGTCATCAGTGCCTTGGCGGCTTTCATATCGTCGGTCTCAGACACAAGTCCCAATCCAATCTTTACCTCCTCAGAGTCCTTGTAGTTTCTTGTGGTTTTCAGCAGACCGGCATATTTTGCAGCCAGTTCCTTTTCTCCGTTAATGGCAGCACATTTTATCATGTATCTATAGCTGTCGGCGCTCCATCCGTGGTCAACATTATGCTCAACATGCCAACGGTTGCAATAGTTTATCTTGCCGTAATGATAGTAGATGATAGGGGCGATGGTATGTGCCAGACTTACTGAAATAGCAGATTCTGGCATCTTGCCTCCGTTGCGGAACGTAAACGACTGGTTGCCAAGGCGTCCCAACTTGAACAGGGCAAGGTCTCTCATCATGACTATGGCACGAGTCGGTTCACATGAATACTCATTGTCTGTATAGATGACGTTCTGCCACTCTCCGTTCTCGATGCACTTCAACATCTTCAACTCACATTCGTAGTTCTCGTCATTATACCATCTGTGGTCAACGTATGCCACCTCGGCAACGATGAGCAATACGCTTGTAGCAATCCACACAATGGCTTTCTTGCACCTGTCGAGATATCTGCCCGCAACCGCCAATATAATCAATGAGAGGAAAAGCAGGATATATGGCACGTATTGTTCGTTGTCAGCCTTGTCAATAAGTTTGAAGTCTTGCAGTCCTGCAGTATATGCAGCCGATAACTGCGATGTGTGATAGACAGTACTGCACCATATAATAGGCATTATTAGGGCAATGAAGGCTACGGCAAGGTTTATCCACTTGTGCTTTTTGTCCAAATCCTTATCCATGCAAATGAATATTACGCCGAGGATATTGGCAAGTAGTCCGTAGATACCGAACAGCGGGTACAATGCTAATGCCAAGATGGCTCCGATGCCCCATTTGCTCAACTTGTTTACTATCCATCCGCCTGCGAGGGCAACCAGAACGCCAAGGGTGGCAGTGAAGAGATAGCCAGGAGTGTCAAGATAAAAAATCCAATACTCCAAACCCACATTGCTTGCCAGAAGCATTGCTGCTGGTATCGTGGCAAGTATAACCCATTTTGTGGACAGCTTCATAACGAAAGTGGTAAGGATGATTACGCCAATCCATAGTGCGCATAGTATGTATATGCCTGTGGCGTCGGCCATGAATTGGGTTAGATATGCTCCGCACCATGTCAGCAGTCCTGCCGGGTTTGACATGTAGTTGTCAAAATAGACAGAGGTGTTTAAAAAAGTGTTGTGCCCTTCAATGACACTCATGACGTCGGCACTATGTGTCTGTAGCAGATATGCTGCAATGGCAGCGAATATGACGCCGATGATAGTTGTGATTCCTATATGCTTGAACTTCATTGCGTGTAGTCTGTATATATAAACCTTAATGATATTCTTTTTATATTTGGCAAAGTTAACCAAAAAGTATAATATAATATTGCTTTTCCCGATATTTTTAGTAAATTTGCATCGTTTTGATAAAGAAATATAAACGTTTATATATATAATTATAATGAAAATGTTAAAGCAGTGGCTGCCAGATGTGCTGGTAGTGATTTTGTTTGCGGTCTTGTCGTATGCCTATTTCTATCCGGCAGTGTCAGAAGACCGTATCCTTTATCGTCATGATGCTTCTGCTGGTAGAGGCGCAGGACAGGAGCAGACAGAGTATTTGGAAAAGACCGGTGAGCGAACACGATGGACCAACTCGCTGTTCGGCGGTATGCCTACCTATCAGTTGGCTCCCTCGTATGACAGTCAGGACACCCTGATAGGCATCAGTTGGCTGTATCGTTTAGGTCTTCCGGAGTTCGTCTGGTATGTTTTTGTCTATTTGCTTGGTTTCTATATCTTGCTCCGTGCGTTTGATTTCCGTCAGCATCTGGCTGCGCTCGGTTCCATAATATGGGCATTCAGCAGCTATTTCTTTATTATCATTGCTGCTGGTCATATCTGGAAGGTTTATGCCCTTGCCTATTTGCCGCCTATGATTGCCGGTATAGTGTTGGCATACAGGGGCAAGTATTTGTGGGGACTTGTTGTGACAGCACTTTTTGCGGCATTGGAGATATATGCTAACCATGTGCAGATGACATATTATTATCTGTTCATAATCCTATTCATGGTTATTGCATATCTTGTTGATGCTATCCGTAACAAGAAACTGGCGCATTTTTGGAAGGCAACAGCGGTTTGTGCTGCAGGTGCTTTGATTGGAATCTGCCTCAACTTGTCTAATCTGTATCATACATGGCAGTACAGTAAGGAGTCTATGCGCGGAAAGAGCGAACTTGTGAAGGCAAATACGGAAAACCAGACAAGTAGCGGTCTTGACCGTGACTATATAACCCAATGGAGCTATGGCATTGATGAAACATGGACATTGTTGATTCCTAATGCTAAGGGTGGTGCTCACCAGATTAAGCTTGGTGAGGATGCCGATGCTATGGCGAAGGTTGACCCACAGTTCCAGCAGATTGTGGCACAGTGGTATCAGTACTGGGGTGAACAACCGTTCACAGCCGGTCCGGTTTATGTAGGCGCGTTTGTCATGATGCTCTTCATCCTGGGATGCTTTATTGTTAAAGGTCCTATGAAGTGGGCATTGCTGGCTGCCACGATATTATCTATAATGCTGTCATGGGGCAAGCATTTTATGCCTCTGACAAATTTCTTCATTGATTTTGTTCCAATGTATGCCAAGTTCAGAACGGTTTCGTCTATACTTGTCATTGCTGAGTTTACCATTCCGTTGCTTGCTATTATGGCTCTGAAGAGATTGGTTGACGAACCGGAACTTATCAAGACGCGTAGAACAAGTATTTATCTGATTGTCAGCTTTGTTCTTACAGCAGGTCTTGCATGGATTTTCAGATTAATGCCAACGGCATTCTTCGATTTCATCAGCACCGCCGATACAGCACAGCTTAGCCAGTATGTACCACAGGAATATCTTGCACCTATTCTTGACAGCATTTCTAAGGCTCGTATCGAGGTCTTCAAATCAGATTGCATGCGCTCTGCATGGATTATAGTCATTGGCACTGTGCTATTGTTCCTGTATAAGGCAAATAAATTGAAGACGCCTTACATGGTAGGTGCAATATTGGTGCTCTGTCTTGTTGACATGTGGCAAATAAACAAGCGTTATCTATATGATGAAATGTTTGTAGACAAAACAGTACGTGAACAGCCTATCAAGATGTCTGCTGCCGAGGAGCAGATATTAAAGGACAAATCGCTTGACTATAGAGTACTGAATTTGGCGTCAAATACATTCAATGAAAACGAAACATCGTTCTATCTGAAGAGTATCGGTGGATATCATGCTGCTAAATTGCGTCGTTATCAGGAAATGATAGATGCTTACATAAGCAAGGAAATGAGTGGTGTGTTCAGTGGTCTGACAAGTGCTCAAGGCGATATTACCAAGGTAAATGGCGATAGCATCTGGCCTGTTCTCAATATGCTCAATGCAAAATACTTCATTCTGCCGTTGCAGTCGGGACAGACAGTGCCTGTGCTGAATCCTTATACATACGGCAATGCTTGGTTTGTGGATAAGGTGAACTATGTTGACAATGCAAATCAGGAGATTGACATGGTTGGCAAACTGAACTTGCGCCATGAGGCTGTGGCCGATAAGAAATTTGCCGAGCAGTTGGGCGAGAGTGTTAAGCAAGATAGTACAAGTATAGTGACGATAACGAGCTACGAACCGAATAAACTTGTTTACGATGTACATTCAGATAAGGGCGGCGTTGTTGTATTCTCTGAAATATACTATCCTGGTTGGACGGCTACTGTTGACGGTGAGGAGGTTGAACTCGGCCGTGTAAATTACATCTTGCGTGCCTTGAATGTAAAACCAGGCAATCATAAGGTAGAACTCTCTTTCTTCCCTAAGTCTGTGGATATTACGGAAACTGTGGCATACGTTGCATACGGAATACTATTGCTCGTCGTTCTGTTCCTTATTTTTATGGAATGGAAGAAGAGAAAAAAATAAACAAATATGAAAAAGTTGCTCTCTTTGCCACCTAATTTGGTTGGCTGTTTTCATGAAGTTACGGGCTTAGACCCTAAAGAATATTTCTGTACCAACGACCCCGTTGGTCATAAACTAGGCAGTGGCGGTGGTACTACATGGCTTTTGGAAGAATGTCATCGGGCGTGGAGTGATGCATCATTCGACGAATGGCTTTCTTCAGACCGCAAGATACTGTTGCATGCAGGCGGACAGAGTCGTCGCCTGCCATCGTATGCACCGTCAGGTAAGATTCTTACGCCAATACCAGTGTTCCGTTGGGAGCGCGGACAGCGTCTTGACCAAGACCTGTTGCGATTGCAGTTGCCGCTTTACGAGCGACTGATGAAACTGGTTCCTGATAATATCCACACTATGATTGTCAGTGGTGATGTGTATATACGTGCAGCAGAACAGTTGCCTCCGGTGCCCGATGCCGATGTCGTTTGCTATGGTCTGTGGCTCGATTCTTCGATAGCAACCGACCATGGCGTCTTTGTGAGCGACCGTCGCACACCGTCTGTATTGAAACAGATGTTGCAGAAACCATCGGTGGAGACATTGAACGGCTTGCTTAAAGACCACTTCTATCTTACAGACATAGGCGTATGGATGCTCAGCGACCGTGCTGTCAAGTTGCTCATGGAACGTTCAAAGGGCAACGGTCAACTTAAATGCTATGACCTTTATTCTGAGTTCGGCTGTGCCTTAGGCACCGACCCGACCATTGTCGATGAAGAACTGCGCAATCTGAAGGTTGCCATATTGCCATTGCCTGGCGGCGAGTTCTATCATTACGGCACCAGCCATGAGATGATTTCCTCTACCTTGGCAGTTCAGAACATAGTCAACGACCAGCGCGAGATAATGCACCACGGTCGCAAGCCGCATCCTTCAATCTTCGTTCAGAATGCATATACAGGAATAAAGATAACGGCCGACAATACAAACCTGTGGATAGAAAACAGTCATGTGGGCAAGGGATGGACAATCAGTCACGATAATATTATTACTGGAGTGCCAGAAAATGATTGGACCATAACCCTCAAGGCAGGACAGTGCGTTGACATAGTACCAATAGGAGACCAGTCATACGTTCTCCGTCCTTACAATATGGATGATAAGTTTGCTGGTGCAGCCCAACAGACCCCGATGTTCCCTGTGCTTGATGATATCGAGGAGATGGGAAGGGTATTGTGCGATATGCTTGCAGGCACGGCAGACCTCAGCTCATATAAACTGATGAGTGCAGAAGAGATATCCAATGAGGCAAATCTGGTTAGATTGGTTCAGCAGCGCAAGCGTTTCTGCAAAGACAACTGGAAAGCACTGGCTGACAATCATGAGCATAGCGTGTTCTACCAACTTGACTTAGACCATGCTGCACGTCAGTTTGCTGAAAATGGGGTAGAAATGCCAAAGCCTATATCAGAACACATGCCGTTGCTCACAAGAATACACGATGCGATGTTCCGTTCAGAACTGTCACGATTGACAGGCGCAGAGTATCAGAGTGAAGAGCAGAAGGCCTTCTCGTTGCTTCGCGAAGGATTGACAGAGAGCGTGTTGGCAGAGAAGCAGTCGCCAAAGATGTCTGTCTATTCTGACCAGATAGTGTGGGGACGTAGTCCTGTACGCATCGACCTTGCCGGCGGCTGGACAGATACACCGCCTTACTGTCTGATGGAGGGGGGCAATGTCATTAATATAGCAATAGAACTGAACGGACAACCGCCGCTTCAGACATATATACGCCCAAGCAAACAACCGCATATTATCTGCCGAAGTATCGACCTTGGTGCTGTTGAGGTAATAGAGACATACGAAGAACTTGCCGACTTCATGCATGTAGGCAGTCCGTTCTCAATACCAAAGGCAGCCTTGGCACTTGCCGGATTCCTTCCGGGCTTCTGCAATGAGACTTATCCGTCGTTGCGTGCCCAACTGGAATCGTTCGGATGTGGTATCGAACTGACCCTGCTTTCTGCAATCCCTGCCGGAAGCGGACTTGGCACGAGCAGTATTCTTGCTGCTACTGTGCTCGGTGCCATCAATGATTTCTGCTCGTTGGCATGGGACAAGAGCGAAATAGGTCGTCGCACGCTTGTTCTTGAGCAGTTGCTCACTACAGGTGGCGGTTGGCAAGACCAGTTTGGTGGTGTCCTTGGCGGAGTGAAACTGTTGCAGACACAGCGCGGTTTTGAACAGACACCGCTTGTGCGTTGGTTGCCTGATGAGATATACACACAACCGGAATACGCACAGTGCCACTTGCTATACTACACAGGCATCACCCGTACTGCAAAGAACATTCTTTCTGAGATCGTTCGCCGTATGTTCCTTAATCATAACGGACAGTTGCAGATGCTGCGTGAGATGAAGGCACATGCTCTTGATATGTACGAGGCAATACAGCGCAACGACTTCAATCAGTTGGGACTGCTCGTTGGCAAGACCTGGCAGCAGAACCAAGCTATTGACATAGGTACCAATCCGCCTGCCGTCAAGGCGCTCACAGATTTGGTTGACGACCTATGTCTTGGCTATAAACTGCCGGGAGCTGGTGGCGGCGGTTATCTGTATATGGTGGCTAAAGACCCAGAGGCTGCCGTGCGCATCAAGCAAATCCTTAATGCTCAACGCAATAATCCTAATGCCCGCTTTGTTGAGATGTCGCTCAGCAAGTTGGGTTTACAGGTGAGCAGAAGTTAGGGCAATGCTTAATTCTTAATGCTTAATTCTTAATTAATGCATTGTATATAAAATGGAATTTAGAACCAAAGTAACAATAGAAGAGCCGCACTTTAAGGTAAGTCCACGGCAGCGTATGCTTTTTGCGGGGTCGTGCTTTGCCGATAATATCGGGCGGCGCTTTGTTGAAGAACAATTTCGGGCTACGGTCAATCCTTTCGGGGTGATGTATAACCCGGCCAGCATTCTGCATACGGTGGAGCGTTGCAGCGATATTCCCGATGTGGCATTCTTTACTTTGGGTACAAATCATATTTACCGGTTGAAAGAGACAGGCGAGATTGTTGACAACTGCCAGAAACGGCCGCAGCGCCTGTTCTCTGAAGAAGAACTGACAATAGATGAGTGTGCCGGTTATCTGTCGCAGGCAGTAGATATATTGCTCGGGCGCAATCCTGACGTTCAGGTAGTGCTGACAGTCAGTCCTATCCGATATGCCAAGTATGGCTATCATGGCAGTCAACTGTCAAAGGCGACGCTTCTGCTTGCCGCCGACCGTTTGGTAAAATGTTATGACTGTTGCACCTACTTCCCTGCTTACGAGATAGTTAACGATGAGTTACGAGATTATCGTTTCTATAACGAAGATATGTTGCACCCGTCAGCTCAGGCAGTCAATTACATCTGGGAACGTATTGCAGACACATTCTTCAGTGATGAGGCCAAGCAATATCTTGCAGAATGGAAACCCATCAAGGAGGCATTGGCGCATAAGCCTTTTAATCCTGATTCTGCCGAACATAAGGCTTTTCTAGAAAAGACAAACCAGAAATTAGAGGAGTTTAAAAAGAAATGGAATATACTATAGAGAAAATCACCACCCTTATAGGCGCACGCCGTTTGGGTACTGTCGAGGCAACAATCAGTTGGTTGCTTACAGACAGTCGCTCGCTTTGTTTTCCAGAATCAACGCTTTTCTTTGCCTTGCGCTCAGAGCGTAACGATGGGCATAAGTATATACCAGAACTATATAATCGTGGCGTGCGCAACTTTGTTGTTAGCACCATGCCGCTGAATGGCGGTTATAAAGATGCCAACTTCCTAAAAGTTACCGATGTTCTTTCTGCCTTGCAGCGATTGGCTGAGCGTCATCGTGATGAGTTTGATATTCCTGTGGTTGGAATCACTGGTTCCAACGGCAAGACAATGGTCAAGGAATGGCTCTATCAGTTGCTTTCGCCCTCAATGACCATTACCCGCTCTCCTCGAAGCTACAATTCTCAGATAGGTGTGCCGCTGTCGGTATGGTTGCTTAACGAAAGAACCCAAGTCGCTCTCCTTGAAGCAGGTATCAGTGAGGTGGGCGAGATGGATGCGCTGCAGGACATCATCCAACCGACTATCGGTGTGCTGACCTCGCTTGGAGCACCGCATCAGGAGAATTTCCGGACGATGGAAGAGAAGTGCGTGGAAAAACTGCAACTGTTTAAGAATGCACGTTTTGTTGCATATAATACCGACGACACCATTGTCTCACGCTGCATTCGTCGTTGCGGCTATAAGGCACAGGCGATAGGATGGAGCAGAGAGAATCCAGATGAGCAGTTGTATATAAAGGACGTTTCTATATGCGATAATTCTACACATATTATATATATATATAAAGGTAAGGAAAACCGATATTGTTTGCCGTTCATAGATGAGGCTTCTATAGAATGCTCGTTTGCCTGTGCTGTCGTGGCATTGCATCTTGGAATAAAACCAGAACAACTTTCTGAACGGATGGCAACTCTCGAACCTGTTGCCATGCGTCTTGAGGTGAAAGAGGGCGTGCGTGGGTGTACGCTGATTAACGATACCTATAATTCAGACATTAACTCTCTTGATATCGCACTTGACTTCATGAACCGCCGCCCTGATCACAATGGGCGTCGGCGCACATTGATACTCAGCGATATCTATCAGAGCGGAGAAGCGCAAGGCAAACTTTATTCGAAAGTGTCGGAACTGGCATTGAACAGAGGTGTGCAGAAGTTTATCGGCGTAGGTAGGGGGCTAAAGGACAACTCTACAGAGATACATATACCAGAGTGCCATTTCTTTGATGACGTGGCATCGTTTACTGCCAGTGAGGTATTCGGAAATTTACATGACGAACTGATATTGGTGAAAGGTTCAAGGACATTTGGGTTTGACTATATAGCAGAACTTCTTGAACAGAAAGTTCACGAGACGATTCTTGAGGTTAACCTGAATGCTCTTGTTGACAATTTCAATTATTACCGTTCGCTGATGAAACCAGAAACCAAGCTGGTATGCATGGTAAAGGCCGATGCCTATGGTGCAGGTGCTGTTGAAGTGTCAAAGACGTTGCAGGACCATCGTGTGGATTATCTTGCCGTGGCTGTTGCCGATGAGGGCGTGACGCTGCGTAAGAATGGCATTACATGCAACATTATCATTATGAATCCAGAGATGACGGCATTCAAGACCATGTTTGATTACGAACTCGAACCAGAGGTCTATAGTTTCCGTATGATGGATGCGCTTATCCGTGCTGCCGAGAAGGAAGGTATAACCAATTATCCTGTTCATATAAAACTGGATACAGGCATGCACCGTCTGGGCTTCGACCCTCTGAATGATATTGACGAGGTTGTTGACAGACTGACACATCAGAATGCCATCATCCCGCGCTCTGTCTTCTCTCACTTCGTAGGGTCTGACAGCGATGAGTTTGACGATTTCTCTGCATCACAGTTTGATAAGTTCCAGCAAGCAGCCAATAAACTCCAGTCTGCCTTCAGCCATAAGATACTTCGCCATATTGCCAATAGCGCAGGCATAGAGCATTTCCCTGAACGACAGTTGGATATGTGCCGATTGGGCATCGGACTTTATGGCGTTAATCCTCGGGATAATCATTTGATAAATAATGTCAGCACACTCAAAACCACCATCCTTCAGATGCGAGCAGTGCCAGCCGACGAAACGGTTGGATATAGCCGTAAGGGCAAACTGTCTCGCGATAGCGTCATCGCTGCCATCCCTATTGGCTATGCCGACGGATTAGACCGCCACCTTGGTAATGGCAACGGCTATTGTATTGTTAATGGATGCAAGGCGCCGTATGTTGGAAACATCTGTATGGATGTTGCAATGATAGACGTTACGGGGATAGACTGCAAGGAAGGCGATATGGTTGAGATATTTGGCAACAATCTGCCAGTGTCTGTACTCTCAGATGCCTTAGGAACAATACCGTATGAGGTATTGACAAGTGTCAGCAACAGAGTGAAAAGGATATATCTTATGGAGTGATAATAAGAGATAATAGGAAAAAATATAAAACTTTAACAAAAAACTCCTAACTCCTAACTCCTAACTCCTAACTTTTTATTATCTTTGCAGACAGAACTTTTTACTACGAAACTAATTTTTAAAATCTAATAAAATAATGAGTCAAATTCAAACATCTAAAATGAGTTACCACAGATGGATTATCTGTTCGTTGCTCTTTGTGGCTACTACGGTCAACTACCTCGACCGTCAGGTGCTCTCGTTAACATGGAAGGACTTCATCGCGCCAGAATTCCACTGGACTGATGCAGACTACGGTACAATCACAGCTACATTCTCAATCATCTATGCTGTGTTCATGCTCTTCGCAGGTAAATTTGTTGACTGGATGGGCACAATGAAGGGTTATCTTTGGGCTATTGGTATCTGGTCGCTCGGTGCTTGCTTGCATGCTGGTTGCGGTTGGGCAACAATGCACATCGAAGGCTTTGAGTCAATAGAGGCAATGAAGGCAGTTGAAACAGGTTCTGCTGCAGCGCTTGCAGTAGCAAGTGTCAGCGTATGGCTCTTCTTGATTTGCCGTTGCGTTCTTGCAGCTGGTGAGGCTGGTAACTTCCCTGCAGCTATCAAGGTGACAGCAGAGTATTTCCCAAAGAAAGACCGTGCTTTCGCTACATCTATCTTCAATGCCGGTGCATCAGTAGGTGCTCTTGCTGCTCCTGCAACAATTCCTCTGCTTGCTGAGGCTTATGGTTGGGAAATGGCATTCATCATCATCGGTGCTTTAGGTTTCATTTGGATGTTCTTCTGGGTATTCCTCTATGAGAAGCCAGAGAAGTCTAAGTTCGTTAACGAGTCAGAGCTTCTATATATCAATCAGGATGAAGAAGATGCTGCAGCTGCTACTAAGGCAGAGGTAAAGGAAGAGAAGACAATTCCTTTCTTGCAGTGCTTCACATACCGTCAGACATGGGCGTTCATCACAGGTAAGTTCTTCACCGATGGTGTATGGTGGTTCTTCCTCTTCTGGGCACCAGCTTACTTCTCTGATCAGTATGGCTATAAGTCAAGCGACCCAATGGGTATCATGCTCATCGTTGTTCTCTATGCTATCGTTACATTCATCTCTATCGGTGGTGGTTATCTGCCAAAGATTTTCGTTGACAAGAAGGGTATGAACCCATACGCAGGCCGTATGTTGGCAATGCTTATCTTCGCATTCTTCCCACTTGCAGCTCTCTTTGCTCAGCCATTGGGCGTTTATTCAGCATGGTGGCCAGCAATCATCATCGGTCTTGCAGGTGCAGGACACCAGGCATGGTCTGCTAACCTCTTCTCAACAATCGGTGACATGTTCCCTAAGTCAACAATCGCTACTATCACAGGTATCGGCGGTATGGCTGGTGGTGTAGGCTCATTCCTTATCAACAAGGGTGCCGGAAACCTCTTCACATACGCTGAGGGTCAGGGTGCAGCATTCACATTCCTTGGTTTCGAGGGCAAGCCAGCCAGCTATATGATTGTATTCTGCATCTGTGCAGTTGCTTATCTGTTGGCATGGACAATCATGAAGACTCTTGTTCCTAAGTACAAGCCAATCATTGTTGAATAAACAATAGATTATCATAAATATAAGGGAGTTGATTCGAATCAACTCCCTTGTTTGTTTTATAATGATAATTGTTTTTATTAACCCTTTGGCAATCTTACTCTGTTGAAGAATACGTATGCCTGTCCTTTCTTGTAATATACAATATGAAGCAGTGCCCTGTATTCTGTTCCCAACTGGTCAGTAATTATGAAATCTTGATTGACGTATCCTGATTCTCGTTGGTTTATTACGTCGCTTAGATTTTTCAGGAAACGCTCTTCGTCTTCTCTATGCTCTATTACTGAGGTGAGGTAGAATTCTTTGTTGTCGTCAACGTCGAATGCACTCTCTTTGACGTACTTCTTGTTGATGATGTTTATTAGCTTGCCGTTTTCGTCAACGATGCAGATGGGACTGAGTATCGACCTTAATAGGCTTTCGTACTCATTGCTTTTGGCGTCAAGGTTCTTTTTTGTCCAAATCAGTAATATTCCCAATAGGACAATGCATGTAAGGAAAGTAATAGTTGTAGTCATTGTAGATTTTTTATAAATTAAGCTGAGTATGAGTCTTTATTTGATAAATCCCTGTTTTTTCAACGCCTCCATTAATCCAACCGACATTGCCTCGTTGTCCTTCTTTGTGTAGCGTATGTCGGTGAAGATTTGTGCAAGCGTTTCTTTGTTGTTTATCTCGCAGAAGTGCTTGTTTTCTTCAAGGTTCTCCTTGTAGGCGTAGAAACGGTCGATGCTTTCGGGTGTGTAGTCTTTATACTGCTCTTGATGTACGAAAGCATCTAATGGCAGGCGGTCGGTGAGTGCCGGGTCTTCGTCCGGCCATCCCAAAGTGATTGTAGCTACGGGCATGACCAGCTGCGGCAACTGCAAGGCATCGATAATCATTTGCGGCATATATACTGTTGTGCCAAGGTAGCAATAGCCCAGTCCCTCCTCTTCTGTCAGGTTGCAGAATGTCTGTGTGTAGAGCAGTGCGTCGATAGAAGCGTTGAAGAACGATAGCAGGTTGTCGTAACCCGGTTCCGCCTTGCGGTTGCGGCACCAGGTGGATGTGCGGTTGAAGTCGGCGCAAATGGTAAGCACGACAGGCGCATTTTTTACCATGGGCTGGTTGAAGTGGGCAGGACTAAGTTTCTCCTTGCCCTCAGCCGAACGAGTTACGACCACGCTATACAACTGCAGGTTTCCCATTGTCTGTGTGCGTGCAGCCTCGCTGAGCAGGCGGTTAAGCAGTTCGTCGCTAACCTCTCTGCTTGAATATTTCCTTATTGTCTTTCTGTTTTTTATAGATTCCATATTGAGATTCGTATTATATGTTATGCAAAGATACTACAAATCGAGTCCAGAATCATCAAGCTTGCTTGAATGTTATGGCGAGATGCAGTTTATCTTATGCAAAGATACTACAAAAAACCGATTTTCTTTTTTAGTCTGCCTAAAAAGTTGTATATTTGCAACTAACAAACTAATTTACTAAAGCATAAGAATCTATTATACTATGTTTACTCGTATCATTATTTTGCTAATGATGTGTGCGCTGATGCCGCAAGGTATATTGGCAGACGCTATTGATGATAATAAAAAACTGTATTATTCTGTAGAGAGGCAGATAAGCATGAAAGACGGCCTCTCTAATAATTTCGTGCTCTGTCTTGCGATAGACGGCCATGGATATGTATGGGTGGGCACAGAGTCTGGTCTGAACCGAATAGCCGGAAACATGTGCAATGCCTACTGGCGCGAACAGATAGGCAATGACAACGACAAGATACTATCGCTATGCTACGATAAGCATACCGACAGGATGCTGGTAGGTACGGAAAACGGTTTGCGTTACTTCTCATATAAGACAGGTCGTTTCAGCAACGAGACTGTAGGCGACAGTCTTATAGACTATTCTATTGCCTCGATTGTTGATGATGGCCGTCAAGGCATGTGGCTTATTTATGGTAATGGAGAAATTCAGCATCTGGATTGCATGACCAACAAAGTGGTTACGCTGAAGCAAACGGAGCGCAGCGGATGCCGTTGCGGACTGTATGACGGCAATGACAATCTGTTTTTAGGTCACGGAAAAGACGGCATGAGCATACTGACATTGAAATCGCCGGATGATTATGAGGTGGCTGAAGTAAAGAGATTCCTGCACAACAACAACGATTCGAGCATACCGGGCAACAATGTGCGCTGCATCTATCAAGATAAAAGCGGCAGAATATGGGTCGGAACAGACCGCGGCGCTGCTCTTTATGATGCAGAAACAGAAACCTTCAGAAAGGTTGTACGTAAATCATATTCGAACACCAATGCCAATATAAGCGACAATGTCTATGACATTAAGGAAATGGCAGACGGCAGAATATGGGTGGCTACAGACATGGGCGGAATAGATATCGTTGACTTGTCTGATATAGCAAACCGGATTGTTTGGGAAGATGCGGAAGTTGAATTGTCGTCGATAAACACACGTTGTATTTTGCAAGACGGCTATCGGAACATCTGGATTGGCAACCATAGCACAGGAGTAGACTTCCTGCCAAACAAGAAGCCGTTCATACACACGCTGGATTATTACGACCGCAACAACAGGCTTAAGCGGACTTATGCCGTGGCAAGCGATGATGAAGGCAGGCTGTGGCTGGGCAGTGTCGATGAACTGAGTCTTTGGCAGGGACAGGCTAATAGTCAGAAAATGCTAGGCGAATGGAGGATAGACGCCATGAAAAGCCGCTCGCATTCCTTCCCAAGATGTATGCTGGCCGACAGCAAGGGATATGTGTGGATGGGTATGGAAGACGAAGGCGTGGTGCGCTTCAATACTCATACACATCGGTTTGAATCTATAGATTTAGGTCATGAGGTGCCTGATATCCACTCTTTTTATGAAGACAATGACGGACGCATATGGATAGGAAGCCAATTTGGTGTCTGCATTTATGATAAAGGTAGTGTCAGTCATGAACATGAGATAGACAGACTTTTAGAACGGGCGCCGGTTAGCGGCTTTTTAAGAATCTCGGCAGACGAGATGTTCATAGCAACGCAAGGCCGTGGTGCCGTGTTGCTTAATCAGAAGACAATGAAGACAAAGATGCTGAATGTTGCGACGGGGCTGCCTTCAAACAATATAAATCATATAATGGCCGACAGAAGCAGAGGGCTGTGGATGGCAACAAACGAAGGACTTGTATATATAAAAGATGTATATGACCTGGAGAAGATAAAAATATATGATACGCGCAATAGCCTTGGCGACAATCATGTAAGTGCCATCCTTCAAGACCTTCGCGGCAGAATATGGATAAGTACCTTCAAAGGCATAGCGTGTCTGGATCCGGAAACGGAACAATTCTATAATTACAGTCAGCACGATAATGTGCATATCAGTGGATTTCAGGATGCATCGTCGGCAATGACCAGTGGAGGACTGATGTATTTTGGTTCTCCTAACGGTGTTTGCTATTTTAATCCAGACGAGATAAGACACAGTCAACAGGTGTCACAAGTTAAGATAACTTTATGTGAGGTTTATAATCCGTCTTCTTCCAAAGACCTCATGACCTCACGGCCATACAATCTCATAACCTCGCAACCCCAAACCCTTCCATACCACCAGAATACGCTTCGGTTGGCTTTTGCTGTGGATGACTATGCCCAGGCGGAGAATGTGGAGTATTCATATATGATGAAAGGCCTTTCAGACAAATGGTATTATACTGGCAACGACCATGATGTGATGTTCAGAAGTCTGAACCCGGGCAATTATACTTTTACTTTGAGAGCGAAACTTAAGAGTCAGGATTGGGATGAGGCTTCAACAGCACAGATGGAAATCTCCATTGCACCGCCTTACTGGAAGTCGGCATGGGCATACGCCTTCTACATATTGGTAGTTGTAGGTGTAGTCTTATTGATATTCAAGCAATACAAGAGAAAGCTAAAGCTGCAGAATTCATTGCAGTTGGAAAGAATAGAAAGTGGCCAACGACAGCAATTGAACGAAGAAAGGCTACGTTTCTTTACAAATATAACACATGAGTTGCGCACTCCTCTTACGCTTATACTGGGACCGCTAGAAGATTTGGTAAACGATGAAAGACTGCCATACGCATATAGGAAAAAGGTGACAACAATAAACAACAGTGCCCAGCGACTGAAAAACCTTATAAACGATATATTGGATTTCCGGAAGACAGAAACCCAGAACAGGCATCTGGTTGTTGCAAAAGACGATATAGGCAAGCTCATAAGCGGAATAGCCCTTAACTATAAAGAACTCCTGCGCAACGACAAGGTTGAGGTTAGGCTTGATGTGGCACAAAAGATACCGCATATATATTTCGATTCGGAAGTGGTAACGACTATTATGAACAATCTGCTGTCTAATGCGGTGAAGTACACCCCAAGCGGATTAATAGAAGTGGCAGTAAGGGTAGATGATGCAAGTGTCAGCATTTCGGTCAGGGATACAGGTTGCGGAATTGAAAAAAGTGCGCTGCCTCATATCTTTGACAGATACTATCAGGCAGAAAGTGCACAACATGCTTCCGGCACCGGTATCGGCTTGGCGTTGGTGAAATCGCTTGCTCAGTTGCATCAGGCAGAGTTGTCTGTTGATAGTCAAATAGGTGTAGGAAGTGTTTTCACCGTTTCGTTCCTTATAGACAATAAATATCCAGACGCTTTGCACAAGGACGACGAGCCGGTAGAGGTTCCGTTTACAGAAGAAGCAACAGACAAGGCAGAAGAAACAGATGGCAGGCCAACCCTTCTTGTTGTTGAAGACAACGAAGATATAAGGCAGTATATAGCAGAATCGCTAGGCGAAGAGTACAGGATACTGATGGCAGAGAACGGCGAAGACGGATACCAAAAGGCTTCTGACAGCATGCCAGATATAATCGTTAGTGACATAATGATGCCTATAATGAATGGCATTGACATGGTGAAGCGACTAAAGGAGGACATCAATACCAGTCATATATTGGTGATATTACTGACAGCAAAGGACTCTACTGCAGACAGAGAGGAAGGATATGATTGCGGAGCGGATTCATATATGACAAAACCGTTCAGCGCAAAACTGCTTAATAGCAGAATACGCAATCTGCTTTCTGCTCGCAGAAGAATGGCTGAAAAACTTAGTGAGAAGTTTGCTCATGGAGAGTTGTCTGGTCCTGTGCATGGCGAAAAAGAACAGGCTACAGTACAGATAACCTTGAATGCCATGGACCGTGACTTTATTCAACGTCTGGATAGAGTGATAGAGGAAAATATAATGCGTGAGGACTTGGACATGCCGTTTATGACGGACAAGATGAATATGAGCCATACAACGCTTTACAGAAAAATAAAGGCACTGACGGGTCTTACCGCAAAGGAATATATACGCAAGCGCAGGTTGCAGAAATGCTACCAGTTGTTGGAAAGTGGTGGGTATAATGTAAATGAAGCAGCTTATATGACGGGATTCAACCAGATGGGGCATTTCCGCGAGGTGTTTAAGAAGGAATTTGGCATTACGCCTTCGACGGTCATGAAAAAGCAAAGGACGTAATATCATTACAACGTTCTAATGCCACCGATTGGAAATTAAAATAAGAGGCACGTCGGGAAATGCTCCCGTCCGTGCCTCTTCACGTAATTATGAGAAATTTACTTTATAATCTTTATGTATCTGTTGCCACGGCGTAAGATGTTGATACCTTTCTGTATGCTTGTGCGCTTCCGGCCTTGGCTGTCGTAAATTACGTCTAAGCTAGGCGTTCCCACCATAATAGTTTCGTCTTTGATTCCTGTCGGAGACATAACGTTTAATGTGATGGTATCGTTAACGTTCTCGCCGTTCATGCCTTGCAAAGCAAACAATAACTTGTAGCAACCTATTTCCTTTTGCTTGCCTTTAATGGTTATTCGTCTGGTTTCTGTGTCAATAGCACATTCCAGATTGCCAGGCAGTTCTTGCATTGTTGTGCCATCTGACAACTGGCATCCTTTGATACTGACTTTCGACGTGTAGCGTGTAATGAAAGTCTGGTCTATTTCATCAATATTGCTTACAGTTATTGTTTTCTCGTCAGAAAGGATGCGAGGCAGCATTGCGTCAGGCAGGTAATAGCCGAGATGTGGAGGCTGATTGTACGCACAGTTCTGCCAAGCAATGCCCATACGATAGGTATGGTCGTGCATGAGTGTAGGCATGCGATAGTTGGTTGGAGTGTTCGTAGAATAGATGGCCAGACAAGTTTCTGTATCAGATGCCTTGTACAATATTATTTCCTCGCGCCAGTCTCCAAAGATATCGGCGCTTAGGTTTGGTGTATTCTTTGAACCGTTGCAAGTAGAGCTTGGGCCTAGGCTTGAGAACCTTAGCAGTTCCTTGGTACCGTTGCCTGTCCATTTGGTCAGTTTGTTGCCATCGAGCAACTCGTCTTGCAGGTCTCCGTCCCAATAAGCACGGAAGTTGTTGGATGTTGTTCCATTAGACATGACCTCTCCGGTAACGGCACTTCGTTGACTCTTGTCTTTTCCTGAATTAAAGTAGAAACCATGGTGCTTGGCATCCAGCTGCACAGCAATGCCTCGGCCGTTGTCAACACCTTCCGGTCCTCCCTTATGGATAATCTCGCCAGTGGCAGCGTCATGCACATCCCATGCGTATTTGCCTTTGCCTTCATGTACTTGGAACATCTCTAATCCTGGGCGTTCTGGATTTAGGTCGCTAAGATGCAAAGCATCACCATGGCCAAAACCAGTTGCATACAGCAATTTACCGTCATGATCGACAGCAGATGCTCCCCATACTATTTCGTCGCAACCGTCACCATCAACGTCAGCAACCGACATGTTGTGGTTGCCGTTGCCGTATATGGTATTGCTGCCGCCTCCACTTGTCGCTTTGTTGGCTGTATAGGACTTGGAAGAGCCTTTGCCTTCTTCGTTATAAGTTGTCAGAGTATAGCTGGTTTTTGACTTTGCAGCATTTAGCCAACGCTGATGCAGCTGCGTGCCATCAAAACCAACTGCCCATATAAAGGCAAATGTGTAATAGCCACGGCAGAAGATGCCACAAGCTGGTTTGTCAGCACCGTCAATATGTGCGACGGCAGCCAGATAGCGCTCACCTCTGTTGCCATAACTTGCCTTGTCATTTTTACCGATTCGGTCGTCCCAATTGAATGAACCGTCAGCAGCTCCGCCATACGTGGTGTTTCTGTTAGGGTTATAGAATATTGTGTGAATGGCGCGTCCTGTTTGTCCGTCAAACACGGTGAGCCACTCCTGTCCACCTGTTATTCGACCTCCGCTGTTACGATGGACTGAAGAGTTGTTGGCGTTCTTGATGTTTGTGTCTGTAGCAGCGCTATTTACATATTTCCCCTCTCCGTCGATAGAACCAGGGGCTGTCTTGCACATCATTTCAGCTTTGCCATCTCCGTCAAAGTCATATACCATGTGTTGTGTGTAATGTGCTCCGGCTCTGATGTTGCGCCCTAAATCAACACGCCAAAGTTTTGTTCCGTCTAACTTATAGCAGTCGATGAAAACGTTGTCGGTTACTCCATCCTGTGCATTGTCTTTTGCATTAGAGGGATTCCATTTTACGAAAATCTCATATTCTCCATCTCCGTCAACATCGCCAACAGAACAGTCGTTGGGGTCGTAATTGCCTCCATTTGCTCCCTTTGCAGGTCTTTGAAGAACAAGTTTCTTGTACTTTACGCCCCATGGCGATATGGCTTGGGTAGTGTCAACGGCTTGATTGTCGATGAATGTTACTATTTGATATGTTGAATTCTTATTCCCGGAAGGGTCTGTGTAGTTTGTTTTATACCTGTTCTTTACAATGCTCTCGCCGTTGCGCAGAATTTCAAAACGAGTATTTTCTTCATCGTCTGTAGCCAGAAAGCGCCAACTGATGAAAATGCCAGAACCTGATGCTGGCAAAGCAACAACGCCACGATCCAGTTTTTCAATCAAACCCTGATTGGCAGGATTGGCATGAAGCGTAAAAGCGGCAGCTGATGCTGCCGCTAATAATGAAAACCTTTTGCTTATCATTTGATGAAAACCTTTCTGGTTGAACCATTAGAGTTGCGTATGATGTTCAGTCCAGGTTTGAGCGTTGACTGGCGGATGCCCTTCAAGTCGTAGATAGCCTCTGGCATATTTGTAGCATCATTGTTGATGTTGGTGATGCCTGTTGCCTGTTCTTCGATAATCTTCTTTGACTCAACGCCCTCGTTGGCTATGTAGATATTGTAGAAGCCAGCACGAGAACCATCGTTTGCTATTCTTGCGCGTACATAAACCTCTTCTGTACCTTCATAGCTGCGGGTGTACTTGCGGTAGATACGGCGTGGCTGGTCAAATTCGCATGTGTCGCCAACAACAGTCCATGTGGCATTGTCGTCGTTGCTTGTTGCTACTTCAAATACAACCTTAGGACGTGGATTGCCGCCTTGGCAGTTGGCAATGTATGCCACGATGTCGAATGGACCAGCAAACTTGTTAGTTGTCTGAATGATTGCACTGCTAGGATAGGTCTTGTCCCAATCATAGAGGTGCACAAGATAACTTGTAACAGGCAGATAAGCATCTTCATCGTTAACGGTCTCTGGATTAAAGCCGTTGGCATCACCGTATTTCATGCCAGGGTTGTTGGCTTCCCAACTGATTCTGTGACCACGTGAGCGAACGCTCCAACCGTTCTCGATGTCAACCACTTCTTCAGCATTGAGCTTAGTGTGAATAACGCTGTCGCTAATGCCGTCAGAACCGGTAACAATCTGGTCGCCTGCTGGATCGTAGTAAGGATAGTCGTTTGTGTTGCCCCAAGAGAAATAATAACCTACGGTGCCGTCGGTGTTTCGTGTGTCAGGATTGGTGTGGTTCAGATATTCTTCCTTGTTGGCATCCATCTTTGACAAAACGTCGATGCGCACCTTAGGATTCTTTACCATGACCTTAGCCGTTGCGAGTTTAGAGTTGAGGAAACTGTCGGCCACAACAAAGGCGTAGATATCCTTGCCAAGTCTAAATTCTATAGGTTGTGAATAGAGTGTGCTCTGTGCCTTGTCTTCAGAACCCTTGTAGTTATAGTATATCTGACCAGCCTCTAATTCAGAAGCGATAGAGACAATAGTCTTTCCATCTTCGTTTGCCATTGAGAATGTAGGCATAGGTGCCATCTGGCGTATGTCAATGAGCTTCTCGGAAACCTCGCTGAGCAGATAACCGTCGCCAATAGCGATAGCCTTTACGGTAGATTCTGATGTTATGCTGATAGGTTCTGTGTAAGGAGTGCTTTCCAATGTAGGAGTGCTGCCATCTGTGGTGTAGAATATCTGCGCACCAGGAACATTGCTCTTCAATGACACGAAGGTGTTCAAATGCTCATATTCAAGCGTGAACGATGGGGCTGGAGCCTGTGTTATTGGTGCTTTTGAACTTGCCAGCAAACCGACCGCGTTGTTTATGATGTATGGCGCAGCAGCCACAGAAAGAGCCTCTTGTGTATAAGGAATATAAAGATAACCGTTGTGGTTGAGGTTATGCGCATGTATTGCTATTACGCTCTCGTTCTGATATGCGTATGCCAATACAGGGTCGTTGGCAAATAAACCGCTGAGTGTTAAACCCTGGAAAGGCAGCTCTCTTGTCAGTTCAAGAACAAATGTTGGAGTTGCTGCGTCTGGGTCTTCTATAAGTTCAATACCATTGAAAAGCGGGTGGCTGTTGTTACGCACTGTTGCAAATGGGATTCCGGCGTCTATAGCTTCGCCGTAGCCCCATTTTGCATACAGTGCAGGATTTAGGTTAAGAATAGGGTGGAAGGGCTGAATGCCTTTCAATGATGCTATTGCATCTTCATTACTAACTGTTGAACTAATAACTAATGTTTCAAATGAACTAAAATCTTCAAGTGTAAAAGCTTTGTTTGCCTCTATGGCTGTTACCTTATTATTATGGTCTTCAAGTAGTATGTTATAAGCAAGTTCAGAACTGAGATCGCCATTGTACAGGTAGCCCACATTGCGAGCTTCCATGTTTTCTCCAATCTCTATGCTGTAGATATGGCAACCGTTTGTGTTGTAAACGAGAATATCAACCATGCCGTCGCCGTCTTCATCTGTTACACCCTCTGGTAAAGACCAGTTCTCCCAAGTGTATGTTTCCTGTGCGTCTGGAGTGAAAGCATCGCCTATGCGATTGGCGTCGTCGTTTACATCGTTGACATAAAGTCCGATACCTCTGCCTTGTCCGCTTCTGTGTGATTCAACGACAAAGGTCATCTTCTGTCCGATGGTAACGTTAGGAATAGTGAAACACATAAGGCGGCTACCTGCAGCTTTGTTTCCACCGCCTAGCCATAGGTACTGTGGACCGGCATAGGTTCCGATTGCTGTAGATGCATAGTCTACAGCAATTGCCAATGAACGGTTTTTACTATAGCCTTCGCCAAATGTCAGACCGCGCAATTCTTCAATTTCCTCACCGTTTGCTTTCAAGGCGCCAAATTCAGAAGAAGCATACCAGAAACATTTTTCTTTTGTTGCATCAGGTGCAACGGCGCCTGCCACGTCGTTCTTTGCAGCTTCAATGTCGCTCCAACCTTCTGCTGGTCTTTCTTTGGCTGCTTCGGCTTTAAGGTTGTCAATAGTTTGTTGACTCCATTTCGTGAAATCCCATCTGCGATAACTTTGTGCAGATGCCACTTCAAATACGAAAAGCATTGTTAGTGTCAAGTAGATTAATCTTTTCATAATAACATAGTTTAAAGGGTTAATTTTGTCTTAAATATTAATATGGTATGTAGTATTGTTTGTTTTGCCTACAAATTTATCATTTGTTTATTTTATTATAGGAATGGAAAATCGTCATTCTTCATATAATTATCGGTCAGTAATTCAGAAAGTAAGCATTGAACGGTTGGTTTTCGGTCATTAGACTTAAAATATTTCGGAGTGATATTAATCTTTGTAAAGTACTATTGTTGATAATAATGCATTGACGTACAGTTTATTAGACACGTAAAACCTATCTTTTGAGATGCATAAAGGTTTCGAATACGTTAAAATGTCTTTTAACCAAAAGCATATCAAATAGTTTTGGTTTGTCAAACGATAGGTTTAAAACAAGTAAAGAGTGGTTGGCTTAGTTAATAATTCTTTATTCAAATTGCACATTGCAGTGATATATAAAAAGTTATCCGTTTTGGAAAACTTTTGGACGGAAAAATCTGAAAAAGTTTTCCAAAAAAAATTTTTTTATATGCGGAAAAGTATATACCTTTGTCACGATTATTAACGTAAGACATGGAACCTAAAAACATTTTTTCTTATGATGAGGCTTACGAAGCCTCGTTGAAATACTTTGGCGGCGACGAACTGGCTGCTCGCGTGTGGGTGAACAAATACGCTATGAAGGATAGCTTCGGAAATATTTTCGAGCGTTCTCCTGAAGATATGCATTGGCGTATTGCTAATGAAATAGCACGCATTGAAAAGAAGTACAACAACCCGATGAGTCCAGAGCAGATTTTCGAGTTGCTTGATCACTTCAAGTATATTATTCCTGCAGGTAGTCCGATGACAGGTATTGGTAACGACCATCAGATAGCTTCACTTAGCAACTGCTTCGTGATTGGTCTTGACGGTGATGCCGACTCATACGGTGCAATCATGCGTATTGACGAAGAGCAAGTACAGTTGATGAAGCGTCGCGGTGGAGTAGGCCATGACCTGAGTCACATTCGTCCGAAGGGTTCGCCTGTAAACAACTCTGCACTGACTTCAACCGGTTTGGTTCCGTTCATGGAACGCTACAGCAACTCAACCCGTGAGGTTGCTCAGGACGGTCGTCGTGGTGCGCTTATGCTTTCAGTAAGCATCAAGCATCCTGACAGTGAGGCTTTCATTGATGCCAAGATGACGGAGGGAAAGGTAACTGGTGCAAACGTTTCTGTAAAGATTGACGATGATTTCATGCGTGCGGCAGTGGAAGGCAAACCATACATGCAACAGTTCCCTATCGACAGCGCAACCCCAGATCATAAGAAGGAGATTGACGCTAAGGCATTGTGGGGAAAGATTGTACATAACGCATGGAAGAGTGCAGAACCAGGTGTGCTGTTTTGGGATACTATTCAGCGCGAAAGCATTCCTGATTGTTATGCCGACCTTGGTTTCCGCACCGTTTCAACCAATCCTTGCGGTGAGATTCCATTGTGTCCTTACGATTCATGCCGTCTGTTGTCAATAAACCTCTATTCTTACGTTGTTAATCCGTTTACAAAAGATGCGTATTTCGATTACGAATTGTTCCGCAAACACGTTTTTGCTGCACAACGCATAATGGACGACATTGTAGATCTTGAACTCGAGAAGATTGACAAGATAATGGGAAAGATTGGTGTTGACCCGCAGAGCCAGGAGGTGAAGGGTGCAGAGTTCCATCTTTGGGAGAAGATTAAGCGTAAGAGCGGCATGGGCCGCCGTACAGGTGTGGGCATCACTGCCGAGGGCGATATGATAGCAGCCATGGGATTGCGCTATGGTACTCAAGAGGCTATCGACTTCTCTGTTGAAGTACACAAGACATTGGCGCTTACTGCTTATCGTTCGTCTGTCGAGATGGCTAAGGAGCGCGGTGCTTTCGAGGTGTTCGATGCTAAGCGTGAGGCACAGAATCCTTTCATCAATCGTCTGAAGGATGCTGATGCAGCCCTTTACGAGGATATGGTGAAGTATGGCCGTCGTAATATTGCTTGTCTTACAATCGCTCCAACAGGAACAACCAGTCTGATGACTCAGACAACCAGCGGTATCGAACCTGTGTTCCTGCCAGTATATAAGCGTCGCCGCAAGGTTAATCCTAACGATACGAATGTTCATGTTGACTTTACCGATGAGGTGGGCGATTCTTTCGAGGAGTACATCGTATATCACCACAAGTTCCTCACATGGATGAACGAGAACGGTATAGACTCAACAGCAAAATATACTCAGGAGGAGATTGACGAGCTCGTTGCCAAATCACCTTATTATAAAGCAACAGCCAATGATGTTGACTGGCTGATGAAGGTGCGTATGCAGGGTGCTATCCAGAAGTGGGTTGACCATTCTATCAGTGTTACCGTTAACTTGCCTAATGATGTTGACGAGGAACTTGTAAACCGTCTGTATGTAGAGGCATGGCGTTCAGGTTGCAAGGGATGTACAATCTATCGTGACGGTTCACGCTCAGGTGTGATGATCTCGGTAAAGAAAGACAAGAAGGATGAGGAACCGGTTATGCCGTGTAAGCAACCAGAGGTAACAGAGGTTCGTCCGCAGGTACTTGAGTGCGATGTTGTACGTTTCCAGAACAATAAGGAAAAGTGGGTGGCATTCGTAGGATTGCTCAATGGTTATCCATACGAAATCTTCACAGGTTTGCAGGATGATGACGAGGGTATCGTATTGCCAAAGACTGTAGTCAAGGGTAGGATTATCAAGCAGACCGATGAGAACGGCAAGAGTCGCTATGACTTCCAGTTTGAGAACAAGCGTGGTTATAAGACAACTGTTGAAGGACTGAGCGAGAAGTTTAATCCTGAGTATTGGAATTATGCAAAGCTTATCAGTGGTGTGCTTCGCTATCGTATGCCTATCGACCATGTCATCAAGCTCGTAGGTTCTCTACAGTTGAAGAGTGAGAGCATCAACACATGGAAGAATGGTGTGGAGCGTGCATTGAAGAAGTACATCCTCGATGGTACAGAGGCTAAGGGTCAGGAGTGTCCTAACTGCGGTAGCAAACTGATTTACCAGGAAGGTTGTCTTATCTGTAAGAGTTGCGGTTCAAGCCGTTGCGGATAATCAGCCTCCCGCACTCCTTTTAAAAACACACTGTTTGTTTATGAACACATATATCTATTTGCGTGAAGTCCGTTTCCATGCCAATCATGGGGTGATGCCCCAAGAAAGGACGGTGGGAACGGACTTCACCGTTGATTTGCGCGTGGCATATCCTTTTGAGGCGGCAATGCATAGTGATGACGTTGTCGATACGCTCAACTATGCACGGTTGTATGACATTGTGAAAAGAGAAATGGCTCAACCTTCGCAGTTGCTCGAACATGTGGCGGGAAGAATAGGGAAGGCCGTCTTTGAAGCGTTCCCTAAAACGGGGTCTCTTGAACTCAGGATAACGAAACTGAATCCACCGATGGGTGCCGATTGTAAGGGCGCAGGCGTGGAGATACATTTAATAAATGATAAAACTTTTTGATATTTTTGAGTTTTACAACTGAAATGATTAATTTTGCACATTGTATGGCGGTAGAATGTAAAAAGATTGCGGTTCTCCTTTTGTTATTGATAGGCTTGATGCCTGTTTCTGTTAGTGCCAACGGACGTTTTGTTCTTGTAATTGATGCCGGTCATGGCGGCAGAGATGCCGGTGCCGTGGGGCGCTATACAAAGGAGAAAGACATTAATCTTAATGTGGCTTTGGCCTTCGGCAGGCTTGTGCAGAGTAACTGCCCTGATGTAAAGGTCGTATATACTCGCAGTACAGACAAGTTCATTCCGCTGTATGAACGTGCAAGGATAGCCAACCGCAATAAGGCCGACTTGTTCGTTTCCATTCATACCAACGCCCTGCCTAAAGGAAGGAAGGCAATGGGTATGGAGACATATACGCTCGGTATGCATAGGGCTGCTGCCAACTTGGAAGTGGCAAAGCGTGAAAACTCGGTTATCCTTATCGAGAATAACTATCAGCAACACTACGAAGGCTTTGACCCTAATTCTGCAGAGAGCTATATCATCTTTGAACTGATGCAGAGCAAGAACATGGAGAAGAGTGTCGATATGGCACAGCTCGTACAGAAATATGCATGTGCCGCTACTGGCAGAAACAACATGGGTGTCAAACAAGCAGGTTTTCTTGTTCTTCGTGAGACGTCAATGCCCAGTTGTCTTATAGAGCTGGGATTCATTTCCACTCCATCAGAAGAGAAATACCTGCGCTCAAAGACAGGTGTCGAGGCATACGGAAGAGGCATATATCGGGCGTTCATGGAGTATAGGCGACAACTGAAACCTGCAGGAACGGTTATTCGAGTACCCGAAACGCAACCTGTTGCCCAGCAACAGGTAACGTCAAAGCCTCAGACGGTGACTCCCAAGCCACAGCCAGTTGTGCAGGCAACACCAAAGCAACCGGTCAAAGTGGCAACAGAGGTTAAGCAACCGGAACCTGCGGTAAGTCAGGATGGCGGTTCTATAACGGAAAATGCGCCCAAGTTTGTTGCGACAGAGGTTGCATCCCAGCCGACGGAAACAAGACCTCAACAGTCGGCTGCCGATACCGTGAAAACGGTGGATGGAGAAAAACCGGTTTCAGTGGAGGTACAAGCACCCAAGGCACCAACAGTCGATGCCAAGCCAGTGTTCAAGGTGCAGATCCTAAGTCTGAGCGTTCGCCAATCCCAAGAAAGCAAGGTGTTCAAGGGACTGCAGAACGTTGAGTGTTATGAAGAGGGTGGTCTGTATAAATATACATGCGGTGCGTCAACCGACTATAACGAAATATATCGTCTGCGCAAAACCATAGCACAGAAGTTCCCCCAAGCCTTTATCATTGCCTTCAAGGGCGGCGTGAAGGTGAACGTCAACGAGGCGATACGAGAATTTAAACAGAACAGAAATAAATAGCATAGATATGAAGTTTTTCACTAAAGAGGTACAGATTGCGCTTGTTGCTATTGCCGGCGTAGTAGTATTGTTTTTTGGATTGCAGTTTCTTAAAGGTCTGAGCATGTTCTCGGCCGACAATAACTATTATGTAAAGTTCAAGGATATCAGCGGTCTCGCTTCATCAAGTCCGGTTTACGCAAATGGATATAAGGTGGGCGTTATCAAGGATATCGCTTTCGATTATAGTGGCAAGGGTGAGATTGTTGCTACAATGGGACTTGACAAAGAGATGCGTTTGCCAAAAGGTTCTCGCGCAGAGATAGAGACCGATATGCTTGGAAACGTAAAGGTAAACCTTGTTCTTGCCGACAATCTTGCAGAAATGGCTGCTCCTGGCGATACTATCGGCGGCGGAAAGCATGAAGGTGCACTGGAAAAAGCGTCGGCAATGATACCTGCAATAGAAAAGGTGTTGCCAAAGCTTGACTCTATAATGGGCAGTTTAAACACTCTGCTTGCCGATCCGGCAGTGAAAAACTCGCTCCACAATGTTGACAAGATAACATCAGACCTTACCACTACGACAACAGAACTGAACAGACTCATGGCAGGGCTTAACAAGAACATGCCTGAAATGATGAGTCATGCAAGCAGCATGCTGGCCAATACCGATAAGATAACAGGCGAACTGGCTAATGCCGACCTTGCCGCTACCTTGGCAAAGGTTGATGCTACACTGGAAAACGTGAAGCAGATGACTGACAAACTGAATAGCAACGAGGGAACCTTGGGGTTGCTTATGCGTGACCCAAGCCTTTATAACAACCTGACTGCCACCATGCGCGATGCAGATTCGCTGATGATTGATTTGAAAGCACGTCCCAAACGATATGTACATTTCTCGATTTTTGGCAAGAAAGATAAGTAATTTTTATTTTGTCTAAATACGCAAGTCGCTTTTAGATGACTTCGTTAGAAATCGTGAAACTATTGAATTTATCTTTATTTCAATGCAAAAAGCCATCTTTGTCACACGAAATCGTGAAAAGATGGTTTTTTGTTTCAATGCAAAGATAATCAAGGACTTGCAATTACGCAAATCGTTTTGTTACAATAAAATCGGTTAACTGCTCTTAACACTCGTATAGATAATGAGTTACGACAAATTGAACATCAGATTAATAAAAACGGATATTTGCGTAATTCAAAAAAATAAACGAAATTTGCACTCGAAAACTAACAAGACATCTAGTTTCAGAATTATTATTAACTGATAAACGCCAAATGGTAAATCGTCATAGGGCGCTTTGGGACAACTGCCTTAACCTAATTAAGGACAATGTAACTGAGCAGCAATTCAAAACGTGGTTTCAGCCAATCGTGTTTGAAGCCTTTAATGAGAAGGACAACACGTTGTTGGTGCAAGTTCCGAGTATGTATGTATATGAATACTTGGAGCAGTACTACGTTGCATTGCTTTCTAAGGCGTTGAACCGTATTTTTGGAACTAAGGTCTCTCTGAGATACCGTGTTGTTACCGATAAGGATAATAATATAACTCAGGAAGTTGATGCCGATGAACCTGTAATGATTGACAAGCCGAAGGCTGCTGTTAGGCAAAATCAGTCGCCTTCAACACTTGATGCGGCAGCGCCACAGGACCTCGACCCGCATCTTGACATTCACCGCACGTTCCGTAACTACATTGAGGGCGACAGCAACAAGTTGCCACGCACTGTCGGATTGTCGGTTGCCGAGCATCCGGGAAAATCTACCTTCAACCCGTTCTTCGTTTTCGGTCCTTCAGGTTGCGGAAAGACACACCTTATTAATGCCATCGGTGTAAAATGCAAGGAGATGTATCCGCAAAAGCGCGTGCTCTATGTCAGTGCCCGCTTGTTTCAGGTGCAATACACTGACTCAGTAAGACGCAATGTGTTCAACGATTTCATCAACTTCTATCAATCGATAGACGTACTCATTGTTGATGACATTCAGGAATGGACGACACCGGGAACGCTCGACACCTTCTTCCATATCTTCAATCATCTGTTCATGAACGGCAAGCAGATAATATTGGCAAGCGACCGCCCGCCGATTGAACTGAAAGGATTGGAAGACCGTTTGCTCACACGTTTCTCTTGCGGACTTATCGCCGAACTGGAACAGCCTAACGTGCAGTTGTGCGTTGATATCCTGACTTCTAAATGTCGCCGCGACGGTTTGAATATTCCTTCCGATGTCATTCAGTATATCGCAGAGACAGCTAATGGCAGCGTGCGTGACCTTGAGGGTGTGATAAATTCATTGCTTGCCTATTCGGTTGTCTATAACTCTAATATAGACATGCGTCTTGCCGAACGCATCATCAAGCGTGCTGTGAAGGTTGACAACAAACCACTTACAATCGACGACATCATTGAGCGTGTATGCAACCACTACAATGTTAGTCAGCAGAACGTCATGAGCAAGAGTCGCAAGCGCGATTATGTCGTTGTGCGTCAGGTTTCAATGTATCTTGCACAGAAATACACCAAGATGCCGGCAGCCCGCATAGGTCAGCTTATAGGCAAGCGCGACCATTCAACCGTAATTCATAGTTGCAATGCTGTAGAGCAGCGCCTTAAGGTTGACAAGGCATTTGTAGAAGAGCTCAACAGCATAGAGAACTCTTTTAAATTGAAATCATAATTTTCCATAATTTAAGTTTTATAGGCAAGTCCGCAAATCGAATCCGGTTTACGGACTTTTTTCGTCTCTTTGCGATAAAAAGCAAGGAAAAGTTGTCCTCAGTTGCGGTTTTTTTGTACTTTTGCAACCGTTATGGGTATTATTGCTTTAGTTAAAAAGTGGTCGTTGCTGGTATCGCTCTACTTTGGTATAGCTGTCTATTGCCTCTTTGCCAGTATCCCTTTGCTGCAACCGATAGGCGATGTGGCAGGCCCGTTTGCTGTAAGCCTGCTGCCATTAGTGCTTTTCCTGTTGCTCTACGTTACCTTCTGTAAGATACAGATAGAAGACCTTCGTCCTCGTGCCTGGCACTTCTGGCTTCAGGCAATACGCATCTGTCTTTCAGGTTTGCTTGTATGGGTGATAACCCTTACGGCCGACCCGACCATGAAACTTATCCTTGAGGGAGTATTCATCTGCGTCATCTGTCCTACGGCAGCTGCAGCGGCGGTAGTTACAGAGAAACTTGGCGGCAGCATTGCCTCTATGACCATCTATACGATAATAGCCAATGTGGTTACTTCCGTTATCATCCCACTGTTCTTCCCTTTGGTAGAACGCTCGGCCGACATCACCTTCCTTGTTGCCATGGCGGCGGTGCTGCGCAACGTTACGCTCGTTCTCGTCGTTCCGTTGGTGCTCGCCCTTGTCAGCAGGAAACTGATACCCCGCTTTACAGATAAAATCCGTTCAATGAAGAACTTAGGATTCTATATGTGGTGCTTCAACCTTGCCATTGTGTCGGGGCTTACCTTCCGTAACATCCTTCATTCTTCAGTTGCCGGCGAGACTCTGTTCTGGCTTCTGATGCTCCCCCTTGCTGTTGCACTTGTTCTTTTCACTATTGGTAAGGCAGTGGGACGCCCTTATGGCGATAGTGTCAGTGCCGGTCAGGCATTAGGTCAGAAGAACACTGTGGTTGGCATTTGGCTTACGGTTACATTCCTTAATCCTCTGGCTGCTGTTGCTCCTGGCGCCTACGTCTTATGGCAGAATCTCATCAATGCCTGGCAGATATGGTATAAGGAGAAATATGGGGAGTTGAAATGGTGAACCTCCCCTGACCCCTCCGAAGGAGGGGAGAAGTGAAAGGATATGTAGTAAGATAATGTGAGGTGTATTAAACTTTCATTCCTTTCTGACGTCAAATAATAATGAATATAAACCTATAACAAATATGAGAAAGCTGTTTTTTACATTATTGATGTGCATCATGTCTCTTGCTGCTATGGCAGACGACCGTACACTTGAAGAAATTCGCAGTGTATTGGAAGAGTCTTCAACACGCCAGGTTCAGGAGAAAGTGTTTGTCCATACAGATAACATGTGCTACTTTGTTGGCGATACTCTGTGGTATAAGGCATACGTTGTTCGTGCAGACGACCTGAAGTTTACAGACATGAGCCGTCTTCTTTATGTTGAGTTGCTTTCTCCTGATGGAATTGTTGTTGAACGTCAGACTGTTATCGTGAGCAACAAGGGTTTCGGCAGCGGATGCTTTGCCCTCACCGACTCTCTCTATTCAGGCTTTTATGAACTACGTGCTTACACGCGGTGGATGCTCAATTTCAATGTAACTCTGCATCGTTACAGTCGTGATGATAAGTTTTCGTTCTACAACAAGCAAATGGCAGCAGATTTCTTCCGCCAGTGGGACGGACTCTATTCACGAGTATTGCCAGTATATACCAAACCGGAACAGGCTGGCGACTATACATATAAGCGCACCTATCAGCGCCCTAAGACACGTATTCAGAAGCCGAAGAAAGAAGATTTGACAGTCAACTTCTTTCCCGAAGGTGGTAATCTGATAGAAGGATTGCCCAATCGTGTGGCTTTTGAAGTGACTAATCAACTTGGTGAGATTGTAAACATAAAAGGTGTTGTTACTGCAGGTGATGCAAAAGTGGCTGACATCGCAACTAGTCATAATGGCCGTGGAGCGTTCGTTGTTACTCCTGCAGGCAAACGACTGCGTGCCAGTTTCACTTGGCGCGGCAAGGAATACAAGTTTAATTTGCCTAAAGCAGAAGAAGCTGGGGCTACGATGCGAGTGGGCGAGGGTAGTATCGCCATATCGTCAAGTCAATTGCCTCAAGACCGCAAATATGGTTTGTCGATAATATGCCGTGGTGTGCTTAAACACTTCCAAGAAGTAGTTTTCGATGCTTCTGGTAAGGCAGCTATAACCATACCGCAACTACCCACAGGTGTAAACGATATTACTCTCTTTGACACCAAGGGACAGGTGCTTTCAGACAGATTGATTTTCGTGAACAATCACGACTATGACGGCAATTACATCACAGTAGAATCGGAAATAAAGAACTCATATTCGCCATACGAGCAGATTAGTGTCAGCGTCAAGGCTGCTGGCGTAACAGAACCAACCAACTTGTCGCTTGCCATCAGAGACACGCGTACAGACGAACCTACGTATAACGATGGCAATATGATGACAGACTTATTGCTGAGCAGCGAACTGAAAGGCTTCATTGCCAATCCTGCCTATTATTTCGAGGCTGACGACGACAAGCACCGTGCTGACCTTGACTTGCTGATGATGGTGCAGGGGTGGCGCAAATACAAATGGCAGGAGCTTTCTGACACAATATACATGAAGCGACGCTACGAACCAGAAACCACGCTCACGGTAGAAGGTTCTGTATATAAAATGCTTTCTATTTCAGAAGTTCAGCCTGAGGAAATTGGAGAATGGAAAAACGGTGTCGGTATGGTGGGACTGAAGGAACTCGAAGAAGAAGCGACAACAGAAGCGGAAACGACTGCCGATGAGTTTTATTCAACTGAAGATATTGGTGCAACCGTTGAAACCGCACAGGGTACGAGCAACATTGAGTATGGCTCTATTATGTCGGCAAACAGTCATCTCGGTGTAAATCATTCAAATCTTCGTCACGAAGTGCTGGTTGAGGCTGAGGTTATTCTTGGCACTGATATAGCATCTTCGGTTCAGAAAACGGAGAAGGGCAGATATAAGTTTCAGATACCTCCATTCTATGGGCAAGCATATCTCAATATGAAGGCATACAAGGAGAAAGACTCTCTGAAGAAGAATATGCTCTCTCGTCAGGATGCTAAAGTTATGGACGAGGATGCCTATCCCGACTATTACGTCAAGCGCGATATGTTCTACCCTCGATACAGCACAAAGTACAGCTATTACCAAGACCATACGCCGGATGTCATAATTCCTACTATCACGGAGGAGATGAGCGACTTGTCGATGGAGAACGACGTGCATCAGTTGCGCAACGTCGATGTCAAGGGAAAGCGTCGCGGACGCCGTGCCATCGACTTCACCAAACCGGCTTTCGTATGCGATGCTTACGATTTGTACAACGATATAACCGACTACGGACTTAGCTTTGGTAAGTTCGACATGCGCCAGTTCCCTATACAGATATGTAAGTTCCTTTACGGAAATATGGGCCGCTACGACGATTTTAATGTCGATGGTCGTGTGAAAGGAACCGTTTTCTACCGCAATTATAGCATAGCTGATGCCGACCCATTCGGCACGCGTGATTTCAATAAGTTCACACCATACGCCCTTTACGACATGCTAAAGCTGAAACGCATGATGAACATCCGTGTTTATAGCGACTATGAACCGCGCAATGAAGACTCTACGATGGTGAGCGATGAATATACAGCTGATGCAACGGTTGAGTTTGAACTTATTCCAGATGATGGCAAGCAGCCGACTTCGCGTGACCGCCGCATTGTAATCAAAGGTATAAACCATCCGGTTCAGTTCTATAATCCTGATTATAGTACTCAGCAGCCGGCAGAGCCTGTTGACCATCGTCGTACACTCTATTGGAATCCTAATGCAAGGACAGATGAGGAAGGTCGCTTTACTGCCACGTTCTACAACAACAGTAAGGAAACGCGAATCAAGGTCAATGCAGTTGGCCTTACAAGCGATGGCAGGATGCTATCTACTAAATAGTTCTTTTCCTATATAAACAAAAAAGATGGGCACTTCAGAGAGGTGCCCATCTTTTTTATGGATGTTATTACATATTCTTCAGGAATTCCATTTCGATAATCTTCAGTGAGCGTCCGCCACGTGCCTTCTTCTCGTCGTTGCGGCTGTCCATCTCCTTCACGGCACCGAAAGCATCGCGGTCAGAGCTTGCGCCACGCAGACGGATGGTGTATTTCTTTGCCTTAGGAGCATTCTTCAGAGGAATGTGTATGTAGCTCAGAGCCTTTGGAGTGTTGCCCTCCCACACCTTCACGCTGTCGGCATAAACCTCGATAGGGTAGGTGCTTGAACGGAAGTTCTTTGTCTTCATGCAGATATCATCTATTACGGTCTCCTCTGCCAGCGTATAGGTTATCCAAGCCTTCTCCAGGTCGTTGGCACTCTCCCAAGAAGTGTTCTCGTAAGTGTCGTAGCTCAGCTTAGGGTCATTGCCGCTGCCAGCCTCGGCAGAAACAATCTGCACGCCACGGCGCCATTGCTTGAACGACGGTTCTGCTGGAGTCTCGCCACGGTCGAGGATGCACCTTAAACCGTCGCTTGGCTTGTACTTGGTAAGACCGCCCACCACCTCAATGGCATTGGTCTTGAGAGTGATGCTTGCATCCGGCAATCCCTTTGCCTTGGCTGTAAGAGTAACCTCACCCGCCTTCGTTGTTGAACGAAGCATCACACGGTTGATACCGCACTCAACAGGCAGTGTGTCGCAGAACACGTGGTTGAACTTGCCCTTGGCAATACCGCCACGCCACTCGCCCTGACCTTTCAGAACGTATTTCACAAGACGGTTGTCGAGCGGACAACGGCGTCCGTCCTTGTCAACAACCTCTACCTGTACCAGTGCAAGGTCGTGACCGTCGGCCTTCCAACCCGTTGGATTGAGGATAGGAGTAAGCTTCAGCTGTGCCGGTTCGCCCGCTGTCTGTATCTCATGACGTGAAACCTCCTTGTCGTTCTTGTCATAACCTATGGCAGTAAGCTTGCCGTGAGTATATTTCACGTTCTTGAATGTACTCAGGAATCTGTATTCGTGCTTGTCGGGATTGATACGCTTGTCGCCCTGTACCAATACCACCTTCTCCGCATTAGAAACAACGTAGATTGTAGGAACGGTGAATCCTTGCTCGTAGTTCCAGTGACCGACGATATATGTTCGTGGTTTCAGGTCGTCAACCCATCCGTCCCACATTACTTGATGTGCATAGAATGCATCCTTCGGAACGCGCATCGGGTCAACAACGCCACTCACGCGGTAGTTGTCGGCAGAGCGGCCGTGTGTCTGTGTGTCGCTGAAGATAATCTTCACGCCACCGCTGTTCACCTTTGTTCCGCTGCCCGGACGCTCCAGCCAGTATTCATACCAACGCTCAACGAGCTGCTTTGCAAACTCATCCTGATTGTGGTTGTATGCGCCTGCTGGTGCATTGCGATAAAGCGGACCGTCGCCTTCCTTGTGATAAGGATAGCTCCATGAGTTCCAGTACCAGCGCAGAGCCTCGTCGCGGCAGTACTCCATCATCCACATAGGCTTGGTGTCGCTCTTGTTCACATAAAGCATCTCGCCGCCATACTCAGCCTCTGGACGGTCGAGCATCTCACGGCTGCCGATAGCGCGGCCTCCGAACGGATCGTACATATCGCGTATCTCCTTCATGGCAATCATGTGGTCTTTTGAAATCTTCTGGTTGCCGCACTCGTAGAACAGGATACTCGGGTTGTTGCGGAAGTAGATGATGGCATCGCGCATCAGTTCCTCGCGCTGTTCCCAGCGGCGTCCCTCAACATCCTTTTCGGCATCGCCGGCAGGCATTGCCTGGATAAGTCCTACGCGGTCGCATGACTCGACATCTTGACGCCATGGCGTAACGTGCATCCAGCGAACAACGTTACCGCCACTCTTCACCTGAAGGTCGTTAGAGTAGTCGCTCAGCCATGCCGGTACGCTCATGCCCACGCCCGGCCACTCGTTGCTGGTGCGCTGTGCATAGCCGTGAACCATCATCACGCGGTCGTTAAGGTAAATCATGCCGTTCCTGAACTCCGTCTTGCGGAAACCTGTAGTCGTTACCACATCGTCGTTTTCGATAGATGTTGTCACATTATATAGATAGCCGTAGCCCCAGCTCCAGAAGTGCAGGCCGAACGCACGGCCTTCAGCCTGCAGTGTGGCAGTGCCGAAAGCAGGTATCATTACCTCAGCACCCTCAAAGGCACAGACTGTCTTGCCGTCCATTTCGGCAACGTTAACCTTCAAACTGCGCTTTACAGGCTGGTCTGTGTCGTTTTTCACCTGTGTCTCCACGCAGATTGTAGCTGCATGTCCTTGGATGTCGAACTCCTTGGCGTAGATATATGTACCTGTTGTCTTTAGGTTGCTGTATAGCGGCAGTGTCTGATAAACCTTGTCTGTGATGTGCAGCCATACGTTCTTTGGCAGACCGCCGTAGTTGGAGTTGAAGTTGTTGTTGTTCCACTGGAACATTGAGTTTGATGCCTTCTCGCGATACTTCCAGTCGTTGTCAGTGCGCACCTCGATAAGGTTCTTGCCCGGTTTCACGGCATCTGTAATGTCGAAGCCGAATGCCATCACTCCGTTCTCGTGCAAGCCAATCTCCTTGCCGTTGACTATTACAAGTGCTGCTTGGCGTGCTCCTTCAAACTCGATGAACACTTTCTTGCCTGCTGCGCTTTCTGGCAGGATGAAGTTCTTGCGATACCAGATTACGGAATCGCTCATAGAATGGATATAGACCTTATAGGCCTCGTTCTCATTCCATGCTCGTGGCAAGGTAACTGTTTTTTTTGATTTGCCGATTTTCCAATCGGAATTGAAGTTGTAGGTGTCGCGGGCGGTGGCATTGGTTGCCAGCAGAAGGCCTGCGACGATCAGTAGTTGTTTAAATTTAATTCCCATATTTCTTTGAATTAATAAGTTCTTTCTGCAAAGATAATACAAATCGAGTCCAGAATCATCAAGCTTGCTTGAATGTTATGGCGAGATGCAGTTTATTTTCTGCAAAGATACTATTATTAGTTCAAAGAAATACGGGAATTATGTACGAATATCAGTAAAAAAATACGTTTTTACTTTATTACCTTTCTCTTTCTACCGTCACTGTACTTGATAATGTTGATGCCCTTGGCATTTCCTGTGGTCTTCATACCGCCAACATTATATACGGCGTTGATGCTGCCATTGGCGGCGTTGTCGCTCTCAATGCCCTCGATGCCGCTTGGATCCATGCAGATTACGCGGATGGTATCTTGCTTGATGCTATTGTCGGCCACGTTGGCACCGCTCTTGAAGATGAACTGATACTCGCCAAGCTGCTCAGGTTTGCCAGAGAGTGTAATCTCTTTCTTCTGATACTTGTCAATCTTGAAGGTGAATCCGCTCATGGCTCCGCCTGTTGTCTCTGTTCCGTCAGGAGCGATTGACTTCACGATTGATGGAGCGGCGCAGTTCTTCCATATTGCTACCAGCGGAACGATGCTGTCGCCCAGTGATACTTTCTGTATGAAATCACCTTCAACTGCTATAAACTCAGTCTTGAACATATCAGGAAGATAGAAGCCAAGGTGAGGAGGCTGGTTGTAGGCGCAGTTCTGCCATGCCACACCCATGCGATAAGTATGGTCGTGCATCAGTGTAGGCACGCGGAAACTGGTGTTTGAAGTTGCAGTGTAGATGTTCAGTGTTGAAGAGTTGCTGCTGTCCCAGAGTATCAGTTCCTCGCGCCAGTCGCCCAAGATGTCTGCCGACAGGTTAGGAGTGCTCTTTGTGCTGTTGCATGATGAACCGCTGGCAGTCAGAAGGCGTGATGTACCGTTGCCGTTCCACTTGTCAATCTTGTTGCCGTCGAGCAATTCGTCTTGCAGGTCGCCGTCCCAGTAGATGCGGAAATTCATAGAGCAAGATTTTGACGAAACTGTTTGTCCCGTAGTACTGCTTCTTGGACCTCTGTCGGCAGAGCACCACATTTCGCCACCTGCGTTAGAGTTGTCAATGTCTGCTGCACATCCGCGGCCTGTGTCTCCGTCAGCAGTACCGCTTTGCAGAATCTTGCCGGTAGCTGCACAGTGAAGGTCCCAACCGTATGGGCTGCTTTCGTGTACTTGGTAAACCTCAAGTCCTGGGTTGCTAAGGTCGAAATCGCTCACATGAATAGCATCGCCGTGGCCATAACCTGTTGCGTAGAGCAGGTTACCGTCGTTGTCGATAGCACAAGAGCCATGGATAATCTCGTCGCAACCGTCGCCGTCAACATCGGCCACAGATATGTTGTGGTTGCCGTTGCTGTAGGCAGTCTTGCTGCCCGCATTGTTTGGGCGAGATGTCTTTGTGTTGTATTTCGTTGTCTTTTTGAACTCAGAGTTGTAAAGCTCAATCTTTGTCGTTGACACAGATGCGTGCAACCACTTTGTCTTCAGCGCAGTACCGTCCCAGTCAACAGCCCAAACGTATGCTCTTGAATAGTAGCCCTTTTGCATTATGGCACTTGGCTTTGCGTCAGGACCGTCAAGATATGCCACGCAAGCCAGATAACGCTCAGAACGGTTGCCGTAGTTGTCGCCCCAGAAACTCTTGTCTGAAGGGTGTGCGCCAACAGAGTTCATGTTTCCTGCACGGTTAGGGTTGTACCAAATGGTGTGCATTGCCTTACCTGTCTCGCCGTTAAATACGGTCAGGTATTCCGCACCTGAGAGCACGTGACCGCTGCCGTTGCGGAAGTCGTTGCTGTTAGAATGGCCTTTTATCTTTTCGTCTGTGGCTGCCTGATTCACATAGTTGCCGGCACCGTCCTTCGTTCCTGGAGCAGTCTTGCAGATAAGTTCTGCCTTGCCGTCCTTATCGAAGTCATATACAAGATACTGTGTGTAGTGAGCACCGGCACGGATATTCACACCGAGGTCAATGCGCCAACGTTGTGTGCCGTCCAGTTCATAGCAGTCAAGGATGACGTTGCCTGTCCATTCGTCAGAACCGGAATCAGAATGTCCGTTGTCTTGTGAGTTAGACGGATCCCATTTCACTATCAATTCATATTGCCCGTCGCCGTCAACATCGCCCACGCTGCAATCGTTAGGCGAATAACTGTACTCGTAGCCTTTGACGTTCTTGGTTGTGGCTGGGCGGTTGAGCTTCAGTTGCAAATAAGAACCTGACCACGGCTTCACCACATCGGTTGTATCAACGGGCTCGCCGTCCTGAAGTGTTACCACCTGATATTCGCTGTTTGCGTTACCGGCAGTATCCATGAAACTTGTTCTTGTTGTGGCTGTATAGATGGCAGTTCCATTGCGCAACACCTTGAATGTGGTGTTGTCGTTGTCTGTACCTAAAAGTCGCCAACTTACAAATCGTCCAGAACTTGCTGATGCTACTACCAGACCTCTGTCCAGTTTCTCCATCTGGCTTACCGGTGTGTTTTGTGCATTGCTTGCAGTCGCTGCTGAAAGCATTAATGCCATTGCGTAAAATTTTAGTTTCATAAAACTGAGATTAGTTCATTAGTTATTATCCGTTGCAAAATTATAAATAATTATTTGAATATTATCTTTTTATATACACTTTCTTGCTATCACCCTTGTTTGTCTTGATGATATTAACGCCATTGCCGATTCCGTCAGTCCTTCTTCCGCCAAGATCATAGATGGCGTTAATTTTGCTGTTCTCGGTCGGAATGCTTTCTATTCCGCTCACTTCTCCGTTCATGGCAGCCTTGACATCTTCTGCAGACAAAGCGAAGTTGTATATTCTAATATTGTCAACCCATCCGCTGAAGTATGGGTCGCTGGCAAACTGGCTTCTGCCTATGTAGTTCAATGCAGGACGTATGTCGCTTGGCTTGATGGTGATACCAGTGCTGCTGCCAGCCAGTTCTCCGTCAATGTATATGGCGGTCTTGTCCTTGCCTATGGTCACTACGATGTGCTTCCATTTGCGTGCTGTCAGTTTGCTGGTGCAGTCAACGGTCTGCTCGCTGCCGCCGTTCTTTATGGCGAAGCGCATCACGCCGCTGCCGTTGCTCGGAGTGAGGAACATATACTGGTCTGTTCCGTTGCCGAAGTCGAACAGACGTTCCCAACTGTTGCTGTTCATCTGCCAGTTGGCCCATAGCTCGATAGACATCTCGTCCATATCGGCAATCTGGTAAGGCAGACGGATGTGGGTGGCAGCTATGTTGGCTCCCTTGGAACCGTCCTTGTGCCCGCTGACATTCTTGATGGCATTTGGACTGATGGCATCAAAGGCATTGGCGGTAGCGTCGTTGAAGTTGCCTTCCAGTTGCCACTCTGCAATGACACCTCTTTCTGCAGTCGGTGTTGCTGCTGTTGTTTCGCTGGCAACCGACATGTTCTCCGACTTGTCGATGGCTTTAATCTTATATACATATCCCTTGCCTTGCTGACAAGTGTTGTCTATGTAGTTGGCAGCCTTTATCTTTCTTGCAATCGTGTTCCAGTTGTCCTTACCCTCATCGGCTCTCAGAATCATGTAACCGTCGATGTCTTCCTCTGTATTGGCAGTCCATTCCAGTTTTACCGATGCAGCCTGTGCCGTTGCGTTCAGTCCTGTAGGCTGTGCCGGTGCCTTAATCTCACATTCTGCATCAGCAGGAATGATTCGCCATAGTTGGCGATCGGAATTCGTGCCTGGCAGAAGACCGAACTGCACGATGTTGATACCGTCGCGCTTGGCGTTGGTGTTGAGCGTCAGATAGCGTGCGCTCTCGCGGCTTCTGATATAGTAATATCCGTTGCCGGCATACTCCAGATACCACTGCTGACAAGTATTGTAGCCGCCACCTTTTATTGCTATGACGTTGGTGCCTTGCCCAAGTCCATGGTTCAGTACGTCCATCTTATATCCGTCGTTTGCGCTCTTGATGTCGTAAAAACTATAGTCTCCGCCGATACGCTGGTCTATAGGCTTTATATCCCAAAGCTGGTGGTTGCCGCCCGAGTATTTTGTCTGACTGATATTTGCATTGCCGTCCATGGTGCCATACACGGAAACGACGTACAGGGTTGCCTTGTTCATTATCTTGTATCGGCCGTTGATTGCGCTCGGCTGCACGTCTTCGCCCCATGTTATGTCAACCACGCACTCGGCATTGGTCTGTCCGTTCTGATAACTGCCCTTTGCTCCGCCAGGTATCTCCTTGGTGTATTCGCGCATCGGACCGTGACCGTCGAAATACACCTCACGGTCTTTTGATATGAAACCGTGCTCCGCTGTATTCGCCTGACGCTCAGACGAACCGATGAAAGCCTTCACCTTACCGGTCTCATCGTTGCGATATACCGACGATGCCGTCCATGTGTCGCGACTCTCTGCATAACCTATGCGGCTGCCGTGGTTACTGATCTGACAGAACTCGCCACGGGCGCGACTGTCAAAGCCCCACCATACGGCTGCCTCCATGCCATACTCTGCACCAATCATCGCCTCGCCCACATTGTGAAGCTCGTCGGCATAGCCAATGTTGCCGTCTTTCTTTACTTGTGTGAAGAAACCGGCGTATGTGTCAAAAGAACCCGCAAGCTGGTGGGTGTTTCCCCATGTAACATACGGTTTAACGGCATTATACCACTCCAATGCTTTGTCGCAGTTGAGCGTGTTCCCGGCAGTGATGGCAATGTCCTTGAACAGCGGATAGTCTTCCTTGAGAATCTTTGCTATCGCCTTGAAGTCAGACTTGCTTCCCTGTCCCCAACCATAGTCAGGTTCGTTGAATGGCGATACGGCAATGACGGTATGCTTGGGATAGTTCTGCTGAATCCATTTCACGCTTGCGTTTATTAATGCCGCCCAGTGGTACTCGTCGGCATTGCCGTTCTTTACATAGTATTCGTCTATGCCTGCCTCCTGGTCCTCGTTTAGTATCACGTCAACGGTGTCGCCCACGATGTTTATCAGCCTCATGCGCTCTTTCAGCATCGTAATCTGCGCCGATGTCAGGTCGGTGTCGTTGATGAGCGGTTTGGTTGTCTGGAAACTTCCTCTTACAATTGAAAGGTTTTCCTTGCCTATATGATTTACGCCTTTCCTTACGTTCTGCTCGTTAGCCCATGCAACGTCCATGCCCCAGCGCACTGGCAGTTTCTTGCCTTCTGCCTCTACGTCGAAGACAATCATCGTGTTGGGAATTTTGTTTTGGGTCAAGTTAATGCTTGACGATGCACGTTCTGCGTCTTGTGCAGTTGCTGTTGCAGTCGATAATGTCAGGCATGCCAACAGTACATATCCGCTAAATTTCATAATCTTTGATATAATGTTAATAGTTTTTGCAAAAGTAGCAAAAAAATTGATAATATGCAAATAACGAGCTTGTCTTTCTATACTTCTTGCATGTTGTATAAATATACGCTTTCAGCATATTGCCCATTTGCTGTTATTGTTCTCGAAAACCATGATCTGCCAGTTCTCTATTGAAGAAGTGCCAGATCTTGGGGTGAGAACTGGCACTTCTCGAGCCGAGATCTGGCACTTCTTGAGAAATGGCTAAAAACTATAGGTTTTGTAAGCGTATATTTGAGATTGCATAATTATTGAAAATACTGCATGAATATGTAGCATGAAGCAGCAAACATTAATAAAATGAAATCAAAAATCTTCTATATTTATATATAATGTTTAGGTCAATAAGAAAAAAAATATTACCTTTGCACATTGAATGATGACTAATTTGGTAATTAACTAATAGCTAAAAACAAATGAAAAAAAGATTGTTGCTATTGTCACTGCTTGCAGTGATGGCGATTGGTGCCTGGGCGCAGCGCACTGTCGATGTCATTGACCGCGGTCTTGTGGCCGTTAAGGTTAATGGAGGAGTATATTGTAGTTGGCGTATCTTAGGTGAAGAGTATTATGACGTTACTTATAATCTCTATCGTGATGGCGTGAAGGTGAACGATCAGCCACTTTCCGTTTCAAACTATCGTGATACGAGCGGTTCACTCACAAGCAAATACACCGTTACGGCGGTTGTGCGTGGGGTAGAGCAGGCAAAGTCGAAAGAGGCAACCCCTCTGGCAAAGCCATATCTCGAATTGGAGATGGACCATGGCACGATGACAAACACCTTTGTTCCTAACGATGCTACAGCTGCCGACCTCGACGGTGACGGCGAACCGGAACTGATTATCAAGTTTGACAACTGGAACAGTGGTGTTGGTGGCAAATACACCGTCGTTGAGGCATATAAGCTGAATGGAAAGAAGCTGTGGTGGATTGACTGTGGCAGAAATATGGGCGACTTCCAGAACAACGAGATCAACATTGCTGCATATGACTGGGATATGGACGGAAAGGCAGAGTGTATCTTCCGTGCTGCTGACGGTACTGTAATCCACATGGCAGACGGTACGACGCAGACCATTGGTGACCCAAGCAAGAACTATCGTCCAGGTGAGAGCGGACAGTGGTTCGTACATGACGGTGCCGAGTTCCTCCTCTATATGAACGGTGAAACAGGAAAGCCTTATCAGGTGATGGACTATCCGCTGGTTCGTCTCGAACCGGGTGAGGGTAATCTTGAGCAGCAGTGGGGCGACGGCTACGGCCACCGCTCATCAAAATATTTCTTTGGTGCTCCTTATTTCGACGGACGCAAGCCAAGCATCTTCCTTGCCCGCGGTATCTATACGCGCCATAAGATGATTGCATACGATGTGGATCCTGCCACTCACAAGCTTTCTGTTCGCTGGCGTTGGAACTGCAATACTGGCGGTCCTTGGTTCGGTCAGGGTTATCACAACTATTGCATCGGCGACGTTGACTGGGACGGTCGCGATGAAATCGTGTTCGGTGGTATGACTATCGATGACAACGGTAGAGGATTGGCAACAACAGGTCTTGGTCATGGTGACGCTATGCATCTCAATGACTTCGACCCATATCGTCATGGCCAGGAGTTCTTTGCCTGCAATGAGAATGCACCTTCAAACAACTACTGCGATGCTACTACACGAAAGATTCTTTACCGCTATGCAGGTGGAACAGACGACGGCCGAAGCATGATGGGTAACTTTACCGACCTCTATCCTGGTGCTCAGGGTTCGACTGCACGCGACGGCAACCTTATCAGTTCCGTAACTTACAGCGGCATTCCAGGTGGAACAAAGAACAATATATCACAGAACATGCGTATCTATTGGGATGGTGACCTCTGCGAGGAGACATTCAACTATGCCAATGGAAAGAATACTGCCGGTGTCATCATCAAGTATGGTACTGGCGTAATAGCAACTCTCGAAGGTTCTATGACCAACAACGATACAAAGGGTACTCCTTGTTTGCAGGCCGATATCTTCGGTGACTGGCGCGAGGAGGTGGTGATGCGTACAGCCGACAATAAGGTGCGCATCTATACTACCACAACTTCAACGCCATGGCGCAACTATACTCTTTGGCACGACCATCAGTACCGCAATGCTGTGGTATGGCAGATGAACGGTTATAACCAGCCGCCTCACACAAGCTACTTCCTCGGTAAACTCGAGGGAATAACTGTGGCTCCTCCTGCTCTCATCATGACAGGACGCACAGAGGTGAAGAACAATGGTACTATCGGCAGCGATGCCAACGACAAGCAGATTATCACTTGCGAGACAAACGACATGACTGTCAACGTGGCTGACGGTGCAACACCTTATATATATATAGACAATGCTCCGTCATGGGTGCAGGGTACTGACGTGAATGGTACAAGCGGTAAGAATCCGACAATAATCTACGACTATTATACCCATACTCTGACTGGCGGAGGCTTTGCTGGTAGCATGCGCCTTGTGAAGCAGGGCGACGGTACACTGGTTTTGCCAAACGTTGTTCAGAAATATACAGGTAACACAGACGTGTGGGCTGGTAAGCTGAGTTTCGACGGAACTATGGAAGGCAGCCGCGTATGGCTCAACCGTCATACTACGCTCATCTCTAACGGCGGTGTGTTCAAAAAGTCTATTCAGGCTGATTATAATGCTACAATCATCCCAGGCGGCGAGAAGAACAAGGGTAATATAACCACCGACTCGCTGATACTTAACTTCGGTTCGCAGCTCAGAATCGACCTCTTCGGTGCTGATGCGTCAGCCGACGCGGTTAAAGCGAATGTTCTGAAGATAGAGAAGAAGAACTGGGAGAACGGTCCGGAGTACTCAACACCGGTCATCACATTCGTTGCAAATCCAAAGGATGGTGAGGATAAGTTGGGTGACGGCAAGTATCTGATTGGTGAGATTGGTGATATCGACGGCAGTCTGGAGAATATTCTTGTTAAGGGTCTTACAGGACAGAAAGGCACTCTTCTCTATGAAGATGGCAAACTTTATGTGGAGATTCTCAACTATAAGGGTGGCAACGTGACATGGACAGGTAGTACAGATGGCAACTGGGATGTTGATAAGACACAGAACTTCATTAATACTGGAACAACAGAGTCTGTTGTCTTCGTTCCAGGTTCTGAGGTAACATTCGACGACAATGCCGTTGCTACTTCAATCAAGGTTGTTGGCAATGTCGCTCCTGCGTCAATCATCTTCAACAACGAGAAGAAGTCGTTGAGCATCAGCGGCGACAGCATCGTTGGCGGTGCTGACATTCAGAAGAACGGTGCTGGCGTTGTGTCTATCAGCAACGAGAATAGGGTCGGCAATACCTATGTCAATGGCGGTCGTATGACAGTAACCAATTTTGCAAATGAGATAGGTCAGGAATTTGGAGGTCTCGGTTCTGTAAAGAGTGCTATTTATCTTGACAATGGCGGTATATTGGCAAACACAAAGACTGCTACATCGGCACAGCCTATCTATGTTGGCAGAAACGGCGGAACAATTCAGGTGGCATCGGGTTCAACGCTTACACTTAGCACTGGTGTCAGGGCTTCTGCTTCTGGTGCACAGCTTACTAAGAGTGGAACAGGTACTCTCTCTCTCGGTTCAAACAACACGGTGGGAAGATTGATTATTTCTGGTGGTACTGTTAATGCATCTGAGTCTGGAGGTACAACACAATTGCCGGCAACGGTAGAATTCCAGAACGGAACGCTTAGCGATCCTAATGGACAGAGTTCTTATACAACAAACAGAGCAAGTTTCTATGTTCCTGAAGGCAAGACGGGTACCTTCTATGCTGACCCACGTTGTAACTATACAGGTTCTTTAACCGGTAGCGGCACATTCAAGGTTTATGCAGCTGGTATTCGCAACTACTTCCAGGGTAACTGGAGCGAGTTTGAAGGAACACTTGAGATAGGATATTCTAAGCGTGGTTCTTACGACCCTGACTTCACATGGGACAATACTTATGGACTGCCAAATGCAAAACTTAACGTGCCTACTAATATCACATTCAATAACAATGGCCGTAACGTAACGTTGGGTTCTGTAATGGGTGGCGGAACGCTTGCTGGTTCAGGTACTTATACTGTAGGTGCAAATAATAGTGATTTCGTGTTCGGTACAAATTCAACTTCGCCAATAAAGAAGATGGGTGAGGGTATAATGAGAATTATGGCACTCGGAAAGATATCAAATACAGTGACGGTAAGTGAGGGTACGCTGATGTTCAACGAGACAGCTGCCACCACGCTTGTTCACGGAGCATACGCGACAACTGTAAATGGAACAGGTCAGATTATCGGACAGGGATTACTGAACTCGCTCGCCTTGTCTGGAAATGCAATGCTAACACCTCGCAGTATGTATAGCGAGACTCCGGGATTGATTAAGACTAAAGCGTTGCTTAACGTAAATACAGGTGCCAAAGTGAACTTCCTCATTTCTGCAACAGAAAACTCAAAACTGAATCCTCAGATACTTAAGATGAATGGAACGGTGATGGTGACATTCCTTGACAGTTATACCCCTAAGGCGGGCGATTCCTTCACGCTGTGGACGGTAAACGGAACTGTAAGCGGTACACCGACATTCGACTTGCCAGAGCTTCCACAAGGCTTGAAGTGGGATACAAGTGAACTGATGCAGCAGACAGGTGTACTAAAGATTGTTGAAGACCTGACTGGCATCGATGGCATTGCTGCTGATGAAGAGGTTTCTGCCGAAGTTTATACTCTTGGCGGTCAGAAGGTAGGCACAGTTACAACTTCTATGTCTGCTATTCAGAATGCAGTCAAGTCACTTGGCGCACAAAAGGGTACATATATTATAAAGGTACGCGCGAAGGTTGCTTCAGGCACAATGAAGCTCGTTGTAGAGTAAAATAAAGACAAAAGTATAGGAATTTATTATTTAAACAACGAATTACGCTAATTTTACGAATTTATTTATATGACTTTAATAATTCGTTTAATTCGTGTAATTCGTTGTTTTTCTATAAATACAGGGATTTATTTCATCAACTCGTCGTTGTTTTAAAACATAAAGACATACACATGTTTCAATACGTTGTGGTGTTGTTTTTAAGACAATAATTATTATAATTATATTAACTTCTGTCCTGTACCACAACAAAACAAGTATGTCTGAGGGTTAAGTTAAATAAATGTTAATTATATTTAACGGATGTGCGATTGTTTATTCTTCGTACTTCATTCTTCATTAAATTGTGTTATCTTTGCAGACAAGACTAATCATTATTTAAACAAATATCTATTTTTAACAATCAAACTAACGTAATTATGAAGAAATTACTACTCTCAGTTTTAGCTGTTTTAGGAGTAATGAGCGTAAATGCTTACGAAGTAAATGATTACATTTACACTCCTTCGGCTAAGTTCAAGGTGATTGGTGCAAACCAAGTTACCAATGGTAATTTTGCTGAAGCAACAACAGGCTGGCAAGGTCTTGATGGTGCAGAAGTAAGTGCGCTTGCTTGGCAGTATACTCCTGCTGCAGGTCCTAATGGTGAGAATGTTCTCACAAGTATGGGCAGTGCAGAAGGCAATGTGCTTGCACGTATGATGGAGTTGAATCCGGGTACATACTCTGTAAGCTATTGGATTAAAGGTGCTGAGGCCGGTGGTTCTACTCTTAATGTGCCTGGTGCAAACTACACTGGTGTTTATGTAAACACAGATGCTTCTCTTACAACTGTAGGCCGTAATGTTGCAGACATTGGCGCTTATAGCATGGAGTGGATGCAGGTAAACGACACAGTGCAGATAGCACAGGGTGAATACCTCGTAATCTATTTCGACCAGATGGCAACAGGTGTAATGGTTACCAACTTTGAGGTTAACGAGATTGCACAGGTTTATGACACACGTATCATTGAGCGTGAGCTTGCTTTCATCAAGCCTTTGATGGAGAACACAGAACTGTTCCCTAATCAGGGTGAACTTCCTGATGTTGTAGGTGCTATCGAGGCGGCTTTGGCAGGTGATACAAGTTTTGGTATCGATTTCAGTGATCCAGGTGCTATTGCAGGTGTTGAAGATTTCCTTGCACAGAACTACTATCCAAACAAGGATGCTTTCATGACCAACAACTCTGGTAACCAGCTTGCTTTCATTTCTTATGGTGACATAGCAGGATGGCCAAAGTTCAACAACGGTGATGGTAAGAAATCACAGGGTGATTGGAAGTTCTCTGGTACAACAATGCGTTGGGGTCATAAGCAGGATGCTGCTAATGGTAACTATGCATATCCAGGTAACTATGACCTGCTTGATGGTACAGCAATGATTGAAAAGGCTGATATGAAGCCAGGTAAGTATCTCTTCTCTCTTGAGGTACAGGCTATCAAGTATTTCAAGACAAAGATAAACAATAGCTATTATCACCCAGATTATACAACAAATATGTTGGGTGGTAAGTTGTTCTTTGGTAAGGATACTGTTGTTATTGATACAATCAGCAACCGTAACTACGACCGCGTGACTATCATCTCAGAATTGGCTGAGGGTGACACTCTCCGTGCCGGTTTCTATTTCCCTGGTTTCCCTGTTGGTACTGGTGGTGGTGAGGGTCTCTTCCAGGGCGCAATGCTCCGCATCATCGGTCATTCAGATGCTGACCTCGCGCTTGAGGAACTTGTTAAGAACATCGCTTCAGCTCAGAATGCTCTGAAGGTGATGATCGACTCTGCAAAGACTGTTACTGCTAAGAACGAAGAATATCCATGGGGTATGGATGCTCTTATCGCTGCAATCCCTGCTTTTGAGGATTATTTGAACTCTACATACGCAATTGTTGATGCTAATGGTAATAACCTTGTGCTCACAACTGATCTGACAGATGAGCAGAACAATATTCCAACAGAAATCAACGATCAGATGGCTGCTATGCGTACTGCTATCCAGAATCTCTATGCTTTGAACCAGCCTATCTATGACATTAAGGATGCAATTGCTTACCACAGAGAAAACATTCTCTTAGAGAAATATGCAGCTGCAGTTGCTTCTACAAGAGCTGCTTATGAAGGATCAATCGCTGCTGCTGAGGCTCTTCTGGCTACTGTAGCTAAGCTTGATTCTATTCCTGCAGCTGATGAGCATGCAAAGTTCGTTGCAGCTATTGATGATATGGTTGCTAAACAGAAGGATTTCGAACTCTCATGTGCTTCTTATGCTGCTCCAGCTGACCTCCAGATTAAGAATGGTGACTTCGTAAATGGTGGCAAGCGCAGCAAGACTGGTAATGTAAATGACTGGAATCTTATTAAGGGTACAAACTATAAAGAGCACACATGGCCAGACCTTACAGCAGATGCAGGTTATGAGGCATACGGTGTACAGACATGGCGTGGTTATACAGCACCTCCACAGTTCAAGATGCAGCAAGTTTCTACTGTATCTTTGCCAGGTGTATATGAATTCCGTGTACTTGGTCAGGGACATAGCGAGAACAATAAGTACAGAGGCTATTATACAATTATCTCTGACGAGGAAACTGGAACAGCAGTTGATACAACATTTGAGAAGTCTGAACTCTACTACTTCATGGGCGCTAACGGTGCACCGGATTCAACTATATTCCACAGCCAGTATTCTGACAACCTTTACAAGGCATCTTGGTTCTCTGTATGCCATATAAAGGAAAGTGCAGATGCTGAAGAGTTCGAGTATGGTATGGAAGGTAACAGAACCCTTGTTTCTGGTCAAGGTCCTAATACATATATGATGGGTGCTGCAAGATTGTTCTATTGTGGTGATGCTACAAAGTACGATGCTGACATCACTGCAGATTTGGCTAACTATGTAGGTCAGGCTAACGCAATGTTGGCATTGCCAGAGGCTCAGGCAGAGGCTAACAAGTGGATGGCAATCAAGCTCCAGCGCTATGTTAACGATGCTGCTGCTGCAACAACTCTTACACAGAAGATGAATACAATCCATCGTCTGAAGGAAACAATGGATCGTCTGAATATCCTTGTATCAGGTATTGAGGGTGTTGAGGCTGAAACTGTTCTTGATGCAAACGCTAAGGGTATCTACTCTATCACTGGTGTTAAGCTTGGCAACGAGCTGAAGGGTCTCCAGAAGGGTCTCTACATCATCAATGGTAAGAAGTACATTGTTAAGTAATAAACATTAAGTACTAAATAATTTGGGCTGACGGAAACGTCAGCCCTTTTTGTTTTATGTCTAAACCACTAATTACACGACGTGTTGATGAGCAAAGCGAATAATTTAGCCAATTGATAATATGTCTCTATGTCTAACCTTTTAACCAATTAGTCTTTAAAAATTCGTTTAATTGGTTTAATTAGTTGTTTAAATAAAAGTCTGTCTTTATTGGGAATATAAAATTATAATAATTTCAGTCATGCATAAAGAATAACAATATAATTTGTTGTTGAAATTAATGTCTGTCTATATTAAAGGAAACTGAAGATTTTTTAAGATATTAGTTAATTTTCTTGTGTGTTTCATTTTTTTTTATTTATTTTGCATCTTAAACTACGCAAACTGTAATGATGAAATTAAAACAAATAATTAGCTAATAACAATTTATGAAAAAATCAATCTTCGTTCTGTCCCTGTTATTCATGGGATTAGCGACTTCTTGCGTTGATAAAAACGAGGAAGTTCCGGCTGACGAAAAGCCTTCATGGCTTGGAGGAAGCATCTATCAGGAATTGAAGAATCCAAACCCAGAGGCGTTGACGGGAACGTTCAATACTTACCTCCGTTTGGTTGATGACCTCGACTATGCCGAGATTCTCGACCGAACAGGTAGTAAGACCGTTTTCCCAGCCAACGACGAGGCGTTTGAGCGATTCTTTAGTAACAACAGTTGGGGAGTTAGTTCATACGAACAACTCACAGAGTCTCAGAAGAAATTGCTGCTTTATTCTTCAATGCTCGACAATGCCCTTCTCGTTAGCATGTTGCCTAACGTTAACAATGGTGCAACAGAAGTTATGCGAGGAATGGCTATCAAGCATCCTACAGCAGTAAACGTTATCGACTCAATTCAATATATCCCTGACGCAAGCGGTATGCCTGCTTATAATCTGTTTTGGGATAAACACCGTGAAAAAGGTATCCACGTGGTCAGCGACAATACCAGACCGATGATGGTTCACCTTACTCGTGAATATATGATTAACAATGCCATTACAACCAAGGGACCTGAAAGCGATTTCGCAGTAATTACAGGTTCAGAGTTTACTGAAGGCATGGCATATATTTTCGACAATAAGATTATCACTAAGCGTGCTGATGGTTTGACATGTCAGAACGGATATGTTCACCAGTTGGAGAACGTACTTGTTCCTCCAGGAAATATGCCACAAGTGCTTAAGGACGATGCTGAGACAAGTCTCTTCAGCCGAGTTCTCGACTATTTCAGTGCACCATATTTTGACAAGGTGACAACAGACAACTATAACAGTTGGGCACTTGTAAACGGAAAACCGACAATTGACTCTATCTATCAGATACGTTATTTCAGTGGCTATTCTCAGGGAGGCAATCAGTTGGCAACATCACCAGACAACGTGCCTGTTCCTAACGTATTGACTTACGACCCAGGATGGAATGGTTTCTATCCACAGGTGGTAAACAATGTTGACTACGACCCAACTATAGTAGATGTTGCTGCGATGTTTGTTCCGGACGACAAGGCATTCAAAGACTATTTCTTGCCTGGTGGACATGGAGAGTACCTTATTAATATATATGGAGCTGCCGGCAAACCTAATACAGAAGAGTATTTGGCAGAGCATCTTGACTCATTGCATAAGAAGAATCCTGGTGTTCTTACTTCTTTCGTAAAGAACCTCCAGAAGACATCGTTTGCAAAGAATGTACCAAGCAAGTTCCCTACTGTTACCAATGACGCAAGTGAGAACATGGGACTTACTCTTGATTTGCTTAAGAAGACCGCAGACGGCAAGTATGACATCAAGATTGCCAACAACGGTGTGGTATATGTACTTAACCAGATGATTGCTCCAGACGAGTATCAGTCAGTTATGGCTCCTGTTTCTACATATCCGGATATGAGCGTTATGCGTTGGGCTGTCAAGGACCGTACTCTCTTGCTTGTAGATTTCCAGTATTATCTCTTGGCAATGAGTGCAAACTATGCATTCTTCATTCCAGAAGACTCAGCTTTTGCCAACAACTACTATGTTGATCCGGCGTCACTGCCACGCAAATACGGAAGTAATGCGCTTACAGCAAAACCATCTGTACTGAAGTTCACATACGATGGTTCTAACTTGCGTTACGACCGTTATCCTTATGACCCAGAAACAAAGGAAGTGGGCAATGTTCGTATCAATGGTGCTATTGTTAAGGATGCTACATCTGTTGAACCAGTAAAGTCTGTACTGATCGATATTCTTAACTATCATACTGTAATTCTTCCTTCTGGCGAGAAGATAGGCAAGAACAACTTCTATAAGACCAAGCACGGCGGCGAAATTTATATTGATGGCGCACAAGTTGGCAACAAGGTTATGAGTGGTTCACAGATTGATAATGGCATGACTCCGCCAGTGATTAAGGAAATATACCAGGAAAAGAACGGTGTGGCTTATCGTCTTGACCGTGTGATTGAGGCTCCACAGAACAGCGTTTATACCACATTGGAGAAGAACAGCGACCGATTCTCAAGTTTCATTGAACTTTGCGACGGCTTCGGTCAGGGTAATGCCGACGTGCTTGAATGGGCTGGTATCACTGACGCAGCTGAAACTGGTAAGGAATCTCTACAACAGCGCATGAGAATATTTGATAGCAAAAAGGGTACATACGAATGTCTTGACCAGAACGTGAGATTCTTCAACACATATAACTATACTCTTTATGCTCCTAACAATGCTGCGATGGAGAAGGCTTATGCCAACGGTTTGCCAAGATGGACTGACATTCGCACAACATTCGAGAAGTGGGCTGCTGAAGATGATGGTTCTGGTATTGTAAGCGATGAAGAGCAGATTGCAAAAGACGAAGCAATGGCTCAGATTATGACAATCCGTGACTTTATACGTTATCACTTCCAGACTGTTTCTCTCTACGCAGACAATGAACTTGAAGGTATCGGAAATGGTGAAACTATCAAGTTCCAGACAATGTCTTCTGACGAACTTGGTGTGGCTCTTGAGACTAAGATCTCAGGTGGCAATGGTATAATCAATGTTACTGATGCAAGCGGAACCACACACATTATAGACGCTAACGACCAAAGTAAGGTTGTTAACAAGATGACTCGTGACTATTGGTTCGCAGGTTCAACTATCAATACTTCTTCGTTCTGTGTCGTTCATGAAATAACAGAGCCTTTCAACTTCAATGCACCTGGCGAAAGCTATGCAAAGGGCTGGGCTTCAAAAGCTGCACAGGCAAAGGCTGCTAAAAAATTACAGAACGAAATAAATCTTTAAAGGCGAAATACTATGACAATGAAAAAGATTCTGTTTACAGCATTGCTTTGCGTCATTAGTCTGGCGGCAATGGCTCAGGGCAAGCGTATATCAGGTACGGTTTCCGATAACATGGGACCCGTGATGATGGCAAACGTCGTGGAGCGTGACGCTAATAACCGTATCGTTTCGGCTACGCAGACCGACTTTAATGGAAACTTTGCCCTTCAGGTGAAGAATCCTAAGAACAAGCTTGTTGTGTCATACGTAGGTAGCAAGACCTACGTTGTGGAGATTGGAGCAAAAACAGTTTTCAATGTTGTACTTCAATCTGAACAGACACAGTTGAAGGAAGTGACGGTTACATCTAAGCGTCAGAACTCAGGTGGTTTGATGATTCCTAAGAAGGAAATTTCCGTTGCTACCCAGACATTCAATATGGAGAATGTAGAAGGTCTTGCCTTTACATCTGCCGATGAGGCTCTTCAGGGTGAGATTGCCGGTCTTGATATCGTGGCAAACTCAGGTAACCTTGGTTCTGGTACTCAGATGCGTCTTCGTGGTGTTACCACTATTAATGGTGATGCTAACCCTCTGATTGTTGTTAATGACAAGATTTTCGATAATCCTGATTCTGAATTTGACTTTGCCAATGCAAATGATGAAGATTATGCAGCATTGCTTTCTGTCAATGTTGATGATATTGCAAAGATCGAAGTCTTGAAAGACGCTGCTGCAACTGCTATTTGGGGTTCACAGGGTTCAAATGGTGTTATTTGTATCACTACAAAGCGTGGTGTTAGAGGACCTACGCGTGTTAACTTCTCATATAAGTTCCGTGGCATGTGGCAGCCGAAGGGCTATACCCTGCTCGATGGTGATGGCTATACCATGCTTATGAAAGAAGCTTTCTATAATCCAGGCCAGGCCTCAGGTGCAACAACAGACATCAACGAGTTGAACTACAACAAGAGTTGGGCTGACTATGAGAACTGGAACAACAACACAGACTGGGTTGACGAGGTAACACAGTTCGGACCACAGCACGAGTATAACTTCAACCTTTCCGGTGGTGGTGAGAAGGCTACATTCCGTATTGCTGCAGGTTACAAGCACCAGACAGGTTCGGTTATCAAGCAGAACTTCCAGCAGTTCACAACACGTATGGCACTTGATTATAATGTGAGTGACCGTATCCGTTTCTCTGCTGAGTTCCCTCTTACATATACAAATAATGTGAAGAACTATAAGGGACTTCTTGGTATTGCACAGAAACTTGCGCCTAACATGTCAATATATCGTCAGAATGCCGATGGTACAGATACTGACGAGTATTATATCATGAATCCGAGTGGTAATGCAACTCAGGGTAACTTCTCTTCAAGCGAGTTGTCTAAGATTAGAGACCTTGGCAATCCTATTGCAATTGCAAATCTTGCTTGGGCCAAGGAGCAGGTATATCGTATTACTCCAGACTTTAACGTGAAGTACGAATTGTTGGGCATTGATTCAGAAAGTCACCGACTGACTTTCAACGGACGTGTTGACTTCGACATCTATGCGAACAGTACTCCTTCGTATGCTCCTGCCGGTCTTCAGACTGGTACAGGTATAAACAGTTCTTGGAACGCTTCTTCAAACGGTGAATCAAACCGATTCAAGATTGGTGCAAGAGCAGAACTTGTATATGTTCCATATTTCAAGAATAAGGACATTAACGTAAGTATGCTTGCACGATATGACATGAGCACTTCAAAGAGTAATAAGCAGAACATTTCTGTTTATAACTTGCCAGGCGACATCACATCGCCGACTATTGATGCTGCATTGCAATCAATGGGTAGCAGCAATAGCCGTTCTAATTCACAGTCTGCTCTTTATAATATGCATGCTTCTTACAAAGAACGTTATATCTTGGGATTCTCTTTGCGTGCAGACGGTAACTCTAAGTTCGGACCAAAGAACAAGTGGGGTTACTTCCCAGGTGTTTCTTTACGTTATAACATCAGTGAAGAGGCATTCATGAAACCATTGAGAAAGGTTGTTTCTATTTTGGGTCTCCGTGCCAGCTACGGTGTGAACGGTAAGGCACCAAACGCCGACTATCTGTTCTACAATACATATAATACATCTGCAGGAAACTATGGCTTCGGAAACCAGACCACACCGATTGCAACACTTGAGGGTCTGAAGCTTGATGACCTCCGTTGGGAGAAGACAACTTCTTACAACCTTGGTTTCAACCTTGGTCTTTTCAACGACAAGATTGAAGTTGATTTCGACTATTATCATAAGGATACAAAAGACTTGTTGATGAGCAATATCCGCATACCTTCAATGACTGGTTATCAGACTCTTTCTAATGCTAATGTTGGTGAGATGACCAATGATGGTTGGGAAATGAACGTTAATGCACGTGAGTTCATAAAAGTTGGCAAGTTGGCAATCAGTGCAGGTTTCAATGTCGCTCAGAATGCAAACGAACTGACAGCAATGGATGAAACCGTGCTTGCTTCTATGAATTATGACTGGGCTGCCAATACACGCGGTGGAAATTCATATCTTAACCGCGTTCAGGTGGGCAATGCTCTCGGTTCTATTTATGGTTTCCGTTATAAGGGTGTTTACCAATATACATACGACTATCTCCAGAACTACCAGAAAGAGAACGGATTGACACCGGAACAGTATGAGAACTGGATCAACGATGAGTTCATAGCAAGCGGCAAGACAGCTCCAATCGTTATTGGTGCTAACGGTAAGGTTCAGATGACAAGCAAGGGCGAACCGATGAAGATGGTTTACAATTATCAGGACGGAACACAAACATATACATTCCAGGGTGGTGATGCGATGTATGAGGACATCAACCACGACGGACAGATTAACGCCCTTGATGTTGTATATCTTGGAAATTCATTGCCAAAGGTTAGTGGTGGTTTTAACTTTACTATCAAGTATGGTAACTTCCAGATTAAGCCACGTTTTATGTATCGTTTTGGCAACAAGGTTGTAAATGTTGCACGCATGGAACTTGAGAAGATGTTTGACACATACAACCAGAGTGCTACAGTTAATTATCGTTGGCGTAAGGATGGTGACATCACACCAATGCCACGCGCAATGTATAACTCAGGCTACAACTTCCAGGGTTCTGACCGTTATGTAGAAGATGGCTCGTTTGTACGTTTCCAGAACATTCAGGTTTCTTATAACTTCCCAAGCAAGATGATTAAGCAATGGGGTCTAAACAGACTGCAGCTTTACTTCTCAATGGATAACCTTTACTGCTGGACAAAGTATAGCGGTGTTGACCCTGAAGTTTCTACAGGTGGTTACGGTGTGGCAAAGGACGGTTCACAGACACCTCGTGCTAAGTCATTTACTGCAAGTATCAATATCGGATTCTAATATAAATAGTATAAGACAATGAAAAAATATTTATCAATAATATTAGGCGGACTGATGATGGCATCGTGTGTGGACACCGTGCTGTTACCAGATGACAAGACCGTAGATGAGGACTTCTGGCAGTCAAAGTCAGATGTGTCAATGATGGTCAATGGTGCCTATTCTAAGATGGCTTCAGCAGATGTTATCTCTCGACTTATTGTCTGGGGTGATTTCCGCTCTGACGAACTTCTGCTCGTATCATCAATCAATGACGGCACCAGAAATGCCCTTCTTGAAATAGAAGAGGTTAATATTGAAACCAATAATGCTTTCACGAACTGGGCCTCTATCTATTCTGTGATTAACAACTGTAATATTGTGTTGCAGAAGTCAAAGCCTGTAATGTCTATCGACCCGAACTATACAACAGGTGACTACGAGACAGACCGCTCTCAGATGCTCGCTCTTCGTGCTCTTTGTTACTTCTATCTCGTGCGTACATTCCGTGATGTTCCTTATACAACAACAGCTTATATGAACAGTAGTCAGGATATGCAGATTCAACAAGTTGCACCAGACTCTGTGCTTCAGTTGTGTATAGCCGACCTTGAGGAGGCTGAAAAGAATGCACTCTCTGCTGCGGCATCTGGTTGGCAGCGTGTAGGTTGGATAAACAGGGAGGCCATTCATTCTATTCTTGCAGACATTTATTTGTGGCGTGGTTCTGTAATGCATAATGCAGACGACTTCAAGAAATGTATTGAATATTGTGACATGGTGATTGCATCTAAGCAGGCAAATCATGTTCAGGGACCTATGGACATGATTGTTAAGGACTATCCGTTGGCTGATGGAAACGAGGCTTATAATGACGTATTCTATAATATGAACTCAGAGGAAAGCATCTTCGAGATTCAGAAAGCCGGAAGCGCAATTTCTACATATTATTTTGCTTATGATGGTAAAAACACCTCTAAGGGTTATCTGCAAGCCTCTTCAATATTTGGAACAGCAGGAACATCATCTGTATATCTCAAGAGTGGCGACTATCGCTATTGGCATAATACCTTTGATGTAGGTTCAGGTGCTTCTACATTTGATGTAAGAAAGATGGTAGGAAGAACTACTCCTACAACTCTTCCAACATCAGGATTGAAGCGTGAGAATGCTTCAGGTGGCGGTAATCAGAACTTTATCATCTATCGTTTGTCAGACATTATGCTGATGAAAGCTGAGGCAATGGTTGCAAATGAAATGCTTTTCGATAAGAGTTACCGTGCAATGGTAGAGACATTAGAAGAGAAGTATTTAAGCGAAGGCCTTACAGAAAAAGAAGCAACTGCCAAGGCTGAGAAAGAAGCATTGTATTCTTTCTATGCTGCAGAAATAGAGAAGATAAAGGCTGATTATATTTCCAACGGTCTTAGTCAGGCAGATGCTGAGACAAAAGCCTACAATGACGTTTCTGGCAAGAAGAACATCGCATTGCGCAATGCATTCAATATTGTTCAGTATGTGAACCTTCGTTCTATGGATGACTCTCAGATTAGCGACTCTCTTAAGTGGAACACTTATTCTGACCAGCAGCGTATGGAAGATTTGATTCTTGCTGAGCGTCAGCGTGAACTTTGCTTCGAAGGCAAGCGCTGGTTCGACCTCATGCGTTTCAATTATCGTCATGTTGAGGGTGTTGACTATACCAAGATGCTCTATGAACAGGCTGCTGAAGGTGCGACATTCGTGAAGAACCACGACGCAATGCTCAGCCTTGTAGTACGCAAATATACAGAAGGTGCTGATGCACGCAAGTCTAAGATGCGTACAGAACCGTATCTGTATATGCCAATTCCACGCAATGATACAGAGGTGTGTGACTGGTTGAAGCAGAATCCTGTTTATGCTGATAATGATCAATTTACACAAAATGACTAAACAAGGGAGGATAAGAAATGAAAAATAACATATTTAAAAAGTTAATTGGATTCGTTCCAGCCGCAATTCTAGGGGTGGCATCAATTTCTTTTGTTGCCTGTAATCCAGAGCCGGATGAGTCGAACCGTTATACCGCAACAAACGAGACCGTTGGCTCGTTTATCAAAGCGGATAGCATGCTTACATCTTTCGACTATATCCTTACTCGTGTGGGATTGGACAGAATGATGATGTCGTATGGTCAATACACATGCTATGCGCCTACAAATGAAGGTATTCAGGAATACATAGATAGTCTGTATCGTGATCCAGAATCTGTTGATGCCGGAAATCCGCATAATGGTATGGAAGACCATGGAGACTTGACTACAGGACAGCACGCACAGCTTGAATGGTTGACAGACAGTTTGTGTAACGATATCGCACGCTACCACTTGTCAAACGGACTAAACAGTGTGGTTGAAATGGGTGGTGCTGGTGCTACTATTTCCACAATGCTTGGTCGTCCGCTGACATCTAAGGTTGACTCTTTGGGTTATACCGTGCTTAACGATGTGTCAAGAATTATCAGTGAGGATAATTTAGTAGAAAACGGTATTGTTCATATTGTTGATAAGGTTGCTCCACGTTCAACACGCCTTTTGGCTGATGAGCTTAGTCGTATGGAAGAGTTTAAACTCTTCAGTTGGGCGCTCGAAGCAACAGGCCTTTGTGACTCTATAACCAAGACAACCAAAGGTGTCAAGTACACAATCGAGGACCTGAATGGTGATTGTCGAGATACAGATGGTTCAGAACTTTATTGGCCAGAGGAGTGTAAGATTGCGTACACAATCTTCGCCGAGACTGATGCCGTTCTGGCTTCTAAGGGTATTACCACAGAAGAGCAGCTCGTTGAATACGCAAATAATGTTTACGGTGGTGCAACAGGTTGGTATGATAATCTGATTGAAAAAGGTCTTTGGAACTATGACAAGCAAGACTATGTTAAGGAAGTCAGCACTGGTAACGACTACCACAACCGTAACAATGCTCTGAATATGTTCGTTTCATACCACATTCTCTATGCAGGTATGGCTAAGGACCAGCTGTTGTTTGAGAACAAGACCGGTGTCAGTGTTGCAACAAGTTGCTGGAACTATGCAAACAATGCTGACCAGTATGACTATTATGAGACAATGTTGCCTCAGACAATTCTGAAGATATGGAAGCCATACGGACAAAAGTATCTCTATATCAACAGATATCAGACATTTAATACTCTCACCGACTCACTTGCGACAATGGGTATCAATAATCATACACTGATTTATCAAGGTGTGAGAATAGAGCGTGACAATGTGACAGATATTGTTGCTTATAATGGTTATGTTCATAGAATCAATGATATGCTTGTTTATAATGAGCAGGTTCCAAAGGGAGTTCTTAATGAGCGTATGCGTTTCGAAGCTACTACAATGTTGCCAGAGTTCATAAACAATGGTTTCCGTTATATGCTCAGCAGCGAAGTTTCTGCCTTGAATGCCGGTGGTAGTGGCTCACGTGTGGCATTCCCGAAACAATTCTTCGATGGTGTGAAATGTTATGCTGAGGGCTCTTTGCTTCGTTATAATATCAAAGGCTATTACAATGCATACCAAGCCGACGCTTTCCAGGGTTGGGGTAAGTATGATTTGGCAGTGAAACTTCATCCGGTTCCATCAGGACTTTATGAACTCCGTCTGCTTTACTCTCCAATGGGTCACGGAGGTTTCATGCAGTTCTATATTGGAACATCAAGCTCATTGGCTGATATGCAGGCTATGAGTATTCCTCTTGACGTTACTATCGACGAGACAGACCCACGTATCGGTTGGACTGTTTGGTATGAGGAGCCAGACCTTGGTGTGGCAACAGACGAGGCTATGCGTAACCGTGGTTACTTGCGTGGTCCTATGAGCTATACAAGTCACCCGGAGCGTGGTTGGGACAATGAGGATGCCAATCTCCGTGGTTCTTCTTACGGAAACGTTGCTCTGCGTCGTATTCTCGATACACGTAACTTCAAGCAGAGCGAGGACTATTGGTTGCGTATCAAGAACGTGCTTCCTGACGGTGACACCAATAAGAAATGGCAGCTCGACTATGTAGAGCTGGTTCCGATGAGCGTCGTAAATAATGACATGTATTCAGAAGACTGGTATTAATATATTGACTAATTAATCGAATATGAAACGATTTAAATATATAGGAATCATGATGATGGCAGCCGGGATGCTGACTGCCACATCTTGCTCCGACTTTGATGATTACAATGAGGCACAGGTAAACGTTGATGCCGCCGGTAATCTTTCTTTGTGGGAGAATATAGAGCAGAATCCTCAGCTTAGTGATTTCAAGTATTTGCTTGAAAAGGCTGGTTTTGCAGATGAACTGAAAGGTTCACGCTATTATACTGTTTTTGCTCCGTTAAACGGTACATTTGACAAGAATGCTTACGATCTTCTGGACAAAGGTGCCTTGCTGAAGCAGTTTGTCTATAATCATGTTGCCGACTATAATCATTCTATTTCAGGAAGTGTAGAGAATCGTGTATATACACTGAACAGAAAGATATATGATTTTAAAGGTTCTGGTAACAGCTATACCTTTGGCGATGTGAATGTAGTCAATGCCAACATGCCAAGCAGCAATGGTGTAATCCATACTCTCGATGGTGCAGCTGTTTTCTATAGTAATATTTATGAATATATTACAGAAACACAAGGCATCGATTCTCTTTTTACATATTTTGATAGATATGAAACAAAATATCTTGATGAAGAGAATAGTGTCAAGGGTCCGATGGTAAACGGTCTTCAGACATACGTTGACTCTGTGATGATTCTTGAGAATACTCTTATTGGCAGACTGAATGCCGACATCATGAATGAGGACAGTTCATACACATTCATTCTTCCTACCAATAAAGCTTGGGCAAGTTCATATAATACCATTAAGGGTTATTATAATTACATCAAGAATACAGTAGGTCAGGATTTGACAACAGCTACAGGTAGTACAAATATCCCTCAGATTAATACTGGAGATATTGACAATGTTCTTCTTAGAGACTCTATTGTTAAACTCAACCTCGTGTCTGATTTGATGTTCAGTAACAACAACTGGTATAACACGTGGATTACAGAAGGTAAGCAACCGACAGCAACCGATACTATCAGAACAACTTTGAGAAACAAACTGTCTAATCCGGGCGAAATACTGGCACAGACAATCGGTGAGCCAAAGAAGATGAGTAACGGTTGGATACGTGAGGTTGATTCATTGGCTTTCTATCCTTGGGAAACATACGCACCTGAGATTGTCTTCATGCCAAATCGCTCATCTGGCTTGATTACAGCTGCCGGCTCTGTGACACGACAGGAAGTTTATCCGGATCCAAACAATAAGTATGGTGACTTTACAAATGGTGTATTCCGCTTTACTAATATAGAACCTTCTGGTGACCGTGTAAAGCCAGAATTGCATGCTCTTCTGCCAAATGTGCTGTCAGCAAAGTATAAGTTCTATGTGGTGTTTGTTCCAGGAGCAATTTTAGGATTGGATAATCGTCCAAATCAGGTGAACTTCACCTTGAACTATTGTGATGCTAATGGTAAACTGCAGAAATATAATTTCAGTTCAGATTTGTTGAACGACAATCCAAAGACTCAGAAACCATTCATTAATGATACATCAAAGGTTGATACTATGTATATAGGTGAGTTTACCTTCCCTGTTGCATACGCAGGCCTGCCATCAAACAATGGTAAGCAAATAATGCCGGACCTGAAGATATCTTCACCGATGAGTGTGTTCAACTCAACATTGCTGAAGACCTATACACGTGCGTTGCGTATAGCAGCTATTATTATGAAACCAGTAGAACTTGCAGAGTTTGAAGAAAATCAGAAATAATTATGATGAGCACTATAAAGAATAAAATACAATTGCCGAATCTCAGATTCGCAATCTGTGCGCTTGCGTTGGGACTCTGTGTTGCTCCGACTTTGGCTCAGGATGCCGATGTGGCAAAGCCTGCAAAGCGTGTTAAGGCAGATAAGTATCCAACAATGACAATCAAGGGAGTTGTACTTGACCAAGCTTCCAAAGCACCGCTTGCCGGTATTCAGTTGCAGGCACTGGGTCATCAGCGCTATACTGCAATGACAGATGAGAAAGGTGAATTCACAATCAAAGTTCCTACATTCATAACCTCATTGTATGTCTATGCGCCAGAGTTCTTGTCACAGCAGGTTGCTGTTAATTCAAATGAAGAAGGCCAGAACATCCGAATATTGATGCTTAGCGATAAGTTTGAGAAGATGTACGACCAGACAACTACCATTACAGCAGAAAATGGTTTTGAGTCAAATGCAACAGCAGCATCTATCGATGGTGAAATAGCAAACAAGCTCGGTGCCGACATTCGCAGCATCATGCGCTCAGGTGCGCTCGAAGGTGGTGCGTCAATGTTTATCCGTGGTCTCAACTCTATTACGTCAAATGCTCAACCTCTTATTGTTGTTGATGGTATTGAGATGGATATGCAGCGTAATCGCGGCTCATTGCATTCAGGTCAGTTCAATAACATTCTTGCAAACATCTCTCCGGATGATATCGCATCTGTTAAGGTGTTGAAGAATGCAACAGCCTTGTATGGTGCCCGTGGTGCCAACGGTGTTATCCTGATTGAGACAAAGCGTGGTCATAGTATGGCAACCCGTATTGATGCCAATATTTCAGTTGGTGTTAGTCTGGTTCCTCAGTTGCCAACAATGATGAATGCAGCTCAGTATCGAACATACGCTACAGAGATTCTCGGAACTATTGAGGATGTTCAGAAGCGTGACATTCAGTTCCGTTTCCTCAATGATGATCCAAACTATTATTATTATAATGTATATCATAATGATATAGATTGGAGCGACTATATTTATCGTGAGGGCATAACTCAGAACTATAGTGTAAACGTTCAGGGTGGTGACGATGTTGGTATGTATAACCTTTCTGTAGGTTATATGCAGTCTGACGCTCCGGTAGAGGAGACAAGTTTCAATCGTATGAATGTACGTTTCAACACAGACATCAGCATCACTGAAAAACTTTCCGCACGTTTCGATATGGGCATTTCAAGAACCAATGTGTCTGTTTTCGATGACGGCTTCGGTGCTGACCTCTCAGCATCAGCAATAACATCGCCAACATCACTTTCTTTGATAAAAGCACCTATCGTAAGTCCTTACCAGTACAACAAGCTGGTTGGTGGATTCACAAGTCTGCTCAGCAATTATGATGATATCTATTATCAGATTTATAACGACGACAGATATGCACTTGCCAATCCTGTTGCGATTATAGAGAATGCCAACGGCGACAACAAGAATAAGGCAGAGAGCACTCTCTTCAATGTGTTGCTTGCTCCTAAATATGAATTCAGCAAGAATCTGAGTCTGAGCGGTCTCGTAAGCTATATGCTTAACCGTAATGCTCAGCGCTATTATCGTCCATACGAGGGAGTTCCTCCATTTGCAATCAGCGACCTTGGTACTGTGACCAGTAAGGTTACCTCAATGTTTGCAAAGGAAACTAATTTCGTCGGTAGTCTCCAACTTGATTGGAAACGTCAGTTTGGCAAGCATGGTTTGGCTGCTTTTGCCGGATTCCGTTACAATTATTTCTCTTACGACAACAGTGATTTGACAACAGAATATACCGGTGTTACAAACGACAAGAACCCGGCTTTGTCTGCAGGTTCCGGCTATCCTGATGTTATAGGTGTGAATGATGTATGGAAGACTATCCAGTGGTTTGGTAATGTTGACTATAACTATATGAACCGTTATTTCCTTACACTTTCATTGCTTGGCGAGGCAAACAGCCGCTTTGGTGATAAAGCCGACGCGTTTGATATGTTTGGTGTGCAGTGGGCTATCTTCCCAAGCGTCCAGGCTGGTTGGGTAGTGAGCAACGAGAAATGGTTCCCGAAGAATGTAGGTATCGACTATCTTCGCTTGAATGCTGGCTTTGACATTAGCGGTAACGACGACATCAGCAACTATGCCGCACGTACAAGCTATACAGCAGTGAAATTCAATGGTACGCTGATGGGTGCACAGCTTACAAACATCGGTAACGATAAGATTAAGTGGGAGTCAACACAGAAGCTTAACTTCGGTCTTCAGGCAAATTTCCTGAACAACCGTCTCGGCGTTGATTTCAACTACTTCATCCACAATACAACCGATCTGCTCACTCTTAAGGCGTTCTCTAACCCTATCGGTGGTATCAACAACTACTGGACAAACGGTGGCGAGTTGAGGAATACAGGTTATGAGTTCACACTTAGCGGCAAGCCGGTTGTTTCTAAGGACTGGCGTGTTGAGTTGGGAGCCTCAGTTGGTCATTATAAGAATGAGATTACCAAGTTACCTGACGGTGATTTTGTTACCTCAATATATGGAGCCGACCTTCTTACATCTGTTGGCAATCCTGTAGGATTGTTCTATGGCTATAAGACTTCTGGCGTTTTCGCAACAGATGCAGAGGCCAAGGCAGCAGGAAACAACGGTTATCTCTACATGGAAGATGCTGCAGGCAACCGTCATGACTTTGTTGCCGGTGATGTTCACTTTACTGATATTACAGGCGATGGCAAGATTGATGCCGACGACCGTACCATTATCGGTGATCCGAACCCGGACATCTATGGTAATATCTTTGCTAAGGTAAACTGGAAAGACCTTACATTGAGTCTTGGTTTCAACTATAGTCTTGGCAACGATGTGTTCAACTATCAGCGCTCAGTCCTCAACTCAGGTAGTACATTCTACAACCAGCAGGTGGCAACTGTCAACCACTGGCGTTATGAAGGTCATCAGACCGATATGCCTCGTGCCGTGTTCGGCGACCCTATGGGCAACAACCGTTTCAGCGACCGCTGGATTGAGGACGGCAGTTATCTGCGTCTGAAGACTGTCAACCTGTCTTATCAGGTGCCAGTGCCAGGTACATGGACATGGTTGCAGGGCTTGACAATCTGGGCTGAGGCACAGAACCTTGTTACTCTGACCAAGTATCTTGGCAGCGATCCTGAGTTCAGCATCGGCAATGGTGTTTACTACCAAGGTATCGACTGTGGCAACCTTGCTCAGGGACGTTCATTCTCATTAGGTGTTAAGATTAATTTATAAGCAAGAAGTATGAAAAAGATTATAATAGCAATAGCAGCGGTACTGGGCTTAGGCTCAGTAACCAGCTGTTCAGACATGCTTGAGACAGAAAGCTCACGCCAGATGTTCGAGCCGGAACTAAGCGACAAGACCGACTCTACATTCTATGCTTTCGGTATTGCGCAGGCAATGCAGCAGCTTGCCGATCAATATGTGTTCCAAGGTGAGTTGCGTGGTGATTTGATTGCAACAACATATAATACCGACAAGAATCTTCGTGAACTTGCCGATTATTCTGCAACAACAGCCAACAAGTATGACAGTGCATACGTTTACTATCGTGTAATCAACAACTGTAACTACTATATCGCCCACCGTGATACCACTCTGCTCACAGGTGCCGAGCAGGTTGTTATGAAGGAGTATGCTGCAGTAAAGGCCTTCCGTGCATGGGCTTACTTGCAGCTTGCCAAGAACTACGGACGTGTTCCGTTCTTCACTGTGCCACTTACAAAAATCAGTCAGATTGACGAAGGCAACTTCCCTGAGTATGGTCTGAATGAGATTGTTGCCCAGCTTGCACCCGATCTTGCACAGTATTCAGGAATGCAAGTGCCAATGACAGGTCAGTCTTATGGAGTTGGAACAACAAACTGGGGCGAAGCCAAAGATATTACAACTAAGTATTTGTTTATTCCTGTTGACGTGGTACTTGGTGAAATGTATCTTGAGACCGGCAACTATGCTCAGGCAGCACATTACTATACGCTTTATATCACTAAATTGGCAGACAAAACCTCAATAGGAGATTCCTATACTCAGCCAATGATGCGGACTTTCTATGTAAATGATTTACCAGCTGACTTTACTTCTGGTACTGTTGGCAGTAATCTTTCTTGGTCTTCCATCTTCTCGCTTCCAACCGCAAATGGCAATCTTATTTCCTATATCCCAATGGCTGTTAACCGTCTGAATGGTACTACAACCAATGTCCCTATGGCTTTCGGCTATGATTACTATTCTACAGACGATTCCAGAGAGTGTCCAAAAGCAGACGATGTACAGCTTCAGCCTTCTGATTACTATGTAGCACTTTCTGATTCTTCAGATTATTACTACATATCAGATACTGATAAGGATGGCAGGACATTGGGAATTGCCAAGATTGGTGACGCACGTCTTGGTGCAATCACTGAAAATGGAACAGGTGATGACTCTACAAAGGTTTGGATGAACAAGTTCAACAACGGTAATATCATCCTCTATCGCAACACTGCAATATGGCTTCGCCTTGCAGAGGCATTCAATCGCCTTGGCTACTATGATGCGGCATTTGCCATCCTTAAAGATGGTATGAGTGAGAACCTTCTTGAATTTGCTGCGTATATAAAAGACGAGACAAAGACAATGCTCACAACAACTTATCCGCTGCTTAGCGATGAGAATATTTCCTTGTGGCCTTTGCTTAATAAAGGTATTCATGGTGCAGGTTCTGGAAATGTAGCAGATATTACATCTGCCGGCTACTTCCCAGGAATCTCTCCTTATCAGCTTGACACTATCGTAGGCATGAAGATGAAAGAGATTGCCGAGAAGTACAATGTGGCAGTGGGCACGACAAAAGAAGACACTATCAATGCTGTTGAGGATTTGATTAGCGATGAGTATGCTCTTGAAATGGCATTCGAAGGCGACCGCTTCGGTAACTTGACTCGTATGGCTCGCAATAAGAACCGTGCTGGTCTTTACGGAACAAACTTCGGTAGCCTCTGGTTCTCTAAGAAGCTTGAGAAGAATAATCCTGTTAAGGACCTCTCTGTAGAACAGAACTGGTATCTGCCATTTAAATAAAGCCTAAATTCAACAATCATCCTCATGATTCTTTTAAGTAAGAAAGGATTGGAGTGGTGATGATAATAAGACAACGAATTAAACGAATTTAACTAATTCTTGTAATATCGATAATTAGTTTAATTAGTTTAATTCGTTGTTTTTATTTTGTTTTATTCCGCACTTTTATCTTTTTTGTTTATCTTTGCAATATTAAATGATAAGCAACTAAAAACAAGCTAAATATGAAAAAGACTTTTTTGAGCATTGCTCTTTTGCTATGTGCTATTGTGGTATCATCACAGACAGCAAGGAAACTAACCGTAAACATCACTCCCGACGGAGAATCTAACATGCAAGTGTTCCTGCCACAGAATCCTAATGGCAAGATAGTAGTGGGATGCCCAGGAGGTGGCTACTCTCATCTTTCTATGCAGAACGAGGGTACTGACTGGGTTGAATATTTCAATAGCCAGGGAATAGCATATTGCGTATTAAAATATCGTATGCCAAAAGGCGACCGCACAATTCCGATGAGCGATGCACAGAATGCCATCCGCACAGTGCGTGATAGTGCTCAGGCATGGAATGTCAGTCCTTATGCTGTCGGCATCATGGGATTCTCTGCAGGCGGACATCTGGCTTCTACTACAGCCAACCACTCGCCAATAGATGCACGTCCTGATTTCCAGATACTTTTCTATCCTGTAATATCAATGGATGAGAAGCAGACTCATAAAGGTTCTTGCGTGAATTTCTTGGGTGAAGACCGCAGAGATGAGAAACTGGTAAAGCAGTTCTCTAACATGAATGCAGTGCGCCGTCATCAGACGCCACCTGCAATAATCTTTACAGCCGGCGACGATAGAGCCGTACCGCCAGCTACAAACTGCATTCCTTATTATCTCGCTTTGCGCAAGGCTGGTGTGCCGGCAGCAATGCATATCTATCCTGCTGGTGGTCATGGCTTTGGTTCCCGCAGTTCCTTTGCCAACCACAAGCAGATGACAGAAGAACTGAGCAACTGGATAAAATCCTTGAAACTGCCAATGAAGGAAGCAGTGCGTGTGGCATGTGTAGGCAACAGCATTACCGATGGTCACGGCATCGATATGGTTGACGTGAATAGTTATCCGGCACAGATGCAGAGAATGCTCGGCGACGGCTATTGCGTAAAGAACTTCGGTGTGAGCGGTCGTACAATGCTGAACAAAGGTAATCGTCCATATATGAAAGAGAAGGCTTGGGCAGAGGCAAAGGCTTTCAACCCTAATATCGTTGTTATAAAGCTTGGCACCAACGACAGCAAACCGATAAACTGGGACAACCATAGCAAGGAATATATGAAAGACATGCAGCAGATGATTGACGAACTCAATGCACTGCCGGCAAAGCCTCTTATATATCTTTGCAATCCACTTCAGGCTAACCATCAGACAAATGACAAGCAGGGGCAGATACGCGACTCCATCATTACTGCCGATGTCATTCCAATGATAAAAAAGGTGGCAAAGAAGAATAAACTGGAGATAATAGACCTCAATCCGCTTATCGACCCTAATGGCGAAGAAATGCTTAAAGATGGTATTCATCCAAATGCCAAGGGCGCAAAGAAAATGGCAGAAACAATAGCAAAAGCAATAAGAAAACAGTAAAATCTGTACAAAAACACCGAATAATGAACAAATGTCGTTATTCGGTGTTTTCTTTTTTTGTAATTTTGCGGTTGGGATTAGGATAGGAAGACCTAGGAGTACCTAGGAAAGCCTAGGAAGGCTTATGAAAATCTAGGATATCCTAGGAGCCTAGGATATCCTAGGAAAATCTAATAAAACCTATGCAGCCTAGGCTGCCTTTATTAACAAAAAAACTGAAAACTATTAATATGATGAAAAGAATTACTATTATTTTGCTTTTGATGGCTTTGCTGCCTTCATGCCTGTTGGCGCAGCGAATCCAGCAACCGCTTGGCAGATCTGTTGTGGCAGTCAACCGCGACGGTAAGGTGCTTGTTACATGGCGTAAACTGGCACAGGAACCAGAGAACTGTACCTACAATCTTTACAAGCGTGCCAAAGGCTCTGCCGATTACACTAAAGTAAACGCAGAACCAATAATTAAAACAAACTACAGTACAAGTATAACCAACAATACAGAACTTGCGGTGAGTGTTGTTGCCAATGGAGTGGAAGGAGAGAAGAGCGCTCCGTTCCTCTATAAGTCTCAAGCATATAACAACGTCTATTTCGATTTCAATTTCGAGACAACAGTCCTTAATCCGAACGACTATAAGTGCAAGTATGCCTGGCCGATGGATTTGGATGGCAACGGTGAGTTTGACGCTATACTTGTTGACCGCCTTTCTAACGATTTCTCAAAGTCAACACACAAGCTTCAGGCTTACACCCTCGACGGAACATGCCTTTGGACTGTTGATGCAGGACCAAACGTTGATATCTGTGCCGGTCAGAATGATGCGGTTCTGGCATACGATATCAACTGCGACGGCAAGTGCGAGGTGATAATGAAGACTTCAGACGGCAGCCGCTTCTGGGATAAGGCAAACAATACATGGGGCAAGTATGCCAATGGCAGCAGTAAGGCAGATACCGATGGCGACGGCATTGTTGACTATCGACCGTCGAGCAAGAACCCTCCTTTTTATATTTCTGTTATCGACGGCAAGACAGGTGAGGAGATAGACTGCAACGAACTGAAGTATAATGAAATTAAAGACAACTCAGACCAGTACAGTCGTAACAACCGTGGTGACTATTACAACGACAATAACGGAACAGAGTATGCTTTCCTTGGTGCAAAGTTTGCAATCTGCTATTTTGATGGCATTCATCCATCATTGGCAGTAGAGTGTTACAACCGCCGTTTGAACAATGGGCATCACTACTACATGCTTTCGTGGACATACGATTGGAACGGAGGCAAACCAAGCAACTGGCACCATGACAAGACTTGGGCACGTAGTTCAGGCAAACCACATTGTGCCGAGTTTCATCAGGTGCGCGTAGCCGATACCGATGGCGATGGTATAGACGAACTGCTTGAAGGAGGTTTCGGCTGGAACCCAGTTAAGAATCTTGTCTATTCAGCTGGTATCGGTCATGGCGACCGCTTTGACGTTAGCGATATAGACCCAGACCGTCCGGGAATGGAAGTCTTTGCCATACAACAGTCATCTTTGATGGGTCAGGTGCTCTACGATGCTCGCACAGGTGAGCATATCAAGGAATGGTATCTGCCTTCTGTCTATGATGTAGGCCGTGGCCGTTGTATCGACGTTGACGCAAGTCGCAAGGGTTATGAGATATTCTCGCTGCTTGAAGGACTTTACGACTGTAAAGGAAATCTCATCAAGAGCGGCTCTACCTCATATCCACATGAAGCATCATGGTGGGATGGTGACTTGCAGCGCGAGATGATAGGCTCGCCAGGCGGTAGCGGTTATGGCAGCAATGCCATGATTGTGAAATATGACGGCACACGCCATGCGCAGTTCTCTAAGGAGAGCAATTGGGCAACACACACTGGTTGGGCTAACCGTCCGGCATTCATGGGCGACATAACCGGTGACTGGCGCGAGGAGGTTATCCTTGCAAAGCAGAATGCTGAAACAAGTACCGGACTGGTAGGTTATTCAACAGACATTGCAACAAACTACAGTTTCTATACACTCCAAGAAGACCCACATTATCGTCTCGACTGTACCGGTCGTGGCTATTATCAGGCACCTAACACCAGCTTCTATCTTGGTGGCGACATGCCTTATCCGCCACTGCCTCCGACTATGGTTACGGACTTGCGTTGGGCAAACGGTACCTCATGGAGCGCTTCCGGTGCCGGCTTTACATCGTTTGACCAGACCACAGCGCAGAACTATGCCGACGGCAAGACCGTTGTTTTCGACCTTAGTGGAAGCAATGCACAGCAAATCAGCATCGACGGAACGCTGAAACCAAAGGCTGTCTATATGATGGTGCCACGCGAGCATGACTATACGTTCGGCGGCAGCGGAACACTGGCAGGCGAGATGGAACTATGGAAGTCGATGCTTGGAACGGCAACATTCAACAACAACCTTGACTATACAGGCAAGACTGTTGTCAGCGAAGGAACACTTTGCGTGAACGGTAAGATTGCCGGTCCTGTTTCTCTGCGTGCCAAGGGAACGCTTTCGGGTAATGCCGTGCTTAATGGCGGAATTGACTTTGAAGGTGCTCTCAACTATGAAGGTTGCCGACTGATGCCGGTTGGCACAGACGGCGTGATGACATTCAACAAAGACCTTACTCTCCCAGGCAATGTCTATGTAGAGGTTAATGCAGCTGACGGCAAGAGCGGAAAGTTGCTTGTCAACGGCAATCTGACTTTGAAAGGCGAGAATACATTTACCGTTAATCAGACGGACATAGCCGAAGGCAACTATGTGCTGGCTGAATGTACCGGTACGTTGACAGCCGATGCTTCAAAGATATTGACACTCGGACTGGTTGGTGTAAACTATGAAGTTAAGGTAACAGACAAGCAGATTGTTCTCGCTGTCAGCGCTACACGAGCACCTGCTCAAGGCGTGCAATGGACCGGCGACGAGACAAACGTTTGGGACTATAAGACCAACAACTTCTCTTACGGCGGCAGTGCAACGACATTTGTAACCAACGATGCCGTGGTGTTCAACGATAAGTCAGGCAACCGCAATGTAACAGTTGACGAGCAGGTCGTAACCAATGGAGTTCTGTTTGACTTCGATGAAGGAACATACAACTTCAATGGTAACGGTGGCATAAGCGGAACAGGCGATTTGACAAAGAACGGAAAGGGTGAGGTCGTAATGAACCTCCAGAACTCAGACTATACAGGCAAGACCATCATCAACGAGGGAACGCTTACTGTCAATAACGTGGCTGACGGCGGAAAGGCGAGCGCTCTTGGTGCAGCCCCGGCAACAGAGGGTTATCTGCTGATGAATGGCGGTACGCTGAAGATAAATGCTGCCAATATGGCAACCGACCGCATCATAACCCTTACAGACACATCTACAATCAATGTGTTCAAGCAAGGCGGCTCGCTCTCTCTCAAGGGAATTGTGAAGGGTAGTGGTTATCTGATTAAGGACGGTCTCGGTCAGCTGAACTTCACTTACGGAGGCAACAACCCATTTGCAGGTATCATAGTGAAGAAAGGTATTATTGCACAGGGAGCATGGAATGCAACATTCTGTAAGACCGGAGGAAATATGACCTTGGCAGGAGGTGAGGTCCATCTGATAAACATGAACAACTCTTCTACACGTCCTATATTCAATTATGTGACAGAAGTGCAGGAAGGTACAAAGAGCTTGGTTAAGGGAACTACCCGCGGAGCCATCAACGGTTCATTCAAGGGCAAGGGCGAACTGACCATTATCTCTGATGGTGTTCGCAACGACATCGGCGCCAACTTCGCAGACTTCGAGGGAATCCTTAACGTGCAGGGTGCCAACTTCCGCTTGCAGAGCAACGTGACAAACATGTCGAAGACCAATGTCGTGATGACGGCAGGTAGTTTCATCGGCCACTATGCCTCAAACGCTTCAGGCCAGCAGGCTATTACAACATCTATCGGCTCGCTCGCTTCTGCATCTGGTGCCAACGACTGCACGCTCGGTCACAGCCAAGACAGTTACACCATAGGACATAATGGCAAGAGCACATCATTCTCAGGTCTGTTCAAGGCTAAGTCAATCCAAAAGGTTGGCGAAGGTGTCTTGACTCTGAGAACCAGTGGCAGTACATCGCCAATATATGTAAACGGCGGTACATTGCAACTTTACAATGAAGCCTTTGCATCAAATCCAGGTGCTGTAACAAGCGGTTCAATAACAGTAAACAATGGCGGCGAACTCACAGGTATCGGTTGTGCTTACTCTATTGTCGTGAACAAGGGCGGTTTGTTATCGGCAGGTTATAATGGAAATATCGGCAATCTGAAGGCCAATGGCAACTTGATACTCAATGCCGGTGGAACAATTCAGGTCAAGATCGGTGCTTCTTCAAACGATAAGTACAAGATAAAAGGTTCTATCAAGCATAACGGCGATACACTGCTTATAGTAGTAGATGCCGCACGCACTTTGAAGGCTGGCGACCAGATTACTATCTTCAACGGTGAAGGCACACAGTCGGGTTCATATATCCTTAAGACCGTATCGCCGGCACAGGACATTATTTGGGATGAGTCAGAGTTCCTGACAACAGGTGTGTTGAAAGTGGTAAGCGCAGAGACATCTGGCATCAGCGGCATCATAAGCAATGACGTTGAGGTTGATGTTCATAGCGTTGACGGTCTGTTGATACGAAGCAATGTTAAATATGGCGATGCACTCAAGGGATTGCAGAGCGGTGTATATCTCATTAATGGAAGAAAGGTGATGAAGCGATAATAAGGAATATTCCTTTTATCTCCTTAAATACTTAATGAAAATGAACAAACTGGTATTGATGCTATTGTATATGATGCTAGCTGGAGTTGGGCAGTTGTTTGCCCAACTGCCAGCTAGTGTCTATATTACCGCAGGTCAGTCAAATGCCGATGGCAGGGTATATAATACTCAGTTGCCAACCTATCTGAAAGATGGATACCGACATCTTAATTATAAGAATGTTACTTCGGCAAGCGATGGAAAGTTTGAGCAGCGCAGCTTTGACAATCCCAAGCAGCGTTGGGCGTTCTGTGATGTTGTCAATTACTTGATAGACCAGCAAAGTCAATCACCTTTCTATTCAATAAAGTGTACAGAGGGAGGAACATCTATAGATACAGCAGCTACTGCCCCAACGAAACCGGTATGGTTTGCCGATGCTGAATGGATAGACGCAAACAAAGCCTACCGCGGCGATATATTGACAGGTAAGTCGCTTACTAAGTCGTTGATAGAAGGTTTCTATGATTGTGTCGATTCGACGCTGAGCAAACTGGCGCAAGGCTATGACGTAAAAGCCATAATGTGGCATCAGGGTGAGAGCGACCGTAAGAAGGCAGACAATTATTATAAGAATTTCAAGGAAATGATTCTGTATATGCGTAATGCCATTTATGCTAAGACTGGTGACGAGTCAGACAAGAATCTTCCTTTCATTCTTGGTACTGTGCCTCATGGAAGTCGTCAGTATAGCAGTGGGGTAGAGGCTGCCCAATTGAAGGTTGCCGCAGAATTGCCTAATGTCTATGTGATAGACTTAAGCAAGTCGCCACTGGGTAAGGACGTCCTGCATTTCGATTCGGCAGGAACAGACAACCTGGGGAGAAAGATGTTTGATAAACTTGTGGAATATGATTTGTTGAAGTAAAAATGTTATAAGTTATTATTGGTGATTATTAGTGAGAAACTGTGACCTTGGATTATACCAAGGCACAGTTTCTTTTTTCCCTATTGAATCAATCGTTTCTTTTTTTAAAAAAAACAAGGGATAGCGCATTGCTACCCCTTGTTGCTAATTAATGGTTATATTATTCTTATCCTTTGACAGGAATCTCCTCAAGAGTCTTCTTCAGTAAAGCCCAGAATGGCTCAACGGTTTCAATGAATGCTCGTTCGCTTGTTGTGTGTGGCGACTTCATTGTTGGACCCATTGAAACAACATCGAGATGAGGATACTTGCCGAGAATGATTGAGCATTCCAGACCAGCATGGTCAACCTGTACGATTCCGTCGGTACCATTTAACTCTTTGTAAAGTTTCATCAAGAGATTTAGTATTTCGCTCTGTGGGTTTGGATCCCAACCGCCATAACTGCCGTCTGTAACAACCTTCATGCCCGCCATGTTGAAACAACTTTCAAGCATTATTGTTACATAATCCTTCATGTCTTCGCGTGCCGAACGTGCCAGATCCTTGATTTTGGCATGACCGCCCTCAATGTCGATTATAGCAAGATTACTTGATGTCTCCACAACGTCGGGATAAGACGGAATCATGCGGATAACACCGTCGTGGGCTGCATAGATAGCATTGATGAGGTTGTCTTGAATCTCAACCGGAACTTGCTTGGCTGGTGCCTCAACGTCTTCAGCATAGAACTCGATGCCGCTTTCAATGAGCTTGTACTCGTCTTCGAAGTCTGCCTTCCAGTCGGCAACAAGTTCCTTCAATGCTTCAACATTCTCTTTTGGCAATGTCAGTACCACCTCAGCCTTGAATGGAATGGCGTTGCGCATATTGCCACCATGCCATGAAGCCAAGCGTGCATCACACTCCTCGATAGCTTCACGAACGAAGCGAACCATAAGTTTGTTGGCATTTGCACGGCCGCAGTGTATCTCAAGACCAGAATGACCGCCCATCAGTCCCTTGAGTGTTACTCGTACAGCAGCATCTTCTGGGTCTGTGTCAACTTCTTGATAGTCAAGAGTTGCTGTTATGTTAATTCCGCCGGCACTACCTATAACGAACTTGCCCCAGTGCTCAGAGTCGAGGTTTATCAAGATATCGCCTTGCAGTTCTCCTTCAGGCAGACCGTTTGCACCAAACATACCTGTTTCCTCATCAGCGGTGATAAGAGCCTCTACAGGTCCGTGAACCAATGACTTGTCTTCCATTACAGCCATGATTGCTGCAACACCGATACCGTTGTCTGCGCCAAGTGTTGTACCCTTAGCCTTAACCCATCCGTCTTCAATGTATGTCTGTATTGGGTCGGTTTCAAAGTTGTGAGTACTTTCTGGCGATTTCTGCGGTACCATGTCCATGTGAGCCTGCAGGATTATGCCTTTTCTGTTTTCCATTCCCGGTGTGGCTGGTTTGCGCATAACTATATTGTCCGCCTCGTCTTTAAAGGCTTCTACGCCTGCCTGCTTTGCAAAGTCAAGCAAGAATTTCTGTACTTTCTCAAGGTGTCCAGAAGGACGTGGCACCTGTGTCAGCGCGTCGAAATTGCGCCAGATGCACTCTGGTTTTAAGTTTTTAATTTCGCTCATAGGTTTTATAAATTATTTAAGATTTGTATTTGCTTTTGTTATCTTTGTCATCTTTGTCATAGACAGACCTGCAGCAGCAAAAATACCGAGCAGTAGTATGAGGAATGTCTGTATTGTATGGACAATCAAAACGAAATAAAGTGCTTGCTCATCGGCTACGCCATAGAGTATCAGCATTGTTTTTACAGCAAAGTGCCATGGACCGGCACCATTTGGCGTTGGAACAAGCACAGCGATGCTTCCCACGACAAAGGTTACTAAGGCACAGGTTATGCCAAGTCCAGATGTGAAGTCGAAACAGAAGAATGTCAGATAGTAATGTACAAAATAACTTGTCCATATTCCAAACGACAACAATATGAACAGTGGCACGTTGCGTAGGTTGCCGATAGATTTAACGCCTTGCCAAATACTGCTTAATGTTGTCTTTACTTTGCTATAGATGGAAAGTCGTCGCAACAGAAAATGGAGCAGTACGCATGCTGCAACGGCGCATATGGCAGTTACGATATAGCCTGTAGAAGAAAACTTATTCAGTATCCCTTCTATATTGGTTCCTGTCTTCTCGAAAAATGTATTGAATACTCCAAACTGCAATAGTAATGTGGTGCTTGTTACAAGTAGCATCACGATGATGTCAACCGCACGCTCACTTACCACTGTACCCAATGCTTTGGTAAAAGAAACACCGTCGTATCGTTTCAGGACGCCGCATCGCAAAAACTCGCCTACGCGAGGCACAACAAGACTTGCCGCATATGAAAGGAATATGGAATTGACAATTGTCATTCGCCTCGGCCGCTCTCCTGCAGGTTCCAATATCTGTCTCCATCTAAGACCGCGCAGAATTTCGGCAAGTGCACCGAAAGGCAACGACAAAAGCATCCATGTCCAGTTCATTTCCTCCCACAGGACATGCTCCAGTTGTTTGAAATCGAAGTCGCGATACATCCAATACAGGATGCCGCTGCCCAATATTAGCGGCAGTATTATCTTAATTGCTGTTGCACAGATTTTCTTTGATTCCATATCAAATGCAAAAATACATTATTTCAGTCGGAATGCAAAATAAAAGTTGTTTAAAATCCGTAAATATCGGTGATGGGCATATTTTGTCTCAATAAGAAGAATGACGGGCATGATATTTGCTACTACTATATAATAAATAAATGTGCGACGAATTATGATAGCAAAGCAAATAACAGACCTGATAGGGGCAACTCCTATGGTTGAGCTTAATAGATTGTCAGCAGACTGTGGATTGACAGTTCCTATTGTTGCTAAGGTTGAGGCTTTTAATCCTGCAGGAAGTGCAAAAGATAGAGTTGCGTTGGCAATGATATGCGAGGCAGAGAATGCTGGCATGATTGCTCCTGGTGACACAATCATCGAACCGACAAGTGGTAATACAGGTGTGGGTTTGGCGATGGTTTCTGCAGTAAAAGGTTACCGACTAATATTGACGATGCCGGAGACGATGAGCATAGAGCGTCGTAATTTATTGAAAGCCTATGGCGCAGATATCCGTTTGACGGAAGGGGACAAAGGTATGGCTGGTGCAATAGAAATGGCAGAACAATTGCGTGATTCAATACCTGGCGCAGTCATTCTTCAGCAGTTTGACAATCCTGCCAATCCAATGGCGCACTATCAGACAACGGCTGAAGAAATCTGGCAACAGACCGATGGGTGTATTGATGTCTTTGTAGCAGGGGTCGGAACGGGAGGAACTCTCTCAGGAGTCGGAAAACGCTTGAAGGAATATAATCCCGATGTGCGGATTGTGGCAGTAGAACCTATGGAATCGCCGGTTTTGGGTGGAGGCAAGGCGGCTTCACATAAGATTCAGGGCATAGGAGCAAATTTCGTTCCATCCAATTATGATGCAGATGTGGTTGATGAGGTAGTGTGCATTGCCGGTGATGAGGCGATGGATATGGCTCGCCGTCTGGCAAAGCGAGAGGGATTGCTTGTGGGCATATCATCAGGTGCATCTGTACTGGCGGCGATAGAGGTGGCCAAGCGTCAAGAAATGCAAGGCAAACGCATAGTCGCTTTTTTGCCAGATACGGGAGAAAGGTATCTGTCGGTTTTGAGTGAGGAATAATAAAATCGTCAAGCATTTTCCGTACTTCGTTTTATTTTATTTATCTTTGCAGACAGATATGAAATTAGTCAGACCAAAGAAGAATCTCGGTCAGCACTTTCTGACCGATTTAGGCATTGCCAAGCGCATTGCCGATACTGTTGATGCCTGTCCGGAGCTTCCTGTTTTGGAGGTTGGACCAGGTATGGGTGTCCTAACACAGTATCTTATAGAGAAACCACGTCCGATAAAGGTTGTTGAAATAGACAGTGAATCGGTAGAATATCTGCATGCTAACTATCCGCAACTGTCAGACAATATACTCGGCGAGGATTTTCTCCGCATGGATTTAAGCAAGGTGTTTGCCGGTAGTCAGTTTGTGCTTACGGGCAATTATCCGTATGACATATCATCCCAGATATTCTTCAAGATGCTTGACAATAAGGATTTGATTCCATGTTGTACCGGAATGATTCAACGCGAGGTTGCTTTGCGCATGGCCTCGGAACCGGGTACTAAGGCGTATGGAATTCTGAGTGTTCTTATTCAGGCATGGTATAATGTCGAGTATCTGTTCACTGTTGATGAACATGTCTTCAATCCGCCTCCCAAGGTCAAAAGTGCGGTTATTCGCATGACCCGTAATGAAACAACAAATCTTGGCTGTGATGAAAAATTATTCAAGCAGGTTGTAAAGACGACATTTAACCAAAGACGCAAGATGTTAAGAGTTAGTTTGCGTCAGATTTTTTCAGGTAAGCCTACTACCGATGACTTCTTCCAACGAGATGTGATGACCAAGCGGCCAGAACAGTTGACTATTGCTCAGTTTGTTGATTTGACAAACCAAATAGAGGAACAATTACGGTTTGCTGAAAAATAGTTATTTTGTGCTTTGTGTGCGTACACAAATCACTGTGTGCGCACACAAAAGTTGATTTAAATCAATAATACATCACTTTTTTACAATAATGTCAGCATAGTTGTTGCTATATGTTGATATTCGTTGTACCTTTGCATTGTCAAAAAGAAAATGACACTTCAATAGGTAAGTTGATAAGGTAGAAGATTGTTAAAAGAAGGATATATGAAATAGATATTAGTTATAGTTAAGGTAAAGAAGATTTGTTTTAGGTTAGTTAATAGTTTTAGGTAGTTATTTTTAGTCGTGAGACTATTTTTCAGAGAAAGTTTTTAGTTATTAGTGAAAGTGATACAGTCCGAGGATTCTCGGACTGTATTTTTTTATTTGCTGTTTGTTATTCTCGCTCTTATAATCCTTATATCTTCTACGGGCCGATCGTAGTCGTCTGTAAAAGTTTTCTGTATTTTCTCTACGACGTTAAGCCCTTCGGTCACTTCTCCGAAAACCGTGTATGCTCCGTCGAGATGCGGTGAGCCTCCAGTTTTTTTGTAAGTTTTTATTTGCTCGTCGGTAAACTTCATCTTCCCGTTTGATACACTGTCGAGTTTCTGTGCGAACATTTCAATGTCCTTTGAAGAGAAAGTCTTTCCCCATACGATATAGAATTGGCATGCATCCGATTTGAATTCGGGGTTTTCTTCGTCTCCCTCTCTTGCCATTGCCACGGCGCCGCGTTTGTGGTAGTGCAATGGAAAGGTTATCTCTGCAGGCAGTTTGTAATCAAGTGTTCCCTCGCCAAGATATGAACCGGCTTCGGCGTTTTTGCTTTTAGGGTCGCCTGCCTGAATCATGAAGTGCTTTATTACTCGGTGGAAAAGCAGGCTATCGTAAAACTCTTCGCTGACCAGTTTGATGAAATTGTCTCTGTGGCGTGGGGTTTCGTTATAGAGTGCTATGCGTATGCTGCCATAGTTCGTTTCCAGCGTCACTTCCTTACGCTGCTCCTGGGCAGAGATGCAGATGCAACTTGCTGTCAGCAAGGTGGTCATTAAAATCTTCTTTATGTTCATTATTGTGTTCTTACTTGTTCTTTAACAAATCAACCATGATTCTTGCTGCATTGTCGGGCGCTTTTTCTTTGCCGAGCCTGCGCCGTAATTCGGCATAGCCTTGCATCATGGTTTCCCGTTTTTCACCGCCTGGCAGTATGGTGGCCAATTCGTTGCGTATATTATCGATGCTGAATGTGTCGGCAACCAGTTCTTTTACAACCTCGCTGTCAGCAATAAGGTTGACAAGTGAAATGTATTTTACTTTCAGTATATTGCGCCTCAGATAACCGAACAGTTTTGGCAATGGCGTTTCGTAGCATACCACCTGCGGCACGTTAAACAGAGCGGTTTCTAAAGTTGCGGTGCCGCTTGTCACAAGAGCTGCTGTTGAAACTTGCAGTAGTTCGTATGTCTTGTTATATACAATCTTCACATGCGTGCCGTTGATGAACTTGTCGTAATATTCCTTTGGTATGCTTGGCGCTCCGGCAAGTATGATGTCGTATTTCCCGGCATGCTCTTTAGTAGCTTCTATCATTGCCGGCAGGTTGTCTTTTATCTCTTGCCGGCGACTGCCTGCCAGTAGGGCAATGGTAGGTGTTTTGGTGGTTCCTTGTTTGTTCTCAGATAAAAATTCCTCCACCTCATCCTGTGTGGGATTGCCAACATAGTGTATTGGGTAGTTGTGCTTTCCTTCAAAGAAGTCCTTTTCAAAAGGTAATATTGAAAACAACTCGTCAACGTCGCGCTTGATATTTTTGATTCTATACTCTTTCCATGCCCAAATCTTGGGTGATATATAGTAGTAAACCGGTATCTTCAACTGTGCCTTTACATACTTTGCTATGTCAAGATTGAATCCCGGATAATCAACCAGTATCACAACATCTGGCTGCCACTGTCTGATGTCTTGTTTGCACATCTTCATATTGCTCAATATAGTAGGCAGGTGCATCAGCACTGGAATAAATCCCATGTAAGCCAGTTCGCGGTAGTGCTTTACCATCGTGCCGCCTTCTGCCGCCATCATGTCACCGCCAAAGAAGCGGAACGAAGCGTTGGCATCAGTATTCTTGAGCGAGCGCATCAGTCTTGAGGCATGCAAATCGCCGCTTGCCTCACCGACAATAATATAGTATTTCATTAGAATTCCCAGTCTTTCATTTGTTCTATCATCTCATAGCTGGTCACATCAATGCGAGTAGGCGTAATGGCCACATATCCGTTGTTAAGTGCCCAGTTGTCGGTATCATCAGCTTCGGGCTCGTCGTTGGTATATTCTCCCACCATCCAGTAGTAGTCGTACCCTCGTTCGTGATGGCACTTTACTGTTTCCCTGCCCCATGTGCCGAAAGCCATTCTGCAGATGCGTACACCTTTAAATTCCTTTGCCAACGGGAAATTGACGTTTAGGCACACTCCCTTTGGCAGACCTTCGTCGAGCACCCTTTCGGTGATACTCCTTACAAGGTTCCTGAGCGGTTCAAAATCTGCATTCTCACTGTAGTCGCATAGTGAAAAGGCAATCGAAGGAATGTACTTCATGCACCCCTCGAGAGTAACCCCCATAGTACCGGAATAGTGGGTGTTCACTGATGCGTTGTCGCCATGGTTGATGCCACCGATAACAATGTCGGGACGACGTGGGCATATACGCGCCAGTGCCATCTTTACGCAATCGACTGGAGTACCGTTGCACGACCAAATCTGTACGCCTTCGTTCTCGCTCTGCAGTTTTATGCGCAAAGGTGTGGTTGCCGAAAAAGCGCATGAGAAACCGCTGCGCGCTGAGTCCGGGGCACATACTATGATGTCTCCCATGTCGCTAAGCATGTCAATAAGCGAGTTGATGCCTTTTGCCTGATAACCGTCGTCGTTTGAAATTAATATCAAAGGTTTGTTTATTTTCATAGAATTTCTTTTCTTTCGACTGCAAAAGTACGAAAAAACCTTTATAAATAACATTTTCTCATATAAAATATGTATCTTTGCAAACCAAACACATAGATAAATCAGATTAGGAATTTAGTAATAAATGGGAAAAATAATTGCGTTGGCAAACCAAAAGGGTGGTGTGGGCAAAACCACGACTGCCATTAATCTTGCGGCTTCGCTTGCTACACTGGAAAAGAATGTGCTGGTTGTTGATGCCGACCCACAGGCTAATGCCTCAAGCGGATTGGGTGTTGACATCAAGCAGGTGGATTGTTCGCTCTATGAATGTATCATAGACCATGCTGATGTGCGGGATGCTATTTATACAACTGATATTGAAGGACTTGACATAATACCGAGTCACATCGACTTGGTGGGCGCAGAGATTGAAATGCTCAATATTAATAATCGTGAGAAGGTTATCAAGAACCTTTTGGCGCCTATAAGCAAAGAATATGACTATATACTCATCGACTGTAGTCCGTCACTCGGACTTATAACCGTCAATTCGCTCACTGCAGCCGATTCTGTAATAATACCTGTGCAGTGTGAGTATTTTGCGCTTGAGGGTATCAGTAAATTGCTTAACACAATAAAGATTATAAAGAGCAAGCTTAATACGCGTCTTGAGATAGAAGGTTTTCTGCTCACCATGTACGACTCACGTCTCCGACTCGCCAATCAGATTTATGATGAGGTGAAGCGTCATTTTCAGGAGCTGGTGTTCAAGACTGTTATCCAGCGAAACGTAAAACTGAGCGAGAGTCCAAGTCATGGACTCCCTGTGATTCTCTACGATGCTGATTCAACAGGCAGCAAGAACCACTTGGCGTTGGCAAAGGAAATCATAAGCAGAAATTCCTGAATGGCATATGACGGTAAGGATGGCAATCATACCCCGAAACAGATAAGAACAGAAGAATAATGGCAGTACATAAGAAATATGCAAAGAGCGGAAGCGTTTTGGGACGCGGACTCGACGATATTGGCAATGGCCGTGGACTTGATGCCCTGATAGACACCGGTGAGGTGCGCACCCAGGGCTCGTCAAATCTCAATGAGATAGAGATAAGTAAGATAGAACCCAATCCCAATCAGCCACGACGTGAGTTTGATGAAACAGCTTTGCAGGAATTGGCAAACAGCATCCGTGAGATAGGTATAATCCAGCCTATCACATTGCGTCAGGTTGAGGCAGACAAATATCAGATTATAGCAGGAGAGCGCCGTTGGCGTGCTTCCCAGATTGCAGGTCTAACATCAGTTCCTGCCTATATCCGTACCGTTGAGGATGAAGGCGTCATGGAGATGGCGCTGGTGGAGAATATCCAGCGCGAAGACCTTAATGCAATAGAAATAGCCTTGGCTTATGAACATCTGGCAGAAACTACGGGCATGACCCAGGAGAAGATTTCTGCCCGTGTAGGCAAGAGCCGCACTGCTGTAACCAACTATCTGCGTCTGCTCCGTCTGCCGGCACAGGTACAGATGGCGTTGAAGAACCGTGAGATAGACATGGGGCATGCAAGGGCGTTGCTTGCCATTGACAGTCCGAGCATGCAGATTAAACTGTTCAATGAGATTCAAAAGAACGGTTACTCGGTCAGAAAGGTAGAAGAGCTGGCTCAGATGATGAAGAATGGTGAAGGTGTGCAGTCAGCCAAGGCAAAGATTGCCACAAAGTCACAGTTGCCGGAGGAGTTCAATGTGCTTCGCAACAAACTTGCCGACTTCTTCCAGGTTAAGGTTCAGATGACATATTCTCCCAAAGGCAAGGGAAAGATAAGCATTGCTTTTGCCAATGAGGAAGAACTGGAGCGCATCATGAATGCTCTTGACAACGTGAATAACAAGTAATTCATTTTTAGAATACGTTGGAACGACTATATAAAATAACAATAATCCGTATGCTGGCACTCTGTATATTTCAGATTGTCGGCATATTGAGTATATCGGCACAACAGACCGACAGCGTCATGCAACCGTTGCCGGCAGACAGTCTGCAGGTGCAGCTCGCTGTTGCTGACTCGCTGCTGAAGAGCGATGCTCAAGAGATGCAGCTTAGCGTCATGCCGGCAGATACGGCATCTTTGCTTAAGACTCCCAAACGCGACTGGAGCACATGGCGTCCAGACCCGCAGCGTGCACTATGGTTGGCTCTTGTATTGCCGGGTGGTGGGCAGATCTATAATCGCAAGTATTGGAAACTGCCAATCGTCTATGGCGGAATGATGGGATGTCTTTATGCCATGAACTGGAATAACATGATGTACAAGGACTATTCGCAGGCTTATCTTGACATCATGGATAGTGACCCAACGACGCAGAGCTATAACAAGTTCCTTCATCTTGGCAAGCAGATTGACAGTTCGAATGAGGAGCGTTACAAGAAAATCTTCAAGAGTCGTAAAGACAAGTACCGCCGTTGGCGCGACCTGAGTTTCTTCTGTCTGTTGGGTGTGTATGCGATATCGGTTATTGATGCCTATGTGGATGCCGAACTGTCAGAATTTGATATCTCTCGCGATTTGAGTCTGAAGGTCGAGCCGGCAGTCATTAACAACAAGTCGTCGAATAATGTGCTTGAAGCATCATCTATCGGCGTCAATTGCAGTTTGAACTTTTAATTTTGAAATATTTATAATCATATAATGAAGAGAATAATTCTTTCTATTATGTCCTTGTTTGTTGTCGGCAACTGTGTGATGCAGGCTCAGACCGACAGTACCGTCAATGTAATTTCGGTGACAGACAAGAATGGTGCCAATCAGGTAATAGAGTTGCCTGAAGCTATGACCACAGAGATAGACAGTCTGATGGGACTTTACATGTCAAAGTCATATCTCTATGAAGACAATGATTGCCAAACAGCAGAGGTAGGTCCTACATTTCCCAAGGAGGTATATATCGATCGTCTCAGTCGCATTCCATCTATAATTGAGATGCCATACAACGATGTGGTGCAGCAGATGATAGACCGTTATGCTATGCGTCTGCGCCGCTCGGTGAGTTATATGCTGGGAACGTCAAATTTCTACATGCCTATATTTGAACAGGCATTAGAGGCATACGGTCTTCCACTCGAACTTAAATACTTGCCGGTGATAGAGTCTGCCCTCAATCCTGTTGCTGTTTCCCGTGCTCGTGCCACCGGACTATGGCAGTTTATGCTTGCTACGGGGCGTCAGTATGGACTCAAGGTAAACACCCTTGTCGATGAGCGTTGCGATCCTGTAAAGTCATCTTATGCGGCAGCTCATTTCCTGAGCGACCTATATAAGATTTTCGGCGACTGGCATCTTGTCATTGCTGCCTATAACTGTGGCCCGGAGAACGTAAACAAGGCAATACGCCGTTCTAACGGTGTTAAGGATTATTGGCAGATTTATCCTTATCTGCCAAAGGAAACGCGTGGATACGTGCCGGCATTTATTGCTGCCAACTATATCATGACCTATTATTGCGAGCATAACATTTGTCCGCTACGCACTCAACTGCCGGTATATACAGATACCATAATGGTTGACCGCAACGTTCATTTCGAGCAGATTGCCGCCTATTGCGGTATTGGCGTTGACCACATCAAGTCTTTGAACCCCTCTTATAGAAAGGATATCGTTCCAGGACTTACAGAACTGTCATGTATCCGTCTGCCTCAGTCGTATATAGGTAAGTTCATCGACAACGAGGATTCTATCTATAACTATAAAAAAGACGTGCTGTTGCCAAAACGCGCAGTTGTTGCTGTCAACGATAAGGGAGGCTCTTCTTATAGTGGCAGTGGCGCACGCTATATCCGTGTGCGCAATGGTCAGACGCTCGGAGGTATAGCACGCCAGTATGGAACTACAGTCAAGAAACTGCGCCGTCTCAATGGTCTGCGTAACAATAACATCCGTGCAGGAAAGAGGTTGAGAGTGAGATAGGCTTTAGGCATTATTCATTAAGTATTATTGTAAAATATGAATAGCGAGGAACAGATTAGGCAAGAAGCTGCCGATGACAAACTGATAGCCGGTGCTTTTCAGCATCTGTTAGACACTTACATATCATCGCGCCATCGCAAGAAGGTTGACATTATAACCAAGGCATTTAATTTTGCTCGCCAGGCCCACAAGGGAGTGCGTCGCCTTTCGGGCGAACCATATATTATGCATCCCATTGCAGTGGCTCAGATTGCTTGCGAGGAAGTTGGGTTGGGCAGTACAAGTATCTGTGCCGCCCTTTTGCATGATGTTGTTGAGGATACCGACTATACCACGGAGGACATAGAGAATATGTTTGGTGCCAAGGTTGCGCAGATTGTTGACGGACTGACAAAAATCAGTGGCGGTATCTTTGGCGACCAGGCATCGGCACAGGCAGAGAACTTCAAGAAATTGTTGTTGACGATGAGTGATGACATTCGTGTTATTCTTATTAAGATTTGCGACCGTCTTCACAATATGCGTACACTTGAAAGTCAGCCTGCCAACAAGCAGTATAAGATTGCCGGTGAAACACTCTATATCTATGCTCCGCTTGCCAATCGCTTGGGACTCAACAAGGTGAAGTCGGAACTGGAAGACCTCAGTTTCCGCTATGAACATCCGGAGGAGTATCAGTCAATCAAGGATAAACTTGCTTCTACGCAGGAGTCTCGCCATACGTTGTTTGACCTGTTTACTGAACCGATAGAGAAGTCGCTCGCCAAGATGGGGGTCGATTATGTTATCAAGGAACGTGTAAAGACTCCTTATTCTATTTGGAACAAGATGCAGAACAAGCATGTCACCTTTGATGAGATTTACGACATCCTTGCTGTCCGTATCATCTTCACTCCAAAGAAACGTGAGGATGAAATCAACGAGTGTTTCAATATCTATGTTGCAATAAGTCAGATATACAAGTCCCATCCCGACCGTCTTCGCGACTGGCTCAACCACCCTAAGGCCAATGGCTATCAGGCCCTTCATGTAACGCTTATGTCAAAGCAAGGACGTTGGATTGAAGTTCAGATACGTAGTGACCGTATGGATGAGGTGGCGGAACAGGGATTCGCAGCCCACTGGAAATATAAGGATGGCGAGACGGCAGAGTTTACCGAGGATGAGGGCGAACTCAACGAATGGCTTCACACAATCAAGGAGATTCTTGACGACCCTCAGCCGGATGCTATGGACTTTCTTGATGCTATCAAGCTCAATCTCTTTGCTTCTGAGATATTCGTGTTTACCCCAAAGGGCGAAATCAAGACAATGCCGGCAGGATGTACCGCTCTCGACTTTGCTTTCTCTATCCACACCTTCCTCGGCAGCCATTGCATCGGAGCAAAGGTAAACCATAAGCTTGTACCTCTGAGTCATAAGTTGCAGAGCGGTGACCAGGTGGAGATTCTTACCTCTAAGTCGCAGCATGTGCAACCGGCGTGGATAAACTTTGCCCATACGGCTAAGGCTAAGGCAAAGATTCAGGCGATATTGCGCAGGAATAACCGTGAACTGCAGAAGCAGGGTGAGGCAACGCTGACAGAGTTCCTTGCCAAGCACGACATCACTTACAGCAATACAGTAGCCGACCAGCTTGCTCTGTTGCATGAAGTGAAAAAGCGTGAAGATTTCCTTCTTGCTGTCGGTGAGAAGACTATTGTCCTTGGTGCCAGTGATATAGAAGAACTTAGTGGCAAGAAGAAAAAGAAGTCGCTTGCCCCTAAGAACTGGCGTAAGTTCGTGCCGTTCCTGAAAGCATCACCAGACGGGAATAAAGAGGGAAAACAACTGAAACTCTTCATTGTCCCAGAGAAGTTCAACAGAAAGAAACCAATCTTTGTTACCGACGACAACATCACACAATATAAGTTCGTTGACTGTTGTCATCCTATACCAGGTGACGATATCCTTGGCTATATCAACAATAAGAATCAGATAGAGATTCACAAGCGTTCCTGTCCTGTTGCTGCCAAACTGAAATCTGCTTACGGCAACCGCATTCTCGATGCAAAGTGGGAGATGCACAAGAAACTGTATTTCAATGCCGTAGTCCACATAGAAGGCATTGACAGGATTGGTCTCCTCAACGAAGTGACGGCGCTTATCTCTAATCAGATGAATATTAATATTCACAAGGTGATGATAACCAGCGAGGAAGGAATCGTTGATGGTGTCTTCGACCTGCGTGTTCATGACCGTGAAGACCTGAAGGTTGTGATAGACGGACTGAAGAAAATAGAGGGACTGCAGGAAGTGGCACAGATTATGTAATGAGCATACTGATTGAATAAAGCATTATTAAGCATTGATATATATGAAAAAACTATTGACTATTATCACAATGGCATTGGCTGCTGTAAGCAGTTCGTTTGCTGCCAACAAGTACGACAATCCAGATACTATCGTTGTAGCTCGTGACGGTACGGGCGAGTTCCGCACAATTCAGGAGGCTGTTGAGGTGTGTCGTGCATTTATGGAATATACCAAGGTTATTTATGTGAAGAAAGGTACATATAAAGAGAAACTTATTATTCCGCAGAGCCTTAAGAACGTGCAGATAGTAGGTGAAGACCGTGACAACACCATTATTACCTATGATGACCATGCCAATATACGTCTTGCAGGAACAGAGCGAAACATGGGAACCTTCCGCACCTTTACACTGTGTGTGCGTGGTTTTGGCATTACATTCAAGAATATTACTATAGAGAACAATGCGCCTAAACTTGGACAGGCTGTGGCACTGCATACCGAAGGCGACCGCCTTTGCTTCATTAACTGCCGCATCCTTGGCAATCAGGATACAATCTATACAGGCAATGAGGGAACACGCCTGTTCTTTAAGGACTGTCACATAGAGGGAACAACCGACTTCATCTTCGGTCCGTCTATCGCATGGTTTGAGGGTTGTACTATTGTCAACCGCAGCAACTCATATATCACAGCAGCTTCAACACCGCAGAACCAGGCTTATGGATATATATTCAACAACTGTAGGATTCTTGGCGCCCCTGGCGTAACTAAGGCTTATCTCGGTCGCCCATGGCGCGATTATGGTTATACATTGTTCATGAATTGCGAGATCGGCGGCCATATCCGTCCTGAGGGATGGCATCGTTGGGAACCTCAACGTGAGAAGACTGCACGATACATGGAATACAACAATCGTGGAGAAGGTGCGGATGTAAGCAAGCGAGTGCCCTGGAGTCGCCAACTTACAAAGAAAGAGGCAAAGGAAATAACTGTTGAAAAGGTATTCAATCTTAACAGTTCATGGAATCCAGAGCAGTAGCAGGCTGTTAACGGTTAGGGGCAGAACAAGCGGAAAATGCTTTTCTGCCCCTAATTGTTTTTTTCTGTGGCATAAATTTCAGCTGAACTTACATAAAGATATTCGACATCTTCTTGCTCATTGATAAAAAAGAAACCCCGACATCTCAATGAAGAGAAAATCGGGGTAATAATGAAAGGAGGAGTGGTGCCACCAGGAATCGAACCGGGGACACAAGGATTTTCAGTCCTTTGCTCTACCAACTGAGCTATGGCACCTTGTGCTTCCTTATTTGCGGGTGCAAAGGTAGATATTTTAATGAAGAATGAAGAATGAAGAATGAAGAATCTTTATTTTGTTAACTTTGTTTAACAACTTTGTGTTATAAGATGCCGTTTGCAGTATGCCAAATCACCTTTGGTCTTTGCTTTATGAAAAAAATTTGTTAGTGCTTGTATATTTTTATTAAAAAAACGTCTTCATTTTCATGAAAAATATTAATTTTGCACCGAATTATTTAAGATATTAGTTCAATAATATAATAAGGTAAAGGATTATGAAACAAGACATGATTGTCATTCTTGACTTGGGAAGCCACGAGAATACAGTGGTTGCCCGTGCTATCCGTGCGTTAGGCGTTTACAGCGAAATCTATCCGCACGACATTACAGCCAATGAACTGAAGGCGTTGCCAAACGTCAAGGGTATTATTATCAATGGTGGCCCTAACAATGTTATCGATGGTGTAGCTATCGATGTGCTGCCAGAGATTTACGATGCGGGATTCCCTGTTATGGCTGCAGGTCATGACAAGGCTCTGTGCGATGTTAAGCTTGCACAGTTTGCTAATGACGAGGATGCAATAAAGGATGCAGTCAAAGGTTTTGTTTTCGATACATGCAAGGCAGAGGCTAACTGGAATATGAAGAATTTCGTTGCCGACCAGATAGAACTTGTTCGTCGTCAGGTTGGTGACAAGAAAGTTTTGCTTGCCCTCTCTGGTGGTGTTGACAGTTCTGTTGTTGCAGCTTTGCTGCTGAAGGCCATTGGTGACAACCTCGTTTGTGTTCACGTTAACCATGGTCTTATGCGTAAGGGTGAATCAGAGAATGTTATTGAGGTGTTCAAGAACCAGCTTAATGCCAATCTGGTTTACGTTGATGCTACCGACCGTTTCCTCGGATTGCTTGAAGGTGTAGCAGATCCAGAGCAGAAGCGTAAGATTATCGGTGGTGAGTTTATCCGCGTATTTGAGGAAGAAGCTCGCAAACTTGCCGGAGGTATCGACTTCCTTGGTCAGGGTACTATCTATCCAGATATCGTAGAAAGTGGAACAAAGACAGCAAAGATGGTGAAGAGTCATCACAATGTAGGTGGTCTGCCAGAAGATTTGCAGTTTGAGTTGGTAGAACCTCTCAAGCAGTTGTTCAAGGACGAGGTTCGCGCTTGTGGTGTAGAACTTGGTTTGCCATACGAGATGGTTTATCGTCAGCCATTCCCAGGTCCTGGTCTCGGTGTTCGTTGTCTTGGTGCAATCACACGCGACCGTCTCGAGGCTTTGCGTGAGAGTGATGCCATTCTTCGTGAGGAGTTTGCAAATGCAGGTCTTGACAAGAAGGTATGGCAGTACTTTACCGTTGTGCCTGACTTCAAGAGCGTAGGTGTCAAGGACAATGCCCGCAGCTACGACTGGCCAGTGATTATCCGTGCCGTAAACACAATCGATGCAATGACTGCAACTATCGAGCAGATAGAGTGGCCTATCTTGCTGAAGATTACCGACCGAATTCTTAAAGAGGTGCCAGGTATCAACCGCGTATGCTACGATATGTCTCCAAAGCCAAGTGCGACAATAGAGTGGGAATAAAACAAAAAAGCGAGCTGAAAAGCTCGCTTTTTTATTGTTGTTATGTTGAGGTGTTGTTGTGATGAATAGTTTGTTTATATATGGAAATCCTTCATCATCTCACCTCAACAACATTACAACTTATCATTATTTTTATTGTTGTTATGTTGAAGTGCTGTTGTGATGAATAGTTTGTTTATATATGGAAATCCTTCATCATCTCACCTCAACAACATTGCAACTTAACATTACTTCTTCTCCTTCAGAAGGTCGCGAATTTCAGCAAGCAACTTCTCTTCTGCTGATGGTGCAGGAGGAGCAGGAGGTGCAGCAGGCTCTTCCTGCTTCTTGTTCAGATTTGTGATGAACTTCACGAGCATGAACACGCAGAATGCGATGATGATGAAGTCGATTACGTTCTGGATGAAAGCACCGTAGTTCAGAGTAACCTCTGCAACTGCCTTCTGGACAACATTGCCGGCCTCGTCGAGTTGCTCAGGAACAGCATCCTTGAGGACAACCTTCAGGTCCTTGAAGTCAACGCCGCCGATGAGCCATCCGATAGGAGGCATTATGATGTCGTTGACGATTGATGTAACGATTTTTCCAAATGCGCCACCGATGATAACACCGACAGCCATGTCGATAGCGTTGCCCTTAACGGCAAATTGCTTGAACTCAGTTAAGAATTTTCCCATTGTTGTTTATTTTTTTAATAATTTAATTCAGATTCTGATGCAAATATAGAAAAAAATCTGTAACTTTGCATCCGAAATAGGGAAAAAGTGTCTTTTTGACATTAAAAAACCAATAAAAAGATTGTTAAGAATATTTTTAAACCATATTAATAAATTTTTTAAGCAAAATGATTAAAGTAGGTATTAACGGTTTCGGTCGTATCGGCCGTTTCGTATTCCGCGCAGCTCAGACTCGCGATGACATTCAGATTGTAGGTATCAACGACCTTTGTCCAGTAGATTACTTGGCTTACATGCTCAAGTATGACACAATGCACGGTCAGTTCGAGGGTACAATCGAGGCTGATGTTGAGAACAGCAAGCTCATCGTTAACGGTAAGGAAATCCGCGTAACAGCAGAGCGCAACCCAGCTGATCTGAAGTGGAACGAGGTTGAGGCTGAATACGTAGTAGAGTCAACAGGTCTCTTCCTGACACAGGAGAAGGCTCAGGCTCACATCGAGGCTGGTGCTAAGTACGTAGTAATGTCAGCTCCTTCAAAGGACGCTACTCCTATGTTCGTTTGCGGTGTAAACTTCGACAAGTATGAGAAGGGTACACAGTTCGTTTCTAACGCTTCATGTACAACTAACTGTTTGGCTCCTATCGCTAAGGTTCTTAACGACAAGTGGGGTATCACAGACGGTTTGATGACAACTGTTCACTCAACAACTGCTACACAGAAGACTGTTGACGGTCCATCATTGAAGGACTGGCGCGGTGGTCGTGCTGCTGCTGGCAACATCATCCCATCTTCTACAGGTGCTGCTAAGGCTGTAGGTAAGGTTATTCCTGAACTGAACGGCAAGCTCACAGGTATGGCTATGCGTGTTCCTACACTCGACGTATCTGTTGTTGACCTGACTGTTAACCTTGCTAAGCCAGCTACATACGCTGAGATCTGCGAGGCTATGAAGGAAGCTTCTGAGGGTGAATTGAAGGGCGTTCTGGGTTACACAGAGGATGCTGTTGTTTCTTCTGACTTCCTCGGCGACGTTCGCACATCTATCTTCGACGCTAAGGCTGGTATCGCTCTTACAGATACATTCGTAAAGGTTGTATCATGGTATGACAACGAGATCGGTTACTCTAACAAGGTTCTCGAGCTCATCGCACACATGAAGAAGGTTAACGGTTAATTCATATAACTGATTAGCATAACAAATGAGGGTGTGTTCTGAAAAGAACACACCCTCATTTAGTTGCATGGTAGGGCGTGATTTTGGCATAAAATTGACAATTTTTCCCCATTTCATTTCTTCATCTTGATATTTTTTAGTATTTTTGTAATCGATTACTCGCAAGAGTTATCAAAAAGACATATTTGCTCAAATTCGCCTTTCAAACTTCCACAACGAAAACGAAACAAGAGCAATAATCCAATTCCAATGGAGCATGCGCATATTTGCGCAGGCTTTTCAGTAGGAATTCGAGGTTGTGGAAGACCTGAAAGGCGTATGGCGAAAGTCTGCGCTTTTTCTATGCAGATAGGTTAGTTCAGGCGAAACCATTAACGAGATTACTAACCGCTAAAGCAAAGAGCAAATATGGATGTTCCACTTGCGCACAGTCACATAAGAATCCGTCAAGGATTGCAGGGATATAGAAAGTCCTCAACGTTCTGTCAAAGAGCAGGCGTTGACGGACTTTTTGCGTTATATGCAGCATCCGTGATGCACATCGAATAAGTATGGACTACGACCTCTTGGATGACCACGAATTGGTCGATGGCATACTCAATAACAATAAGCCATTGATAAAGTATTTCTTCACGAAGAAATGCTCTGGACTCCTTGCCTATATACTAATGAACGTATTTGATGGGGGCATAGACAAGCGTGAACTTGTCAGTGAACTCTATCTGTTTTTGGCTCAAAATGATTGGCAGGTATTCCGTAAGTTTCAGTTCCGTAGCACACTCATGACGTATATTAGCGTAGTATCTGTGAGATTCTTTATCGCCAAGCGTGCTCGACTGATAGATTCGCCTTTATCGACCTCTCTAAACAATCAAAAGGAACAGATCCATAGCACAGTCCTTTCAATGGAACAGCGAATTGATATTCGTGAGGCACTTAAAAAAATGCCAAATGTGCGCTATCAAAAAGTAATTGAAAAATTGGACTTGCAGGATGTTCTTCCAGAAAAATTAGCAGAAGAAATGAACGTGACAGTAGATAACTTGTACAACATTCACCGCCGTGCACTTGCACAGTTGCGTTTTGTGATGGGAAGAAAGGAGGACTACGTATGAAAGACTTCAACGACTTCATGAATAGCGGTATCTCAGACGAGCTTTTGGCCGCATATATTGACGGCAATACCACAGAAAGTGAAAATGCAGTGATAGAAAATTCCCTCAATGGCAACTCTATGTTATCAGAAGTCTACGAGATTGCTCATGATAGTGTTTCTTTTGGAAGCAACTTTGATTGGGAATTACACAAAGGCGACTTCGGGTTCTGGGAACTTGGGCTACCGCCAGTTGTTACAGAAGAAGATTTGGAATACTTAAAAAAGGATGAAGAAGGTACTGATAATTCAAACTCAATAAACGACAACATTATGAAAGAGGAATTAAACAGCAAAACTATTGGTGAACATGGAGAGAACATATATGATCCCGTGTATATTCGCCAGCCAGATGACCACTCATGTGCATTGAGAAGTCAGCAGATTGTTTTACGTGATTTCGGAATTGATATTCCATTTAAGGATCTTGAGAAATTGGCAAAAGAATATGGCGTGTACACTGATCAGGGTACATACACATATGATATAGGAAAGGTATTGCAGATTGCTGGTGTTAATATGCATCAGGTTGAAGGAACTTCATTTTATGAACTCACGAACGAATTAGCCCAAGGTCATCGTGTGATAGTTAGTGTTGATGCCAATGAACTTTGGTATAACGAAAGCTTCTCAGACAAGCTAAGAAATTGGTTTGATGACACATTCAAAGCACAAGGAGGAAACCATGCTCTTGTGGTTGCTGGAGTTGAGATTAATCCTCAAAATCCAAATGATGTTAAAGTTGTGCTAACTGATCCTGGTGCAGGGCATCTTCGAATAGAATATCCACTAGACCAGTTCATGAATGCATGGAAAGACTCCAACTGTTTTATGGCTGCAACGGATAACCCTGCCCCATATCAGTACGATGCGGAGACAGGGATGGAAGTGCCTTCAAGTTTCTATGTCCAGCAATATGTTAATGAATTTGTGGCAACACATGGATATCAACTAAGCCCAGATCTTATCAACATTCCACAAGACTATCAACCGACATTTACAGGTCATTTGAATATGGTTGGCAACATGGACTACGCGACTTTTGAATCGTCCTATAACGAGGCCCTTGAAAACCGTATTCCATCTTCCCACTCAATAAAAGAACAAATTGAGGAATTGGCAAAAGCACAAAATGAAGAAGATGTGTCTCGTGAAACAACAGGGACGGTAGGTACCAATGATGGAAACGCTGAAGAACAGGACAAAAACACATCAGGAAAAGGTGAGGATTTGACTGGTGGTAACGATTATGAGGATGACGATGTCGTTGGTACCAGTGGAGAGGACACTGTAGGAGAAAGTGATGAGGATGAAGATTCGGAAGATGTTAAGAATTCCGAAGATGATGATTTTTCGGAAGACGAAGAGTAAAACATTTAACCTTTTTAGATATGTCAACAGCAGGTTTCTTTTTGGGTGGGATGCTCGGCAGAATTGCCGGGCCCATTGCCCAAGACTGGTTTAGATATAAAACCAAATTGGGACGCGAAATTGCTTCTAGAGAAGAAGATGCGAAGAGGCGTATGAGTCTTTTTGAACTTGACAACAAAAAAGAGTTAAGCCGCATAGATCATGAAAATAAATTGGCTCAACTAGAGAAACAATTTGTTGATGCACGTAAGAGAGCGGAAGAACAAATGTTTATTTCGCGACAGGAATGGCAACAGAAAATGTTCTGGGAAAAATGTTTCCCTCTGAGGAATCCTTATGAAATGCCATTAGGTTATAAGCCGCTTTTCAAAGAGGGAACTGATAGATTGGAAAAGTGTCTTCTCAGTACAGTTTCTGTTGCCAACAACAAAGAGATAGTACCATTGAGAGTTATTACAGCCGTTAAAGATTCGGCTACAAACGCTGTAACCTTTAATGCAGAACTCTCTATGTTCATTGTGAATTATTACGCTGCAAATGGAATCCATGCGGTTATATCAGATATTGGATCTTGGAGAGACGATGCACCTATAAATGACGCATCTATTAATTATCTTTTTCAGGGAGCCAAAGGGCAACCGACATTAGTTATAATGCCTCTTTACACTAATGGCGGAAATACTGTTCGGCTAAAAGTATGGTCTTGGGGATTAGGTGAGGATCTTCCATACCCAAAAGGCTTTGACTGGGGATGGTATGATATAAAGGCTATAAAACGCAAAGTGTTATACTCTGAAATCAAAGAGTTTTCAAGAGTTATTCAGGAATCTAAAATGATTATGCCAGCCACGTTCGAAAGGGAAGTAGTTAAGAAACTCTCTATTATCACTCAAAATGAGCCGTCACTTTCCGAAGATGACTTCGATAGGTTACTTACAGTGTTAGATGTGCCTAAAGAAATTCAAGATGTTGTGGAGAGAAAAACTAATGAGATTGTTTCCACTATTTTTTCAACATTAGCAGGAATGTGTGCAGACGGCTATCATCTCACTCAATATGGAACCATACCTCTTCTTCCATATTTAATTAAAGATTTACCAGGCGTGGATTTAATGCTCCCATACATAAGAGATTTTTACCGTTCTCTTTTGTATTCTCAAATCAGTTCTGGAGTACTCTCTATTGAAAATGCAGCCAATATTGAAATGACACTTGCTAAAGCAATACGGGACATCAAGAATTCATCAATATTATACGAAGACTTGATTTCTGATGTCAGACAGCTAAATTATAATATTGAAGGCGAATCTCATAGAGAGCTGATTAACAGTATACGAGAATTTAAAAATAATATCAACTTAAAACAAATTAGCAACAATGAATGAAGAAAAAAAACTGCAATTCCTTGACGAGTTGACATCGTTACTGAAAGGGCAAGTTACAGCTAAAAGCAAAGAGGCTCTTGACGGTGAAGAGTTTTGTGATAGTCTTAAACAGCATATCACACAACTATACGAGCAGACTCATCGTCTCGATTTGTTTTCTGACGATTTTAATTTCTCAGAGTTTATTTCTCGTCATGTAGACTATCCATTAGAAAGATTAAAGGAACAGATGGAAAAGACATGGCTTAAAGATAAGCTGACAATTGGATTAATGGGACATTTTAACACAGGAAAGACCACGGCCTTGAACCTGTTGTTTGACGAGGCATTCCAAGTAAATCGGCATGAAAATACAGCACTTGCAACATACCTCACTTTTGGCTCAAAACAAGATGTTGTAACGATTGTTGATAAGGCTGGTCTATCGCAGGAACTTACTCTTGACCAGTGCTCAATTCTTGATTATTCAGCAGGCGTTAAAGATTTCCCTTTTGCAAGAATCTTTAATTATATGGTAAAAGAGAATAGTGCCAAACTTCTAAAGGAACTGACTATAATTGACACTCCAGGCCTTTTTGCGTCAACTGGTCATTCTGCTCCAAGTATGAGTGTTGTGTCAAGTTGTGATGCAATATTTTGGTTTATAAATATTACTTCAAGTCTTACCGCTGATGATCTCAATGTACTAAAAGGGTCTTTACAAGGGAAACCCGTATATATCGTATTTACCTTTGTTGATGCCATTGGCACAACACCAGAAGGGGTAAATAGCTCCATTAAGAGCATTGTCACAAAATTGAAAAATGAGGGAATAGACTATAAAGGATACCTTACATTAGGTAAAAGAGAAGTTGCACGGACTAAGTTTAAGAATGATGCTCTTAGTCTTTTAAAGAGCCTGTCCGATGAATATGAGATTTATTTACCAGGCAGTCACATTTCCGCAGCAATTGATTTCTTGGAAGATTTTCTTGTTAAATGTCAACAGCATTATACAGAGCAAATTGGTAAATTAGACAAAGAAACGGATGACCTTGTGGATGCATATAGGGCTTCAAGTAGGACTTTTATAACAGAGTGCAATAATAGTACAAGTCGTTTTAATAATATGATTGATACATTTAATGAACGTTGTAATGGGGCCACTTTCTGTGGAGGTGCTGCTGGTGCTTTATGTAATAATATAAATAGCATTAGTAGTTCATTAAATGCAATGATGCGTGCGTATAACAACATGGACGAACAGAAACTTATTGATTTTGGAAACGGAGTTGCTCGAATGCAACTATTCCAATATAAATTAAATGAAATATCCGATATTTTGTCTAACGTTAAGAAGCTAAAAGAATTACTGAATTAACGACTGATATTATGATTGAAAGAGCTAAAATACAGTCTATTATTGACAGACTAAAAAAGAATAGTAGAATAGACAACTCTTTTTGTGGTGAATTAGAAAAGAGTTTTGATTCCCAAACACTTGTAATTGGGGTTGTTGGTAAGATGAAAGCTGGCAAATCGTCATTGGTGAATGCTGTTGTCTTTGGCGATGAGATTTTGCCATCAGGTGTTGCGCCGTCTACGGTTACACTAACTGAAATTTCTTATTCGGAAGAAGAAAAAGCTGTCGTAAACCTTTTGTCAAACCAAGATGTTGAAGATTTAAAGAAACAGGCTGCGTATAATGGAAATGATCCTGTCTTAAAAGTAAAAGCAGAAGCTGCTGCACATACTCTAGACAGTTTTACTTCAGGATATGAAAAATATTTGAATCTCTCCGAACAAACAATAAATCTGTCCTCTTTACACGAGTATATTGATGCAAAGGGGAAATATAGCGGTTTGGCTAAGTCGGTAAAAATATTTATCAATAATGAAAGCCTAAAAGGAATAACCATAATTGACACACCTGGATTTAATGATCCTATAGTTTCTCGTGGTGAGACCACAAAAAGGGCACTTAGTCAGTGTCATGTTCTCTTGTTCGTCCATAATAAAGACGGATATGATGAAAGCGACATCAGCTTACTTGTTGAACAAATTGAATATGCAGGCATTTCTGAAATTATTGACATACTAAATAAAGTAGATATGCTTGGTGTGCCTATTGCTGAATGGCCTGAAGAATTGGATTATTTCATTCAAAAAAGGGATGAGATGAAGGTGCCAAACAGTAATGTCAAGACACTCATATCAAACTCTCATGCTACATTTGTGAGTTCACTTATGGCTTTGTGTGGTCTCATTCCTTACGATAAAATGAGTGATGACATGAAAAGTCAATTTAGTGGCTATGAAGAAGATTTTGAAGAATTATGTCAGCCTTGCACAAAAGAAGAGCAACAAAAGGCATTTGTCAAGTATAGCAATGTAAATTCAATAATAAATGAAGTTAACAGGTTGGCAAAGGAAGGCTCAGTCTATCTTGTCGAAGGTCCATTGATGACATTGAAAGGCAAGCTGTTATCTATAAAGGCAGTTGTAGAATCAGAAATAGAAGCGAAACGGGCTTCATTAAATTCTTTGGAAGTAAGCGTTGAAACCAGCAAGAAAAGTCTTGAGAAATTCGAGGATTTTATGTCTTCGGTTATGTCAAAAGTGCAATCATCTTCCTTAATCTCCGACCTTTCAAATCTTATTTCTTCGACCATCAGAAAAGCACAGGATTTGAGGCAATCAGAATCTTCAAAAGAATTTACAGAAGAACGCTATCCTGATCCTTCATTTGGTTCAAGAGGCGTCGGTAAAGCAAATATAGCTAATTACAACACTTTTGTATCTGGATTTGAGAGCAGTTTAAGGGATTTACTTAACAATCTTAAAGATTCTTTCTCTTCAGTAAGCAAAAATGAGATCAATAGTATTATAACAAGTTTATCTTCTACGTCTCACATTGATAAGGAGAGAATGGAATCTCTTAAAAAATCTCTTGTTAATTCGATACAAAATAGTCTTAATGACATTTATGTAATCGTTCCTTCTAAGCGTCTTAGCAATCTTCCCGATGGTAATCAAAAACAATGGGACAAATTGAGAACTCATTTTCTTGATGTTTACAATGATAAATACCTGTGTGACATGAATGAAGGAATCTTTTCATATTTCTCCCAAGCTATTCAAGGGTTAGATTATGTAAGTATTGCTATTAAAGAATTGGATAAACTTAGGAATGATATAATTGACTCTATGAAGAAGACACCTCAGCAAAAAAAGAAAGATATGGAACAACTGGAAATGGATATTAAGTTACTTGAATCTGAATTGTCGACTATTAAGTCAGATATAACATCAATTGAAGAATTGACCAATAATGTTAAATCAAATGTTTAGAAATATGTTTACGCACTTAATTACACTAGCTTTGGGTTTTGCTGCTGGCTGTACTTTTAAAGAGCTACTGGATAGGAGTTCTTTTAAGTCAAAGCCGACCAATAAGCCTCGTCACATGAACTCACCTGCTGCACATTTGAACTTCCACACTGAAGAGAGTGTCAGCAAATCCTCTTCTGCCGACTTTAGTTTGCAATCATTGAAAGGAATATTTGATTTATATAACGTCCAACCCTTAAATGCGGGTTCTTTTGGAATACTTCTGAGACAAATTAGGAACACTTGTTATAAGGATATCTTAAAACTGTTTTTGGAAAAGGCAAATACGCCAAAAGCACTTGTCGACATGTTAAAGTCACAAACCACTCCAAACAAACATTTTGAGATAGGCAATTCTGTAGGTAATCCATATATATCTACAGATAAAATCAATAATTATATATCCGAAGAAGGAATTGCTATATCGGAATTTAAAACAAACACAGAGAAAGTGAAGTTTTTACTCTCCTTATATTATGCAAAGGGCATAGATGATTTTAAGCAAACACTAGGTTCTTATATGTCAGATATGTTGTCCGCATATGAACGAGGTGATAATGTAACGGATATATATAATGATATTATGTCTCTTGTAAAGAAACGGTATGATTACCTTTCTTAACTCAGAGTTACTTTTAGAAGATGATAGATTTGTACTGCTCATGCTCTCTATGTCAATAAAGCATTAAACATTAGAGAGTATGAGCAGTACAAGTATTATCAATTACGCAGTGCTTTGGGACAGACTGAGCACGTTTGCACGAAAGGCAGGAAGAACGACAACGCGGCCAATGCTGCTGTTGTATTATGTGATGAAGAGTAAGGACACGCCAAAGTCGGACAAACTGATGATTTTCTCTGCGTTGTCATACATCGTGTTCCCCATCGACATCCTTGATGCGAAGCGGCTACCTATCATTGGCTGGTTTGATGAGGTGGCATCAATCTCTGTTGCATATCAGAAGGTGTGTAAGCATATCACACCAGAGATGGAGGCGAAAGTGGACGCTATACTTGACCGCTGGTTTCCTGAATACACTCCTTACGAACTAATTACAGATTAGCAACATGGGCCATAAAAAATACTATGGCTATAAGCCCAAGCATGAGCACTACGAAGTTACTATCTATGAAAAGAAAGGAAAAGTAGGTGAACATCTTGATTTTGTATATGAAGATGGGGAGTGCGGTATGAATCACTACTTTTGGGGCAGTGAGATCGACTATGAATATAACCGCCATGGAGAGGTGGAGCATAACCATATTTGGGATAAAGAAAATACAAAGAAACTAATGCTCCGAACTGGAACAAAGAACGGAAAGGCTCTCGTGGAAGCAATGTACGAACGATTTCATCAACATAAAGGGAGTGCCGACTTCTATATTAGGCAATGGTGTGAACAGAAAGGTATAGAGTACGATTTTAGAGCGTGGTTTTAAAACGTGTAGGGTCACATAAACGGCCGCTTCAGAGTTCTGAAACGGCCGTTTACGATACCTAATTGGGCCGTTTGGCACTCGTAAATGCATCAGTTAGCACCCTTAATTGCATCACTTTTGATACCTAAACCGCAGTGTTGTATTTTCCTTGCTTCGTGCAGTAAAATTCTTAAAATTACTTAAAACGTCAAAAATAACGCCCAAAAATGTAGGTAAAAATTTCTTATACACTGCATCTAACGCACATTGTGCCAGTTAGTTAACCTTAAAAATGTAGGATGTATGAGAAATTAGGAAAATATTTTCTTGGGAACGATTTCAGTTCCGTTTCTGCACAGGCCATTCTCCAAGCACTTTGAGCTTGTCGCCCTCAAGGCTGAGTTTGAACAGATGCGGATGACGGATATATTGTCCTCTCTCGTTAACCGAATGACTATGCACCGACATGAGCCAGTTGCCTTCGAAGTCTTGGAATATCATGCTATGTCCGAAGTTGGGAGGAGTAATTGGTTCCGGTTCATGAATCCAAGGACCGTCGAGAGTTCCGCTCTCAGAGTATGCCACACCTTGGGTATATACATTGTGTACCCATGATGTCCAAACCATGCCGAGGCGTCCCGTTGTGGTACGGAACAGCCACGGACCGTCGGTCACCTTGTTCCAAGTCTCGTTGCCGTTCTCATCCTTTTCACGACTCCACGGACTGTCGCTGGCACGGAACATTAGCTTTGGCTCGCCAATAGTGCCACTGAAGTCAGACTTCAGCTCAATCTTCTCCATCGTGCCGTTCCAGTTCTGCAACCACTCACCGCAGAACACCATATACGGCTTACCGTCGGTATCGCGCCAGTATGTGCCATCGAGGGTGGGGCGGTCGGCAGGCAGATACGTCTCGTCGCCAAACTGACGATACGGTCCCATCGGGTTGTCGGCAACCAGCACCTGACTTGCCCTTCGTTCAATAGCATTTCCTCTGACGGTGTCAATGATAACAGCTTGGTTTGTGAATGTTGCAAAATAATAGTACTTGTCGCCTTCTTTGTGCAGTTCGGCTGCCCAAATCATCGGCCGAGGTCCCATCCATGAGTCAGCTTTAAATTCAGTAACTCTGTATGGACCTTCCCATAGCTTAAGATCTGGACTCTTCCACATCATGCCGCCCGTGCCGGTCATATAATACATGTTCGTTTTCTTGTCGGCGAGAATAGCCGGGTCGCTAAGGATAATCGAATTCAGCGGCACGTCTTTACGCACCCGCATCTGCCGTTGTGCTGTTGCCATCAATGGCAATGCGATGGCCAATAAGGTAAGGAGTAGTTTTTTCATATAAGTTTTGTTGTTAGCTGTTACCACAGGTTGTGGACAGAATCTTTTATGTCCTCGTTGTATATTCTTTTTACGGTTTCCATTTGTGCCGGTGATAGAGGCGGGAGTTCTGATGCTGCCACGTTGCGAACGATTTGTTCCGGACGACTGGCACCAGGAATAACGACACTCACCTCCGGGAACATGAGACACCAGCGCAAGGCCATGCCGGCAAGGTCGTCTGTTGGCAGTTCAGCCTTTAGACGCTCGGCAGAACGTATTCCCGTGAGATAGTCAACGCCAGAGAATGTCTCGCCCTTGTCGAATGACTCTCCATTGCGGTTGTATGTGCGATGATCGTTTGGTCCGAAAGTCTTGTCGGCGGTATATGTGCCTGTAAGCATTCCACTGGCCAGAGGCACGCGCACGATGATGCCCACGTTCTTCTCCGCTGCCTTCTTAAACAGTTCCTCGGCAGGGCGCTGTCTATACATATTAAATATAACCTCGATAGCAGATATGTCGTGCTCAAGAGCAGCAAGTCCTTCGTCTATACGCTCGATGCTTACGCCATAGTGACGGATAATGCCCTCTGCCTTCATCTTGTCGAGGCAGGCAAAGAACTCCTTGCTGCTGAAAATCGGTGTAGGAGGGCAGTGGAGCAGTGTGAGGTCGAGAGCATCCACACCCATTCTCTCACGGCTCTGGTTTACAAAGCGGCGCATGTTCTCCTCGGTATAACCCTCGGCAACGTGTGGGTTGAGGGCGCGTCCCATCTTTGTTACAACATATATTCGTTTCTCAGGGTGAGCTTTCAGGAAGCGGCCGATAGCCCTTTCGCTGCAACCATCCTGATAGATGTCGGCAGTGTCAAGCATGTTGATGCCGTTTTCGAGTGCAGCCTCAAGCGTCTGCTGCGCCACCTCTTCGCTGAATGGGTCGCCCCAACGAGAACCTAATTGCCATGTGCCGAGTGATATCTCGCTTACTTCATAGCCTGTTTTTCCAAGTGTACGGTAGTTCATATTGCTTTAATAAATTAGTGATAATAATCGCAAAGATAAGCGAATGATTTGAAATATGCAATCTTTTGTGCGATTATGTTTTAAAATATCCCACATGGCATGATAAATTTGCTTATTTCAAATAAAAGAGTTATATTTGCAGAATTGATTGTATGAAAGAAAAGATGATAACCATATTGGGCCCTACGGCAAGCGGAAAGACACCCTTTGCCGCTGCACTGGCTAGGCGTATTGGCGGTGAGATAATCAGTGCCGACTCGCGTCAGGTGTATAGGCGTATGGATATAGGTACGGGCAAGGACCTTGACGACTATTGCGAAGTGCCTTACCATTTGATAGACATAGCAGAACCGGGAACAAAATACAATCTCTTCCAATATCAGCATGACTTTCTGAAAGCATACGAAGACATCCGCAGTAGGGGAGTGACGCCCATTCTCTGCGGAGGTACCGGACTCTATCTCGAAGCCGTACTGAAAGGTTATCAGTTGGCGCCAGTGCCCGAAAACAAGCAACTAAGAGCAAGTCTGGAGGGAAAGAGTCTGGAAGAACTGACCCAAATGCTTGTGGAACTGAAGCGAAAGAATGGTACTAACATGCACAACAAGACCGATGTTGACAGTGCACAGCGTGCCATCAGAGCCATTGAGATAGAACTCTTCAACGGAGAGAATCCGCAAGAGGGGGCACAGATACCGCCGATCGACTCGTTGATAATAGGTGTCGATATAGACAGGGAGGAACGCCGAAGGAAGATAAGCCGACGACTGAAGCAGCGACTGGAAACAGGAATGGTTGAGGAGGTGAAGGCTCTGCTTGACAGTGGTATTCCAGCCGACGACCTGATATATTATGGTTTGGAGTATAAGTTCGTAACAGAATATATTATTGGCAAAACCACATACGAAGAGATGTACCGTTCGCTTGAGATAGCCATTCATCAGTTTGCCAAGCGACAGATGACATGGTTCCGAGGAATGGAGCGCCGTGGCTTCACCATCCACTGGATAGATGCGATGAGACCGATGGAGGAGAAGGTTGCAGAGATAATAGCTGTGACCAACTCATCTATGTCATAGATAATAAATATAAATAAAGAATATTCAAGCTCCCTCTCTAAGGAGAGGGATGGGGAGAGGCTCAATTATAGCATGATGGAAATAGATAAGCGTTGGGGCATTATTTACTGCCCGAAGAAAGGATTCAGAAACAGTCGTAAACTTTGGCAAAAGGTTTTACGTGCACTTGACGAGCGCAATGTCAAATATGACTTTGTGCAAAGTGAAAGTATTGAAAGTGTTGAGCGCTTGATGAACATGTTTATCGCTAATGGCTACAAGGATATCATCATTGTAGGCGGCGATTCTGCACTTAGCGATGCTGTCAACTGTCTTATGAATGTTGATAAGAAAGTGCGTGACGGCATATCGCTCGGTGTTATTCCTAATGGTGTAATCAATGACTTCGCCCGTTTCTGGGACTTCAAGGAAAATGAAGTGCAGCAAACTGTCGATTGGCTTATCAAGCATAGAGTAAGAAAGATTGACCTTGGCTGTGTGAGATATGAAAACTCAGAAGGAGAGAGCAAGAAGCATTATTTCCTTAACTGTGTCAATATCGGCTTGGTTGCCGACCTGATGAACCAGCGCCGACAGGTGCGCAAGACTCTCGGTTCTCGAACCCTTGCCTTCATCATCTCTTTCTGGGTGATGCTTTTCCATCGTATGGACTATAAGATGAAACTTAAAATCAATACCGACATAATAGACCGTAAGGTGATGAACGTATGTGTGGGAAGCGGTCCAGGCTATGGGCAGACTCCCAATGCCGTACCATATAACGGTTTGCTCGACGTCTCTGTGGTTCATCACCCAGAGATAAAGCAGTTGTTTGCCGGTATATGGCTGTTGCTGACAGGACGTTTCCTCAATCATCGCAATGTTCATCCCTATCGCACACGCGAGGTGTTGATAGAAGAGGCACGCCATGCCTTGGTTGGTGTTGACGGGAATCTGATGGAAAAGCCTGCCGGCTCGTTTAGAATTACCGTAGAGCAAGAAGTGATAAACTTTCTTATTCCTGCATAACTTCTTTTATCTCCATAAACAAGCGAAACTTGGGTCTTTACTGCATAAAATAAGGGTATTTTACAAAAATATCCTTTTTTATTTTGTTATAATAACTAAAATTATTAATTTTGGGAAATTATTTATGCGCATTGCCAAATGTGCATAAAATAACCGAATGAATAATTAAAACCTTAATATAGGAACTATGAGTTATTTACGTTTTGAAAAGGCTGTAATGACTAACCTGGAGGAATCCCTCCGCAGAGAATTGCTTAGAACCAATCGTTCTGGTGCATATTCTTGTTCTACAATCGTTGATTGTAACACAAGAAAGTACCACGGCTTGCTCGTGGTGCCAGTGCCGGAAATCAACGACGACAACCACGTGCTGTTGTCATCGCTCGATGTTACGGTTATCCAGCATGGTGCGGAGTTTAATCTCGGACTCCACAAGTATCAGGGAAACAATTACAGTCCTAAAGGTCACAAGTACATTCGAGAGTTTGACTGTGACAAGGTGCCTACCACACTCTATCGTGTGGGAGGAGTTCTGTTGAAGAAGGAAGTGGTTTTCCAGCATTATGAAGACCGAATCCTTATTCGTTACACCCTCGTTGATGCACATTCTGCAACAACGCTTCGCTTCCGTCCTTTCCTTGCTTTCCGCAGTGTCCGTGCGTTCACGCATGAGAACACAACAGCAAGTCGCGACTATCAGACAGTTACCAACGGTATCAAGACCTGTATGTATGCCGGCTATCCAGACCTGTATATGCAGTTCAGCAAGAAGAACGAGTTCGTATTCCAGCCAGACTGGTATCGCGGCATCGAATATCCTAAGGAGCAGGAACGTGGTTACGATTCTAATGAGGACCTCTACGTACCTGGCTATTTCGAGATGCCAATCAAGAAGGGCGAGAGCATAGTCTTTGCTGCGTCAATATCGCCAAGCAAGGCAACCGAACTGAAAAAGCTGTTTGACAATGAAGTGGATCTGCGCGCACCACGCGACAACTTCTTCCACTGTCTTGTAAACGCTGCACATCAGTTCCACAACCGCGAGAATGAAGACGACCGCTACATCCTTGCCGGTTATCCATGGTTCAAGTGTCGCGCGCGCGATACATTTATATCATTGCCAGGACTGACACTTGCCATTGACGAGCAAGACTATTTTGAACTGGTGATGAAGACGGCAGAGCGTGGCTTGCGTGAGTTTATGGAAGGCAAACCGTTAACCGTCAAGATTTATGAGATGGAACAGCCCGACGTTCTGCTTTGGGCTATATGGGCAATACAGCAGTATGCCAAGAATGCAGGCAAGGAGAAATGCCGCGAGATGTACGGCAAGCTTGTTGAGGATATCATGGAGTATATCCTTGCGGGCAAGCATCCTAACTTGCGCCTCGACGACAACGGCTTGCTCTACAGCAACGGACGCGACAAGGCTGTTACATGGATGAACTCAACTGCCAATGGACGCCCGGTAGTTCCTCGCACTGGCTATATAGTAGAGTTTAACGCTCTCTGGTATAATGCTCTTAGATTCTGCGCATCGCTTGCAGCAGACGAGGGCAAGGCAGAAGCGGCTGAAGCTATGGAGAAGCGTGCCGAGGTTTGCAAGGAGTCGTTTGTCAATACATTCCTCAACGAGTATGGCTATCTGCTCGACTATGTTGACGGCAATATGATGGACTGGAGTGTTCGCCCGAACATGATTTTCGCTTGTGCTTTCGACTATTCACCGCTCAATCAAGACCAGAAGAAGAGTGTGCTCGATGTTTGTACAAGAGAACTGCTCACGCCTAAGGGACTCCGTTCTCTGTCGCCAAAGAGTGGCGGATACAATCCTATGTATGTTGGTCCGCAGACACAGCGCGACTATGCTTATCATCAGGGAACAGCATGGCCATGGCTGGGAGGATTCTATATGGAAGCATGTCTGAAACTCTATAAGCGTACCCGACTGAGCTTTATTGAACGCCACATGGTAGGATTCGAAGATGAGATGAACTATCATGCTCTTGGAACTATTCCTGAACTCTTCGATGGCAATCCTCCGTTCCACGGACGTGGCGCCATGTCGTTTGCCATGAATGTGGCAGAGATTCTGCGCTCATTAAAACTGCTTGAGAAATATACCTATCAGAAATAACAAGTGATGAGAGATGAGGGATGAAAGATGAGGGATGAGAGAAGAGGAATGAAAGACTAAATGTAATGTCTGAACTCCTGAACTCCTGAACTCCTGAACTCCCGAACTCCTGAACTTCTAAAATTAAGAAGATATGAAAGTATTAATGTTTGGATGGGAGTATCCTCCTCACGTATTTGGCGGTCTTGCTACAGCCAACTATGGTATATCTGAAGGACTGAAGGCTCAGGGAGATATGGATATCACGCTCTGTCTGCCACATCCTTTTGGTGATGAGAGTCAGGATGCTTGCCGAATTGTTGCAATGAATGCCGTGCCAATAGCATGGCGTGATGTAAATCACGACTACGTAAAGAGTCGTGTGGGTAACATCATGGACCCAGATTATTATTTTAAATGCCGCGATCATATTTATGCCGACTTCAACTATATGCATGTCAACGACCTTGGCTGCATGGAGTTTGCCGGCGGCTACCCTAAGAACCTGCATGAGGAAATCAACAACTACTCTGTAATAGCCGGTGTTGTGGCACGCACAGAGGAGTTTGACATCATTCATGCTCACGACTGGCTTACATTCCCTGCCGGCATTCATGCCAAGCAGGTGAGTGGCAAACCGCTTTGCATTCACGTTCACGCTACCGACTTCGACCGCTCTCGCGGAAAGGTGAACCCAACGGTTTATTCTATCGAGAAGAACGGTATGGACAACGCCGACTGCATCATGTGCGTGAGTGAACTGACACGCCAGACGGTTATCAACCAGTATCATCAGGACCCAAGCAAGTGCTTCACCGTTCACAACGCTGTTTATCCATTGCCAAAGGAGTATGACGAGATTCCTCGTCCCGACCACACAGGCAAGGAGAAGGTGGTTACGTTCCTAGGTCGTATCACTATGCAGAAAGGACCTGAGTATTTCGTTGAGGCTGCCAATATGGTACTTCACCGCACCCGCAACGTGCGTTTCTGTATGGCAGGTTCAGGCGATATGATGGATGCCATGATTCAGTTGGCTGCGGAAAGAGGCATTGCCGACCGTTTCCACTTCCCTGGCTTCATGCGTGGCAAGCAGGTATATGAATGCTTGAAGGCATCTGATGTTTATGTGATGCCGTCGGTGAGCGAGCCGTTTGGTATTTCGCCGCTGGAGGCTATGCAGTGCGGCACGCCGTCAATCATCTCTAAGCAGAGCGGTTGTGCCGAGATTCTGAACAACTGTATCAAGGTTGACTACTGGGACATCCACGCCCTGGCCGATGCCATCTATGCTATCTGTGCCAACGACTCTCTGTTCAACTATCTCAAAGAAGAAGGCAAGAACGAGGTTGACCAGATTACATGGGTTAAGGTTGGTGCTTGGATTCGCACACTCTATAGAAGAACCTTGGGTTGGGAATAGAAGAATTCTGGATTAGAGATTAGGGATTAAGGATTAAGGTTTGCTTGATAAAGTAATGTCAACCTCCTGCCTCCTTACATTCCTGCATACCTAAAAAAATAATTAAGAATATAAAGACCCAATGCCCCTATGCCGGTCTTCCCTCCTTCGGGGGGATAAGAGGGGGGCTCAATTATGAAAACAATATGTTTATATTTTGAGATACATCAGATTATCCATCTCAAGCGCTACCGTTTCTTTGACATCGGTACAGACCATTATTATTATGATGACTATGAAAACGAACGTAGCATCAGCGATATAGCAGAGCGTTCATATATGCCTGCACTCAACGTGCTCCAAGACATGATTAAGGAGAACGGCAAGTACTTCAAGGTTGCCTTCTCTCTCTCAGGTGTAGGTATGGAGCAGTTGGAAATGCACGCACCACAGGTTCTTGCAAAGTTGCAGGAACTCAACGAGACAGGTTGCGTGGAGTTCTTGGCAGAACCATATTCTCACGGTCTTTCTTCACTTGCCAACGAGGAGTGCTTTGCTGCCGACGTTCGCAAGCAGAGTGCAAAGATTGAGGAGTACTTCGGCAAGAAACCAACCGTACTGCGCAACTCGTCATTGATTTACAGCGATGACATAGGTGCTCAGGCTGCAGCAATGGGATTCCTCGGCATGCTCACAGAAGGTGCAAAGCACGTTCTTGGTTGGAAGTCGCCTCACTATGTCTATAACTGCTGCATGGCTCCAAACCTCAAGCTTCTGCTCCGCGACGTAGAGCTTAGCGATGACATCTCACTGCGTTTCAACAACAGCGACTGGGAAGGATATCCGCTCTTTGCTGACAACTATATCAACACAATCGCTTCTCTGCCAGAAGACGAGCAGATTATCAACATCTTCATGGAACTCTCTGCTCTCGGCATAGCACAGCCATTGTCTTCAAACATCCTCGACTTCATCAAGGCTCTTCCTGCTTGTGCTAAGGCAAAGGGTATCACCTTCGCTACACCGACAGAGATTTGCAAGATGACAAAGAGCGTTGGCAATCTCGAAGTGCCCGACACATTGTCATGGGTTGACGAGGAGCGCGACGTCAGCTGCTGGCTCGGAAACGCTATGCAGCGTGAGGCATTTGAAAAGCTTTACAGCATCGCCGACCGTGTGCGTATTGCCAACGACCGCCGCATCTGTCAGGACTGGGATTATCTCCAGGCATCAAACAACTTCCGTTTCATGACCACCAAGCCTTCTAACGTAGGTCTCGACCGTGGTATCTATAGCGGTCCGTTCGATGCATTTACCAACTACATGAACATTCTCGGCGACTTCATGAACCGTGTTCACAGCCTTTATCCAGAGGAAATCGACAATGAGGAACTCAACAGCTTGCTCACCACCATCAAGAACCAGGGTGATGAGATAGAGATGAAGGATAAGGAAATCAGTCGTCTGAAGACAAAGCTCGAGAAGGTACAGGCTGCTGACGAGAAGCAGAAGGCTCCAAAGAAGGCTCCTGCAAAGAAGACAGCAACAGAAAAGAAACCTGCTGCTAAGAAAGCAACAAAGAAGGCTGAGTAGTTCAATATTGGTTTATTGCCAACTAATCGGCATCGTATAATTTAAATCTGCATCAATTCCCTCTGAAGTGATGCAGATTTTTTTGTTTTCGCAAGTTCTTTTGTATCTTTGTAGCAAACTATTAAACTGTTTGTTTGAAATAATAGAAATTTCCATGCAGTCTTTGCCATAATGTCGGGACATTATAATCGGAGACTTTATGATGGCAATGGAGATAGCAAGGTTGATAGAACGATGCAGGCAGGGAGAAGTTGATGCCCTCGACGAACTGTATAAGGAATATGCCCCAAAGATGAAGGGTGTATGCCGTCGTTATGTCAACGATGAGCAGATGGTAGAGGATGTTTTGCACGATGCTTTTGTTGTTATCTTCACTTCATTAGACAAACTGCGTGATGTGCAGCGGGCAGAGGCTTGGATGATGGCAATAATGAGAAATGTGGCGTCAAAATGCAAGTCTCATCTTGATTCTATGCAAACCGTTTCGCTTGACGTGATTGACGAGGCAAGAATGGTTGCCGTTGAAAACGATAAAAGAGATTCCGTAGAAGTGCCGCTTGTCGAGCTGATGGGAATGATAGACAGGTTGCCAGAAGGCTATGAGCGTGTGTTCCGCTTGTCTGTGTTTGAGGGAATGTCGCACAAAGAGATTGCCGACATGCTTGGCATAGAACCCCATTCGTCATCGTCCCAACTGTCAAGGGCAAAGAAGTTGCTCCGCAAGATGATGAAGCAATACTGGATTGTCCTCATATTGTTGCTGCTCATGCCGATTATGTTCTTCTTGCTCGAAAATGACAAATCTGTTCCTGAAAAAATAGAAAGTGCCACAGTGACAAAGCATAAAGACAAACCGGTTAAACCACAAGAATCAGTTGTAGAACAACCACAGGAAACTGTTATTGCACGAGTGCCAGTACGTCAAAAGCCTGTCATCGTAGCCGATACTATGCTAATGGCTGTTGCAAAGTCAGTCGATTCCATACAGTCAGACACCTTGCCAAACATGTTGGTTGAGGAAACTGTAATTGCCGACACCATTTCTACTGACTCTACTGGAGATATGCGTAATGATGAACAACTACATTATGATATGGCTGATTTATTGCCAGACATGGCTGTTGATAACACCAATAAACTTAATAACTGGTCTTTGCAACTTGCCTATGCCGGTCAGCTTGACGAACTGGAACGCCGTAGCAACAGATTAACTTTTGGTTCAACCGTGCCGAGTGGTATTGATAGCTGGGCAGACTATGCAATCTATCTCGAAAATAATCCGGATGACAAGAATGCAAAGCTCCATCGTGTACTTATGGATATAGCTATAAATAATTCTGTCATATCCTCAACGAATAGGATTCGGCCCACAAGTCATCACCAGATGCCTGTCACATGGTCGTTGGCATTGAAGTACACGCTGAACAGTCGCATTGGTTTGGAAACGGGTCTTGGCTATAGTCGCCTGGTGTCCGACTTTGAAATGGGAACATACGCAAACAATATCCACGAGAAGCAGACAATCCATTACCTTGGCATCCCGTTGAAAGGCATATATAATATATATGGCGGAAAACAATGGACAATCTATGGCAGTCTCGGTGTTACAACCGAAATCCCTGTCCGTTCAACCCTTCAGGCTGACTACTATTTGAATAATCAGTACGAGGGTGGCACTAAGAGTAGCATCAATGCTCCATGGCAGTTCTCCACAACCTTTGGTGTTGGTTTACAATTCCACATCACAGATAAGGTCGGCCTCTTTGTAGAGCCCAGTTTGCAGTACTATATCCCAACAAATAGCGACATTGAAACCTATCGCACGGAGCATCCGTTAAGTTTTTCTTTGCCGTTGGGTGTTAGATTTACATGGTAACAATGCAGTCTTTTCTTAGTTAGACGGACAATATATATAGAAAGCAATTTTAAACACTGAAAAATATGAAACAATGCAAACTTCACTCTTGGATGATGGCAATAGCCATAGCAATCCTTGCATTTACAGCTTGCAGTGATGATGAAGAAGAAATAATGACTGTTCATTTCCAGTTGTTGAATGAAGCCGGAGCAGAAAGTTATAAATACCAAGAGGGCGATAATATTATTTTCAGATTGAGAATTGACAATAACACCGACAATGCTGCCATACTGCCATCTGTTTTTGAAATAATAGGAACAGATATATTCAGTATATATTCTGCTAAAGGCGACTATATTGGCACTCCATGGGATGAGTTGTTCGGCAATTCGAGTGGTAAATTTGTGATAGAGTCCAATAGTTCGGCAGTCATTTTATGTCCATGGCTTGATGCTCCTTCACTGGGTGTCGAAGGACATGAGAACTACTATTCAGGATGTTTCAGTAAGACTGAAAAGAAATTAGCCTTACCCAAGGGTGAATATTATTCAAAATTTGACATTAGCCTCAAGACAAAGACGATATCTTGTTACCGCACTTTTGTAATAGAGTAAGGTTCTTCAATCATTCGTCCATTGCTTCTATGATTTTATAAGATTATCAATCAACTAAAAACAAAAATATTATGAAACGTGAATTATTTAAAACTATCCTCGGATTGTTCGTTGCGCTACTAACATTTACTGCTTGCAGTGATGATGATGAATCAGACATGGTAAGTTTTTTTGGAAAAGAAATACCATACGTTGGTATGCCTGCTGATGCTCCGCAATGGGTATTGGAAAAATTGGACTTGCCAGAATACAAAATTCAATGCATGATATGTCAGGGTGTATTAGACGGAGAAACAATATACTATTTCTATTGTTCTTTTATGTCCAATTCTGGACAAGTTTGTGATAAGGATGGAAATACAATACAGAGTGTTAGCAGAGATGTCATCGGCGAACAGTGGGTATGCATCCATTATATTGAAGGTTTCCCGTCACAAAAGTAGCCTGGTCCACATCTTGCAAAAGACTGAATAATAATTTAAAGTCTTGCATAATAATACAGATATGAGTAACCCCCTTAACAAGGGATGTTTTTACCTATTTTTAGAGAAATGCCAGATCTCAGGCCAAGAAGTGCCAGTTCTCGACAAGAGATCTGGCATTTCTTGAAAAGAGAACAGGCATCTCTCTTTTTTGATGACTTTAGTTTGTTGTCTGTAAATACATATTTATACAATGGTTTTCTCATGCATAAACCAAAGTAACTTGGTGCAAGTTGCAAAGTGAATTTGTGCAAACTCCAAACCCATAAGGTGCTTATTGGAGAATTAAATGATTAATTATAGCAGATTATAGCAAGAATTTTGTATTTTTGCATAATAGACTATAAGTACTAATCATCTGAACAACGAGTAAGAATAATGATGAAACGACATTTTATCCTCTCCATAATGATATTGATGTGCGCCCTGAGTATGAGTGCGCAGCCATACTGTCTGATAAACACCTATACCACGCGCGACGGAATACCATCCAATTCGATAGCAGGCATGGGGCGGGCAAGCAACGGACTGATGTGGTTTGCCACGCTCAACGGACTCTGCTGCTATGACGGCCACCGCTTTATGAACTTCAGGAACACCCCCGACAGGCATGATGAAAAAGCCGTCAACCGCCAGATATTTATTAAGATTGACGAGTGCGACAATGTGTGGAGCATCACCTACGAGCGAAGCGTATATATGTTCGACACCCATACATGTCAGTTTGTAGATGTCAATGGAATCATCAAAGAGAAGTTTGGCAAGAACCTCCGCACCCGTGCCTTCTATGGCGGAAGCAACGGGGCGATATGGCTTGTGAACAACGAGGACGGGCCGAGCTTTAAGGTTGACATACATAAGATGAAAGGCGGCGAAGGCATTGAGATGGTTGACCTGGCCACCGACTACCTGCTGGGCAATGCGATAAAGAAGATAGAATGCGACTCAAAGGGCGATGAATGGATATTTACAGAAAAGGGCATCATCCGTTATCGCGACAAGTACCTCATTGAGCAACCTCTGGAATACATGACAGAGGCTGCAGGCAAGTTTGTCTATGCCACCGTTGACGGCAGGATGTTTACCTATGCCGATAATAGTAAGTTGCAGGTGGTAAACCTGCCTGAAACCGTTAACAAGATATACACATTGAAGTCGCTCGGTGCCTCAAAGGTGATTCTCTCTTCAAACATCGGCATCATAGCCTATGATGTTAAGGCAAACAAGGCAAGCAAAATGCCTTTCGGCCTTAAAGGAAACGCAACTGATATATATAAAGACAGCAAAGGCAGATTCTGGTTCTTTACAGATGCCGGTCAGATGGCGGTATATGACGTGAAGAAATCCCATTTCTCTGCGGTAGATGTAGAGAAACAACCGGGTGTGCAATATACGGTGACAGAGCAGACGATATTCCACGAGGATGCCAACGGCACAATATGGCTTTCGCCTAATGGCGGCTATTTCGGCTATTATGACGAGGAAACGCAGAAGCACTGTCCGCAGCAGTTGAGGTCTGACAGGGATTCATACGGAAACCTTGCCACACTAAACAAGTTTGAAATCGACAATGAGAAGAACATCTGGTTTACCAGTACGCGCGACATTCACCATCTGCAGTTCAAGTACGACCAGTTCAAGTTTACCGACGTATATTCTAACACAGAGGTGCGCTCGCTGCTCTGCGACAACAAGGGCAGGATTTGGGCAGGCACGTACAACGGCATACTGGCAGTATATGACAGCAATGGCAAGTTGCTCGGCTATCTCGACCGCAACGGAAAGATACAAAAGGAAAGTACGGTTTTCGCCCAACGCATCTATTCGCTGAAGCAGGACAGGAAAGGGCGCATCTGGATAGGAACGAAAGGCAGCGGACTGTTTATCTATGACGGAGAGGGCAGTTTGCGTAACTACAGGCATGACCCTGCCGACAAATATTCGCTGAGTTACGACGAGGTTTATGACATGGACATCGACGAAAGGGGAAACATCTGGCTGGCAACCTTCGTAGGAGGACTGAATCTGGTGCGTGAGACGGCTGCCGGCATGCGGTTCTACAACTATCGCAACGAGATGCCGCAATATCTGATAAGCAAGTATGGCAAGATACGCCGAATAACCCACGACGGCAAGGGCACGGTGATACTGTCAACCAATAACGGATTGCTTACCTTCTCCAACTGCTTCAAGTCGCCTGAAGAGATAAAGTTCTTTGAAAACCGCCTTAATGCCCAGTCGAAGACATCGTTGCTGACCAACGACGTGATGCAGACGCAGGTGATGAAGAACGGCGATATCTATGTGCTGACGCTTGGCGGTGGTGTGCAGCTCGTCAAGTCGGACAACCTCTTGCAGAACAATATCCAATTCCAGGCAATAGAGAAGATGTCTTCTTCGGAAAGCATCATACAATCGATACTCGAAGATGAAGACGGCTGTCTGTGGCTTATCAAAGAGAGCACGGCTGACAGATACAATCCGAAAGACTCTACGCTGGTGCAATACAGTTCGAGTACGATAGGCGACAACATAGAGTTCTCCGAGGCATTGCCAACATATTGTGCGCAGACGAATATGGTCATTGCTGCTGCCCGTGGCGGATTCGCCCGCTTTGGCAAGGAGACGCTTGCCAAGAGCAACTACCGTCCGAACATCGTTTTCATGAGTGTTCAGTATCAGGGCGAGCACAAGCGACTGCCAATATTGAACAGCGGCAAACTCATTGTGCCGGCAGAAAAGCGCAACCTCACCGTTTATTTCTCTGCATTGGAATACAAGGACAACGACCTTGTGGAATATGCCTACCGTCTGGAGGGACTGGATGACGACTGGAACTATGTGGGTGCGGTGAACAACGCATCGCTGAGTCATCTGTCGGCAGGAAAATACCGATTGCTGGTGAAGAGTACCAACAGCGATGGGGTAGAGGTGGACAATATTGCCGAACTGGAGATTGAGGTGGAACCGACATTCTGGGAGACTGGATGGGCAAAGCTCATTTACATATTGCTGCTCTGCATGGCTGTTTATCTGGTGTTCTATGTCTATAATCTGAACAACCGCTCGCGCATGGAGCGCAAGTTGAACGATATGAAGACGCGCTTCTTCACTGACATCAGTCATAAGTTGCGTACTCCGCTGACTCTTATCGGCGGACCGGTGGTAGAGGTGTTGAACAGCAAAGGACTGCCTGACGGTGTGCGCGGTCATCTGGAAATGGTGCAGCGCAATGCCAGTCAGATGTTGGAACTGGTGAACCAGATGCTGAAGTACAGCATGGAAAGAGGTGTGTATATCAGTGACGAGGAGGTGCCGCAGGCAAGTGTGCTTAGCGATACTGTAGATGAAGACATTAAGGCAGACGAAGAACCGGTTATAGGCGAAAGCACCGGCGGCAGTTCTTCACGTTCAACCCTCCTGGTGGTTGAGGACAATGCCGACTTGCGCACCTTCCTTGTAGGTATCTTGAGCAACGAGTATAATGTGCTGCAGGCAGAGAATGGAAAGATGGGGCTTGAGATAGCACAGAAGGAGATGCCCGACTTCATCATTACCGACGTCATGATGCCGGTGATGGACGGACTGACGATGGTGAAGAAGATAAAGAAGGACAATAACATCTGCCATATCCCGATTATCGTGCTGTCGGCGAAGGCGTCGATGGAAGACCGCATTGAAGGACTGAAATCGGGCATTGATGACTATATCACCAAACCGTTCAGTGCTACTTATCTGAAACTGCGCGTAAGCAACATCATCAGTCATCGCCGAATGATGCAGCAGACGTATGTGGAACAGTTGAAGCCAGAGGACCGTAAGACCTACAAGCTGGATGCTCCGGAGATTGTTAATGCTGACAACGAGATGATGAAGACGCTGATGGACTTCCTTGAGAAGCGCATTGACGACCCGGAACTGAAGATTGAGGAACTGGCAGATGCCGTACACTTGGGCCGTTCGGTATTCTACGGAAAGATAAAGAGCATTGTGGGCATGACTCCTGTCGATTTCGTGCGCCATATAAGGATGCAGCGTGCCGAGGAACTGATAAGCAAGAGCGACTACTCTTTCTCTCAGATAGCCTATATGGTGGGCTTCTCCGACCCGAAGTATTTCAGCAAGTGCTTTAAGAAAGAAACGGGAATGACTCCTTCGGAGTATAGGGGAGCAAATCTTGGGGGGAGTAATGAAAAATGAAGAGTGAGAAGTGAAGAGTGAAAGTGAAGAATGAAGAATTTGCTGCCGCTGTTCGAACAGTAAATTAATCAACTCTTCATTCTTCACTTCTCACTCATAATTCATAGTTATTAATTCATAATTATAAAAACTCCCTCCCCTAGGGAGGAGTTTTTAAATCTTTACATTAAACTTAGTCAGACAAGCATCGTCGCTTGAGTTGCCCACCATAATCTCGTATGTGCCCGACATCACTCTCATGGTGTTTGTTGAGGCATCCCAGCACTCGAAACTGCTGCGTGGGAAGTCAATCTCTACCGTCTGCTTCTCGCCTGCTTTCAGCATTATGCGCTTGTAGGCACGGAGGGTCTTGATAGGTCCTTCGGCATCGGCTGTGTTACGGAGATAAACCTGAACCACTTCCTCTCCGTCCATCTTGCCTGCGTTCTTTACCGTTACAGAAACCTTTCCGCTCTTGTTGTCGTACTTCGGTTTGCTGAACTCAAAGGTGGTGTAGCTAAGACCATGACCGAACTTGAACAGCGGTTCGCCGTTGAAGTAGCGATATGTGCGGCCTGCCATCTTGTAGTCTTCGAAGTCAGGCAACTGACTGTCGTTCTTATAGAATGTGATAGGCAACTTGCCGCTTGGGTTGTAGTCGCCGAACAGGATGTCTGCCACAGCCTCGCCGCCGCGCTCACCTCCATACCATGCCTGCATAATGGCTTCGCAGTTGCGTGTCTCCGGTTCCATGGCAATGGCACTGCCGGAGCAGTTGATGAAGATAACCTTTTTGCCTGCATCTTTCAGCATGGCAATCATGTCGCGCTGAGCCTTTGGCAATTCGATAGAGGTACGGTCGCCGCCCTTGAAACCCTCAACGTTGACCTTCATCTCTTCGCCCTCAAGACGTGGAGAGATACCGCCCACGTAGATGATGGTGTTGGCTTTGCCTACTTGTGCAAGGATATCTTCCTTGGTAGGTATGCTCATCTTGCCGAAGTCGAACTGCAGTGTGGCCATGTCGTCTTTCTGCATATAGTCGATGAGGAGGTCGTACTTCTGACCGGCCTTCATCTTTACCTCATGACTGCCAATGCCGAGCTTGTCGCTCTTCTTGACAACATCGATGATGGTATCACCGTTGAGTACTACGATGCCACGGTCGTCGCAACTGATTTTTATTGTTATCGTTTCGTCCTTTGCCGGTGTGTATGAACCTTCATAGAGTGCAGAGAAACGCTCGAGGTTTACGCCAGGTGCATATACCGTTGCACCGCCGTTGCTTAGGTTCATCGGTTCGCTGATGTAAACGGTTGTTGCAGGGTCGCCCTCTTTGTTGGTGTTGTTCCAATACTTGGCGCGCATGCCCTTCTTACCGTCAGGACTTACGAAGTTGGCAAACTTGCTTACCATCGTCTCACTGCTTGTGAGTCCACAGCCGGGAACATATTTCACGTTGCCAACCTTGTTGCGGATGCCTTCAAGTATCGTTACGGTCTTGGTCGGGAAACCGCAGTAGTTGCCCCACATCATCACAGAGTCGTTGGCATTTGCTCCCATCACCACGATATTGTCGGCCGATTTCTTCAGTGGAAGAATGCCGTTGTTCTGCAGAAGCACCGTTCCCTGCTGTGCAATCTTATATGCCAGATCCTTGTGTTTCTTGCTGGCAATGACGCTTGACGGTATTCTTGTCCATGGCACAAGATGATCGGCTGTCATGTCGCCTACCAGGAAGCGAGCTATCAGCAGACGTCTAACGCTCACGTCGATGTCCGACTCCTTTATCTCTCCGCGTCTTACAGCCTCAGGCAGGTCGCGGTAGTTGCTGCCGCACTCAACGTCTGTTCCTGACAATACCGCACGGGCAGATGCCGATGCCGCATCCTTGGAAACACCATGACGACCGGGTTTCCAGAAGTCGCCGATGGCACCGCAGTCGCTGACGATGAGTCCTTTGAATCCCCACTCGTCGCGCAGAATCTGCTGCTCGTAGCGAATGTTTCCGCAACATGGGTCGCCATCGTTACGCTGGTATGCGCACATCACCTCTGCCACATCTCCTTCCTGTACCAATGCCTTGAATGCCGGCATGTATGTTTCCCAGAGGTCGCGTGGAGGCAGGTTGGTCATATTGAACGAGTGGCGGTTCCATTCCGGTCCGCTATGCACGGCATAGTGCTTTGCGCAGGCAAGGAGCTTGCGATATTTAGAACCCTTCGGTCCTTCAAGTCCGCGAACGACAGCCAATCCCATCTTGGTTGTAAGATATGGGTCTTCGCCGTAAGTCTCCTGTCCGCGTCCCCAGCGAGGGTCACGGAAGATATTGATATTAGGTGTCCAGAACGAAACACCCTGATACCTCTTAACACTGCCTCTTGCCTTTGCCTCCTGATTCTTTGCCCTTGCCTCGTCGCTGGTTGCTGTGAACACATCCTCCACCAGTTCGTGGTTCCATGAGGAAGCCATAGACATGGTGATAGGGAATACGGTAACGAAACCGTTGCGACCGACTCCGTGGAGTGCTTCGTTCCACCATTCAAACTGCGGAATGCCCAGTCGTGGAATGGCAGGCGAGCTGTTCATCATCAGTTTCACCTTCTCTTCAAGTCTTAGGCGTTTCAATAGGTCGTCAGCACGTTGCTCTGCTGTCAAGCTTGGATTCTGATAGGGTAGGGTCTGCGCCATAACCGTAGCCGCTAATCCTATCAGAATCGAAAATAGCATAGTTCTTTTCTTCATGTCTTTAGTGTATGTTTTTAGTTTATCTTTTTGATTGTTCGATAATGCAAAGATACACAATTTTATATTAATATATAGAGGAATAATTAATGAAATAGGGTGAATCCTTATGAATTCACCCTATTATTGTATAAGAAACAGATATTCTTTACTTCTGCATGAACTTCTTGCCGTTCATGATAACGATGCCCTTGCAGTTCTTGCTTACCTTCTGACCTGCGAGGTTATAGACAACGGTGTTTGTGTTGTTCTCTGTTGTAATCTCGCTTATTCCTGTAACGAGAGAATCGTCATTGGCATCACATACGTCAAGTTCGAGGAAGAATGCGTGCTGCTCGCCTGTATTTGTAAAGGTGAATGTGCCAGTGCACTCTACAGGATAAACTCTAACGTCTGGGTTTGTCTTGTGGTCTTCAATGTCGGTAAATGCACCGTTTGGTACTGCATTCACGTCGTACTCTACACCAGCAACCTCTCTCCAACCTGAAGTTCTTGCTGCGGCTGACGGAGCATTTACATAGCTGTAGATAGTTGCGCGGACAACCTTCTTGCCCTCTGGGATAGTAAGGATGTTCTGGGCACCATTAGATGCCTTGAAAGTAACATACTCATCAGCAGTAATCATTGCACCTTCTGCATAGCTCTTTGATTCGTTTGCACATGTCATAACAAAACCGGCAGCATCGGTACCGTTGTTGCCTTCAATAATATTGGTTGCAGAACCAGCTGTGAACATGTCAAAGCAGATGTAGAGAGTCTTCAAGGTGTTGGCTGTTGGCTGTGCAACAGTCTTTACCTCAACAGAAGAAACCTCTGATGTGACACCGCCACGAGAAGCGCGGGCATAAACGGTTGCGTCAGATGACAGTGTGAATGAACGTGTATATGTTGTCCATGTAGAATTGTCTGTGCTGTATTCTATTGTTGCTGCAGGTGTTGCGCATGTGATGGCAACAGAACCATATTGCTGTGCGATAACAGGAGAAATAGGTGTTGTGCCTTCGATAAGAACCTGAACAGTTGTTATGTCAGAACTTACAAATGAAGTACCGTCGCCTATAGCAATAGCCTTAACCACTGTACCATCAGCAACTGTGAATGGAGCTGAATAAACTTCGCCGTTCTCTGCACCTGGGTCAGTTCCGTCGAGAGTGTAACGAATTTCTTTTGCGTTTTCTACAGCACCGATAGCAACCTCACCAGTCTTTGTATTTGCTGTGATGGCAGGAGCGTCAAGTGTGGTCATTGCAACACCGGTATATTCTACCTGAATGAAGAAAAGACCGTTCTCACCAGAACCACGAGTTATCTTGTGCTCGCCTGCAGGTACGTTTGTTATTGTATAAACACGTACTCCGTTGCTTGCATCTTCAACAGCATCTTCAACAGCGAGTTCTGTTCCGTCGAGCTTGTTTGTCTTGGCACTCCATGTTGACTGAACGATTGTTACGGTAGAAGTGGCTTCTGATTTCCATGCGATGTGGGTAGCACCCTCCATCTTTAGACCCTTGGTGTATTCAACGCCATTGTATGTACCCACAAATTTAGAATTGAAATTGTGTTTTGCTGTGTTCCAAGAGAAGTAGCCTTCTTGGCTCTGCTCATTCGAACCGTTGAAAGAGATAGTGAAAATCTCACCTGCAGCATACATAGAAGAAACCATGCACACCAGCATAGCAATTAAAGTAAAAATTTTTTTCATAAACTTTTAGTTTTTGTTTGTAAATAAAATAGTTAATTAAATAATGTTTATCCTTGAAATGTATCTTTTTGCAGAAGTATCAATATGAGAAAGGACTATGTCTTGCTTGATGACACAGTCCTTTCTCGTATGAATTTGTTTACTTCAAAAGAAACTTCTTGCCGTTCATGATAACGATGCCCTTGTAGGTAGAGTTGACCTTCTGACCAGAGAGGTTGTACATTACACCCTTCTTGCTCTTGTCAGCATTGATACCTTCGATGCCGTTTGTTGCATCCATAACATCTACATAAAGAACGTAACATAACTGCTCGCCTGTGTTGGTGAATGTTACAGCATTCATTGGTTTTTCTAATGTATATGAACGAACATCAGGATTCTCAAAGTCCTGGAAGCACATCAACTCTCCTCCAGAAGCGATTACATCGTATGGGACACCGCCAACTTCCTTCCAGAAAGCCTGACGTGCTTGCTCGGCCTTGTTTACATAACTGTAGAAAGTAAGCTTTGTTGCAACCAGTCCTTCAGGAAGTGTAAGGGTGTTCTGTGCACCGTTTGACACTTTCATTGTCTTATATTTCGCACCATCAATAGTGATGTCCTTGCCTGCACCGATAGTCTTTTCAGAATTACCGGTAATGGCTATCTTTGAACCGTCAGGGAACTGCATTTCGTTGGCAGCTTCAGCACCGTCAGGATAGAAGAGTATCAGTTTGGTTGTCTCGCTTGGTGTTGATGGCTCGCTTGGTGTTTCGTGTTCTATAGCACCGTTAGGAGCTACGCTGCCAGGGTTGTTAACTGTTCCGTCAACAGATTTCCATTCTGGATAATACTCATCTGCAACAGTTGTCTCTGCATCACTGTTCTGAGTTTTAGAGATGCTCTCAACAATACTGTTGATGTAAATTTCAACGTTTGTGTAATATCCAAATTTATCAAGACTGTATATGCTGCCGTCTGCTTTATCATTAGGATTCAAACCGTTTGCTGTCTCCCATGCATCTGGCATACCGTCGCCATCGGTATCGGTCTCAGGTGTACCGTTGGCAAGTTTTGGCAATCCTACACTGCCGTCGGAATAAACGATATCCTTTTGGCTGTTGATGAATCCCTTGCCATTGCCATCACCAGTAAATGATGCTTTGCCTGTTTTTGTGTCGCTTACCATAATAGCATCGAGAGCGTCACGCTTTAATGATGCTCCTGCAAAGTCGAGAACCTTATTGTAGGTTTTCCAAACAGTGTGAGTAGTTACAGGCTCGAATGGAATAGGGGAGTCGAGCTTGATAGTATCTTTTGTCTTGGCTGTATATGTGCCGTCGTTGCCGCTGGCAACAATCTGGTTGTACATACCGTATGTCCAGTTGTCCTTGGTTACATCAGCATGTTGTGAGTTGGCATTGCCGTTGACATAGTACTTACCCCAAACGTGCATCATTGGATAGTAGGCATTAGGATTGCCGTTCTCGTCGTGGCAGTATTCTCTTGTGCGAATACCGATACCTGCAATGCGTTTTGCTTTATTTCCTGATGGAGAACCAGGACCTGGCTGGTAGTAGTTGTTTACGATGTTAACCTTCATACCCTCACCGCCATAGCAACCGTTGCCGCCGAAGTTGTAGATAACGTTGTTGCGCATGTCCATGCGCTCGTCTTTCTGTGTAGTAGGACGAGGACCAAGACGTGGAGTACGTGAACCATGATGTGCCAGCAGGTTGTGGTGATAAGAAGCGCCGCTGCCGCCCCAGTTGCCGCCATAACCATGGGCACCCTTGCCATGACCTGCATTTACAAGACTCTGAGAAACGAGTGACCACTGGAGAGTGATGTTTGAACAACCAGCAAATGAACAGCACTCGTCGATACTCCAGCTTACTGAGCAGTGGTCAACAATAATATTCTTCTGGTCGAGGGAACCAAGTCCGTCCCAACCGTCAGCGCCATTGGCAGTTACATTCTCATTGCCTACACGGAAACGCATGTAGCGGATGATAACGTTGTTTGCGTTAATCTGGAAAGGATAGCCTGTTACGCAGATACCATCGCCAGGAGCTGTCTGTCCGGCAATGGTGATGTCGCCATTCTTTAAGCTGAGTGTTGATTTCAATGTAATGGTTCCGCCAACGTCGAATACGATGATACGTTTGCCTTTTTGGTTCACAGCATATCGCAGTGAACCGGCATTGTTGTTGTCTTCGAGTGTAGTCACGTGATAGACTGTACCGCCTCGTCCGCCAGTTGCATAGCGACCGAATCCCTCTGCACCAGGGAATGCAATCTGCCTTGCTTCATCAGCCACAGCGCTTAACGAGCAGCACATAAAGAGCATAAGTGCTCCGAAAATTTTGTTTAGTTTCATATTATTAATAGTTTTAATTATTCTAATTCCGCTGCAAAGTTACTAAAAAGGATTAGAACAATGGATGGTTTTTTGGGGTAAATGGTGTACAATTTATTATTATATATTTTAAATGCGCCATTTATGTTGTCTAAATGGGCCACTTAGCATGTCTAAACGGCCCATTTAGGTATGCTAAACGGCCCATATAGAAAACCAAAAAGGCATCCTCATAATTGAGGATGCCTTTACTATTGTTAATAAGAGTATTCTCTTATTTGAGCTGACGCCACTTTGGAGCACCGATACCCAACTTGTAGATATTAGAGTTGCGTACCTTATCGGTGTTCTGGAAGTAGATGCCATCAAGGTTGTCGGTGTGGTGTTCCATGTGACTTGCTGGGTCCATTACATAGTACTTAGGATTTGGAGAAACCATAAGTTCTGTAGCAGAGATGTCATCAACATGTACTTCAAGCTCATCCTGTCCGCTTGGGAAGTTAGAAGAGGTTATGAACTTACCAGGAGCGTTGCTCTTAGCAGAGAAAGCACCCTTAGTGAAAATCTGACCACCTGTCAGGTTGTTGTTTGTTGACCAGTTGTTAGCGATGTCGAATGTAACATTACCACTACCGTCACCACCCTGGATGTTGCGGATGTCGCAACCCTGGCAGTTCAGTGGACGCAGAGCATCAGCCTCATCCTTTGTTACAGTCCAGAAGTTGTTCTTGATAGTAAGTACAGAACCACCTGGCATATAACGGAAGTTGAAGAATGGAATAGCACTACGTGTAGCGTGGTTGATGAATGTATTGTTCTGAACAGTGATGTTCCAACGTACAGACTCGTCCCAAACCAAGTTACGGTTGTTATCGGTGATGATAGAACCGTGAGGAGTATTCACGAATGTGTTGTTCTCAACAAGTACATTTTCAAGGATATTGCTCTTAGGCTTACCGTTATGGTCAGCGAAGATGATGTTATAGCCCTTACCACCGTTGTCATAGAAACCAGTGTTCAAGAATTCGCAGTCCTTCAATACCAACTTGTGGATGTTGAAGTCGTTAGAACCCTGAATACGGAAGAATCCACGAATCAGACCTTGGAATGTACAGTTGCTCCACTCAAGGAGAGTTACGTTGATACCCATACCGTTTGAATACATGTTCATGAAGTAGTTACCAACAGCACCGTAGTTAGATCCGTCAACAGAGTGGCCGTAGTTCTTTGCCAATGGAACGTTAACGTCAAGATCCATGAAACGAACAGAGTCGATGTCGATAGGAATAGTTGAGTTCTCACCTGGTTGTGGTTGACGACCGAGCATGAAGTTACAAGAGTTGATTGATGTACCAGTCTGTGTCATACCGCTGAGATACAACTTAGCTCTCTCACCTGTCTTAGCATAACCATCTGGATCTGTACGGAGTGTGAAACCTTTATATACAGATGGGTTGCTTGTAAAGTGATATGTCTTTCCTGCCTCAAGATAGAATACCTGATTCTCTGCCAATTCCATAGACTCACAGTAGTCAATGATAATCTGGTCGAGTTTCATTGAATTGTATTCTGAAATGTCATAAACATTTGCATTCTCACCAGTACCGATTGTGTCTGTAGCATTTGGTTTGTGCTCAATGAGGATTGCAGGACCTGCAGTACCCTTTGTGCGCTTGAGCAGAGGGTTGTAGTTAGCATCTACAGAAACCTTGATGTCGCCATCCCATACGTCGATGTTATAAACGGCATTCTCGGTAAGACCTTCTACGTCGATGTATCCGCGTGTCCAATCTTCCTCTTTGATAATGTACTTCTCAAAACCTGCAGGTACAGCAGCGTTAGGTGAAGACTTAGATGGAGTGATTGTCAGATAGTCAACTTTAAAGACATCTCCTTCAATTGTGAAGTGCTCCTTGAAACCAAGTAACTGCTCATCTGAATAACCGGCAGTGCTGCGGTTCAAGTTAATACGCATAGAAGTCTTTGTTATGTCAGATACCTGAATGATAGAAGGAACTTCATAGCGTGCTGCAGTCTCCAAACCAAGATAGTCAGCCCATCCGCGACCATCACCATGTCCATACCACTTAGAATTCTTAGGGTCGTTCAGGTCTGCTGAATTGAGTGTACGGATTGCAAAGCGATATGCAGTCTGATAGTTAAGGTCTTTGATGACCATATCAAGAACATCCGCACCTACAATGATTGTATCACCAGACAAAAGACCGAGAGAGTCTGTCTCGTGCCATGCATCAGCACCGTTTGCAACCTGGGGCTGAAGAGCCCAACGGATTTGGTAGCCGTATGCGCCTTCAACGCCATACCAATAGAGGTGCACATCGTTGAGGTCAACTACTGTACAGTTGTAAGGATCAGAATCTCCCTTACCTGTATTGTTGTCGCAGCGAAACATTGTCATGAACTTTCGATCTGCTCCAGCAGGAACATCATCATCGTCAGAACATGATACAAAACCCATAGACACTGCAAACAAACTCAGCGAATATATTAGAAATTTTTTCATTGTTCTAATTGTTTAATTATATAATGTTACATTATTTATTTGTAGCCGCAATGTTGTGTGTATGCACCGTTTGAGCGAGCGATAGCCTCCTTTGGAATAGGGAGCATATAGCGAACTGCAGGCAGGTTGTTTACATTGTAGCTAACAGGGTCGATATTCTGTGGTGTTCCATCAACATTAAGGATGATGTTGCTACGCTCGTTACCGCGGATATATCCAAAGAGAGAGTAGAGAATCTGTGCCTTTGGATAACCAGCGTCTTCCATCCAGTTGATTTGAGCTTCGTTCCAAATCTTGTCAGAACTTGCACTCTCGCTGCCTGTGATTTCCTTAAGAGCGATTGGTGTGTATGGAAGTTCTTCCATCATCATGTAGTTCTCTGGACTTATCTGTGGAGTTGTAGTTTGTGAATAAGGATTTACTACGTAGAGCAATGGCAACTGAGTGTTTGTATAGATAGACTTGTCGCCTGTGTTCTTGATGTATGTCCAGAACATGCTGAATGGATACTTTTCTGGCCAGTAGATACCATCATACTCAGAAACCATATCGTCATAGCTTGATGAAGTTGCGCAGTTCTCTGCTACAGAGTAATAGCGGAGGAATGTGTAGAATAGTTTCTCTGCATACTGGTTGTTGCGAACGAGATCCTTCCAACGCATGTTCTCACCAGCAAATTCCCAAGAACGCTCGTCAAGTACAGCATCAAGGAATGACTCCTTAGAAGCGGCAGCTGCAGCAACGTAAGCTTCAACCTTGTCGCCATGATTTTCAGCCTTGAATGCACGCTTACGAACAGTCTTCAGTGCCTGCTGTGCAGCGTCTGTTGGACCGTTGAGCTCATTCTCAGCTTCAGCAAACATAAGAAGAACGTCTGCATAGCGGAGATATGCGAAGTTGATGCCAGTAGCACCTGTTGTGATGTCGCCAAGACCAGTTGCATTCCAAAGCTTAGACCACTTGCCGTTGTAGCTTGTGTAGTTGTGGTGAACTGCTGGCTGACCTTCTACCTCATAATACCAGAAGCATGTAATATAATCGCGGCGGAGGTCATTCTCATCGAATGTAAAGCGATAGAATGGAGTAACCTGTACACCACCATTTGTCTCACCCCATACGTGAGGAGTCTTGCCTTCGTATGACTTAGCCTGAGGACCCTGACGATAACCCCACTGACCTGTGCTACCATTTCCGAATGGAAGTTCAAAGATAGCGTCGTCGGTGTTGTCAACGATAAAGTTACACTCGTCGATGAATACTTGCTTGTATTCCTTTGTAAGAGAGTGTGAACCAGACTGGATTACAGAGTCTGCATAAGCGCGTGCAATCTGATAGAACTCCTTATAGTTAGCTGGACGAGCCATCTTACCATAGTTTGTACCATCTGCTGGACGAAGTGAGTAACCGCCTGCCTGAAGAGCAAGACGTGCAATCATAGCCCAACAAGCTTCCTTAGATGGACGCTCGATGCCTTCTGCGATTTCTGATGTCTTCTTCATCAGAGGTGCTGCAGCCTTGAGGTCATCAATAAGCTGCTTATATACTTCATCACGGCTTGTCATAGGAAGAATGAATTCCTGTGTAGCGTATGTTGGAAGCATTGTGAAAGGAATATCTCCCCAGTAGCAAAGCAGTTCGTAGTAGAACATCGCTCTGAACACCTTTGCTTCACCCATCATCTGAGTAAGATTCTCGTTGTCTGTTGAGTATATAGGGCTATTCTCAAGGTTGTAGATAAAGTTGTTGGCTGTTTCTACACCTGAGTAAAGAGCGTTCCAGAACTTCTCTGCATCGCCAGATTCTGCTGTACAATCGAAACGGCGAGGAGTGTTAAGCTGCTCATTCTCGTTTGAGTTAGCCGAGAAATCAACGTCGCTGTTTAGCAACAGGCCATTGTATGCCAGATTGCCGAAGGTGTTATCTGTCAATGCCTTTGAATATACCTCGTTAAGTGCCATTGAGATTTCTGTCTCAGAAGAGTAGATGCTCTCATTGGTTGACTTTGAAGGTGCCTCAACATCAAGGTAATCGTTACAAGCTGTAAATGTCAGCATGCAGATACCACCTATCAATATATTTTTAATTTTCATATTCTTGATTCTTTATATATATTAATTAGAATGATACGTTTACACCAAGTGAGAACTGACGGTTACGTGGGTAACGGTTGTAGTCCATAGATGGAGTAAGGCCTGTCTGTACGTCAACTTCTGGGTCGAAACCTGAATAGCTTGTAAGGATGAACAGGTTAGATGCAGAAGCATAGAAACGCAGTTTTGACATACCCCACTTGCCTGTAATACTTGTAGGCAGTGTATAACCGATAGTGATGTCAGAGCAACGGAGGAATGAACCATCCTCAACGAAGTTGGAAATCATAGCCTTTGTTACGAGGTCTGCAGGATTCCAAAGAGAAGCGTCTGCATTCATGTTGATGTATGTTTCCTTACCATTGTCAAGATAATAGTTCTTATACATACACTCACCAGAATAACGGCTACCGTCGTTCACGTGAACATAGCGCCAACGGTTGTCTGCAAACTTGTCGAGTACGTTGTCAAACTGATACTGCTTTGTTGTTGATGAAGACAGTGCATAAGCAGTAGCATTGTAAACATCGAAACCTACCATATAAGTGAAGTTGGCTGTGAAGTCGAAGTTCTTCCACTGACCGCTCAGACCGAAACCACCCTGGAACTCTGGGTTAGAGTTACCGATGACAGTCTTATCGTTGATATCAACAACGCCGTCGCCGTTGAGGTCCTTCAGCTTAATCTTACCAGGAAGAGTAGCCTCACCTGAGTTGCTGCTGCCGAGAGCCATGTTTATAACTGTGTTTGGCAAACGGTTGCCATCAGCGTCGAAACGTGGCAGGTCGTCAGAATAAGGAACAGCAAGGAGGTTCTGTGTAGCATCGAAGTAGAACTCGTCTGGAGAGTAGAGACCATCGTAAACATATCCGTAGAAGAGACCGAGCTCACCACCTACTTCAAGTTTGTAGTCACCCTCGTCTGCTGACTTCCATGCACCTGCTGTGTTGTAGAGAACCTTATCAGTTGCATTAAGCTTCTCGATAGTCATCTTGTTGAGACCGAATGTCAAGTTACCGCTCAATACATAGTCCTTACCGCGGAGAATATCGCCGTTAACTGTCAACTCGAAACCCTTGTTGCTAACCTCACCGATGTTCTGCATCTGCTTGGTGTAACCTGTTGCTGAAGGAATTGTTGACTTGTAGAGAAGGTCGCTTGTTGTGTTCCAGTAGAACTCTGGAGTAATAGTCAGGCGATTGTCGAAGAATGCGAGGTCAAGAGCGATGTTGCGAGTAAGAGTTGTCTCCCACTTGATATCCTTGTTAGGGAACTCGCTATTTGACTGATAGAACAATTCTCCGTTAGGCTTCTGCTCACCGAATGCAGGACCACCTGTGTTCTTGATAGAGTAGAGGTAGCGCCAGAGGTCATCGTTGATGTTGTTATTACCAGCAACACCGATAGCTGCGCGGATCTTCAACTGGTTAATCCAGTCAACATTCTCAAGGAATGACTCACGCTTCATATCCCATGCACCAGAGATTGATGGGAAGTAACCCCACTGGTTGCCTGGAGCGAACTTTGTAGAACCGTCGGCACGGAATGTAACAGACAATAAGTACTTGTGATCGTAGTTATAGTTTGCCTGTCCGAAGAATGAAGCCATGCGGTTAGGTGTAGAAAGTTCTGTAATCAGTTCGTATGGTACACCAAGATTCATTCTGTTCCATGCTGTCTCTGCATCAATATCACGGTTGAATAGGTGAGCAGTCTCATTCTCTGTACGTCTTTGCCAGTTGTAGATTTCCTGACCGAGGAGGAATGACCAGTTGTGGTCATCATTGTGTGTGAATGAATAGCTTGCAGTATTAGTCCATGTGTAAGACTCTGTGCGAACGTCCTTGATTGTTGCAACAGGGAGCCCCTGGTGAACAACCTCCTGACCTGTGCTTGTGAAAGGACCATAGAACTGGTTCTCATCGCTGAAAGCTATGCTGTAGTTACCCTCTGTGCGAAGAACGAGTCCTTCGATTGGAGTCCACTGAAGAGAAAGCTGGTTGTTGATAGAATAAGAGTGCTTCTTCTTCTGGTTTGTCTGGATGTCAGACTTAGGGTTAGTATATGCGAAGTTTGCCTCTTCGTCTGGGTCAGCAACTTCTGGTGCCCAGAAAGCAGCCTCGCGAAGACCGTTGGTAGGACGATACTTCAGAACGTCGATAAGACCACCGGAACCGATGCGGCTTGCACCACCACCGATGTCACGGCGATAAGTCATACGTGGGTTGTATGTCAACTTCAAGTTGTCTGTAAGATCAGCAGCAAGCTTGATGTTGAGGTTTGTACGGCGAACGCCAGAACCCATGATGATACCCTTGTCCTCAGTCTGTGTGAGAGACATGTTGAACTTCAGCTTGTCTGTACCACCACCAACAGTTACGTTAGCACTGTAGTTGATAGGTGTCTCGCCGAGAATCTCATCCTGCCAGTCGTGTGTTGGCAGAGTATGGTAGATGTCCATGTCGGCTGGGTTACCGAAGTTGTAGCGGAATGGCTTAGCCCAAGAAGAACGTGTACCATTTGCTGCAGCACGGTCATACTGGTAGTCAACAAACTGAGCTGTGTTCAGAAGGTCGAGCTTCTTAGAAACTGAAGCAACAGAAAGACGACCGTTGAATCCAACAGTAATCTTACCTTCTTTAGCTGCCTTTGTCGTAACAACAACTACACCATTACCACCCTTTGCACCATAGATAGCTGTCAGAGAAGCATCCTTCAATACGTCGATAGAAGCGATGTCTGATGGTGGAATGTCGTTGATGTTGTCAACCTGGAAACCGTCAACAATGAACAATGGGTCGTTGCTCTGTGTTACAGACGTAGCACCACGAACGCGAATGTTGATGTCTGCACCTGGCTGACCATCGACTGTTGTTACCTGCACACCGGCAATCTTACCCTGAAGAGCTTCTGCTGCAGATGCAACAGGAACAGCCTCAAGTTTCTTACCGCTGATAGAACCAACAGAACCGGTAAGGTCTTTACGAGCCTTGCTGGTGTAACCGAGAACTACGACTTCCTCAACGAGGGCGGCGTCGTCTTCCATAACTACCACCATGTTGTTGGCGGCCTTTACTTCCTGTGTCTTCATTCCGACATAGGAAATCACGAGAGTTTTGCCTGCAGCAACCTTGATGTTGAATACACCATCAAAGTTGGTAACGGCGGCATTCTTAGGGCTGCCTTTTTCCACAACGGTTGCACCGATAACCGGCTCGCCTGCGGAATCCTTAACAGTACCCTTTAGTGCCTGCGCATAGATATTGCTGACAAAGAATGTCAGAAATACTACAAGCGCAATTCGAAATGTTTTCAAATTACCAGACATAAATGATAAATTTAGTTATTATAAAAGTTTAATTAATAGGTTTTCTTCTTTATACATATAATATATATTACGCACTATTAGTACGCTTTTAGGGTTATTTTAGTTCATTGTTCATTATTATAGTTCAGTATTTTTATTTTAGTTAGTGAAAATTATTTTGCAAATATAGGTATTTTTTATGAAATATTTCTTATTTCGTTGCAAAATTATTAAAACTTTGCTGATTTAAGGTGGATTAATTGTTCAAATGGTAGTTATATTTTGTTATAACCAAAAAAAGCCCCCTTCCATGGGGGAAGGAGACTTCTTTCTAATATTGGTTATTGAGATTACTTGATGATCTTGCTTGTAATCTGCTGACCGTTGTTGAGTGTCTCAACCTTGATGACAGTGCCCTTGAAGTTCTTGCTCACCTTAACACCGTTGAGGTTGTAGTAAGATGTGCTTACAACACCTTCTGCATTGTTGATGCTTTCAATGCCGGTACCAACTGTCAATGTAGCTTCTGCTGCATCGCCAAGACCACCCATTTCGTTAGCTGCGCGTACAGACCACTTAGCGTTGATGTCGTCAACAACGTATGTCGGTTCTGTTACGAATGCAACTGCCTTGCCGTCCTTGCATACAGCCCAGAGGAGAGCGTAGTCAGAGTCGTCCCAAACCATAGTCTTGTCGTTCTGATAGAGCTTGACATTTGTTGGAGTAGGAGCCTGCTCAGTTGCCTGACGTGGGTCCCAATCGCCGAACATATTACTCATATTGCCAATCTCGGCTGCTTCTTCTGCACTCAGAACAGGGTTGAATGAGTGTGGATTCTCCTTGCCAAGTTCCTTAACACGTCCGCTAAGGTCAACAGTTGTGCCGCTTGCAGAAACGCTGTTGTATTCAGCAAAGCGTGTACATCCGCCTGCGCTCATGTTTGTCCAGCCGGCAGCTGTTGGTATTGCCTCCATTGTACAGTCAATGTAATAGGTCTCTGCTGCCTCTGTCCAAGGACGACCGAGGAAGTAATTGCCGTTAACATTGTCCTGCTCACCCTTGAGAGTACAATCCTTGAATACATAACCATACTTCACATTTGCACGTGGAGCCACGATGTAACCGCCCTGCTCGCACATTACGATGTCAACATCATTGAAGAAAACGTCACCGCTACCGCAAATGAAGTCGGTACGTCCGCGGATAACACCGCCTTCGAAGTAGTAGAGACTCTGCTCACGGTCAGAAACGTAAGTGTCTTGATATGCCCAAAGTGTAACATCCTTGCAGATAGTCTTGTTACCGCCGTCAACGAGGATTACGTTACGTCCTGTTGCATCTGGAGTATTGGTCTTCAGAGTGATGTCCTGGAAATAAGTGTTTGTAGCACCGCTTGTCATATAGAGCAGACCGCTGGTACGGATACCCTCGAGTGGGTTAGCTTGACCGCCTGCACCTGCATCTGGATTAGAAGCGAGGTCGTTAGGCATTGTGTTGGCAACAGTTGTCAGGGCCATGTCCTCACCGATGATAGAGGTGTTAGGAGCACCGAATGATGTCTTAGGATCTGGATAGCTCTTGCCGTCAGAACCAGTTACCATGCTGTTCTCGTTTGCTGGGATAATGTGGTTGCCCTGCTTAACGAAGATACGGAAACGCTTGCTCTTGTCTGCACGTGAACCTGCTGCTGCGAGAGCCTCCTTGAAGTTACCGTCGTCTGGAACGATGAAGTCATAGAGTGCCTTGTTTACGGTTGGCTTGGTCATTGTTGTGAATGTTACATTGACTGCTTCATTCAGAACGTTGTCTGTCAAGTCGCTAACAGAACCGGCTGCAAGCTGGAATGTGTATTCTGTTGCATAGCTCAGGTTCTTGTATTCTGCTGTTACAGCCTTGCCAGATGCGCTGAGTGCAAGTTCCTCGCCGTTAAGAGTTGCCTTTGCAGCTGCAGTAAGCTTAATCTTCTCGTCAAATGTCATTACAACACGTCCGTTAGCAGAAGCGTTAGCCGCACCTGTTGCTGGTACAGTGCTTACGAGTGCAGGAGCCTTGCCGTCGTCAACGAGCTTCATGGTACCTGTTACGAAGATGTTTGTGATAGAAGTACCGTCGTTGCTTGCATCGCCGTCGCCGCTACCGTCACGATCAGATGTGTAGTCTGGGATGAAGCGGATATAAAGTTCAGAAGCATTGTTTGCATCCTCGCCGAGTGTAGCCTCAATGTCTGTAACTGTCTTTGCTGCAGGCATTGTTGCACGACCAGCCTCTGTCCAGTTTGTACCGTCAACAGAGTATTCTATCTTCTGAGTCTTGTGTGCGATGTAGTTGTACAGCATCTGGGCCTGAACCTTGATGTTTGTAAACTCGCTTGCATTAATCTTTGTCTGATAGTAGTACTTGTCGCCAATCTTCTGCCAGTTAACGGCAGCACCCTTCATTGACTCATAACCGTTGGCAGCCTCTGTACTCTTGTCAAGCCAGCCGGTGATAGAACCGCTTTCGTTTGTCAGTATAAGCTGTGCAGCCTCATTGTCCGCTGTACTGTAGAAGTCAGCCACACGACCGTTGTTGCCTCTTCTGTAGAAGTCCCAACCAACGATGTAGTCGATGGCAGAGTAGTTGGCAGTAAGAGCGATATTCTCGGTCATGTTAACCTTAATCTCGCTTGATGTCTGTCCGTCGCTCCAACTGTTGAATGTAAGGATGGCGTTGCTTGCTGCTGTAAGCGCAACCTCTGTGCCTTCCTCATACATGGTCTTTCCGTCAACAATTGTTGGAGCCGGTGCCAACTGTACCATATAGTCGTTAGCGCCACCGTCAAGTGTGATAGCAAGTTCGTAGGTGTTAACCTGCTTGAAGTTTGCTGTAAGTTCAACATTATCATTCAGAGTGTGTACATATACTGCCTCTTCAGAAAGAACAGCACCTGTTGCGTCTGTCCAGTTAACGAAATCGAAACCGAACTTCTCTGTTGCTGTAAGCTTCAGTTCTGTGCCAGCGTCAAACTCATTGCCGTTTGGATAAACATTTACAGAACCGCCGTTCTCTGGATTTGCCTTTGCTGAGATTGTGTATTTGGCAACAGCCTCTGTAGTACCGTTAACAGTTCCTTCGATGTGAACATCGCCGATACCGATTTGCTTAGTAGCACCAAGACTGCCTTCCTCTGTTATAACGAGGGTGAAACTCTCTGATGTTGCAAGACTTGCAGGAACATCGTATGTGAATTCAGTGGTATATTTTTCTTCAGCACCATGCTTGTCGCCTGCCTGATCCTTATTGTTGCGAGCAGGAATCAAACCTGAAGCAAGAACAGCCTCTTCGCCTTCTGCATTTTTTACGGTAACAGTGAGCAAACCTCCGTCAGTACCGAAGCGTGCAACCTTTGCAGAAACCTTTGTTGCTGTGAATGTAAGTCCTTTGTATGGCTTTGCGATGAACTCAACGCTTCTGTTGTCGCCGTTAGGCTGGAGCTTGAGCATCTTAACGCCATTGTTCGCACCTGCATTTGGTGCATCAACGCCCACAGTGAAGTCGCCAGTGTTTACGGTGCAGAGTGTGAATGCACCTTCTGGAGTCAATACGTTTGGAGTAGCAAAGAGGTCAACATCGTTGAGGTCCCAAACAATATTGGCAGCCTCATTGTTATATGTCTTGCCGCCTGTTGACTGTACAACAGGGAGTACGGTCTGAATGTACTTGTAGTATGAACCGTCGCCAATGACAATGTCGATTGTCTCTGCTGTGTTTGCTATCTCGTAAGAGATGCTTGCACTGCCTGTGCCAGTGTAATCTGTCTGACCGTCAATTGTAGTAGTGCTGATAGAGAATGAACCATGGCATTCCATGCTTACAGCAGCACCCTTGCATGATGGGATGGTGAATGTAGTACCGCTGTTTACCTGTGCGCAGTCGGTGTTGTTGGAGTTGTTGAACTTGCCAGGATTTGTTGAAACATCACACTTAACGTCAATAGTCTTGCCATTGATTGTTGCCTGTGTAACCCATACATGACCAGTTGTGTTTTGCCATCCTACTACAGGTGCGCCTTCATCGCGGCGGAAATCCCACTTCAGTGTAACCGGTTCTGTGCGGTCGGCAAGTGATACTTCGTTTGCAGTGAATACCGGTGTCAGTTCAATGTCCGCTGTCAATGCAACCTGCTCGCCAATCTTATATGTGTTCTTGCCGTCGGTCCAGCCAGTGAGAGTCTGACCTTCAACAAAGAGTGTGAAGTTGGCAGGAATTGTGATAGACTCGCCTTCAAGAACCTTCTGTGATGCAGGAACTGTTGTACCCTGACATGTTACAGAACCAAGAGAGAACTTAGCTGTGTATTCTGTCGGAACGGCAGATGTTGACTCTACCATAATATATGGAGTGTAGCTTGATGACTCGATGGTGAGTGTTGTTGCCTCTCCCTTGTAATAACCAAATGTTACCATCTCGTCTGTCTTGTTGCGACTCCAGCAACCTGTCTTTGGAATGTCGAAAGATGTAACTGCATTGCCTGCAGCGTCTGATACCTTTACTGTATGACCAGAATATGAGCAGTTGCCCACACCAATCTTTACAGGACCGTTTACTGGTACAACCAGTTTCACACCTGTCCAACCGTGGTCATTGTGATACTTGCCGCTGATAACTGCATTTGCTGTAGGGTCGGTAGCCTCAACGCGGCTTGCTGTTCCGTCTTCAGCAATCACAACACCAAAGTTTACGTTGGTCTTGTTGTTGTATTCGTCATCGGTGAGAAGTCCCTGTGCTGTAAGGTCGAGCTTGATAGGACGAATAGCCTCTGCCTCAACCACCTTCTCCATAGAGATGAATGGAGTGTAGCTTGAAGACTCCACTGTGAGTGTTGTAGCACCGCCACTATAATAGCCGTATGTTACAAGCTCGTCTGACTTGTTGCGGCTCCAGCATCCTGTCTTTGGCATGTCGAAAGAAGTTACCTCTGTGCCAGAAGCATCCTTCACCTTTACAGTGTGACCAGAATATGAGCAGCAACCCACGCCAATCTTTACGGCACCTTCAACAGGAGCAACAACCTTCACGCTTGTACAGCCGTGGTCGTTGTGATACTTGCCGCTGATTACGGCAACAGCCGAAGCGTCGGTTGCGCCAACTCTTGAAACAGTGCCGTCGTCAGCAACAGCAATACCGAACTCAAAGTTCGCATTGCTTGAAACTTCCTCGGCGGTCAACAGACTTGAAGCATCATTGTATGCAGTCAAGTCAATCTTGAAGTCCTTAAATGCAGCAAAGGATGGCATCGCTACCACCATCATGAGCAAAGCAAGGACATACCTTGAAATGTTTTTAATCATAAGTTAATAATTTGATTATTTATAAAGTTATTGGTTTAATTTCAGTTTAGTTAGTCAAATTCGCTTGCAAAGATACATTATTTTATTTTATTATTAAAATTATTAGGGTGTAATTATAGGTAAAAAAGGTGGATTATTTGTTCAAAAATCATTGTCTTACTTTGGCGTATTGCCCTTATGCCTATAAATACAGAGGATGCACATTGTGATGCGCACCCTCTGCTACTTAATTTTTGGTATTTATGTGGTTTGGCTAAGAAAATCAGTTGAATAACTTGATTCCGAGGAAGAATGTACGCGGCTGTGTGGGTCCGTAGAAATATCCCGAGTCGCGGTATGTTCCCTTGTCAAGGTCGCTCTGAAAGGCATTGAAAATGTTCTGCACACCGCCGTTCAACTGCATCTTTATATGGTCACCAAGAACAAACGTGTAGGCTGCCTTGAAGTTGAAGTCGAAGAAGTCGGGCGTGTGTACCATCTCGTCTTTCGTGATATATGAATAGGGAAAGTCGGCAGGTATCTCGTCGGTAGGGGCGAAGTGTGGCACGTGCATCCTTCCTGTATATACTCCCGACAGTGACAGGTCCAAACGCTTGAGCGGTTGGGCGGTGATGGTGAAGTAACCGTAGGTGTCGGGAGTGCGAGGCATGTCGCGGATACCCTCAACCTCAGGGTCTTCGCTCCAAGTGGTAAACTCCTTATATCGGCTTCGCTGCAGTGTTAGTCCTGCCTGAACGGAGAAATCACTGCCATGGGCAGCCTTAGCGTCGAAGTTGATGCCGTAAACCTCTGCACCGCTACCGTTGCGACGCTCCTGCAAACTGTTGCCATTATTGTCGCTGCCTATGTTCTGGAGATAGAACACGTCGTCGAGTGAGGTATAGAAGGCTTCTGCCAACAGGTTGAACTGGAAATGGCCGGCGTTGAAGGTCCAATCGACAGAACCGCTAAAGCTGTTTGAACGTTCTGGGTCAAGCCCGTCGGCAAGGCTGATGAGTACGCCCTCGCCGCCGACAGCCGTTACATGAAGGTCTTCGTCGTATGCCTGAGGCGCGCGGAATCCTGTTGACCATGTCAGGCGTGCCTGCAACTGCTCCGTCGGTTTCCACATCATGTTCATGCGCGGACTTATTATTAGTTCGTCTATAAGGTTGTGCTTGTCAAGACGAGCACCGGCAAGCAGCGTAATCTTGTTTATCTTCCATTCCGATTGTGCAAAGGCGCTTGCTATTCTTACGTCCTGCTTCAGGTCGCGGCCATATCCAACCATGATGTCGTGGAGGTCGTTGTACTGATATTCCATACCTGTGGTCAGAGTGGCGGGCGAGAAGAACAGTTTCTTGAAGTCGTGCGTGTATGTAGCACCTCCTACGAGGGTGAGGTCTTTCGTCTTTCCGTAAGCGTCAGGATTCTGCTGTGCTCCGTAATAGCTGTTGCGGTCAACGTGCTGTACAGAAGAGAAGACGGACAACTTATTGGCATATTCATTCCAGAAGATGTCGTAGTTGATGCCTCCGCTATTGATAACATGCTTTGTCTGTTCGGTAATGTCGGTTTGGAACGGTTCGAGGTCGAATTTGTTTCCGCCACGGCGAAATTCGTTAGTGGTGTGGTATTCCAGGCCTATGCGGCTGAACTTGGTAGGGCGGTAGTAGCCTCGCAATCCGAAAGTATGCGAGTTGAGCTTTCCGAGTTCAGAGAATCCGTCACCGTCGGCATCGTATTCCTGACGGTTGCGGTACGACTGATACAGGGCAATGCCGTAGTTGTTGTCTTTCTCAACGAGTGATGCGTTGGCACCCATATACTGCTCCCATGCGTCGCCGTCAAGGCATGACATGTTGGATGTCACCTGGAAGGAGTTGTTAATAGGGTCTTTGGTGATGATATTGATAGTTCCACCCACCGCATTCGCACCGAAGAGTGCAGAACCGCCTCCGCGCACCACCTCAACACGGTCAATCATGCTTACAGGAATATGCTCAAGTCCGTAAACGCCAGACAGCGCACTCACTACCGGGCGACTGTTTATCAGAATCTGTGAGTACGGTCCTTCCAAACCGTTGATTCTCACCTGAGGGAAACCGCAGTTCTGGCAGTTGTTCTCCACGCGAAGTCCTGACTGGTAGTTCAGCGATTTGGCAAGGTCGGTGGAGTTTACTGTTTCAAACAGCTTAACACCCATCACATTGACAATAACAGGAGCATCCTTGCGACTTGTCTCGTTGCGGTTGGCCGATACCACAATCTCGTTGGTGATAAACGACTCTTCCTCCATGGCAAAATGCACGTCGGCAGTGAAGTTCTTGCTCACTGTCACCTGCTTCTCCATTGTCGTATAGCCAATCAGCTGCACTCTCAGCGTGTATTTGCCCTCCTTTATATTCTTGAAAGAAAACTCTCCGTTCTCGTCGGAAACTGTTCCTTGCTTTGTTTCAAGAATAAGGACAGTGGCATGCGACAGGCTTGTCTCTGTTGATTTATCAATAATGTGACCTGTTATCCTGTTGGCGTGCTTAGCCGTTCGTTCTGATTGGGCGTTAGCATTCTCTGCTATACCAATGAACATAGTGATTAAAAATAGTAGATATCTCATGTCTTAAATAATTATTTCCATTTTTGCGGGTGCAAAGTTACTAATAATTATTTAGAATGTATTTAAATATGAGTACCTAAAAGTAGGTATTCTTTAGTTTGTTTGATGCTTTAAAGGCTGTTTTTTAATAATTTGCGTCCTTGAAAACGATTAATCGCAGCAACTATCATCGCTCAACGTTCAACGTCCATCGCTCATCGTTTAAAGGCATCAATCTGCACTCATCTGCACTCAATCTGAACGTCTGCAACCCGCTGATATTCAAGGTTCTCGTTCAAGAGTTCAGATGTTCAGATAAAATTAAAAAATTAGTGGTGTAGTGTTTTGAGGGTAAAACAAATAGAGACGACAGATTCTGCCTGTTCACTTTTAGTTTTCACCTTTCACTTGACAAGAACTTTCTTACCATCCTTTATATACAAACCCTTTGTTGGGTTCTTTACCTTGCGGCCTTGGAGGTCGAAGAAGACATTGTTTCTTATGGCATTAATGCTTGGTAAAATAATTTTATTCACATCTATTCCGAGATTATTGCAGAATTTTCTCACCAGATCATCATTTTGCAATATTATTTCACCTTTGTAATACAGACATAGAAAGCGTTGCGGAATGTCTTGCAATAGGTCGCCGCTTGAAGTAGTGGTTCTTTCACTCCAGGCCCAACATAAAGGATAGTCTTTATGTCCTAAACCATATATATACTTATCGTTAGCAACAACTACATTATACCGATTTCCTATCAACATGGTGTCAATACTTGTTATAGTATCAGCATATTCTATTGTATCTAGTGGGACTCCCCAATAAGTATATTCTTGTTTACAATATTTTATGGTATTACCAATTTTAAATTCTTTATTAAAATCATACAATAGAATATTTTGGATGATTCCATCACTTGAATAGAGGTAATTTAACACACCTAATGTATCCTGGGCAATATTTCCTATATTATTATGCCTGAATATGGTAAATCTTTTTGTATAATCTTCATCATCTCTATCATGCAACTTTAGAACATTGATTGATGTTTTTTTATATTTTTCCCCATTTATGATAGTATCTCCATCTATATATTCATATTGAATTGTGGCATAATTTGAGAACTTATAATAATCATCCCTCATAAAACCATGAGCAATAATTGCTGTCACCCATGCAGTGCCGTCTTCAAGAAAATTGGTTATTATGCTATCATTGTTTGACTTTGATAAAGTAGGGATACTGAATATTATTCCGAAAATAAGAAAGAATATCTTTTTCATAATTATTTTATTTATTTGATTTCTAATACAGCACCTTTTTCAACAGAGAAACCGCTTGACAATGTAACTTTGCCCTCTGCCTCCAATGTCAGACTTGCACCATTCTTCACCACATATTCGCCTTCAGGCTTTGCTGATGTCACATTTTTGCCAGCATATATATTTCTTCCTGTATATTCTGCATCCACTATCTGCTGGCAGTTTTGCAGATAGATATCGCTATTCCCAGGAGCTTCTTTAATTATAGGACGACAATTATGGCGTTTTATAATTACTTTATAATCACAATCTTTTTTAGGAAATGTATATACACCAGTCAAATGCTCTACCTTTTGGTAGCCAAGGCTGTCATCTGTTTCCTTTGGTTTCAATATTATGGTACAATCATCCAAACCATTTGTGTTGACAGATATAACATTATCTGTTTCTGATATATCCACATTGTTCAAATCAAATGCCGTTCCGGTATAGAAATACATATTCGGTTCTCCAAAATAATGGAATGTCTGTATTGTCTCTATTTGCTTGTTAGCTTCTAATATGGTTTCTGACAAATCATAGCATTGTATCAACTTAATAAATCCCTCGTTCATGATATCTCCAATTGCATAAATAGGTATAGTGTCAGTTGGAGTATATGGGGAATAATTTGTTGTAACCGCTCCCAAATATGGTACAATGCCAGGATTGGGATATATAGCATTAAACATCGCTTCAGCAAATACATCATTACAACCAGATAATGCTGAGTGGGTAGCAGCTATTGCACCAATAGCCCCCTTTTGTGGAGCTGTTATTAAAGACATTGCCAATCCATTTACACTGCAGTTATGTTCCATATCATACAAACATCCGGTATGGCAAGTTAGACTGAAAACAAATGGGTAATGGGAATTATTTAAAGAAGTAATATCATCTACTGACAGCAAACCATTATCCCAGTTTATTTTTAGTCCATGACCTCTATAAAGAATAAAATCAATTCCTGAATTAATAGAATTTACTACATTTGCACTTGTTGTGCTGTTCCATGGGTAATTATTACCTTTTAGGTCTTCTGGTAGCGGAGTTCCATCAGAATATTTGCCATTATTATAATACTTTGGGTTGGCCGTAGATTCAGCATAATATACACGTTTAACTTCATTATACCCAATCTCATCTTTGAGGTAATCCCTAATTTCTTCACTCGTTTTTACAAAACGTTTGTTTTCAACAGAATCATTATTGTATGTTACTTCAAATTCTGCACATAAAGCGCCCTTGCCTGTATAGACCTGTGAAGAGTTGTAATATAACATTTTTTCAAGATAATTTCGCAAATCATTAATATTTCTAATTGGCAATCTACCTCGAGCTATGTCAGGCCAATAGTCTCCATTACCATTCATGCAAGAATAATAATGATCTGAATAGTAAGGATCCATTTTTATCCATTCACCATGTTTTTCCCATTTATGCCTTTCCTCTGCTGGAACATCTTCATACCCTCCAACAACAAGTAAGTAGTTTGCTATAGTATTATCATTTCTATCATATTCTGCCTTAATAGCAGTCTTAACCTCACTTGAACTGCTCCACTTAGGTTTTGAAAGTATTGCAACTTTAAATCCTAAATCTCTTTTCCATTGAGCTAATGTTGTGTCAAGATATTCAACATAATTATTTGTTGTAACAATAATATATTTTTCTTGAGTAGTAGTATAAACATTACCATTGCCATCTACAGTCCGAGATAATTGCGGCTGTGAATTAATATCTACTCCATCTATAAGATAACTTATATTAGAAAAGCAACGGATAGTCTTAGTCACTGGATTATACTGCACAGGATTAACTCTGACAAGAGCTAATGCCTGATTTCTATAGTATTGAACATCTTGTATCTCTACAATGTTTTTTGGATAAAATGTATCTATAGAATACAGTGAATCGTTCCTTACAAAAGAAGTCGAATCAACATAGTTATCCAAGTCTTCTTGTTGAGCAGGTAGTATATTAAAGTCACCATACTCTACATAAGTAGAATCAATAATAGTTACTGACGCTTGAGTTGATTTTATAGGTATAATATCACTATATCCTGGCAATTGCGGACATCCCGTTTTGATATTCATACCAAATTCTTTTATTGTTATCAATGAATATCTGTCTTCACCAATTTCTACAGAAGTCTCCAATGCATTGTCAAATTGATAATCAACCTTTAATATTCCGTCTTGAACATTTACAGAATTTCGTATAGGACTTTTTACAACCTCGTCATTGACCTTAGCCGCCATTCTATAGTTATTCTTAAATGATATTATCCTTTGTCCTTTTAATGGAATAATAAAGAATAATACAAGAAGCAGAAATAAATATCTGTTTTTCATAAATAACAACCTTTGTTAATTATTTTGTCAAAATCATCCTTCTCGTATCAATCACCTTCCCATCAATGATAAGACTATAAAGATACATGCCTGCGTTCAAACCTTCACTTGTTACATTCAATGTTGTTTTGCCTCTTTCGTTGATAGTAATCTGCTTGACTTGCTTTCCACTCATATCATAAATGCAGAACAATGCGACTGAGGCTTCAGATGGTATCTGCATTTCTATGTTCGTGGCTGTGGTAAAAGGATTTGGATTATTCTGGGATAGCAAAGCAGCGTTAATTATCTCCAAACCGTCTATACCTGTAGAACCATTATAACTTATGGACTTGGCTTTAGAGCCTTTAAGCTCTGTTATTTCTGCTTTTAATTCACTAATTGCTTGAACCAGAAGAGGTATCATACCGACATAATTGATCATCTTTGTGCCATCTTCATTTTCATATACAAAATCGGGATATATTTCCGCAAGCTGTGATGCTGAAAGAGCGTAATGTTTTTTTGTTATAGTTTGGCTTTCTATTAGCCCCAATGGTCTTACCGTACTACCTGTATCATTCTTTTCTTCTAGAATAACAGGCTGTTCCATATAATATGGAATTGCACTAAATCCTACCAATTTATCAGATACAGCGTCTGTATTAGTATTTAACGAATATGTTTGTGAGGTATTTGCAACAGATGAAATTCCTAATATAACTCCACTTATATTTCCTGTAACAGTTAAATCTCCGTCAATTTTTGTTGCTCCATCAAAATATCCTGCATAACGTCCATCTATATTTACTCCTAAGTCCGGATTAATAGTTCCATAAATGCCAGCACCGTTAAGGGATGTATATAAAGAACCGAATACTCCATAATTAAAACCATTTGTTGAATTACCAGCAACTCCATAAACTCCAATAGCACGTCCGTTATTCCGAATGTTATTAATATATGAAATGCCAGTCATTCCAATGTTATAATAACCTGGCGTTAAGAGTGCAGAAGAATATGTTGTAATGTTTGTATTAGTAGCAGGATATAGATTAAATCCGTCACCCACAGACAATGCCGCAACAGGCGCTTGTGTTCTGCAAACGGTTACCCCTCCATTGGAGTTGACTTTCAACTGAGCATAGCTAATATTTGCCATGCAAACACATATCATAATTGTAATAAGCTTCTTCATATTATTTTGATTATTTAAATAGCCCGTTAGATGAATAAAAGTTGTAAAATATTTATATTTAAAAGTTGTATATAACGTTGTTTTTAGTAATAGTAATGCTTGATACAAATATACTATTATCATTGCTATGCACAACTCATCGCAAAGTTCAGAAAAATTCTTAAGATTTGCAAACAAATTGCATGATATTTAGTAATAGAGAAAGGATATACCTTTGTCGTAAGTTGGCGGATAGTTTTTCTTTGCAGAGTAAATCCGTGTTTTGTATAACAGCCTGAATTTCAGTTGTCTTTTCTTTGCAGAGTAAATCCAATTCGTTTATATGTGCTTTTTAATGATAACCTAAATTGTATTTGCGTCCCAACCTTTCTTCCATGAGGAGCGAAGGTTGGGGCGCAATTGCTTTATTTATTTCTTCTTGTCGTATGCATGCAGTGGGTAGTCGGTGGTGAAATGCAGTCCTCTGCACTCTTTCCTCTCTATCGCCCATCGGGTGATGAGGTAACCCACGTTTATCATGTTGCGCAATTCGCAGATATCGCGACTTGCTTTTACACGCTTGAAAAGATTTTCCGTTTCTTCGTAAAGCATGTCGAGGCGGTCCCATGCACGATGCAGGCGTAAGTCGCTGCGCACGATGCCTACATAGTTTGACATTATCTGTCCCACCTCCTTGATGCTCTGAGTGATGAGCACCTGCTCCTCGTTGGTCATCGTACCCTCGTCGTTCCACTTAGGCACCTTCTCGTTGAAGTCGTATTCGTCGATATGCTGCAAAGAGTGCTTTGCTGCTGCATCGGCATACACTACAGCCTCAATCAGTGAGTTGCTTGCCAGTCGGTTGCCGCCATGCAGACCTGTGCAAGCGCATTCGCCCAGGGCATAAAGGCGGTCGATAGATGAGAGGCCGTTGAGGTCAACCTTGATACCGCCGCACATATAATGGGCAGCAGGGCGTACTGGGATATAATCTTTTGTGATGTCAATGCCCAAACTCAGACATTTATTATATATGTTAGGGAAATGATGCCTTGTCTCATATGCATTTTTGTGGGTGACGTCAAGACAAACGTGGTCAAGACCGTGGCGCTTCATTTCCTTGTCGATGGCGCGGGCAACGATGTCGCGCGGTGCCAACGACAGACGCTCGTCGTATTTCTCCATGAACGACTCCCCGTTAGGCAGACGCAATATTCCGCCGTAGCCTCGCATGGCCTCGGTGATGAGGTAGGCAGGGTGAGTCTCACCCACATGATGGAGCACGGTGGGGTGGAACTGTACGAACTCCATGTCGGCAACTGTACCCTTGGCACGATAAACCATCGCTATGCCGTCGCCCGTTGCAATGACGGGGTTGGACGTTGTCTCATATACCGCACCGCAGCCTCCGGTACACATCACCGTTACCTTGGCCAGGTAGGTGTCCACCTTCTCTGTCTCAGGCGACAGTACATAGGCACCATAGCAGTGGATGTATGGCGTGCGGCGTGTTACCCTTGCGCCCAGATGATGCTGGGTGATAATCTCTACAGCAAAATGATTCTCCTTTACCGTGATGTCGGGATTGCTGCGCACAGCCTCCATCAATCCTCGCTGTATCTCCGCTCCCGTATCATCGGCGTGGTGGAGGATTCGGAACTCTGAGTGTCCGCCCTCGCGGTGCAGGTCGAACTCGCCGTTCTCCTGTCGGTCGAAGTTCACGCCCCAGTTAACCAGTTCTTGAATCTGCTCAGGGGCATTGCGCACTACCTGTTCCACCGCCTGTCGGTCGCTTATGTAGTCGCCGGCAATAAGCGTGTCGGCAATATGCTTGTCAAAGTTGTCAAGTTTAAGGTTCGTAACCGATGCCACGCCGCCTTGCGCGAATGTCGTGTTGGCCTCGTCAAGAGAAGTCTTGCAGATGATACACACCTTTCCTTTCCTTGCCTTTGCTACTTTCAAGGCATAGCTCATACCGGCAACACCTGCACCGATGATGAGGAAATCGTACTTGAATACCATGTTGTGATGTATTTAATTACCATGCAAAAGTAGTTATTTTAATTTATAATTAGCATTTTAAATCATATATTTTTGGTTTTTGCCTAACTTTTCGTCGTTGCAGATATTATTTTAATAGTGAGATAGTGTTCTTTGCAATAGTTTTTTTGTATCTTTGCCAAACATATGGATGCACTGTCTGAAAGAACAGCGCAAAATAAAAACCGACTAACTTCTAAAGATGAGAATACTTAAACTGCTTTCCCTCTGTATGCTGCTGATGGTGGTGCTGGACTCTTCGGCCCAGAGAACTGTAAAACCAAAACCTGCAGTGAAGTGGGGACAAATGGTTGGCGGCAAGCTTGACACCTTGCTGATGCAACCGATGTTCAAGACGTCGCAAGTGGCATTGATGGTTTATGATTTGACAGCCGACAGCGTTGTCTATGCCGTAAATGAACGTCAGACGATGCGCCCTGCTTCGACCATGAAGATAGCCACAGCTGTAACAGCTCTCGACGTGCTTGGAGGCAATTACCGCTTCAAGACAGGTATTGGCTATAAGGGTGAGATAAGAGATTCCATTCTGTTTGGCGATGTCCATATTAAAGGAGGGATGGACCCGCTGTTCGATGAAAGCAATATGCACGAACTGGCAATGATGCTCGCCGATTCAGGCGTCAAGGCTGTTGACGGCAATGTCATTATAGACCAGTCGATGAGAGACACGCTGCTGCTCGGCGAAGGGTGGTGCTGGGACGACGACAATCCCGTGCTCTTGCCCTTTGTTTATCATCGCAACCTGACTGACAACTGGTTTCCGTTGCCTGTTACTGGTACGACCATAGAACAAGGGTTCGTTGATACCTTGAAACTGAAACAGACGGATGAAGCACTGGCAGACACGATGGTTGTGCAAGAACCGCAAGATACGCTACCTGTGATATGGCTCGGTGAGGTAGGGCATGGCATCGGCGCGGTTTTGGAACCGATGATGAAAAAGAGCGACAACTATTGTGCTGAGGCAACGTTCTATCAGATTGCAGCGGCGCAATCGGCCTTGCAACCGGCTACTGCAAAACTTGCACAACGTTCCGTTGGCAGGATGATAGGAAGGGTGGGACTGAAAGCCTCTGATTTTCGCGTGGCTGACGGCAGCGGACTCTCGTTATATAATTATGTGTCGGCAGAACTGCTTACCAAGATGCTTCGCTACGCATATAGAAAGAAGTCAATCTACAGGCATTTTTCGCCGTCGCTTCCTGTTGCAGGCGAGGACGGCACTCTGAAAAGACGGATGCGCAAGACCGCTGCAGTAGGTAATGTGAGGGCCAAGACGGGAACCGTTACAGGAATTATCAGTCTTGCCGGCTATTGCACGGCGTCTAATGGTAATCAGCTGGCATTTGCCATTATCAATCAAGGGGTGTTGAAGGGCAAGACCGCTCGCGATTTTCAAGATCAGGTGTGCGAGGTGCTTGTGAAATAATAACAATATTAAGGTAATCGTTATCAGAAAAAATGAAGATGGAGAAACTGACAATATATTTAGAACAATTGCTGTCTGGTGCTGGATTGTCCGGTCAGACAGTCGTGACACTCAGTCATTTGATACTCGCGCTCTTGGCACTAGGTCTGGCTTTCGGCATCGGTTGGGTGTGTAGTAGGCTTATTGTGCCCTTTGTGCTCAAGATAACGGAGAAGACAAGAAACAGTTGGGACGATGTGCTTCTCAACAGAAAGGTGCTTGTCTCTGTCTGCCATATCGTGCCAGCTATAATAATATGGTTTTTCCTTCCGGCTGTCTTCTATCGGTTCCCTCTTGTAGAAGAGATTCTTGGAAGAGTGACGGCCATATATATCACCATAATGTCGGCGATATCTGTCATCGCTTTTGTTAATTCGTTCAAGACCCTTGACAGTTCGGTAAAGACAGCCACGCGCCAGTATCTGCATTCTTTCTGTGGCGTGATGAAGATTGTCGTTATCTTTGTTGCCGTGATAGTGGTAGTGGCGATAATCATCGACAAGAGTCCTGCTGTGCTTCTCGCAGGACTCGGTGCTACATCGGCAATTCTGATGCTTGTTTTTCAGGATACTATCAAGGGACTTGTGGCAGGTGTTCGCCTGACAAGCAACGACATGCTCCATAAAGGCGATTGGATAACGGTGCCAAAGGCAGGTATTGACGGAACTGTTATAGAGATGACGCTTACCACGGTGAAGGTACGCAACTGGGACAACACCATATTGACCATTACCCCGCAGACGCTTGTCGATGACTCCTTTCAGAACTGGATAGGTATGCAGCAGAGTGGAGGACGCCGCGTAAAACGTAAGGTCTTTTATGATTTTCATTCAATCCGTCCGCTCGATGAGGCCCAGTGCAAACTGTTGGTAAAGAAAGGATATTTCAAGTCGGGAGAGATAAAGGCTGGCATGGTTAATATGACCGTATATAGAAGATATATGGAACGCCTGCTCATGAAGAATGCAGAGGTGAACAAGGACTTGCTGATTATGGTTAGGCAGCTTGAGGCAACCAATACGGGTCTGCCGGTGGAGTTTTATTTCTTCCTCAGTGACAAGGAGTGGGTCAACTATGAGCACAACCTTGCCGACATCATGGATAGCATATATGCCATCACTCCTGATTTCGGACTAAAGATTTACCAGTTGCAGTATTCAGATAAATGATGATATAAATAAAAAAGGCTTCCGTTTTGGAAGCCTTTCTTCTTGTTGGGGTATCCGGACTCGAACCAGAAAAGGCAGGACCAGAATCTGCAGTGTTACCATTACACCATACCCCAATGCTTATGTGCAATCAACTCATTGCTGGATTGCGGGTGCAAAGTTACTCCTTTTTCTCTAATCTGCAAAACTTTTCGCACTTTTTTTTGCAAAAACATCAAAAAAACTTCTTTTCGCTGCTCTTGCCAGTCTTTGGATGTAGTAGAGTGGAGTCCTAAACAGTGCCAAATTGCTAATAAATCCCAATTTTTTTTGTTGTTATGCTGATTTGCATTAACTTTGCATTAATTTTGAATAAGAATTATCCGCGAGCGGCAAGTTGGAAAATATATTTTCATTGTCTTTTCTCGCGAAACACCTATACATATTATTAATATTTAATGGAACAGACAAAACAATTAGTTCAAACAATTACAGAAGGTATTCAGGAAAAGAAAGGTAGTAAGATTGTTATCGCCGACCTCTCAGGCATACCTGGTGCAATATGCCGCAGTTTTATAGTATGTCAGGGTTCTTCACCTGCCCAGGTGGAGGCAATAGCAGAGTCGGTTGGCGACTTCGCCCGTATAAAGCTTGGTGAGAAACCAAGTCGTGTGGCAGGATTGGAGAATGCGCAATGGGTGGCAATGGACTATGGAGACGTTATTGTTCACATCTTTCTGCCCGACGTGCGCGAATATTATGATCTGGAACATCTTTGGGATGATGCTCCTCTAACACAAATAGCAGATTTAGACTAATGGCAGATAATAATCAACAGCAGAACGGCCCCAAGATGCCTAAATTCAACATGGGTTGGATTTATGCTATTGTGATTGTGGCGCTGATGGGACTGTATTTCACAAAAGGAGGCAGTTCGAACTCAAGCATAGAGACTGAGTCAACATATTATAACTTCAAGAACATGGTCATGAAAGGCTATGCTGAGAAGATAGTGGTAAACAAGGAACAGAATGTGCTTCACATGTATGTCAAGGCCAAACACATACGTGATGTGTTCAAGCAGGGTGTGGAGCAGACAGGCAAGGAACCGACGGTAAAGGTGCAGTTCGGTTCTGTTGACCAGGTTGAGGCTTTTATCGAGACTGCCCGTGCAGAAAAGAAATTTACAGGCGATTACAGTTATGACAACAAGAAGGAGGATGATTTCCTAAGCATGCTGCTTTGGAATATCCTTCCGATTATTGTCCTCGTTGGTCTGTGGGTATTCATCATGCGCCGAATGAGTGGCGGTGGCGGACCTGGCGGCGTGTTCAACGTTGGCAAGAGCAAGGCGAAGATGTATGAGAAAGGTGGCGAACTGAATATCACATTCAAGGATGTAGCCGGTCAGGAGGGAGCAAAGCAGGAGATTCAGGAGATTGTTGACTTCCTCAAGAATCCTCAGAAATATACTGAACTGGGAGGAAAGATTCCAAAGGGAGCGTTGCTTGTCGGTCCTCCGGGAACAGGTAAGACCCTGCTTGCCAAGGCTGTGGCAGGTGAAGCAGGTGTGCCTTTCTTCTCGATGAGCGGTTCCGATTTCGTTGAGATGTTCGTGGGTGTTGGTGCCAGTCGTGTTCGCGATCTCTTCACGCAGGCAAAGGCAAAGTCGCCATGTATTATCTTTATCGATGAGATTGATGCCGTTGGCCGTGCCCGTAGCAAGAATCCTTCGATGGGAGGAAATGACGAGCGTGAGAACACCCTTAATGCACTGCTCACGGAAATGGACGGTTTCGGTACCAACAGCGGCGTCATCATTCTTGCTGCAACCAACCGTGCCGATATTCTTGACTCGGCTCTCTTGCGCGCAGGACGTTTCGACCGTCAGATACATGTTGACTTGCCCGACCTCAACGAGCGTAAGGAGATATTCATGGTGCATCTCGCGCCAGTGAAGATTGACGAAAGCGTGGATATCGATTTCCTTGCACGTCAGACACCGGGATTCTCTGGAGCCGATATCGCCAATGTATGTAATGAGGCAGCACTGATAGCTGCGCGCCATAACAGTCAGTCGGTGGGCAAGCAAGACTTCCTTGATGCAGTAGATCGAATCATCGGCGGATTGGAGAAGAAGACCAAGGTAATGACTGCCGACGAGAAGCGTGCCATCGCCATCCATGAGGCTGGTCATGCCACCATATCATGGTTTACTGAGTTTGCTAATCCGTTGGTTAAGGTCAGCATCGTTCCGCGCGGTCGTGCCCTCGGTGCTGCATGGTATCTGCCTGAGGAACGACAGATAACCACCAAGGAGGCCATGCTTGATGAAATATGTTCACTTTTGGGCGGACGAGCTGCCGAGGAACTGTTTATCGGCAAGATTTCAACTGGAGCAATGAACGACCTTGAGCGCGTTACGAAGAGTGCTTACGGTATGATTGCATACGCAGGTATGAGTGACAAACTGCCAAACCTCTGCTATTATAACAATACCGAATATCAGTTTCAGCGTCCTTACAGTGAGACTACCGCAAAGGTTATGGATGACGAGGTACTGACTCTGGTCAATGCACAGTATGCCCGTGCCAAGCAGATTCTGGCAGAGCACAAGGAGGGACATGCTGAACTGGCACAGTTGCTCATCGACCGTGAGGTGATATTTGCTGATGATGTGGAGCGTATCTTTGGTAAGCGCCCGTGGACAAGTCGTGCAGAGGAACTGCTCGAAGCGCAGCAACGTGCAGAGGCGGAAGCTATGGCTGAGCGTCGTGCCAAGGAACTTGGGCTAGATTTCAAGCCTAGCGATGACAGCAAGGAGAAAAGCGAATAGTTTCTTGTCCGTAGAAATATTGATAATCTCAAAATCAGATAGGATATGAAGAATTTTATTGTTAGAGCCATAACCGGCATCTTTTTCGTTGCGGCTATTGTTGTGTGCTTCCTCAATCCGTTGGCAATGACATTTCTCTTTGCCGTTGTTACCGGACTCTCCATCTGGGAGTTTACAGGACTTGTCAATGAACGTGATGGGGTAGATACAAACAGGTTCATCTCAACCGTTGCAGGAGTTTACTTTTTTGTGGCAATGGTGGGATTCTGCAGTGGCATCACTCCGTCAACGGTCTTCATACCTTATCTTATAACCATTGTCTATCTCATGGTAACGGAACTATATGCCAAGAACGCCGACCCTATAAGCACTTGGGCATATACCATGATGAGTCAGATGTATGTGGCGCTGCCGTTCTCTCTGCTCTCAGTATTGGCTTTCCGTTCTACGCATGACGATATTCTCTATACATGGGTGACACCGCTTTCTGTGTTTGTTTTTCTGTGGATTAACGATACGGGTGCTTATATCTGCGGTTCGCTGCTCGGCAAGCATAAACTGTTTCCGCGCATTAGTCCGGGAAAGAGTTGGGAGGGTTCCATTGGCGGCTTCATCTTCGTTGCTGCCGTTGCCGTACTTATCTGGCATCTTACAGGACAGTATGGCTATAACGACTTGCAACTGAATGTTTACCAATGGATAGGTTTGGGACTTGTTGTTGCCGTGTTCGGCACATGGGGCGATTTAGTTGAGAGTCTTTTCAAGCGTACCCTCGGCATCAAGGACAGTGGCAATATTCTGCCTGGTCATGGAGGAATGCTCGACCGCTTCGATTCTTCTCTCCTCGCCATACCGGCTGCTGTAATCTATCTCTTTACACTTACATTGTTTTAACCCGAATCGGACATTACGACGTAGGAATTTAAGAAACTTAATTCTCCGGATAAAGACAAAGACGTTGCTTTAATAGCAACGTCTTTTTGTATTTTCGTATTGCTTCCTTATCATTTCAACCCCCTATCAACTCAAATGTTCAGGTATGGGTGAAAATAATTCCAAATACATTTTATTATTAGATAATAATATATTAAATTTGCACAGCATAACTAAAACTTGGTATAGAACAACCATAAGAATATAGCAATAACTTTTTTAAACTAACTAATAACTAAATTTTATGAAGCAACATTTTAGAAGAGCCTCATTGGCTTTGCTTTTGTTTGCGGTTTGTTTCTGTGCCTACGCACAAAAAACAATTACCGGAACAGTGAAAGATGCAAGCGGAGAACCTCTTATCGGTGCCACTATCTCAGCTGGTGGCAACGCTGGAGCTGTTACCGATGTTAACGGTAAATTCTCTCTGCCAAACGTAAAACAGGGCACTGTCCTGACAATCTCTTATGTTGGCTACAAGCCTCAGAAGGTTACTGTGGGCAATCAGCAGGCTATCAACGCCGTACTGAAGTCAACCGACAAGTCTCTCGATGAAATCGTAGTTGTAGGTTACGGTACCATGCGCCGTAAGGACCTCACCGGTTCTGTGGCATCAGTGAGCGGCGACAAGCTGGCTCAGAATCCTGTTGCCAATATCGCAGAGGCATTGCAAGGCCAGTTGCCAGGTGTTAACGTCATCTCTCAGGACGGTCGTCCAGGTGCAACAATGTCTATCCGTGTACGTGGTGGCGGTTCTATCACCCAGAGCAACGACCCACTGTATGTTGTCGATGGTATTCAGGTGAGCAGTATCGACGATATTCCAGCCGACAATATCGAGGGCATCGACGTGCTTAAGGATGCTGCTTCTACAGCCATCTATGGTGCGCGTGGTGCAAACGGTGTAATCCTTATCACTACTAAGTCAGCCAAGGAAGGCAAGACACAGGTGAAGTATAACGTTTACTACCAGATGAGAGAGCAGCCAGAGAAGCTCGATGTGCTCAACGCATACGAAAACGTGCTCTACAACTGGAGCTATGCAACAGCTCTCGGTAGTTCTATTGCCGACGGTGTGGCTAAGTACTACGGTCTTGGTGCTAACTACGGCAACCACATCAACGACTACAAGAATGTTGGCATTCACAACTATCTTGACGATGTGATGGACAATGCCAGCACATGGAACCACGACGTGTCTATCAGCGGTGGTAACGACAAGACAAAATACTATGCTACCGTTAACTATCGCAATGACGACGGTACACTGAAGAACTCTGGTTTCCGCCGTTGGAGCGCTAACTTCAAACTTGCTCAGAACATCACCGACAACCTCGTTTGGAATGTCGATGCACGCTATTCTGAGATGCAGTTCAAGGGCAGCAAGTACGAACTTGCAACACAGGCTTACCGCTACAAGCCACTCGACGAGACATTCGGTTCAAACGAACCTTCAGACCTCGGCATGGGTGACGCAAGTGCTGACCCTGCTTTCGACCCTAACGCTATCATGGACAACTATGAGAACCTGCGCAAGAGATACCGTGTAGGCGTGAACAACGCATTGACATGGACACCTATCAAGGGTCTTACAGCAAAGACAGAACTCTATCTGAGCCGCAACTGGAGCGAGACACAGAACTGGACAGGCAACAAGGCAGAGGGTGAGAAGTACAATACTGCTAAGTTGACTAAGGGCGACGGCTACTACACACGTTGGAGCACAACCCTTAACTACGACGTACAGGGTCTTGGCGAAAACCATAAGCTGGGAGTGCTCGTTGGTAATGAAGTGTCTGCAAGCAAGTCTAACTCAAGCTACATCAAGGGTGTAGGCTATCCAGACGAGTGGGATATGGGCTATGCTTTTGCCAATATGAACATGTCTGACAAGACTTTAGGTCTCGACGAATACAACAACACCATCGGCACACCATCACACACACTGTCATGGTTCGGCCGTATCAACTACAACTTCATGGAGCGCTACCTCCTCACCGCAACACTCCGTGCCGACGGTTCTTCTAAGTTCTCAGAAGACAACCACTGGGGCTACTTCCCAGCTGTGGCAGCAGGATGGCGTATCTCTGAAGAACCATTCATGGAGAGCACAAGAGATTGGCTTGACAACCTGAAGCTCCGCGTTTCTTACGGTACATCAGGTAACGACGCTATCAGTGCATCACTCTTCAACACACTTTGGAAGACTTCTTCAGCAACCGTTGACGGCGTTTCTAAGCCAACTTATGTACCTGCTGACTGTCTCGGTAATCCTGACCTGAAGTGGGAGACAACTATCTCACGCAACCTTGGTCTTGACTGGGGACTCTTCGGTGGCAAGCTCCGCGGTACATTAGACTTCTACTGGAACACAACAGAAGACATCCTCATGCGCGTACCTTGTGACCCTACATCAGGATTCAGCTATCAGTTCCAGAACGTAGGCGAGACATCAAACAAGGGTGTCGAACTGACATTGAACTATCAGATTCTCCGCAACAAGGATTGGAACCTGAGCTTCGGTATGACAATGAACCACAACGTAAACAAGGTTGAGAAACTTGCTGACAACGTTATTGCAAGTGCTCACACCAACTGGGGTTCTACAATGCGTCTGCCAAGCTATGACTACGTAATCAAGGAAGGTCAGCCTGTAGGTCTTATCCAGGGCTATAGAAGTCAGGGCTACTATACTGTTGACGACTTCAACGTAGAGAACGGCGTATGGACACTGAAGCCAGGCATCAACGATACACAGGTTGGTAACTATGCTCCTGGTTGCGGTGAGGCTTACAAGCGTCCTGAAGGTCAGCAGGCATTCCCAGGTATGGCTAAGTTTGCCGATGTAGATGGCGACAACGTGGCTACAACCGACGACGTTGACATTATCGGTGAGGCACAGCCATACATTACTGGTGGTTTCAACTTCAGCGGACGCTGGAAGAACCTCGACTTCTCTGCTAACTTCACATACCAGATTGGTGGCGACATCTACAATGCAAACGTGATGTACGACATGATGGGTAACAAGGATACTGGTCTCGGTTACAGCCGTTTGGCTGAGATTGCTGACTGCTGGAGAATGTACAACGTAAATCAGAATGGTGAACTCTATGCAGTAACAAATCCTGAAGAACTGCGTTCACTCAATGCCGGTGCTAAGTATGCACTGCCATACTCAGAGTACGGTATCGTAAATTCAGAGTTTATCGAAGATGCTTCTTACCTCAAGTTGCAGACCCTGACAATCGGTTACACACTGCCTAAGACATGGTTGCAGAAGGTTGGTATTGAGAACGTACGCCTCTACTTCACAGGCAGCAACCTGTTCTGCCTCACTGGCTATAGCGGTCTTGACCCAGAGGTTGACGTAAACCCACATGCCGACAGCGCATACGACGGTTTCCCAACACCTAACTATGACTTCCGCTCATATCCAAGATCACGCTCTTACACAGTAGGACTCAACGTAACATTCTAATCCATCTAATCCAATCTATAAAGAGACAATAAATATGAAAAATAAGATATTATATTTAGCGTTTTGTGCGGCAGGTCTCCTGGCTACAACATCCTGTGATGATTATCTCGAGACCAGTTCAAAGTCAAATGCCGACGCAAACTTCGTATTCTCTAACATGACAACGGCTCGTGCCGCCATGGACGGAGCATACGCTGAGTGGCACGGTGCCATCAGTTCACACATCTTCGGCGACGGTCTTTTCTATGCCTTCGACATTGCTGGCTCTGACATCATGCGTCATCCAGAGAAGTACGAAGGTCAGTTGCCACGCCACGTGCCCGAAACATTCTACAGCAACGGTGAACTGGCAAGTACTTACAATGCCGTTCAGTATGGTAAGGAAGCTCCAAGCAACGCATACAGCGTGCTGTTCTCTGTAATCGGTAAGGCTAACGCCATTGCATCTGCAATCGAGAGTACCGATGGCTATGCCGATATGATGGCAAAGAAGCAGCCAACTGATCTCAGTCAGCTCTATGGCGAGGCTATCGCTCTGCGTGCAACTGCTTATCGTGAGCTTATCAAGTACTACGGCGACGTGCCTTACGTTAGTGAGATGGGCAAGCCAGCCGGTGGACTTATGTCTCGCGATGCCATCTACGAGAAGGTTATTGCTGACCTGCAGATGGTTGAGCCTTTGATGTATCCTGTAGGAGCAACAAAGAACACATTCTCTAAGACTTATGTAAATGCTCTCATCGGCCGTATCGCTCTTGAGGCAGGTGGTTATCAGACACGCCGTGGCGATGTTGCTCCTGTTGATGCAGAGGGCAATGCCCTAACTATTGAGACTCTGGGTGCTGAGAACAACGGTGCCAACTATGGTCGTCGTTCAGACTGGAAGGAGTTCTATGCAATAGCAAAGACACATTTCCAGAACGTTATCAACGAACCAGGTACAGTGAAGTTCCACGATACAGACCCACGCGGTGCTGAAAACGGTCGTGTTTACGGCAACCCATACCAGTACTTCTTCCAGCAGTTGCACGGTGCTGATGCAAGCTATGCTGACGAGTCTATCTATGAAGAGCCATTCACACAGGGTGCCAGCGGCAACGACCCACGTTCTTACTCTCTCGGTCGTCCTTCAGGCGGTGGCGGTAGCAATGCTTATCCTTGCAAGGCTTACGGACAGGGACGTATCAATCCTGCCTTCTACTATGGCGTGTTCGATCCAGCCGACCTCCGTCGCGATGTTTCTTGCGCCGTTACAGGTAGTGATGGTAAGGGTGTTGAGGCTATCCTCCCATTCACACCTGGTTCAACAGTAAAGGGTGGTGGTATTGCTTGTAACAAGTTCGACGAGAACCGTCAGGCAGAACCATGGGTAGCAAAGCAGCGCCGTTCTGGTATCAATGCTCCTTACATGCGTATGTCTGAGGTTTACCTCGGTCTGGCAGAGGCTGCAGCTGCTCTTGGCGACGATGCAACAGCCAAGCAGTATCTCACAAAGATTCGTGTACGTGCATTCGGTAGCGCAGCAAAGGCTGATGTTGATGGCTTCATCCAGAAGAGCGGTTCTCTGCTCAAGGCTGTTATCGACGAGCGTGGTTTCGAGTTTGCTGGCGAGGGCGACCGTCGTTTCACTCTCATCCGTACTGGTCTTATTGCTGAGAAGGTGAAGATGATCAAGGACCTCACAGCTAAGATGATTGACGGTTTGAAGACTCAGGGCTACTATACATTCGACAACGGCAATACTATCTCTGCAAGCATCTGGACAAAGACTGTAGATGCAAAGACAATCTACAAGCATCGTCTTACAGCACAGTGCCCTGCAGGTATGGAGAACGACCCTGTGCTTTATCCTTCTTGGCGTGGTCAGCACGACAACTGGGAGGCTCTGGGACTCGACTATGGCACAGCAACACCTGCAACCAACCTTGCTATCAAGGGCTTGTTCGCTCAACTTTCTGCTGACGAGATTGCCGCTCTCGAGGCTGATGGTTACAAGAAGACTGCTTGGGGTTCTGCAATTGTTGACAATGAGAAGGAGTATGGCGACTATGTATTCTATAAGTACGATTACAACAAGGCTCCTATCTATCTCTTCCCATTCTCACCAAACGTAATGTCAACTGGTGGTTTCACCAATGGCTACGGTTTTGCTAACAATGAATAGACATCACTACATCCCCTCTCCGATGGGAGAGGAGAGTAAGTCGAAGGTTTATTGATTAACGATAAATAGTATTTTTAAAGAGCGAGGTTCATCAAAGCAGCCTCGCTCTTTTTGTATGTTAACGTGAGTTCTGTGTTCTCGAATTTGCGGGAAATCGGGGGATTGGGTGTTTTGAATTTGCGGGAAATCGGGGAAATGGGTGTTTTGAATTTGCGGGAAATCGGGGAATTGGATGTTTTGAATTTGCGGGAAATCGGGGATTAGGTGTTTTAAATTTGCGGGAAATCGGGGAAATGGGTGTTTTAAATTTGCGGGAGAATGAAAAAAGTATTATTTTTGCACACGAAACAGCATGTGTAATTATGGAGAATAGAGTATTTAAAAGGAAAATTTATGAAAGAATTCGTCAGTGGAAGCAGGAATCTAATGGCGAAAGTGCTTTGATGATACAAGGTGCCAGGCGTATCGGTAAATCTACTATTGTAGAAGAATTTGCGAGGAACGAGTACTCGTCATATTTGATTATTGATTTCAATAAGGCATCTTCTGTCGTAAAGTCTCTTTTTGATGACCTGATGGATTTGGATTTTATCTTTCTCCAATTGCAAACTATATATAATGTTGTTTTAGAAGAACGTAAATCTGTTATCATTTTTGATGAAGTGCAAAAGTGCCCGAATGCAAGACAAGCTATCAAGTACCTTGTACAAGATGGTCGGTATGACTATATCGAAACAGGGTCGCTCATTAGCATAAAGCAAAATACAAAGGGTATAACTATACCAAGCGAAGAAGAACAGATTGAAATGTATCCAATGGATTTTGAAGAATTTCGTTGGGCATTAGGAGATGCAGCATCAATCCCGCTAATTAGGACATTCTACGAAAAACGAATGGCTTTGGGAGCGGCGCACCGTACAAAACAAAGAGACTTACGACTTTATATGCTGGTCGGTGGTATGCCTCAAGCAGTGAACGAATATGTTAAAACCAATAATCTTGCAAAAGTAGATGCCGTAAAGCGGAGAATCATCAAATTATATTCCGATGATTTCTTGAAGATTGACCCTACAGGCAAACTTAGCAAATTGTTTATGTCAATCCCTTCTCAATTAAGTAAGAAGTCAACGCGTTTTTATACCAACGCTGTAGTAGGGGAGTTGGAAGTAAATACAGAGGCAGAGATGCTCATCAACCTCGAAGACAGCAAGGCTGTACTTGTATCATATCATTCTGACGAACCCAATGTCGGTTTGTCATTGACGCAAGATATATCAAAGTATAAACTTTTTGTTGCAGATACTGGTTTGTTTGTAACAATGGCATTTTGGGATAAGGATTTTACAGAAAATGTTATCTATCAAAAGTTGTTGGCAGACAAGTTGGAAGCCAATCTCGGATACATATATGAAAATCTTGTGGCTCAAATGCTTACTGCAGCAGGTAATAAATTGTTTTACTATACATTTGAGAAAGATGAGAAGCATTCTTATGAGATAGACTTTTTATTGTCACGAGGTAATAAGATTTGTCCGATTGAGGTTAAGTCATCTGGCTATAAGACCCATGCTTCTCTTGACGCATTTAGATTGAAATATTCGGCACGAATCAAGAATAGTTATTTGCTCTATATTAAAGATTTTCAGAAAGGTGATAATGAGTTAATGTACTTGCCTTTTTACATGACTGGAATGATTTAGTTTAAGCTTTTATCAGAACCCTATCACTTTTGTATGCTAACTGCACCACTTACGACTCAAAAGTGGCGCAGTTTTGAGTCGTAAGTGGCATATTACAACCTCACCTGAATACTTGCCATAATACTTCGTCCTCGAAGACGGTACATATATTCTGTTTCGCTAAGTAGTCCGTAATTTGCGTATAGGTACTCCCGTCGATTGAGAAGGTTTGCTGCCGTAAGGCTGATATCCGCCTTCTTTGAAACATTCCAGCGAAAAGAGGTATCAAGAAGTATAAGACTCTCAGAGCTTCCCGAAGAAAACTTTGTGTAATAGTGTTTCCCGCCAATGGCTATTTGCCACTCCTTTGCTGGGACAAATGTCAGTGTCAAGAATTGCTTTAAGGCATCATAGTTACTTATCTCGGTAGATTCAATGTCCATCATATTGCGAGTATAGACAAGACGGTAGTCCGTAGAGAGCCAGCTTGTAAGATAACCTTTGAAGTTGGGCTGTACTGAAAATACGCGCACCGCATATGGCGATACTACATCCTGCCTCATAGTGGAAGTCTCCACTTGTGCAAAAGTGGCATCCAATCCTATTGTCACTCTTCCCGACATCAAGCCTTTACTTATACTTCCATTTACAGATAGGTTCTTGCCATCATATTTCATAGGACTAAATGAACCTAGAATGTAGTCATCTATGAATAGTTGGTTCAACATATAGGGACATGTATTCCATTCGTACATTCCTGTTACATTGAAGAACAGTGATGTGATAGGATTCCTATACTTGAAATTCATTATAACAGAACGTGTGTTTTCATACTCTTTAATAGGTTCAGACAGATGTAAGTTCCTAAAATCCGTCATTATCACTCCTGGAATAAACATTTTGGCTTGCGGTGGCATAAGTGAATAGCGCAATTGTGCCGATAACTCCATTTTAGCATTTATCTGATGGCGCACATACAATGAAGGGTTCACAGCCACATAATTATTGGTAGAATTATCATCTGTTTTCATATCTCTGATATGATGAAGATTGTAGCTTGTCGGAACAGACAATGTTACTCTCCATTTGTATGACTCGTATGATACTTCAGGAGCGAGGTAGGTATTCAATAAGGAGAAACTCATATCGTTATGCATCACATATGGCAACTCCAATCCGGTGAGACTACTCGCCATGTCGTGGTAAATGAAATCTACTCCACCACGGGCATATACTCTCCAACGCCCGAATATCCAACCATACCGGGCCTCAGTTATAGAGCGAAAGTCTCCACTAGTAATATCCTGTACAGCGTTTTCGGGTCCAGAAACAAATAGAGAGTGAGGCTTATAAGAATATCTGTTTCGAGAAGATACGGTAAGAAGATTGTCATCGATACGCTTTATAAGTTGCAAGTCATTTGTTGCACTGAAAGATGGTGTCTCTGCCTTTTGAGAAAGCGACATAGTACCACTGACATTTGATCTTGCGCTATTCCAATCAGCATCGATGTATAGATTATCTTTGAGAAATATTGTAGGACGGTTTACCTGCAATGCCCATTGCCCGTTTAGCCGATGCGCTTGTGTACGCATTGAATTACGCTCTTTGAACGAAGGTATCTCATCGTTGAAATAGTCAGTCTCATACCCTGTCAAATAATCCTGTCTATCCCCTTCGTATGTGAGATTGAATTTCATATCCTTACTCTCTCCGATATGCCAAGAGTTAGAGGTATTGGCAATAAATGAGAAATTATCTCTAGTACGACTTTCGTCAATCGGAGAACTTGATATGCCGATATTGATATAATCATCCCAAAGCTTATCTACATAGCCATTACCAAAGATATCATTGTAAATATGTTGTGTGCTTTGAGAAGCAGGATTCCATCCTGTATTATTTATACGAATGCTCTCCATAATCTGCCACTTGCCGTCTATACGCATTGCAAATGCAGATGCATCGTACAGCAATGGAGATAGACCGACTCCACCATTGAGAATAGCAATCCAGCGACGTCGGGCCTCTTCTTTAAGTTTAATATTCAGTCCTGCCTGCTGTGAGTACTCAAGTCCTTTTAGCACCTGCATAGGTTGATGGTTCTCCAGTACCTCAACACTTGCCACATCTGCAGGATTGATATTCTCCGTAGCTATACCATAACGACCATCCATAAAGTCCGAACCGTCAATATAGAACTTGTTGATAGGCTCTCCATTATACTTTATCTGCCCGTTGTCCTCAACCTTTATACCTGGTAAGCGTTTGAGAACATCCGCAATCTTCTTGTCCTCCGCAGTAGCATATTTGCTCATATAGTATGATAGCGTGTCGCTACGCTGTTCAATATCTGGAGCCTTGATGATGACATCACGCAATTGGGTAGGTTGAGAAACCATATAGATAGTATTAGTCGACCGAAATTCAGAAATACTTACTTCTTGAGATTTATATCCCATACACTGAAATCGCATAAGTTCTGCCACAGATATATTATACCTGATACAATATTCTCCTTTGTCGTTGGTTATAGTGTACTGATACGAATTATCTGATGAGTCTTTGACTAGTACGATTGCTCCCGCTATCGGAGAGTTATCATCTTTGTCAAATACTTTACCACAGATTTCTTTGGTCTGACCATATGTTACAGACAGACCAAGAAGCATTGCAATTATTGTGGTTATAAGTCTCATTGTATATCCGTTTAATAGTTTTTCCAATCCCTCTCGATGTAATCGTAGGTGAGTTCGCGAGGCTTGCTTAGGTCATCACGTTTTTCTCCATTGCTTGTAACATTTACTTTTATACCGCTTACAGTCTCCAAGTAACTTAAAGGATTGGTGTCGTAGCGATATTTTGTCTGATAGAATTTAACACGAGAGGTCTTGTTATACGATACCTCGGGCATAGTTATGGTACGATCTGCTTTTGAGTTGATACCTACACAAGTGAATGAATAGTGGTTATCAGCATCACACACCTCCATAATAAACCCAGGCAACCCTCCGAATTTCCATGGACCGTCCGCAACAGGTATCTCATCGGTGTAATATGCTGAATACTCCCTGCCACGGAAACTGCATTTTGCACTTTTGCATTTATATCCGAGAATCTCTTTGGTATCATCAGTCAAAGTCCATTGCAGTTCCGGAATAAGTTCCTCAACAAGGAACCAATCTGTGGCAATCTTGTCAGTCGTGGTAAACTTGCCTGTCGGATAATTCTTATATACCGACCAAGATGTGCCACCGATGTAACGCTCAGGATTGGCTTGTACCTGATCTGCTGTTGACACTCTAATTAATGAATCAATCTGCATAGTGCGGTAACTTGAAAATTTTGATATGCCATAACCGACTTGGAGTATCATACGGTCGGTGGATTCTGAAGTTATGTCTGTAGTATCACGCAAGAAGCGATAGTCATACATAAATTCGATAACTCCTTTGGCTATCTCCTTATGCTCTGTGGCAGAAACTGAATTAGCAGACATTCCGCCACCTTCTACTCTGATAACCTGAACATTTTGTGCGTAGCCCGCAATTATTGTAGCGAGGCTGAGCATCATTGTAATCGTAATCTTTTTCATACTTCAACTGTTTTTATAAGTTTCAGAAAGCAAAATTACGGGCTTGACATCATTCAGGGAAAAATAATCATTACTCAATCATTGGGAATTATTACTAAATTATTACTGAGCATGTTATTTAACCTTTGGATAGACTACAAACAAGATAATTGTGGTAATTTTGCAGCATGGAAAAGAGAATTAAGATACTTCATTGGTTGACTATTGTGGTTATCATTGCTTTCTGTATGATGCAATGCTATTGGCTATATAACCGTTATATATATACATTACAGAGTTACGAAGATGAGTTGTATAGCAGTGTTCTTGATGTGATGCTGGAAGAACACAATATGAGAAAAGCCATAAAGCGTCCCGATATCAGTATTCTTACGAATACAAAGATTTCTGCCTCTTCTTTATCTGATTCAGCTGGAATACAGAGTACTATTTTTGATATATATGTCGTGGACCTCAAAAAGATAGATATTTCCAATGTTATCAATGCCGACATAAAGGAGATTGTCAGGCTTTATGAGACCTCGAAGCCCGATGGTATCACTCACTATAATTTTGAAATTACCGATAAGCCGACTGATCCTAACGAATATGATGCATTGGAGCGCTTTACAGTTGATGTACGCAATCCCTTCAAACTGTCAAGTATCGATTCTCTATTAAGAATACGAGGTTTGACATTGGATAATATATCCATTCAGAAAGCAGACACAATGGTTTGGCTTCCAACAAGAACAGAGCAGACCTCCATTTTATCCCCTCAGATAACTATAACATATCCATACGACATTTTTGAAGGCGAGATGGTATCGGCAACACTGACAGTCGGGATGTCTCCTGTCATAGCAAAGATGATGGACCTATTGATAATGTCCCTTGTGCTCTCCTTCCTACTCATAACTTGTCTTGTAGCACAGATTGCCATCATACGCAAGCAACGCAAATTGGAAGAGTTGCGCCAAGATTTCATACATACGATGATTCACGAGCTGAAACGGCCTATATCCACATTGAAGATGTGTGTTTCATTTATGCGTAACGAGAAACTGATGCAGGATAAGGAAAGTAAGGATGCAATAATTGCCGATTCAAGCAATGAATTGGATAATCTGTCATCCTATTTCTCTAAATTGCGGGATCTTACATTCAATGATGCAACGGAGATACCACTAACATTATCGGCTTTTAATCTGCGTGATACGATTAAGGAGTGTGTAGGTAAATTATCCATACCAATAGGGAAAAAGGCAGAGATAAATATTCTATCGAAAGAGGATATAGTTCTCACGGCCGACAAGATGCATATTGGCAATATCATCAGCAATCTATTGGAGAACTCTATAAAGTATTCCGGCGAAAGCGTCATGATTGATATTGATTATCAGGAGAACAGCAACGATTCGGTATGCATAACCGTTAAGGACAACGGCTTCGGCATTGCAAAGAGCGATGTCAGCTATATATACGACAAGTTCTTCCGCAGCCGCTCTGCATCAGATAGGGATATACCGGGCATGGGATTGGGTCTGGCATATGTAAAACAACTGGTGCAGGCTCATAGAGGCTGTATCGTGATTGAGAGCGAAGAGGGAGTCGGAACACTATTCACCATAAACCTACCACAATAATGAGCAATACAATTAACATTTTGTTGGTTGATGATGACCTCAAGAACTCGATGTTGTTGAAGCGTTTCCTTGAGGTGGAAGGATTTTGCGTGACATACGCAAACAACGGAGCCATCGGTTGGGAACTATACCACACCTCGAAGCCAGATCTGATACTGCTCGACATCAATATGCCAGAGATGAATGGCTTTGAGTTGGCACAAAAAATACGCGATGTGAACCAAAAGGTTCTGATATTCTTCCTTACAGACCGCACGGAAAAAGATGACAGGCTCAAAGGCTTCAGCCTGAAGGGTAATGACTACATCCCTAAGCCGTTTTATCCCGAGGAATTGATAGCAAAGATAAAGGAGCGTTTTGAGAACAGAAGTATCGAAATGCAGCGAGAATTTATCATTGGAAATACGCTCTTTGACAGTAACCTATCCACTGTAACATGCAACGGAGTCTCACATACGCTCACTGCAAGGCAAACAGACATACTGCTGCTCCTTTCTCAGAATATAGGCACAATGATAGAGCGTGAGCATATCCTTAAAACCGTCTGGGGCGATGACAGCAATGCCAACTCACTTGCTTTGAATGTGCAGATTACCTATCTGCGTAGGATACTTGAAGATGATAAAAGCATCTCTATCGTATCCTTAAAGAAGAAAGGATATATATTGCAGATTAAGTAAAACTTACAATTTGGTATACAGCCTATATACCATCGGTATTCACGTGTATACCAAAAGTATATAGGCAGTATACCTTTTTTGAATGCTATGTTATGAATTGCCGATAAATTCTTGTAATATTCTCAAAGGATACTATTTCTCTTTGTATTCCAACATCAATTCATCAGCTAGGTATTCATCGCTGCGGCAATGCATGTCGGCAATGCCTTCACTTATAAGCTTATATGTATCAGAATCGTAGAAGAATGCCAAAGAGTCTTCAAGTGACAGGCCTGATTCCTTGGCAAAAATTGCAACGATTCGGGCGTACTTCATCTGTAATATTGTTTTGTTTGCTTCCATGCTGTTATATACGTGTGGCTTTAATGAGTTGATGCGTGATACAATCTCATGCCAATGCTCCTTTTTCACGTAAAACTTCCGTTAGCTCTTCTACAAGATATTCCTTGCTGAATGTGTGCAACGTGTCATAACATGGTATGATATATCCGTTTAGCACTCCAGAAGAACGCAATGCATTATATACTTGCGATGCACTTTTGCCGAGGCTCTCTTCTAGACTTCCTACGCAAAAGGTAATGAATTCTAAATGGTCTGTTTTCATGTTGTGACTAATTATTGCTTGCTAAGGTAATATATTTTTTTGAATTTTGCAAATAATGAGGGAAAAAGTGCTGATAATGTGATAGTTCTTTTTTACAAATTCACAATCCCCAACATCCTGTCAAGATTTTCTTTGTTGTTGGCAGCAACGATGCCACTGGGATGGAGGTATGTGGGGGCGTTGCCGTTGAGGTCGGCAATTACTCCTCCTGCCTCTGTAAGAATCAGCGATGCAGCTGCAAAATCCCATGGACTGAGAAGATACTCAAAATACATCTCGCAACGGCCCATGGCCAGATAGCACAACTCAGGAGCACAGGCACCGAAACGGCGGATGTCGTTGCACTGGGTGAATGCTTCAAGGATTATCTTTGAACAGAGTGGGGCGTACTCCTTGTGATATACAGGTAGGGCGGTGCAGAGTATGCCGTTGGCGAACGGACGGTCGGACACATGTATCTGTTTGCCGTTACGGAAAGCCCCTTTGCCTCGCTCTGCATAAAACAGTTCGTTGGTACGGGGAATGTAAACAATGCCTAATATTATGGTTGTAGGGAAGCCTCCCCTGACCCCTCCGAAGGAGGGGAAATCGGAATTTGATGTAGTTGACAAGTTGTTTGCTTCCGAGTCATTTAACTTGTTAGCTTGTTTACTTGTCAACTCGTCAACTTTATTTGCAACCCCCAACCCCACGCATATTGCGCACTGGTCAATGCCTCGTGCAAAGTTGGCAGTACCGTCTATCGGGTCGATAATCCAAGTGTATTGTTCAGGTTTTGAGGTTTTGAGGTTCTAAGGCGTTTGTTGCTTCAGAAGGTAATGTCTGCACTCCTGTACTCCTGTACTCCTGCACTCCTTGAAGTGTTGTCAACTCGTCAACTTCTTCAATATCATCCTCCTCACAAAGAAATCCGCTGCCGGGCAGCAGTTCCTTCAGGTGATTACAGAGATATTCCTGTACAGCCACGTCGGTGCTTGTAACAATATTGGCATATCCCTCTTTGCTTGTTATCTCAAACGAAGCCTCTTCCATTAGTCTTGCAGCCTCGCGTACTATCTCTATCAGTCTGTCCTTAATGTCTAAAGTCATGATTATATAAGTAAAAGTTATTGCAAAATTAGTGTTTTTTTCATTAAAGCAAAATATATATGATAAATATTCAGTAACTTTGCAGAAAAGAACAAGAAAATAATGATATCAGTAGAAGGACTAACCGTCGAATTTGGCGGAACGACATTGTTTAAAGACATATCTTTCCAGATAAACGAGAAAGACCGCATAGCCCTAATGGGAAAAAATGGTGCCGGAAAGAGCACCATGCTTAAGATATTGGCAGGCGTCAGACAACCTACAAGAGGCAGCGTGCAGGTGCCTAAGGACTGCGTGGTGGCTTATCTGCCACAGCATCTGATGACCGAAGACGGCCGCACCGTGTTTGAAGAGACTTCACAGGCATTTGCCCACCTCAAGGAGATAGAGAAAGAGATAGAAGAGATAAACGAACAACTGGCTACGCGCACCGATTATGAGAGTGAGTCGTATATGGCTCTGATAGAGAAGGTGAGTGCCATGAGCGAGAAGTTCTATGCCATAGACATGACCCACTTCGAGGAGAATGTGGAGAAGACGCTGCTTGGACTCGGTTTTGAACGCACCGATTTCGACAAACCTACGAGTGAGTTCTCTGGCGGATGGCGTATGCGCATAGAACTGGCAAAGCTGTTGCTCAAAGACCCTGACGTGCTTTTGCTCGACGAGCCAACCAACCACCTCGATATCGACAGTATTCAGTGGTTGGAGGAGTTTATAAAGACATCATCGAAGGCAGTGGTTGTAATCAGTCACGACCGCAAGTTTGTTGATACCATCACCACCCGAACCATCGAGGTGACCATGGGACGCATCTACGACTACAAGGCCACATACAGCCACTATCTCGAACTCCGAAAGGAACGCCGCGAACAGCAGCAGAAGCAGTATGAGGAGCAACAGAAGATGATTCAGGAGACGAAGGACTTCATAGAACGCTTCAAGGGAACATACGCCAAGACGCTGCAGGTGAAGAGCCGTGTCAAGATGCTGGAGAAACTGGAACTGGTGGAGGTTGACGAGGAAGATACATCACGTCTGCGCCTGAAGTTCCCGCCATCACCACGCAGCGGCAGTTACCCGGTGCAGGCGGATGGAGTGGGGAAGACATATTATGCTAATAAAGTTGACGAGTTAACAAGTGGGCAAGTAAACAAGTTAAATGATTCGGAAACAAACAACTCGTCAACTCGTCAACTTGTCAACTCGTCAACTTGTAAAACCGTCTTCCGCAACGCCACGTTTACCATTGAGCGCGGTCAGAAGGTTGCCTTTGTGGGTAGAAACGGTGAGGGAAAATCTACTATGGTGAAGTGTATCATGGGACAGCTTGAGCATGAGGGCACACTGACACTGGGCCATAACGTGCAGATAGGCTATTTCGCACAGAACCAGGCATCGCTGCTTGACGATGAACTGACTGTGTTCCAGACCATCGACGACATCGCCAAGGGCGAGGTGCGCAACAAGATTCGCGACCTGCTCGGAGCCTTTATGTTCGGTGGTGAGGAGAGTACCAAGAAGGTTAAGGTGCTGTCTGGAGGAGAGCGAACACGTCTGGCCATACTCAAACTGTTGCTCGAACCCGTCAACCTGTTGATTCTCGACGAGCCAACCAATCATCTTGATATAAAGACGAAGGACATTCTGAAGCAGGCACTGGTAGATTTCGATGGTACACTGATTGTTGTCAGTCACGACCGCGACTTCCTCGATGGTCTTGTAACCAAGGTCTACGAGTTCGGTCAGCAGCGCGTGCGCGAACACCTCTGCGGCATCTATGAGTTCCTTGAAACTAAGAAGATGGAGAATCTGCAAGAACTGGAGAAGAAAAATAAGTAGGTGGAACCTCCCCTAACCCCTCCGAAGGAGGGGATAGGTTACACACTCAAAAACTTAGCAACTCAAAAACTTATAAACTCAAAAACTATAAAATTCAATAACTAACAACTTATGAGAAAAAAACTATTCATTATTCTGTTGTTGCTCGTTGCATGGCTGCAGCTGCCGGCATCAACGACAGAGGTTAAAGTCGGAACCGACGGTAATCAGTGTGCCATAACTTTCTATACACCATCTATTGTGCGTGTTGTAAAACAGCCTCAGGCAAATGCCGGCAAGGCGGTTGATGCAGGACTGGTTGTTGTGTTGCAACCCGAGCAGGTGGCGATAAAGAAAAGCGAGAGCGCCAGTCGTCTTACTCTTCAGAGCAGTAAGCTGACCGTGATTGTCGATAAAAAGACCGGTGCGGTGCAGTTCCGTCATAAGGGAACAACATTGCTCAAGGAAAAGGCTTTCGCTTTCCAGTTGCGCGAACAGGGCAATGATGCCGGTGCCTATCGTGTAGATCAGTCGTTTGTGCTGGGCAAGGAGGAACCTATATATGGTCTGGGTATCATGCAGAACAAGAAGATGAATATCCGCGGCACGGATATAATGATTGAGCAAAGAAACACAGAGGATTTTCAGAATATTATCCAGTCATTGAAAGGTTGGGGACTATACTGGAACAACTACTCAAGAACCCAGTTCAAGGATAATGCTGACGGCATGAAGTTCTCTTCAGAGGTGGGCGACTGCGTTGATTATTTCTTCATGTATGGCGGAAACCCTGACGGAGTGATTGCTAATATCCGTCAGTTGACAGGTGGCGTGCCAATGTTCCCATTGTGGAGCTATGGATTCTTCCAGAGCCGTGAGCGCTATAAGACACAGGAAGAATTGCTCGAGGTGCTTCGCAAGTATCGTGAGCTTCAGATTCCTATCGACTGTATGGTTCAGGACTGGCAGTACTGGGGCAGCAACTACCAGTGGAACGCCATGGAGTTTCTGGCAGAGGAGTTCCCACGTCCACAGGCAATGATTGACGAGGTACACAAGAAGAATGCTAAGCTGATGATTACCATCTGGTCTAACTTTGGTCCTGCTACAAAGGCATATCGCAAGCTTGCACCAAAGAACTTGCTCTTTAATTTTGAAACATGGCCACAGAGTGGAGTACCAGGATGGCCACCAAACTTCGACTATCCTTCTGGTGTCCGTGTATATGATGCTTACAGCAAGGAAGCTCGCGACATATATTGGGAGGAACTGTCACGCCTGCACAAGATGGGTATTGATGGATGGTGGATGGATTCTACCGACCCTGACTTCTTCAATGCGAAGGAGGCTGACTTTGAAACAAAGGCAACCCTGGGAACATGGCGACGCATGCGCAACGCCTTCCCTCTCTATGCGGTTAGCGGTGTGCATGACAATCAGCGTGCTGCCTCTTCCGACAAGCGTGTGTTTATCATGACCCGCTCTGGCTTTGCCGGTCAGCAGCGCTATGGAAGCAATGTGTGGAGTGGAGATGTTGCTTCTACTTGGGAAGAATTGCGCAAGCAGATTCCTGCAGGACTTAACTTCACGCTGACTGGTAATCCAAACTTCAACTCTGATATCGGTGGTTTCTTCGCTGGAAGATATAACAACAACAGCGCTTTTTCTGGTCCAAACAACCCGCTCTATCGCGAACTTTATGTGCGTTGGATGCAGTACGGTCTGTTCTGTCCGGTATTCCGCTCACATGGAACAGAGGTGCCACGCGAAATTTATCTTTACGGCAAGGCAGGCGAACCAATCTACGATGCTCTTGTAAAGACAATACGCATGCGCTACACCCTCATACCATACCTTTATTCAACAGCATGGCAGGTGACAAAGAACAACCGTAGCTATATGCGTCCGCTGATGATGGACTTTGCTGCCGACAAGCGTACTTGGAACATGGCCGATGAGTTTATGTTTGGTGAGTCAGTGTTGGCAGCACCAATCGTAAAGGCTCAATATACACCAGAGAAGGTGATAAAAATTAACGAACTCTCTGGCTGGCTTAAGAAGCAGGACAATGAGACCGTTGACGGTAATGTGGACTTCTCGCAGAAGAAGACAGCAACAAAGTATCTGCCAAAGGGCACACGCTGGTATGATTTCCATACGGGTAAGGCTTACGAAGGCGGTCAAGATGTTACGCTGACTACAACTATCGACTACATCCCGATGTTCGTGCGCGCAGGAAGCATTCTGCCAATAGGTCCAGAGATGCAGTATGTGAGCGAGAAGCCATGGGACAATCTTGAGATACGTATCTATCCAGGTCGTGATGCAGAGTTCACACTCTATGAGGACGAGGGCGACAACTACAATTATGAGAATGGCGCATATACAGAGACAACATTCCGTTGGGATGACTCTGCACGTACGCTCACCATTGCCGATCGCAAGGGAGAATACAAGGGAATGCTCAAGAACCGCAAGTTCAACGTGGTGCTTGTTTCGGCTGGCGAGGCTAAACATGTAGATTATTCAGGTAAGGGACTGAGTGTGAAGTTTTAAGACTTCACACCAACCCTCTCTTCCGTTAACTCATCAACTCGTCAACTTGTTTACTTGTCAACTGAGCAAACAACTCGTCAACTTGTCAACTCGTTTACTCGTCAACTAAACAAACAACTTGTCAGCTCGTCTACTCGTTTACTCATCAACTAAACAAACAACTCGTCAACTCCTCAACTTGTTAACTCGTCAACTAATAAAACATGACTTTCAAAGAAATAAAAATAACCCAATGCAGTAATGTGGCACTGGTATGTCCGCATGACAGCCACACGGAATATGTTGTTGAGCGTGCCCTCAATGAGGGCATTGCCAATTTCATCCTTTTTGCGACAAAGTCTATTAGCAACCATTTGCAGATGGTGATTGATGAACATGCGGGTAAGGTGACAGTGGTATCGTGCGCTGACGATGTTGAGGCATCTAATCTTGCCGTCGCTGCCGTAAAACGTGGCGATGCGGATGTACTGATGAAGGGCACTATAAGTTCAGACATATTGTTGCATGCTGTGCTAAACAAGCAGTGCGGACTACTTGAACCCGGAGCCGTGATGACCCATATCACCATTGCCGAGATTCCATCCTTCAACCGTATGCTGATGTTCTCCGATGCTGCCGTACTGCCGCAACCCACGCTTGAGCAGTTTCATGCCATTGTCAGCGAGTGTGCCGCAGCCTGTCGTCGTCTTGGCATCAAGCAGCCACGCATCGCCCTGACCAACTGTGCCGAGAAGGTTAATCCTAAGTTTGAGCATACCATCAGTTACGTTGAGATTGTGCGTCGTGCCTCAGAGGGAGCATACGGCAATGCCCTTGTTGGCGGACCGATGGACGTGAAGACGGCATTAGATTCAGAGAGCGGAAGCATCAAGGGCATCGCTTCGCCCGTTGTCGGCTGTGCCGATGTGCTCGTTTTCCCCAATATACAGGCAGGCAACACGTTCTACAAGACCCTCACCTTCTTTGCCGGAGCTACTGTGGCAGGACTGATAGTAGGTACCTGTGCCCCCATCGTCGTTGCATCGCGTGCCGATTCCGATGAGTCAAAATACTACAGTCTATTAATGGCGTGTAGAATAATATGAGGTTATGAGGTTTTAAGGTTATGTCTTCTATCTACCTCTATCTTCCTTTAGCTCCTTTTATCTCCTTCGTTAAGAATTAAGCATTAAGAATTAAGCATTAAGCATTACCCCATGCGAATACTAGTAATAAATCCCGGGTCAACATCTACTAAGTTGGCCGTTTACGAAGATAATACCCCCGTCTGGCTTTCAGGCGCTCACCATCCCAGTAGCGAACTGGTAGGTTTTCAGAGTATTGCAGAGCAGTACGACTATCGTATGGCTTTTATCCGCAAACGACTGTCCGACGGTAATGTGCCAATAAAGTTTGATGCCATAATCGCTCGCGGCGGACTGACCAAACCGCTTGAAGGTGGAGTATATAAGGTGAATGAGCAAATGAAGCATGACTTACTTCATGCTCAGATGGAGCATGCCTGTAATCTCGGAGGACTGATAGCCAGTGAACTGGCAGCTGAATGTGGTTGCGAGGCTTATATGGCAGACCCTGCAGTGATTGACGAACTGGCCGACGAGGCACGCTATACTGGTATTCCAGAGATAAAGCGCATATCATTGTTTCATGCCCTCAACAGTAAGGCCGTTTCGCGTCAGTATGCAGCTGCGCAAGGAAAGAACTACGAAGACCTGAACATCATCGTTGCCCATCTTGGCGGAGGTATCTCTGTCAGTGCCCACAAGCAGGGTAGGGTGGTGGATGTAAACAATGCACTCGATGGCGAAGGACCGTTCTCTACAGAGCGCGCCGGCACCGTACCTGCCGGTCAGTTGGTTGACCTCTGCTTCAGTGGCAAGTACAGTATCAAGCAGATAAAGCGCATGATTAGCGGAGGTGGAGGTTTGTTGGCATATACAGGCACCAACGACATGATAACCATCACGCGTGAGGCGGAAGAAGGTGAAGAGCCTTATTGCTCTGTGCTCAACGCCATGCTCTACACCATAGCCAAGCAGATAGGTGCCATGAATATTGCTCTTGGTGGTAAGACGGATGCGATAATTCTCACTGGTGGCATCTCGCACAGCAAATACTGTACAGACATTCTCGCCAAACGTGTAGACTTTCTAGCCCCAGTAGTAGTCATGCCGGGCGAGAACGAAATCGAGTCGCTCGCCTACAATGCCCGAGAAGTACTTGCCGGCAGGATAGTGGCTAAGGAGTATGTGTAAGAGTTGGTATTCTCAGTTTTTTTTGTACTTTTGTCTTGAGAAACTTTGAGGTAGTAAGGTTATGAGGTTTTGAGGCATACGTCTGCACTCCCAATAAAGAATTGAAGACTGCGAAGCTGATGAGCGAATGCGAATAATTGAAAGATTGAAAAATTGAATACTGTAGAGAAAGCATACGTCTACACTCCTTCACTCCTACACTCCTAAAAAATAAAACAAACAAAACAATGGAAATATACATCATAATAACTGTTGCGGGAATAATCATCATGTCGTCATTGGCTTTCTTCATAGGAAAGAAGACTGCTGGCGGGGGTGATGCGAAGACTGCTGTGTTGGAAAATCAAAACATGGAACTGCAGACAAAGATTGCTGAACATGAGCAGACCATAGCCGCACAGAATGCTGAACTGCGAACGCTTACAGCAGAGCGTGACGTGCAGGTGGCTAACTTGAGGAATGCGGAGAGGATGCTTGCAGAAATGAGGGAGGCGTTCGACAAGCAACTGGCACAAGCAAAGGAGGCGCACGAAAAACAGATAGAGGCACTCAAGGAGATGAACAAAAAGCAGGTGGAGAGTCAGATGAACCTGATAAGGGAACAGATGCAAACCACCTCGGAGAATGTGTTGAAAAAACGTCAGGAAGAACTGGGAGAGGCAAACAAGGAACAGGTGTCGAAAATCGTCAATCCGTTGCACGACGAGATAAAGCGCATGGAACAGTTGCTCACCGACACGAAGGAGAAAAACATTGAGGCATACAACCGTCTCGACGCTTCGATACATGCCAACATGAAGAAGTATGACGAACTGAACGATTCTGCAGCCCGACTCACCAGGGCATTGACGGGCGAGGTTAAGGTGCAAGGCAATTTCGGTGAGATGAAACTGCGCCAGTTGCTCGAAGACCTCGGACTGAAAGATGGTGAGCAGTACTCGTCACAGGCTCATCTGCGCGACAAACTGGGCAATCTCATTAAGGATGACGAGGGTAAGGGACTGATTCCCGACTTCATCCTCCACTTCCCCAACAACCGCGATGTCGTGGTCGATTCAAAGATGTCGTTCACGGCATATGAGCGCTATGTGAACACGGAGGATGTGGCAGAGCAGACACAGTATCTAAAGGAACACCTTGTGAGCGTGCGTGCCCAAGTGGAGCGATTGGCAAAGAAAGACTACAGCAAGTATCTGCAGGAGGGCTACAATAAACTCAACTTTGTTATCATGTACATACATACCGAAGGGGCACTCAACCTCGCCATGCTCAACGACAGTTCTCTGTGGCGCGAGGCCTACGACAAGGGTGTCTTGATACTCGGACCGCAGACCATGTATATGAACCTGCGCATACTGGAACTCATGTGGACACAGGTGAGACAGTTGTCAAACCAGGAGGAGATGATAAAGGCGGCCAATACCATAGTCGAGCGCACTCAGGACTTCGCCCAGCGTTTCGGTGATGTGGAGACAAAGATGAGACAGACCACGGAGGCTATGAGCAAACTGCGTACGACAACTGCAGACGGCGGTCAGAGCATCATCACCGCTGCCCGCTCGTTGTTAAAGGCAGGTGCCCGCGAGAACAAGAAGAAAAAAACAATCAGTGAATCGTCAGACATCGTGTTCATTGATTCTGACGATTCGGAAATGATAGGAGTCAATTAAAACGACCACTTCACCGCCAAGGTAGGATTGACATACCAGCCGGTGGTGTTGCCGATGTATGATGTTATCTGACATTCGGTACCGATGCTCAGTCGGAAATCCTCGTCAAACACATCCATCTTGTGTAGGTTTACCCAGAACTGCGGTTCTGCAAGGAAGATGAAGTCATGATCCTTGCCCTTCTTGTCCTTGTGGTTCTCATGCCACAAATCTGCATAACCGGTAAACGACAATACGCCTTTGAGCATATACAGATACCATTTGCCAGTGAGCTGGAAGTTGTGCGGATGGTCATGATGACAGATGTGCTTGTAGAGTGCCGATACGCTGTATCCCCTTGTGCCGTCGAGGTTGCCGCTTGTATAAGTCAGTCCGCCCAACCATGCATCGCTGATGTTTTTCATACCGCCGTTATACTCGGCATGAATGGCAAACGGACCGTCCCAGAACTTCAGGTCGCGTGATATTTCGCAATATGAGAACTGCATCTGGTCGTTATCGTATGTCATATCGACAGAAAGGTAGGTGTTTCCCCATTTGTCAAATCTTTCCATCTCAACAGTGGTTCTCAACTCTGGCCTGTCTTTCAAATCGTCATGCAGAGAACTTGCAAAATCATAGTGTAACTGTACGTTCTGTGCCGTAGTGCCTGCAAAGCAGCCAAGCGCAAGACAAAGTGCTGTAAAAATCTTTTTCATATCCTTAATCTGTTGTTTATCCTAAAACTGATGCAAAGTTAATTAAAATTCTTCACTCTTCACTCTTCCCTCTTCACTTTTCACTCTTCCCTTTCCCTTTCCACTCCTCCAACAGCTTAAAGCAATTCCTGTTCACTATCTCCATCAGCTTGCGGTCGTGGTTGTGCCACAGCTGAATCTTATGGTCGAACACCATTGTCTCACCGTTCTCGGCAGAGTAGGGTAACCACTCCGGCAATACCTCTATGTTTGGATTGCCAGTATGAGCAAACTGCGCCCATACGCTGCTCATCACGTCAGCCAGTTTTCTGTCGGCCTCCGTTACCACCGGCAACTCGTTCTTCGACAGGTTCAGAGTGCTGAAACAGAAGTTCAGTTCATTGCCATGCGCCGAACCCTTGCTCACTGGTGAGCGCCATGTGAACATATACATATATGTGGGGGCTTTTCTGCTCTGACCCACAGAGTCGGCAGTGATTATCGTCTTAGGTCTGAACAGCCAGTCGATGCTCAACCAGTCTTGCGGCTGATGCTTAGGATAAGCCTTTTTAAACTCCTTGATATAGTTGGCTGTCTCGTCTCCGAATGTCTTCTGCAACTCGCCCTGTGCCTCCTTTGCCGTCATCTCCTCCTTGTAGCGGAGCCTTTGCAGTTCGTTGTAAGTCGTTCCTATCAGCAGTGGAATATTGTCGGAAATCTTTGCAAATCCCGGTTGGAACGGTTGCTGCAACAGTGTCACGCCGTCGGGTGTCGGCCCGAATCCCCACATCATCGGCGTGCCCGGTTTGCGTGTGCCGATGCTTGCTGCCATTGCGCGCTGTCCGGCCTCGTAAAGCTTCTGGTATGGCACGTTCTTTATCATGTCCGTCTGTGCCGGCGTTAGCCTCAGTTCCTTCAGCACAGCCTTGCCCAACTCCTCACTCATCTTCTTTGTGTTCACGTTCAGAATCGTTCCGCTCATTATTATGGCTTTGTTGAACAGCCCCTTCGCTGCCGGCATGCACATCAGTGTGCCCACCTTTCCTCCGCCGCCCGATTCACCGAAGATGGTTACGTTGCTTGGGTCGCCGCCAAACTGCCTGATGTTATCCTTCACCCATTGCAGTGCTGCCACGATGTCGAGCATGCCTACATTGGCAGAGAACTTATATTTTGGAGAACAGGCAGAGAGGTCTAAGAAACCGAGAATATTCAGACGGTGGTTGATGCTTACCACCACAACGTCCTTCTTTGCCAACTGCATTCCGGGATTCCATGTCGAGCTGCCGAACTCAAAACCGCCTCCGTGCAACCACACCATCACCGGTTTAGTCTTCTTCGTGTCTGTTGTCCACACGTTAAGCACGCAGGAGTTCCTTTCCGACATCTCCGACTCCTTCATCTGTCTGCCCGGTGTAGGTTGCATTGCTTGCGGTCCCCATTGCGTGCACTCCCTCACACCCTGCCACTTGGCAACCGGCATCGGAGGCATGAAGCGTTCTACTCGGGCATACGGTATGCCAAGAAACGCCATCGTTCCCTCTTGCATGAAACCCTTTACCAAACCCGTTCTTGTGCTGACAACAGAATTGTCTGTTTGGCACAGTGCACCGTTACACATGAGTACAACAAGCACGAATAGTATGAAAAATCTTTTCATTGTCTCTTCTTCTGAATTACTGCAAAGATAGTTATAATTATTGACAATGGCAAGAAATAGTCATAAACTCCACATTTCTCAGTTATTATTTTGCCGTTTGGTTTAAAAAATGTAAATTTGCAGTATAATAACTGGTTATCATTATTTTACATGAAGATTATTGACCAACAACTATTGGACAGTGTTGTAGAGCAGGCAAGACAGTCGCCACGCTTGCGCAAGAACTACAATTTCCATGAAAGTCTTTCAGACAAGTGCCATCGTTTTCTCAATGCGCTTGAGGTGGGTACTGTTGTTCCCATTCATCATCATGTAACAAAGGACGAGAGTTTTGTCTTGCTCCAAGGCAAGGTTCGGGTCAACACATACAACGACAAGGGCGAGGTGTTGGAAAGCGTGGTGCTCAGTCGTGCAGACGGCCGCTATGGCGTTGACATTCCCAAGAACACATGGCACGACGTTGAGTGCCTGGAGTCGGGTAGTGTCATCTTTGAAGTTAAGGAAGGCCCCTTCGTTGAACACGAAGTTGACGGCATATTGGAGATTGTGAGATAGTCACGCCTCCTGCGTTGTTTTTGGAAATGATATTTTTATGAAGATAAGTTACTCGGTAATAAGTGATATAGGCAAGCGCAACATTAATCAGGATGCTGTAAAGGTAATCAACATACCAGAAGAATCTACATGGTTGGGTATTGTTTGCGACGGACTTGGCGGTCACTCCAAGGGAGAGATAGCGAGCACCGTCGTTATAGATACCATTGTTGAAACCTGGTTGTCAAGCAAACTGACTGACCGCAAGGAGTGTATCCTGGAGGCATGCAAGGCAGCAAGCATTGCCATCGACAAGCGTTCCGACGAACTCGGTCGTAAGGAGATGGGCACGACGATGGTCATGGCGGTAGTTACGGGCGATACCATTACCGTTGCCAACCTCGGTGATAGCCGTTGCTATCTGATGCGCCCAGGTGAGGGGTTGCTTTTCCGCACCATCGACCATACCATTGTCTTTCATGGCAAGGAGAGCATCAACCGCTGCTTCTTTTCTTATGTGCCCAGTGTCGCTCGCCCAACCATTGATGAACTTAGATTGCAGTCGGGCGACAGAATCCTGCTCTGCTCTGATGGCATCTACCGCTGTTTCACGTCTGACGAACTTGAAACGTTGGTGATGAGCAAAAAACACCCTGCAGAAATCATTGAAGAATTCAATAATATCTGTAAGGTTGAGGCCAAAGACAACTACACCGCCATCATGGCTGTTGTCGAATAAAACTATTTCAAGTTCTTCCCGTCTGCAAAGGCATTGCCTACACGCTCGCCCAAGCAGATGTATCCGTGGTGTACAGGGTCGTAGGTAATCAGTTCCATCTTCTCTACATCAGGTTTCCCGTCGGCAGCAAGATAGTTCTCATCTACAACGATGTTCACAATCTCTGCCACGATATAATAACCTTCTGCACTCTCGTCAATCTTCTGCTTTATACGGCACTCCATGGTCATAGGGAAATCAGTGAACACCGGAGCATCAACGTTCTCCGCCCTTACGGCCGTCCATCCTGTTTTCTGCATCTTCTGAGCATCGTTCTTCGCACTGACTATGCCCACGAAGTCAGACGCCACCATCGTTGCCTTTGTTGCGAAAGCCACGGTGAACTCCCCATTGCGGTTAAGATTCTCTGTAGTGGCATGCGCTCCCATAGAGATAACTATTTCTTTTGAATCCCACTGACCGCCCCATGCCGCATTCATGGCATTAGGTGTGCCGTCACTGTTGTATGTACCGATAATAAGTACTGGTTGTGGTAGTACCCACGGTTTCTGTCCAAAATTTTTCATGTGTTATGTTTTTTTAGTTGATGAGTTTGTGGGTTGATGAGTTTGTGAGTTTTTGAGTTAATGAGTTGACAAGTTGACGATTTTGTGTGTTCTTGAGTCAACAAGTTACAAGTAAACGAGTTGACAAGTTATTTGCTTAGCATTTTTCACTTTTCGTTTTTAATTCTTCACTCTTCATTATTCGCCTTCGCTCATCAGCTTCGCAGTCTTCATTCTTCACTCTTCATTAAAAACACTCTTCCCTTTTCCCTCCCCAAGGGGAGGCCAGGAGGGGCGTCTTCAATTATTCGCCTTCGCTCATCAGCTTCGCAGTCACCAATTCTTCAATTCTCTGAAAAATCTCCTCCTCACTCTCATAAGGATGAATATTGAAATACGGGTTGCCCGTCAGCATAGCTGAGAGCTGCGTCTTCGTGCGGTTGTAGAAGATGTGGCACGGTTTGCCAAGCTTCTCGGCAAAAGCCAGTTCGTAACCCACGCCCAGCGACGGACAAGTACACTCGGCTATCACCACATCACATTCTCTGAGCCAGTTGGTGTCCTGCTCATATATCTCCACATCCTTCTTCCCCTGTTCCAATAGGTTCAGTTTCTTGCTGCCAACATGTTCTGTCAGCACAATCGCCGTCTTCTGAATATGCTCTATCAGTCGTCTGTAGAGGTCGGCATCAACCCTTCCTCCGCGTATGGAACCTGCGAAATATACCTTTTTCATATTGCCTATGCTTTTAACCTTGTTGTATGTATATTGCAAAAATAGTAAAAAACAACCATAACGCAAAGGATTGTCAGATTTTATTCTTAACTTTGTGATGTCATGCAGTCTTATCTGCTTATTGGCAAAAGAACATATGGATAAGATGGACAAGGAACAACGGCATCGCTGCATGGCGGCGATAAAAGGCAAGAACACCAAACCGGAACTGATGGTGAGGAAGTTCCTGTTTAGTCGTGGATTCCGCTACAGGTTGAATCATCCTCGCCTGCCTGGTCATCCCGACCTTGTGCTGCGCAAATACCGCACCGTAATCTTTGTCAACGGTTGCTTCTGGCATGGTCATGACGGTTGCCGCCATTTTGTTCTTCCCAAGAGCAACATCGATTATTGGCAGACGAAGATTGAGCGCAACAAGGCGCGCGACATCACCGAACAGCGCATGCTTGCCGCCATGGGTTGGCATTGCATCACGGTGTGGGAGTGCCAACTGAAACCCAAAGTCCGCCAGCAAACGCTGGAGTCGTTGGCTTACACCCTCCACCGTATCTACCTCGACGACAGAAAGATAAAGTCCTATCAGTTGCCCGAAGATGACAGCATGATGGCTGCGGAAACTCCAGTTTTGGAGAATTGAAAAATTGAAGACAGCGAAGCTTATGAGCGAATGCGAATAATTGAAGACTGTTAACAAAGCATACGTCTGAACTCCTACACTCCTTCACTCCTTAAAAATACAAAATACTCCTTCACTCCTTAAAAAAATATCATGCTCGAAGATTTAAAATTCAAACCCACAGATTATTCCTACCGCGTTGATAGCAACGTCTGGGCAGGCGAATACCCCGTTTGGGAATGGGGACAAGGTGCTGGTATGCAGCAACTGCGCTTGTTCACCGATTTTGGCATCAACTATTTTGTTGACCTCTCAGAAAGTGGAGAGTTGCCTCCTTATTCATCTTTCCTGCCCTATGGCGTCAGTCGCTATTCGTTGCCTATACCCAACGGCTGTGCCCCTGCCGATGCAGGAGCGGTTCTAGAAATGTTTCGTACTCTACAAGAAGTTCTAACTGCCAAGCCCGAAACAAGATTCTACATCCACTGTGTAGGAGGTGTCGGTCGCACAGGTACCATTGTTGCCTGCTACTACATCTATTTCCATCATCTTAGTGCCGACGATGCCCTTGCCCTTATGCGCAACCGCTACGCCTACCACGGCCGTTCCCCCTGGATATCTGCCCCCGAGAGCGAAGAACAGTTGAATTTTATCAATACTTTTGCTGATTGTTGTGTATAAACAGCGTGCAGTTCAATACGGGTTGCACGCTGCTCATTTTCTCGCCCTTTTACAAATTTTCAAAAAAATCTGAACATCTGGACTGGGTTTGTAACTCGCTGTTTGTTAGTGAGATCACCCTTGTTCAGATGTTGTGCAGATGGGTGCAGATGAGGGTTAGATTGTGGAGAGACGTTCTCTCAACTTTTCCAGATGGTAGGCAATATCATTTATCGGACGGAATGGCTCGATGATGTCAAGGTTGGTATCAACAATGGCATACACCTCTTCCTCGTTGCAGTCTTCCACACCGAATCCGTCGCTGTCGGCGAAATAGGTTCCTTCAGGAAACAGCATCCAGGAAATGGCACACACTCCATTCTTAAAACCGTCCCAAAAACCTACGCTGGCATAACGGACAACCTTGTTTCTGGCATTGCGGATACCGTTCTTGCATTTCTTTTCAATGGCTTCAATGTCGATGTCGCAATCATCCACCAGCACACTGCCGCCAGTAGAGAACTTGCGAATCGTTCCCGTTGCCGTGTTGGCGATATATAACTCTTGATTTTTTCCTGTGAAGAACGCCATGTCATCTCCTCTAAGAGTGCCTGTGCGGTTTTCCAATTCAGGATAGCCGAATACCGTCACCTTACTGTCTGTAATCTGAAACTTTACACCGTTTGTTTTCATAATAAAATCTCCTTTTTGATTGAATTATATCACTATGAGGACAGAATCAACCCAAAACTATCATAGAATACTTTAAAATTCTCCTTCCCTCTTAAACACTCTCTCTCTCCCTGACCAAATACAATGTGCCGTGACCGGTGCGACGGCGGAGCAGGGTAGGGGTGTTGGCGAGCAACCTGCCGAAACTAATCATGTTGGTACCCTTCAGCGTGGCACCATAGCGCTTGCGCAGACGGGTTCGTATGATGGCGGTGTTGCACCACATGCCCGTACGCTCGTCGTCGCATGACTCGAACATGTCGTTGAAGCAAACCATGGCACTGTTTGTAGTTGCGTTTGTCTTGAATGTCTGTTTTTTCATGGTTTTTTGATTATTAAATAATTGTTTCAACTTTTGCAAGCTCCGCCTGTCTTGCCTATAAATCCTTACTGATTAATGTGTTTTCCTGATGATAAGAAGTCTGTCTCTATGCCAGACAAGCCTTGTGAACCTATAAAAAAGTCCATTTCGCGATGCAATTAGGTGCATTTTGCGTTGCAATTAGGTGCATTTTGGGATGCAATTAGGTGCTTTTTAGGATGTATTTTGAACCTTGTTACAATGTAACTTGGTGCTTATTGATTTTGCAAAAAAGTTGTTGAATAATTCTAGTGTTTTTTTTTCTTTTGCAAAGATAACCCAAATCGCGACCAGAATCATCAAACTTGTTTGGATGTTATGGCGAGATGCAGCTTATCTTCCTCGAAAACGACTTTAACTGACTATCAATGCGTTAGCACCGGATGTTGCACGCATGTCGCAAAAACGGAAATAACCATTGATAATCAACATGTTACAAAATCACTACAAAGGTACAGATTTCTCCCCAAACAACCAAAAGAAAACACAGAAAAAATCACAAACTTGATGAATTTTTTGATTCTTGCCATCTATACAATGCGGATATACCGAAACTCTGCTATTACTACAATTTGCCAATATTGACAACTTTTAGTCGTGAGGCTTGTCTTGGTCGCATTAAATATCTGCCTCTATTGGCACTTTCTTATTCAGGAATACCTGTAAAAGAGCTCTATTATCTCTTTCTTTGGCAAATTACCAGCAAATTAAACTTGATTTTAATTATTGTTGATTATCAGCATATTAGACAAATCTGCATCCGCATTTTGATTGTTTCGGCAAGTTGCCAGCAAATTACCAGCAAATTAAATTATGCTCGAAGAGGAATGCGATTACGTTGCCAAAATGACTTGTTAGTGCCAATGATAACGCCAAATACTTGACAAAATCATCAAATTTTCACTGCAAACAATAAAAATTAAGTATATTATGCTTAATTATGAATTATTTTTTGTATCTTCGCCCTCAAACAAGAGAAAAGTATCATGGCAAAATTAAATCGGATAAGAATCGTTTTGGCCGAACACGACCTGAACAACAAGTGGTTGGCAGATAAGTTGGGAAAGGACCAGGCAACTATTTCCAAATGGGTCACCAATACTACCCAGCCCAGCCTTGAAGCCCTCATTGCGATAGCCAATGCGCTTGAAGTTCCTGTGCAGGAGTTGGTGAGACAGGAAGAATTCAATCAAGAGAAATAATTCGAATGATAACAAGAGACGAAATACAAGAACTGCTGCATAGCACAGAAACCTATCGTGTGGAACGAACCACGTCAACAGGTGACATGGATAAGTTCCAGGAAGCTATATGTGCCTTTGCCAACGATCTGCCAAATTCACGAGAAAATGGCTACCTGATATTGGGTGCTTACGACAACGGAGAGTTGTCGGGTCTGAAGGTCACCGATGACTTGCTGAAGAAGATAGCAGCCATACGCAGCAACGGAAACATCCTGCCTATACCTGTTATGAGTGTTGACCGTTTCCAGTTCCCAGAAGGTGACTTACTGGTTGCTGAGGTTAGTCCGTCCGACCTGCCTCCTGTGCGCTATCGCGGACGTACATTTATACGTATCGGGCCACGTCGAGACATCGCTACGGAGGCAGAAGAGCGCATCCTTGCCGAGCGACGAATGTCATTCATGGCCACGTTCGACTCGATGCCCTGTTTGGCTGCCAAGCTGAATGATGTCAACACGAACTTGCTGCGTACAAAGTATCTGATACCGTTATTAGGCAATGAGTTAGTGGATTCTGATACTCGCTCCATCGAGGAACAGATGGCCGCTGTGGGCATGTATGACACAGAGCATCAATGCCCGACATACGCAGCGGTCGTTTTGTTTGGCAACAAACCGCGCCGTTTCATGCCAGGTTTGTATGTGCAGTATGTGTGTTTCAAGGGTGAGGATGTGACAAGCGAGGTAGAAAATGAGATGCAACTGGAAGGCAACTATTGTGAATTGTTGCCGCGTCTGGAATCCCTGCTCGAAATGTCGATCATCAAGAAGAAACCCGTTTTCGTTTCCATCCTACGCGAGGAGATGGTCAGCAACTACCCCTATCAGGCTATCCGAGAACTTCTTCTTAACGCCTGTATGCACCGCGATATGCAGAGTAATACACCGCTTCGCTTTTATGAGTTTGCTAGTCATCTGGAGATCCTGAATGCGGGTGGACTTTACGGAAATGCCCGTCCTGAGAATTTCCCAAGTGTGAACGACTATCGCAATCCACTTGTAGCCAGTGCCATGAAGACGTTGGGCTATGTCAATATGTTCAATCGAGGTGTAGGACAAGTCCAGACAGACTTGAAGGAAAATGGCAACCTACCTGCAGAGTTCAACGTTAATCTTATCACGGCATTCAAGGTTGATGTGAAAGTCTCACAGAGCTATACCAACGAAAAAGGCGGTAAAACTGGCGGTAAAGTTGGCGGTGATGTCCCTAGTTTGTCCCAGGCCTTGTCCCTAGTTCTGTCCCCAGTTTGTCCCCAGTTGAGCGAAGTGCAGTTGAAGAAGATAGTATCTGTAATTGATTACTTGTTTAGGGCTTCTGGCTCTATTACTGAATTGATGGATTATGCTGGTGAGAAAAACAAAAACAGATTCCGTCAGACTATCCTCAAGCCCCTCGTTGACACCGGTCTGGTAGAACCGACGATAAAGGATGTTCCAAACAATCCGAAACAGAAGTATGTGTTAACAGATGAAGGCAGAGAAAAACTTCAATCTATATCGTAGCAAGATAAGAAATTATTAGGAATGACGCAGAAACGTTGCATAGTTACTTCCTACCTTTGCATCAGAATTCGAAAGATATGGAAAAATATTTTCTCATAGACACTACGCCACCGCAATCTCAGCAAGAGCAAAATGAGGCGTTAAAACATGTCGCATTAGAAGTTGCTGAGACGTGTAACCGTCTAAGATGTGATGCCATTCGCATTGTAGAAGACTGTACCCTGATTCGTAAGGGAAGAAAATGTGGTATTATCAATAAAGAAGGTAGAGTAATAGTACCAATCGGGATGCACGTAATCATTCCACCAGTGAATAGTCAAGGTAAGCTATTTTGCACAAAGGACTGTCAAGGACGGTGGGGAGCTGTTGATGAAAATGGCAAAATCCGTATATCATATGGCACATATCATAACATGTGGGGATTTGACCATGACTTATGTCTGGTTGACAACGGTACCGACAAAAAAGGCTTTGCGGATAGAGCTATTATAGACTCAGATGGAAACATAATTGTTGACTTCGGTACGTATTCCAGCATATGGGATTTCTATGCCAAACCCTATCCATCCATCGTGGCAGAAAGGGAGGAGAAGAAGTATTATCTCTCAAAAGAAAATCCTTCGGTAATCATAAGAGAAGAAATAAATATTAAGTAACGCATATATGAAACAAATTGGCTTTAAAAATTTTAGAAGATTTGCAAACCATCATACAATTGATTTCGGCAATATCAATTTACTAGTTGGTGGTAATAACTCTGGTAAGTCGACTGTGGTCAAGGCATTGCTTCTAATTACAGAAAACCTTCGCATGTTGACAGAAGACTCTGATATTTTTCAAAACATGAGAGATGAAGAAGGGAAAAAGGTTAAGCGTGAATATCATCCAGAATTTAATTTTGCGCCTAACATTTTGCATGATGCACTGCATATAGGAACTTTCGAAAGGGCAATCAACAACGAGTCCGACTCTGACGAGATGCAGTTATCAATTGTGTATGGTAATATGTTCAAAGTGACTATTACCATTATCCCCAATGAGTCTCCAGAGTTGCCTACAGCACCGATTAAGCAAATATTAATTGAAGACCTTTCTAATGAACTTTCAATATCTCTTAATTATGTTGAGCAGGCTGCAGAGATACACATCACCCATGATTTTAACAACTTAGACAGACTAAAAACTCTCTTTCGCCATACTAATGTTAAGTTGATGGATTACGAGGATTTATTATCTGAGCCATTCTCTGTCGAGAAATTCGATAAAATTTTAGAAAAACTCAACGAGGACAAATTGAAAAAGCAAAAGGATAATGAATTGGAACAACAGGGTTTTTTCTATACAGTTATTCGTGAAGATTTCGATATGATTGAGAGAAATATTCAACAAGCTAAGGAAGAGTTCATCTTGGCTTCCAAATTGGATTTCAGTAACGGAATAACTATTAGAGAAGAATTTGATAAAATGAAAATGCCGCTTCCTTTCTTAAATATAGGCTATATGAGAATGGGACGTTACTACCGTGAACTAGACTTGTCTGATGAGGAAGAGCAGCAGAGTTCTCTTGATGATGTTCATAATTATCTATATTCTAAGCGCTACTATTTTCACAGGTTAAATATGATGCTAGGTCGTTGTATACAAGAGCCAAATACTGAATACTTGTATGCTCATGCTGTAAATCAGAATACTCTGTATCGTATAAACAGTCAAAATGACTATATGTCAAATACTATACAAGAGTATTTCTGCTCAAACATAAAAAAAGGCGAAGAAGAGTATAAATTCATCCAAAAATGGATGGAAGCATTCAATATTGATTCGGACTTTGCTGTTTCGCCAGTTGCTGGCTGTGAAGCATATACAGTAAAAATAGGGAAGGTTGGAACAAAACAGAATAAATGGATGAACCTTGCAGAAAAAGGTATGGGATCCATCCAGATGATGATACTCCTCTTTAAGATAGCAACCTTAATTAGAAAATATAAGGGCACTGGTGTAGCTCGCAGAGGATTCATGCCTGTAATCCTTATTGAGGAACCAGAACAGAATCTTCATCCAAGTCTTCAAAGCAAGTTGGCAGATTTGTTCTTTGAGATAAACGAGAAATACAAAATCCGCTTCATCGTGGAAACCCATTCTGAGTATCTGATCCGTAAAGCTCAGGTTCTCGTTGGTAATATGGAGTGCAAAACACAAGAAGAGACTAACGAAAAGAATCCATTTAAGGTGTTCTATTTCCCTTCAAATGGAATGCCTTATGACATGGGAATGGCACCAACAGGCAAGTTCTTAAACAATTTTGATGAAGGTTTCTTCGACGTTGCCGCTAAACTGAATATGGAAGTTATACGTAGAGAGAGAAAGAAGTAGTATGTTCAAGGTTTTTGCAAATAAAGACTTATTGGAGGGAGTCCTACTTGATAAATCTCCCAAGAACTGGTACAATATTCTCATGAGTGGAAATGTTGACGAGGTCTGTGTGCCAGAAGTTATTGAAGACGAAGATATTGGCAAGATGGGGACTAATGACTTTATTGGCACTCTGCAAACGTTGGGAACAACAGTAAAGACAGACGCAGAATACATTAACGATATTCCTAATAACTCTCGTCGAGTATTGGAAAATCCTAATGCAGTATTCCTTCTCAACATTGAGAAAGAAGCAGCAGATAAAATTCAGAATGGGTATGGAGTAATCTGCCAGTCAATCAACAAGATAGATGATGACATCTTGACTAGGGCTTATGAATATGACCTATCTGATGGACAGGAAGGTATAGATTGGGCAGTCTATTTTGACAAGAGCAATCATACGCTTCCAAGCAACTCTTTGATAATATGTGACCGCTACATTTTCAGTTCCGATAAGAAAAATGGTGCAATTACAAAAGACACAATGGAATTGGGGTTGTCAAACATCCGAGGCATTCTTAACTCTATATTGCCCAGGAGACATAACGATGAGTATAATGTGCTCATAGTCTTTGACTCAAGTACATTTAATCTGGGAGAAGAACAAGAGACAGAATTTTTCAAATTAATTGCATCTAATCTCAAGGATTATGCGGATGGGAATAAAAAGGTACGCCGATTTAAAATACGTTTTGATCTTATTTCCATTGATCATAACTGCATAAACTATAAGATGCTACATAATCGTAGAATCATTAGCAATTATTTTGTGGTAAGAGCAGAATACAAACTACGTGCATTCAAGGATAATGTATCTACGGTATCGCAAACTATTTTCTACGATGCACTCTTCTCTAAAATTGTACCAATGAAACCAAGTGGTCCAGACAGTCCTATTAAGTCACAGTTACAAACAATCCATTTCATTCGAGAGCTCATTCAAAATGGATGTTGCCGGAAATATGCTTCTATTGTTGACAAACAGGAAGAAATAGGTGTGACTACTAGATGCGGAACTTGTACTAATCGATTAATGACAAATAACTCATATACATTATAAATATATGACAGAGCAAGAACTTTCGTCCGTAATATGGGACATCAAAGAGATAATACGTGGGCTGTACGATGATGCAGAAGTGGAGGACGTGATCCTGCCTTTCACTTTGCTGCGCCGTTTGGACTGTGTGCTTGATGATAAACGCGATGCTATCATGGAGGAGTTGAACAAGATTCCTGCCGACGCTCCAGAGAAGATGAAGAGAATTAAGTTGGAAAGTATCCTGCGACGCAACAACCTCACATTCTTCAACACATCGGGGCTTTCTATGGAGAAGATGCTTGCTGCGCCAGGACAGATTGCCACTTCTTTCGACTACTATCTCAACTCGTTTACCAACAACGTACGCGACATCTTGGCGAACTTCGTACACAAGCAAGACAATACGGAACATCTTGACCTTTCCGACATCTACCGCCGACTGGCCGAGAGCAACAAACTCTTCTCAGTCTGCCAGATGTTCGTTCAGCGTGCCGACCTGCATCCCGACAAGGTGAGCAATGCTATGATGGGCACAGTATTCGAGAATGTGATACGTCGTTCTAAGGAGTCGAGTAATACCAAGGCCGGACAGTTCTACACACCGCGCGACATCGTGCAACTGCTGGTGGCCCTTACCATCAGCGGCCATGAAAACGAACTCTATATCCCAGGTCGTATCTTCTCTATCTACGACCCTTGTTGTGGCACGGGTGGTATGCTTACCGAGGGCAAAAAATACCTCCAGACATTGGCTCATAACCCCAACCTGAAAGTGCAGCTCTTCGGGCAGGAACTTAACGATAAGACCTACGCCATCTGTAAGGCTGACCTCCTGATGAAAGGCGACGACCATAACATCAGTCAGCAACTCTTCAGGGGCAATACTTTCAGCGAAGACCACCTCTATGGGCGAACGTTCAATTTCATGTTGGCCAATCCCCCCTTCGGCGTTGATTGGGGAAAGGATGAGTATGTGAAGGCTTGCATACAGAAAGACAATGCGCCAGGCCGAAGGTTCGAGGCAGGACTGCCTACTAAAAGCGATGGCTCTCTACTCTTCCTCATGCACATGGTGGCCAAGATGGACAAGGAGAATGGTTCGCGTATAGGTATCGTGCTCAATGGCTCTCCGCTCTTCAATGGTGATGCTGGTAGCGGATGGAGCAATATCCGCAAGATGCTTTTAGATAAGAACCTTTTAGACTGCATCGTGGCACTACCAGGCGACCTTTTCTATGGCACGGGCATCAGCACTTATCTCTGGATTCTCGACAATAAGCGACCTGAAGAGAAACGCAACAAAGTGCTTTTCATCGATGCTGCCCATAAGAATGAATATGCCAAACTCCTACAGACCAACCTTGGCAAGAAACGCTTCGACATCAGCGAAAACGGCGCGAAGGAGATTCTCGAAATCTATAGGGAATACAAAAGTGCGTCGCGCGACATCCTTAACGAGAGCACTGGAGAGCTGGAACATCTACAGATTGCCAAACTCATGGACTACGACGACTTCCTTTATACCAAGGTGGCCGTGCGTCGTCCCATGCGCTATTGGTATCAAGGTATTACAGGCAAATACGAACAGATGAAGGCGGAGGAAAGTTTCAAGCCCGATGCCAAGAGCAACCTTGTCTATAAAAACATCGCTGCTATTGATGGCATTGATGCCAAGCGGAGTGACACGGAGTTCTTCGCTTTCCTGAAAGAAAAGAAGTGCAAACCTTCTGCTGCAGAGATCAAGGCTATCCGTAAGGTGTGGGGCACGGTGAGCGAGGATGCGCCCGAAGTACTTAACAATCCGTATAAGGCTGACAGCGGTTTTATGGAGGATGGAAATCTTAACGATACCGAGAATGTTCCGTTCAAGCAGGACATTGATGAGTATTTTGAGCGGGAAGTGCTGCCATTCACGCCCGATGCCTGGATGGACCGGACGAAGGACAAGATTGGTTGTGAGTTTCCTTTCACCAAGCTGTTCTATGTCTATCGCCCCCTGCGTAGCCTTGATGCTATCCTTAAGGATATAGAGCAGTTGGACAAAGAGGCTGACGAAGAACTTAACAGCATCAGAATGGAGGATTAAGCATCATGGAGAATAAAGCAACAAAGAAGTCGATACGGTTTTATAAAGACCACGAGGTGAGAGCCGTTTGGGACGATGCTCAAAATAAGTGGTGGTTCTCTGTACTAGATGTCGTTGGAGCCATCAACGAACAGGATGACTACCAGAAAACACGTAACTATTGGAAGTACCTCAAAGCGAAGCTGAGGAAGGAAAACAATAAGTTGGTTAGTGCTACTACCCAACTGAAGTTCCGTGCTGCTGACGGGAAGCAATACAACACGGATTCGCTTGATGCAGAAGGGATCACCAATCTGGCAAAAGCGATTCACAATGACAGTGCGATGACCTTCCTCGATTGGTTCGTATATAGCGATAATACGATAGACGGCCAGAGCAAGAAGAAAGCTTACACGCTCATGGAGAGCGGGTTGCTTGAAACAATGAAACCTGGAACTGTGAAATGTCTTCAACAGATCCATGCGTTCCTATTTGGGGGGCTTTACGATTTTGCTGGAAAGATTCGCACAAAGACGATTTCGAAAGGAAATACCATTTTTTGTCTTGCAGAACATCTGCACCAATTTCTGCAAAACGTAGAGGAAATGCCAGATACCACTTTTGATGAGATTGTTGACAAGTATGTGGAGATGAACATGGCCCATCCTTTTATGGAAGGCAATGGTCGCTCGACTCGTATCTGGCTTGATCTGATGCTGAAGAAACGTCTCGGTTTGTGTGTGGATTGGAGCAAGATAGGTAAGCGCGACTATCTCAACGCCATGATAGAAAGCGAGATGAACAGCGACAAAATAAGCGGATTGCTGCGGCAAGCCCTTACTGATAAAATTGATGACCGCGAAACCTTTATGAAGGGCATTGACTATTCTTATTATTATGAGCAGGAGGATTGAGTATGAAGGCGTATAGTGAATATAAGGATATTGAAATTGAATGGGTAAAGCAAATCCCATCTGCTTGGGAAATATGTAAACTCAAATATACTGCATTGGGGAAAGGCCAATGCTTCATTGATGGTGACTGGATTGAATCTAAAGACATTAGCACCGATGGCATTAGATATTTAACTTCAGGTAATGTTGGTCCGCTTAAATACAAAGAACAAGGTAATGGCTATATTACAGAAGATACATTTAGGAAACTGGAATGTAAGGATGTGTACGAAGGAGATATTCTTATTTCAAGGCTAAACGAGCCTATTAGCCGAGCTTGTATTGTTCCTAATTTGAATTCACGTATTGTAACTTGTGTTGACAATGTCATCTATAGGCCAGACTGTAATAGGTTTAATAAAAAGTACATCGTCTATGTCTTAAATTGCACACCATATACGAAGAAAGCGAATCTTTCTGCCAGAGGTGTTACTATGCATCGAGTAAGTAGGACTATGTTAGGGAACTTTTACATACCGGTTCCTTCTATTGCAGAGCAGCAAGTCATTGCCTCATTCCTTGATGCCAAGACGAAGCCGATAGATGATATTATTGCCAAGCGGGAAAAGCAGATAGAACTGTTGGAGGAAATGAAATCTGCTATCATCAGTCGTGCCGTCACTAAAGGCCTCAACCTCGAAGCTAAAATGAAAGATAGCGGGATTGAATGGATTGGAGAAGTACCGGAGCATTGGGAAGTGGCAGATTTAAAGAGATATGCTAAAATTTCTACAGGCAAAACGCCATCCACTAAAAAAGATGAATATTTCGAGAATGAGGAAATTGTTTGGTTTACCCCAGGAGATTTCCCAGATGGTAGTATTATATTGAATGATTCTTCAAGGAAAATAGATAAGAGAGCAATTAAAGCAAGTGAAGCTTTCCTTTATCCTAAGAATTCTGTTTTCTTAGTTGGAATAGGTGGCACATTGGGGAAAATTGGTATATTTGAGGAAGAAGCATCATGCAATCAACAGATCAATGTAAGTGTCTGTAAGTCAGATATTCTTAAAAACTATGTAGCTTATTATCTTTATTCAAAGAAAGAAATTCTGAAAGTATACTCCAATGCTGCCACACTTCCTATTTTGAACCAAGATAAAACAGGCTATATAAAAATAGCCCTACCACCTCTTTCTGAGCAGCAAGCCATCGCCGATTACCTCAACACCGAAACCTCCAAGATAGACACCCGCATCGCGAAACGCAGGAAGCAGATAGAGCTTCTCCAAGAGTACAAGCAGGCTCTGATAACCGCCGCCGTGACTGGAAAAATAGATGTGAGAGAATATAATTCGTAACAATGCAGAAAGGTTGCATAGTTTTGCCTTACCTTTGCAGCGGATAATAAAAAATGTGATGATATGAGCAACATTTTGAACGAAACCACCTTTGAGGAGCATATCGCCAACAGTTTGGCCAGTAGTGACCTCTACAACCAGCGCACAAGTCAGGACTTCGACATTGAGACGCTCTGCGACCGAGAGATGCTGGAGCAGTTCCTGCGTCAGCAGACAGCCACTTGGCAGATGCTGGAAAAGTCGTTCCCTGGACATGAGGCTGACACGGTAATTCGTGAGTTCAACAATAAGTTGGACCGTGGTGAGAGTATGCTTACTCTCTTCCGCAAAGGTTTCAAGATAAAAGGCAAGACTGTGCGCTTTGCCCAGTTCAAACCTGTACTGGCAGGAACGGAAAGTGAGGCATACAATCTCTACCGGTCAAACCAGTTCAGTATCGTGCGTCAGATGCGCTACAGTACGGCTGGTTCCGACAAGGGTAACGAGCTGGACATGTGCATCCTGCTCAACGGCTTGCCACTCTTCACCTTCGAACTGAAGAATGAAGGTTCTGGGCAGAACTATACCAACGGTATCTATCAGTATTGCTACGAGCGTAACCCGCAAAACAGGATGCTCCGACATTGTCTGGTGCATTTTGTGATGGACAACAACTATGTCTTTATGACCACCCGCTTGAACGGAGCAGAAACCAAATTCCTGCCCTTCAACCAGAACAGCACCAATCCACCCGTGGAGGGAGAATACCCAGTGTGTTATATGTGGCAGGACATCCTTCAGGCCGACAGCATTCTTGACCTTCTGGAAAACTTCATCAAACGCTATAATGATGAAGACGGACGGCCCGTGGTCATCTTTCCACGCTTCCACCAACTGCGTGCTGTCAGGAAACTCCGCAGAAAGGTTGGCGAGGAAGGTGCAGGACACAACTATCTGGTGTGGCACTCTGCCGGTTCGGGCAAAACCAAGACGATGGCTTGGCTTGCTCATCAATTGGCCAACATGACGAACCTAGACCGTAGCCCCATCTTTGACAGCATCGTCATGGTGACCGACCGTATTGTGCTCAACCGCAATATGGCCGACGACGTGGTGAACTTTGAAGACGTGGTGGGCACGGTGAAAGACATCCGCCGAGGCTCCAAGAATCTGGCAACCGCTCTCGACGAAGGTCACCGCATCATTATCTCCACCGTGCAGAAGTTCGCCTTCGCCCTAAAGACGCTGAAGCGCGAAAAGCATCGCAAGTATGCCATCATAGTGGATGAAGCCCACACCGCCATTGGCAATGAGAGTGCAAAAGACCTCGTGAATGCATTGAGTACCGATGAGGATCTGAAGAACATTCCAGACTTCAATCCCGATGAATTTGAAGACGAAATGGATGCGCTGATGGCTTATCAGCAGATTATGCGTCGCTCCATGCAACACATGAGCTACTTCGCCTTTACAGCTACGCCAAAGGATAAAACCTTTGTGCTCTATGGTGACGAGAACCATAAGGAACACGACCTCTACAGCATGAAACAGGCCATCGACGAGAAATTCATCCTTGACGTGTTGCAGAACTACAAGTCGTATCAAACCATGTTCGAACTCATCGAGACGACTACCGATGAGGAGGAGAGACGAAAACTCTATGAAGAAAGAAAGTCGCTGGCACTCATCTATGGCGAACTGAACAAGAACTCTTATATCATGTTGCGCAAAGCAACCATGATTGTGGACCACTTCATGAAGCATACCATCAATAAGATTGGTGGGGAGGCAAAGGCGATGGTGGTGTGCGACTCGCGTCGGGCAGCAGCCGATTTCAAGCGCATCATCGACAAGGTGATCCAGCAGAATTATAATGGTGTCATCAAGACATTGGTGGCTTTCTCGGGTGAGGTGGAAGACAGCCACGGAAGACGTTGCACAGAAGCCAACATGAATGATGATAACGCGCATGACGATGGTATCCGAACCAAATTCAAGGAAAGTGACTATAAGATATTGATTGTAGCCAACAAGTTCCAAACGGGATTTGACCAGCCTCTGCTTCACACCATGTTTGTAGACAAATCTTTAGGCGGCATACAGTGTATTCAGACGCTGAGCCGACTGAACCGTTGCTGCGAGGGAAAGGAAGACACGATGGTCATAGACTTCCGTAACAATCCCGAAGACGTGAAAGCGGCCTTCCAGAAGTATTACACCGACATCGAATTGCTTGGTGAGGTTGATACCCAGCGAATGTACACCATGATGGACGACGTGAATCGCTGGCGAGTGTTCAGTGAGGACGATGTGAACCGCGTGGTGAGAATGCTGCAGAAGAAGGAAACAGCCATCGGTGTACCCTCATTGTTGCGTTCAATCGTAAACGAGCGTGTCAACCCCATGAGCGATAACGACAAGGATTTATACCGGAAGTACGTGAACCGTTACGTGCGTCAGTATGGATTCATGGCCCAACTGATGGATTTTGTTGACCCAGAACTGGAGAAGTTCTATGTGTTCTGCAAAGTGTTCTACAAATACCTGCCATACACCGTAGAGACCTTGCCCATGGAGATTCTCGACAAGATCGACCTTGACAAATTGCGCATCCAGATGAATTTCGAAGGACAGCTGGAGTTGGAAGACGAACAGCAACAGATGGTCTCTAGTCGCATTGGTGAACCAGGACAGGCGCAAGAGGACGAGAGACGGACGATTGCCGAAATTCTCGACATAGCCAACAGCCCCTTCCAGGACCTTCTGAACGAGAATGACAAGATTCTCAAACAGATTTGGATTGAGATTCTGCAAGATGCCGAGGTAACCGATGCCTTTGCAGCCGGTAACTCTTACGATGCACTGATAGCACTCGTAAAAGAGAAGTTTGACGAGAAAGTGGCCGACCAGATTGAGAAATACTATAACTTCCAAGAAGAATTGGAGAAGAACCAGTCGTTCTCGATGATGCTGATACGTAAATTCGTAGAGGCTTTGGCTCAGCGTACCCACAAGGCAATCAACCTGCCTTACGATGAAAGTTTGTTGAAAGAAGCCATCACAGCAAGTCTTGGACAGGAATTTGTCGATGTGTGTAGCCACATGCGTTCGTTTGAAGAGTTTGTTGATGTGTTTTTTGAGGTGCTGAACCGCAGCAGCATTCCTTCACTCGACGGCGCTGACGGTATCATCAAGAATGCGCTGAACAACATCTACTGCAACGACCACCTTCAATCGTTTGACAAACGGACCTATTTCAACAGCCTGCTGTCTAAGTATGAAAGCTATCTGAAAAAGCTCTACTATCTGTGTCATGGAGAAGAGGTAACCACTCAAGAGGGTTCCACATCAGATGCGACCTTGGCAAATGCCATTCATGGCTTTGCCTGCTTATGGAAATTGAAGTATGCCACAACTGATGAAGGCAAGCGCTTCAGCCAATATCTCGAAATGGTACGTCAATGGCGCAACGACGAGGCACACAAGGCTCCTATTTCCACTGATGACGAAGTAAATGCCGCCATCAAGATCCTGGTTGCCATGTATCTGTTTGTAACAGGCCATTCCATAACGGATTTAGAAATGGCTGGAGACCATACAATACCAAGTATAGCCCCATTACATACTTATTCAGAATATGATGGTACTCCTTCCTATGGTATGGCTGCAGAAAGTATTGATGTCAGGGATATGCCTGAAGAAAAGCGAATAGACCTCTTGAAACAGTGCATCGTCCAATTGACCAATAGTAGCTACAGCAAAAAGGATGCAGTATTTACCAAGCAGCGTCATTGGGAGGCCGTCTATCGTATTGCTGCAGACAAAGGCTTTGTAATAGATGGTGACTACAGATATTTCAAACATATTATTGATGGGATGTCTCTGACAAATGTCCCTGAATTAAAAGCCGACACCATAGAAAAGCTGAACAAGGGCGTTTATGCACAGACTTTTGAGGATTGGTCACCAAACGGGCTTCTCGGCAAAGACTTGTCTGCCTACAATGAGATTCACCTTTGCGGTGAGAAGTTTATGAAAATAATCGAAGCGAAGATTCCTCAAAAAAAGTGACCTTCCAAATCTTCGAATTGGATTAGAACAATAATTCGTAACAATTATGGCAACAAACAAGAACGCACAAATACGCTACCAAGCGCTTGACAGATGTCTCAGTAACTGGAGTCGTCGATATTATATCGATGATTTGGTGAAAGCATGCAACGAGGCCCTTTACCTATACAATGGTGAAAGTAAAAAAGGTGATGGCGTAAAGAAGCGCCAGGTGCAAGAAGACCTAAAATTCATGGAAAGCGAGGAAGGTTATCGTATGATAATAGATGCAATTTACGATGGTCATAAGAAATACTATCGTTATCACCATCGTAATGACTCTATTAGCGAACGCCCTTTCAACCAAGAGGAACTGAACATCGTGTCGGATGCCATGATGCTACTGAAACGTTTTGAGGGAATCCCTCAGTTCTCGTGGGTACAGGATATTGAAAAACAAATGTATTCTACCAGCCAGCTTGGTAAGAATGTTCGTTCGGTTGTCAGTTTCCAACATAATCCATATCTGAAAGGTATGAACAAGGATTATTACAAGCAGATTTTTGATGCAATTGTGAATAAACAGGCCATTGAGATTACTTATCATCCTTTTGGAAAAGATGCCAAACCTACGGTTGTGAGTCCCTATCATTTGAAGCAATATAATAATAGGTGGTTTCTTGTTGGGAAAAGAGATGACTTTGACGGATTGAGTAACTTCGCAATAGATAGAATAGAAGGAATCAAGGAACTAGGGCGTTCAAAATTTGAGCCACTTGACGAGGATTTTGATTTTGGTGAATTCTTTGAAGACGTGGTAGGTGTATCCGTTGAGGATGTTCCTGTCGATGATGTAGTTATCTATGCAAATGAAAAAGCCTTCAATTATATTTTCACTAAGCCTCTACATGAATCACAGATCGTGAAACGTGAGCTCTTGCCAGATGGCCGGAGGGAGATTAATCTGAAAGTTAAAGACAACTATGAACTGCGAGCTCTTCTTCGTTCGTTCGGCAGTCAGATAGAGGTTATAAAACCTGATTCCCTACGTGCTAAGATGAGGGAGGATATTGAAAAACTTCAAAAGATGTACGTTGGCTAAGAAAAAAACAAAAGAATGCAGAATCCCTGCATTCTTTGTTTTTATCTTTGCAATGTGATTAAAATTTAAAGCAATGACAGAATTAAAATGCCCCAAATGCGGTGCAATGTTCACCGTTAATGAAGCTGATTATGCTTCCATTCTTAACCAGGTAAAGAATTACGCTTTTGATGCTGAAGTCGAGAAGCGTCTGTTAGAACTCCACAAGCAACATAAGGCAGAGCAAGATGCTGCAATACTACGGTCAGAACAGACTTTCAAGGACAAGCTGTCGTTAAAAGACAGCGAGCTTGCAAGTAAAGACACAGAAATCGCTCGTTTAAACGAACGCCTGAACAGTATTGCTCAGACAAAGCAACTGGAAATGAATGAACAGCTGACAAGTAAGGACACGGAGATTACCCGCCTTAAGGAGCAGATAGCAGGTCTGCAGAAGAGTAAACAGTTGGAGATTGATAACCAGACGGCTGAAAAAGATAAACGCATCTTAGAGTTGGAGGCTCAATTGGACCAACAGAAGAAAGAACAGAAGCTGGCAGTGATGCAAGAGAAGTCTGCACAACAGGATGAATTGCAAAAGAAGCAGCAGATCATCGTTGAATTGGAGGCCAAACTTAAAGAAAATGATGCCAAAGCCGAGTTGAACGAGAAAAATCTAAAGGACTATTATGAGCGTAGCCTTAAAGATAAAGACGAAGAAATAGAACGCTATAAGGATTTCAAGATTCGTCAGTCAACAAAGATGATAGGAGAAGACCTCGAAGTGCATTGCCATAATGAATTTAACAATGCTCGCTCAATGGGCATGTTCCCCAGCGCATACTTTGAAAAGGACAATGATGCCAGCAGCGGAAGTAAGGGAGACTTCATTTTCAGAGATTATGACGGTGATACAGAGTATATCTCCATTATGTTCGAAATGAAAAACGAAGCTGACACAACAGCTACAAAACATAAGAATGAGGATTTCCTCGCGAAATTGGATAAGGATCGCCAAACCAAAGGTTGTGAATATGCCGTTCTTGTTTCAATGTTGGAGCCGGATAGCGAACTATATAATAATGGGATAGTAGATGTTAGCTATCGCTATCCGAAGATGTATGTAGTCCGTCCTCAGTTCTTTATGCCCATTATTTCCTTGCTTGCAAAAGCTTCTCGCAATGCCGCCGAATACAAACGGCAATTGGTTATCGCTCGTAACCAAAGTGTTGATGTAACCAACTTTGAGAATAAACTGAATGAATTCAGAAATGGGTTTAGTCGTAATTATGAATTGGCAAGTAAAAAATTCAATACTGCCATAGAGCAGATTGATGAGTCCATTAAACACCTTCAAAAGGTTCGTGAAGCACTGGTAGGTTCTGAAGACAATCTCCGTTTGGCCAATAAAAAAGCAGATGAATTGACAATCAAAAGATTGACATACAATAATCCGACGATGAAGCAGAAATTTGAAGAAGCACGTCAGGGTGAAACCGTTACGGAGTTGCCTACAAATGAACAATAACCATGTAAGTGGTACATGATTATGGCAAAAGACAAGACTATCAAAACTGCGACATTGAAGAAGCGTTTTGAGAAACTACATCATGCAGCGAACTATGCAGAAGAGTGTGCAAAGGCAATCGTTTTTCATGCAGGCCGTCTTTCAAAGGATGGGCAGTCAGCTTCTCAGACTGAAGCCTTCCAAAGAATGGCGAATGCTATTGGGATCTGGACTGGTAAGTTTGCAAGAATGGGAACAGAAATACAAAAAGTAGAGTCATTGTATTTGGACCACCTTACCAATGATAACACAGAGTGTAAACTCATCGAGCAGGTTCCTCTTATAGGGAAATATGGCTATGTCACTCCAGATGCCGTGCAGATAGAAGCCAAATTTTTCGAAATTGGCTATTATGAATTAGAAGGTGATCCCTATTCGGTTTCTACTCATGTGTTCTCACGCAATGAGGTTGTTGCTGATATAAAGTATCTGAATACCAATATCATATTCTTTTTAAAAGCACTGGCAAATGCCGAGTTCCATGGAATATGGAGTGAAGTCGGGAATATAGCTGGTGATATATATAATACGGTACCCAATACGCAGATAGCAGATTTTCTTGCAGCATACGGCGTAGATTATAGTAGCGATGACAAAGAATGGTTCAATCAGAATTCAAAAAAGATGAATATGAAGAGTGAATAAGGTAGAGTTATTAAACTTTGCTCTTCCTCTCGAAGATGACTTGAAAAGATTAAGGTAACAAGACCATTTGTCCGACACTATCCAAAGAATTTAGTAAGTCTCGGACAAATGGTCTTACTTGTAGTTTTCATCAACGCAATTTTGATACTGGATTCCAATCTGATGAGAAATGCCAGAAATACACCTTCTGTCGGGAACAATTAGAAAAAAGAATTCCTCTTCTTAGCTATCGAATGCATTTTTAACTGACTGATAATCCCAATACAGCAGTCCACTCTGCAATTTAATCATTGGGACATGAATTCCTTTCCTACGGACTGCTTCAGGACACTTGCTACGATTTACAATTGTACTTTTGTATAAGACAATTATTTTAAGTCCATCTCGAACTGCTTTTTCACACTCAAAGTCAATATAACTTCTCGTATCAACGATATGCCCTCTTGCACAGCTTCCCCAATAGCCATTATAGCTACTGCAATACTGACACCCACCAGCTTTTAGTTCATTAGTATGGTCGCCAACTATCAACACAAATGTTTTTGACGCATCAAGTCTGTCTGCTAAGGACTTCTTAATAGAACAATTTAAGCTTGTGTCCCTAGCTTGTTTTAAGTCGTGTGCATCAGAGAAGGACAAACCATATTTGGAGTTGTCATTCCAATAATGTAATGCATCTACGGCATCCTTGTCATGATCCCAATCTGCCGCAATGTAGGTTCTTGTTCTGTAATACATACTTTAGAATACTTTTTTTATTTCATATAAATTAATATTATCCATAGCTTCTTTTGTCAAAACAATCGTGATAGGCTGATATATTTTTGCGTTTGACGTTTTTAGAGTACAAAGGAGGCATCGTAACAAATGAGTTTCACTTTTTTCTGAAATATCTTCAAAACGCGTAATGCCACCACCAAGCAGAGGAAGTGTTATTGGGCGATTTGCATAAACCCGGCTTATTTCATTCCACATTGTACGAAGACATCCTTCATAATCTTTGTGCGTCAGTTTTGCTTGGTTGTGTTCGAAATGTGAAAATGCAAGTAGCATATAATCTTTGTATGTAATAATACGTCCCAGAGGAAATGCATTGCGACCACCTTTGCTCTTGTGTTTTAATCCACAAACATCATCAGCTTGTGTGATAACATTTGTCAAGTCCTCCAAACTTGACAAATGTTCAGTTATAAACTTTCCATTTAATGAGTTGTGAGCAATTACTATATCATCTACTTTTGTGTCGTAGAACTCGTTAAATGGTATGAGTTTCCAATTAATGGATTTAAATATGTCGCCAACTGTTATAGTAACCTTAATCCCACGAATTTTAAGAACTACTTCTTTATTAGCCCTAAAAGCTTTTATGTATGCGGTTACTGCCCATACGACCAAAAATACACCTATAATGATTAACGTTTTCTGCCACCATGCATTAATCGCGGTAAAATCTTTTAGTCCAAAATCAGTTATGGCAAATAGGGTTTCTATAGATGCTATAATTCCTAAAGCGACAGTAAAACTGTCACGCCAAAGGATTTTACTATACAACTTTTTTAATTTCATGCGTATATTTTTTTACATCATTAACATAGCAAAAGACATGCCAGCTTATATGTGGGACATATTTTCTTTTTTATGTCTTATTTCGTCATATCTATGTCAAGTTGGCAACAAATGCCAATGACGCCTTCATGATAAGACAATACGAAGCAACCATTATTCCGATGTTTACAAAAAAGCTTTGTACTATTCGGACATATGGTTTGATGTGCCAGTACAAGAATCTGGTGCCCCACTGGTAGTCCCTCGTAAAGTTTTTCCGTAATTTACTGCTCGGTGAAAACAACGAACTGAAGAATCGATATATGCTGATTGGGTATAAGGATGACGAGAACGACACCCATACAAGTACCCATGCAAGTTCAATCAACATACAACCTTCTTCTGAGAATGTGACGCGTTTGGTATTGGCAATCGGTAAAGAAGAAATGAGTGTGAAGAACATGATGGAGGCTGTAGGTTTGAAGAACCATCCGAACTTTATGGATTATTCTCTCACACCTGCAATAAGAGAAGGATTTGTGTGTATGAAGTATCCAGCCAATCCCCATCATCCTCGTCAACGTTATTTGCTGACGATAAAAGGTTTGATGTTGTTGGACGGAAATAATAGTTAAGTACTCAATAAGTCAAAAGCATTTGTCCGACACTATCCAAAAAATTTTGTAAGCTTCGGACAAATGGTCCATCAAAAGCAGGCATCTCCAATTTGGGAAACACCTGCTCATTATATTACGTATGCGCGTGAGGGCTATTTGCTCAGCGACTGTTTGAGCCTATTGCCTGGATAATGTTTGGCATGGGCATATCGCATGGCACGGCGGGCCCAATCGAGAAAGTCTTCATCCTTATCTCGCCACGGCATATCGTTTGATGTGCCGCCACCGCCTGACACCTGGGCTACGCCAGTCGCGCCATCTATTCCGGCAATGAATACTCTCAGACCAGTGCTTAGCACATCCTTCCAACGGAAATTGTTACGGTCATCAATGAATGTGTCCTCTGCTATCGCATCTGCTTCGGGGATTTCTCGGCATATTTTGACTGCTTCATATAGCACTTGATCAAAAATGGAAGCTTTGAGAATAATCTCGGCATCTCTGTTGATATAGTTTATCATGACATTGTCCTTCTTCATGATGGCGTCCAACCCTTTCTGTTTGGCATTGTAGGTAGATTTGAGACTATCCAATTCTTGATTAACTTGGTCAAGTTTTCCTTGCTTTTCTCTCAAATTGATTCTGATTTCAGTCAAAGTTTGATTGAGAAACTTTATCTGGCGCAGAATATCCTCCTTATTGGAGTCGGATTCCTGTTGTTGCGCTTCAAGTTCTGCTATCTGTGATTGGATTTCCTCTTGCCGACGAGTTAGATTCTCAATCATGGTGGTGAGTCCTTTCACAGCACGACGCTTGGTTTCTAGTTCCTCTTCGAGAGATTTGTTCTCACGATGGAGTTCGCGGTTATGCTCTTCGAGCGACTTGTGACGTGCGCCTGTCTCATGGATATCATCGCCACGTTCAAGTCCCCATTTCTCATTGACGGCAGCATACCAATCGTGCCATTCTCGCATCTTGTCGCGAGCTGCAACAAGAGAGCCGCCTCCGAACATATCCTTTGCTGATAATCGACCGTCCTCTAAGATTGGAGTAATGGTAGCATGAATGTGACAGTTCTTTTCGTCACAGTGTGCGATAAAAGAAATGATATTCTTCTCACCGATACGTTCTGCGAGAGCCTTGTAATTGTCGAGGGCAAACTGCTCAATCTCCTTCGTGCGTTGGATGTGGGAGTTGTTGCCCCGTTCTTGAAGGACTTGATTACCGAATGCAAGTTCATTCATGCGTTCACTGTTCCCACCTATAACGAGAGAAACAGAGAGATGTTGAGTGCTTCTGACTATCGGCTCTTTGCCTGTTGCTGCAAGCCTTTCCGCTTTCCATTCGGCGATACGTGCATCTACTTTTTCCTTGATGCAGACCGATTGATCTACTGGAGCAATGACACCTCCTTTGCGTACCTCGAAGTTGAGATGCGCACGGCTCTTGTCGTAATTACGTTCTGGGTCATCAAGTTTACATTCCCATCGGGACTCATCCCATTTGCGCTGATGTTCTGCGCTGAGTGCTGGAGTCATCTTCATTTTGCTGACTTCGAGCATAGCTTTTTTACCTTTACCCATATAGTTATCCTGTATAATGGTTTAACATAAAAGTGATTATTCTGCCAGAGCTTGCTCTTTCATTAGGCAGACCTCAACCCCTCGGAGAGCCTAACAGCCAAGTGTGCTTGGTGTATTAGGCTACACCAAAGGGTTATAATGTCTGCAAGCAGACTCGTTACGGCTTACTTCTCCCAAGGTTCTGCCCCGAGATATCTGTTCAGATACATCTGGTCAATTGCATTTGGCGTTTGACTGATGTAGGTTTGAACAAAACCGATGGCCTTACGTTTTTTCTTTTCGCTGAATGATTCCCAAATAGAGAGCGATTCGTTGCGATAAGTACCGAGTTTGGGATATACAGCTTCGATTGCATCAAGTGGGAGCGATTCCTGAACTGCTTCTGACGCTTCGATAGCATCGTCTGCGATTTGCTGCGATTCGCTATCAGTTACAGTTGCTTTCTTGGCAACCTTCTTTTTTGCAGCCGACTTCTTGCCCATGGCATTAGTCGTATTGATTTCGCTGCGTTTTGCAGAAGACTCACGCTGCGCTTCAATGCTGGAGCGAAACAGAGTGAAGATTGCTTTGAGTGCACTATTGCTGAACGAAGGAGCAATACCCTTGTTGGCATATTGGGCGATGGCTTTTGCCATCTGCCCAGCTTCCTTATCATCAAGTTCAGCCAACATCACAAGATGATCAATAGGAATAATAAGATTTTTCATACACTACGCATTTAAGATTTTGGAATACACATTAGCATAGACCTGACTGTTGACAGCATAGGTGCAACTTGCAAGTTTGGGATTCGCATAGAATGTGTGATAGAACGAAACCTGCTGATTGCTACTTGCTGCACAGATTGATTGTTCAGGCTTCACAATGCCAGCGAGGATTAGCAATACGCCAACACAATGGCAGTATGCGTCAATATCCTTCTTATTGCCAGCATTGGCAGCAAGACTTCCACCGAATATGCACTGAAGTGTGAAGGCATCACGTACAGTTGCCAAAGGACTCTTGTCGTCAAGATTGAGTTCCTGAATGGCCACAATCTCCGAAGGAGTAAGATACTTGCGTCCAGAAGGAAGTTCGTCATATTCGGTTTTGCTGCGACCGAAATCCATGACAACCTTCATGGGCTCATTCATACTGATTGCATTGATAGAAGGCTTGTTTGCCTTAGTTGCCATCTTAACTTTGGTTGGAATGATGGCGAATTCCTTTTTCTTGAACTGTTTCATTTTGAAAGTGTTTTTTGTGGGCTTTCGCCCGGTTTAATACTTTTCTAACTCTTCACATAATTGCCTTTGCTTGTTCGCTTGAGTCGTCCGTCCTGAATGAATCTGTCAATCCACTTGGCGGCTGTGTTGGGATTCTCGTTCATTTCTGAAACGATTCGGTCGTAAACGGATTTGTCGAACTCATCCGGAAGTTTGTGGTACAACGCATAGCGACGGGCATTGACACCAATCTCCATGTCGGGGAGAACATTACGATTGTTCGTCAGACGCAACTTCAAATAGATGTGTATAGAGTGATAGAGCAAGATCTCACAAATACACAACACAGTATTGAAATCCTCTTCGGAACACTCCAGAATAATCCTTCCGTCTGGAGTTCTGGCTTGCGGTTGGGAGCTATCTAATGCGCGAATAGCTGTAAACAGCATCATCATGCGAAAGGCAATAAGTCCCAACCGTCGTACGATTCCCTGCATACCGTTGTCAACTTCATCGCAACACTCATCATTGAGCCTGGCCAGCCACTCAACAAAGCGACGTTGAAGATGAGTTGGCAATACGAATACAAAAGAACCTTGATTCATGAATATATCGAGCAAGTGTAGAAATTCATCACCCATAATCTTGAATACGGCATGTTTCGAGCGAGTCACATCATCGGTAGCGAAGACATCGCGTATTCCTCGACGAAAGGGAATAAAATAGAAGATAAATCGGCTGAGCAGTCCGTTTTCCGCATCGGGTATGAGGTGGCGTATCTGTTCTGGCGTACCAGCCAAGACAACGGAGACTCTCGGATTGTCGATTTCCAAGTATTCCCTATCTTTGCGACGGCTCATACTGATTGTTTCATGATGGAATGCCTTACGGAGCAAGTCGGAGTAATTGCCATGCTCGGATTTGAGCGTCTGGCTAAGCGTGTCACCCTCGGTCTCAAAGAGTAGTCCTATACCATCGTTGTCATGCAGTATGCTAATTAAAGAGCTTGCGCTGCTATTGGCAGGAATGATAAGAGTCTTCTGTGGTGGAGTAACTGGCTCCATCGCTTCAGGATTTTTGCCTTTGCACTTCTGATACTCGGACAGTTCACGCTTATATTCAATCATCCTCTGAGCAGTCTGTTCGTGCAGACGTTGATTGATGGGTGCCACAAGTTCACGGCAGAGCGTCAAAGCTCCTTTGCCCATACCAGCTTCGGCCACAACAAACAGATAAAGGTTAGAGTAAACCACACGTTCATCATAGACACCGCAGACATTGTAGAAGCAGACGGATAGACAGCCAATGGCTCCAAGCAGTATCACATCGCGGTCTTCAATGGAGATGGCATTGTCGACCACTTTCCGCAAGAAGGGAGGTAAAGCTCCGAAAATCTCTTCGGGGAAGTGAGGCAGTTCGCTTTCTGATTTTACCCATTTTGCCGTTTTACCATTTTGGTAATTTGGTAAAATGGTCTTAAAAGAGTGATGGAGTTCGATGCCAGCCTGGGCTGCATAATGGAAAAAGGAGGCGATGGTCACACCCGAGCCTCTGCCATTCAGACAATGAGTAAACTGCTTGTCTGTGTTCGCTGAGTCATAATCGGGATGGAGGCGGCTGACTCTATGAAAGAAGTCTCGACCTTGTTATCCCAATCCATTGGCAATAGCAAAACCTACATTCACCCACATGCCATAATCGGGAGCAATGTCAACACCATTGGCCTCTATCTCCTGAACGACTCTGTCTATATCAGTAGCGAGGTCTGTTGTAGTCTCAGGAGTGTCATGTGTTTGCAAGGCAGGTAGCGAAGCCTCTTGTTTAGAAGGGGCATTCTCCCAATATGGGGCGGAAAAGATTTTCTTTGACATATTCCGAGTATTTAGGGTTAATGTATGCCTGTGGGTCGTAGGGCAAGAAGCAGGAACGTGAAACGTCGCTTCCTGACTTATCCACAGGAGGCAATCCAGTTGACTCAATACAGTTGGCTACAGCTTTGAAATAGCGGGAATGCTCCCAGCCTTTCAAGTCGATTGGGATAATCCACTTCACACCATCGCCAGACGGACTTGTGAACATCAGTTCCGTATCGAAGTAGTCGTGCTTTAGAAGTTGCTCTTTGAACCTGTCGGTATTTCCGACATGATCGAAATCGAGGCACATCAATCCTGAGTGCTGTATCAGTTCCTTCTCATTTCGCTTGCGAAACAATCCCGAGAATGTACAATAGTCAAAGTGAGTTGCCTTATACTTCTTGGCTTCTGTGGGTGATGTCAGTGAGCGGAGTGTGTCGGTCTGCGGCTTGGCATAGTGACCGACAAGGTAACGATAGACATCAACCACCGTGATGGCACGGCATGGCTCGATGTTCTGAATGGGTTTTCGGTAAAAGGAGAATCCATGCAGGTCATCCGTACCGCGCCAGAAATCGATTGCGTAGTCTTGCATCATACTTCTTTCCCTTTCTTTGAAAGAACAAATTCACGGGCTTCACGCATAAGGTCTTCCTCAGACTTCTGGGCTCCACGTTTCAACCACTCATCTATCTCAGACTGAAGGAACATGAGTCCCTTGGTCATCTTATGATAGGGGATAGTCTTCTTGGACACCCATTCATAGACGGTCTGCTTCTTGGGATGACTGGGATGATAAGCACAAAGCTCATCGATGTTCATCCATCGAGGTGATTCACTGGCGCGCTCTTTCTTGCGCAGGTTGTTGACAGTCTCTTGAAGGCTGTCAACTTTTTCAATGAGGTAGGTCAATGCCTTTGGCATCTCCTCTAATGATTTTACTTGAAGTTTTTCTTCCATTTGATTTTATTGTTTGAATTAGAATTTTGTGCCTTTTTTCGTTGAATGGCGATGCAAAGTTATAGCGAGTTTTTTATATAACAAAATTCGTAAAATGCTGTAAAATAGCGTTTTATATGGTTGTTCAATATGGCAATAATTATGAAAAACGAATGGCAAATAATAACGAAAATCAAGTGTAAAAGTCAAGTGTTTGGAAGTGGCAGATTTTGATGGTTTTACATGTGTATCAAAGTGGCAGACGACGAAAACTATGAACCGACTATCTGACTAATACAATGGACATTGATGGTAAAAGCAAGTGGCAAATACTGTCATTTTATTCAAGAAAAACAAGTGGACAATGCACCCATCATTCAAGTGGCAAAAAGGAAACAAAGACAAGTGGCAGAAAGTGAGGAAGCCAAGTGGAAAAACAAGTGGCAGACTTTTCGGCAAAAACGGCTTTAAACTAAAAAATCACTTTTAACATAAGTTTTTATTCGAGTATGAAATTGCAGAAGAAATCATACTATAAATGCCCTATAAACAATAAAAAAGCCCCCGAAAGACTCGGAGGCTCGACCAGATAAAACAGGTAGAAATCAGATAGCAGGAACGCTTTCCACAGGTTCGTCTGTAGTAGTAAGGTTATCAATATGGAGAACCTTGGCAGCATTACGCTTGCTTTTATCTACGATGTGAGCGTAAATCTGAGTGGTCTTTACGTTCGTGTGGCCCAGCATATCTTTGATGGTATAGATATTGGTATCGCTTTCCAACTGAAGGGTTGCAAATGTATGGCGACTGCAATGGAATGTGATATTCTTCGTAATGCCCGATGCCTTAATCCATTTCTTCAGTGGACGGGAAATCCATGAAGAACCTGTCAGTCCTTCGAATACGCGCTGGTCGCATTCGCCTCGTTCACCGCATAATGAATAGGCTTGCTCGTTGATTGGAAGATAATCCACAATATGCGTCTTGCGTTGGGTGAAGTCCACTTGCCAGCCTTTTTGTACTTTGGAAATTTCTCCCCATGTAAGGTCTTGGACATCACAAAGGCGAATACCTGTAAGAACGGCAAAGAAGAATGCCCGTTTCAATATTTCGTTATCGCATGGCGTATTGGCCAGCATTCCCGCTTCTTCAATCGTCAGATACTCTCGCTTAACCTTGACTTCAGGAATACCCTTTACCTTGGTGCCAATATCAACAGTCAGGTACTCGTCAATGAAGGCGCGGTGCAAACCAGCCTTTACTATAGAGAAATAGGTTGCGGCAGAGTTTTGCGAAAGTGTGCCTTTCTTGTTGCCTCCCATTGGAGCCGTGAGCATGAACAATTTGATGTCTTCAAGCAACTTCACAGAAATGGTCTTGAATGGAATAGGCTTTCCCTTAGAGTAGATAGACAGCAATTTACCCACACGAGTCCAGTTGACGATGATGGAATTCGAGCTGTTAGGATGGCATTTATAAATGATGCTGTTGAAGTAAGCAATGAAATCCTGCTCTGAGCGTTCGTTCTGAGCAATCATTTCCTGCTCTCTATCGGAATATACTACAGCAGTATCGTACTCCTGCTGACGCAAGGCGCGTACCTTGTCGGCATATCGACATGCCTCCTTGTCCAACTGCGACTGGCATTGGATGATGCCGTTGGAATCTCGCTTAGGTTTGTACTTGTAGTTACCGTCCTCATCAATCTTGCTGATGGCAGTCATATCCCAGATAGGGGTAGTGATGGTACGGTTAACTGCCTCAATGACTCTCTTAGGCTTTGTGCTGCCTGGATTACGTACAGGGTACGACTCAATGTAGAGGTACCACTCTTCACGGAAGATCGACTTACGGAGCTTAACCGTGACTTTGGTGTGCAATAAAGGTCTTCTCATTTTGTTTCTGATTTATATAAGTTATCAATTTCTTCTTTGGGTACATACACATAGTTGCCGATCTGACGAGAGGGAATAGAATACTTCCTGACGTGAGCCCACACGGAACTGTCGTTGATGTGATACTTCTCACAGACTTCTCCGATGGTGTAGCAGTCCTCGGGTTCGAGACTGTACTTCTTTGGTAATGGCGTTTCCTTGATGTGCTTGGCTATCGGCCGCTTCACAAACATTTTCTCCAGATCCTTACGGTTTATCCTTGTGAGCCTGGTACCAATGTTGATGCTTGGTATCTGACCTCTGCGAACCATCAGATACAGCGTATCACGTTCAACACCATAGATGGCTACAGCTTCCCTGATGGAGATAAACTCTCTGATTGTGGGAATACTTTTGGCAATCAAAGCCAGCTGCTTTTCCCTGGCTTCTGCTCTCTTCTTACGTGCGTAAGCCACATCACTGCATTTCTTGCAGCAGTAGAGGCTGTCGAGCGTTTTGATAATAAACACCTTTCCGCAGATTCCGCACCTTCTTTTGATTTCAAGTCCTAAATTTGGCATCTTTTTGCTTTTTATGAGTTAATATGTAACATGTAACAAATTGAAACAGCCCTCAAACGCCCATTTTCGCATCCTGTACGTCACCGACGATTAAGTACGGATTAGTAAGAATAAGTAGGTTTTAGTCGGGCTTTGCATACGCTTTAGTCGTGTTAATGTTATGTAACAAAAAAGCCGTAAAAAAAGGCAGAATAAGCACATAGAAAACATGAGCCTATAAAAAGCAAATAGCGTGTAACTCATTGAGCTACACGCTATTTGATAGTGTTTTAGTATGTCTTTACTTACATGCCTCATTTGACTTCTTCGAAGTCTGCATCCTGGATGTCATCCTTTGGCTGCTGTGCGCCGCCTGCCTGCTGACCGCCGTTGAAACCTGATGTTGCGTCTGGTCCAGGCTGTGCACCGCCTGCCTGGCTGTACATCTGCTGACTTGCTGCCTGCATTACTGTGTTCAGGTTGGCAATGGCACTGTCGATGGCAGCGATGTCGCCGCTCTTATGAGCATCCTTCAACTGGTTGAGAGCGTTCTCTACTGCTGGCTTCTGATCTGCTGGCAGCTTGTCACCATTCTCGTTGAGGAATGTCTCTGTCTGGAAGATCATAGAGTCTGCCTGGTTGAGCTTGTCAACACGCTCGCGCTCCTTCTTGTCGTTCTCGGCATTCTGCTCAGCCTCTGCCTTCATGCGGTCGATTTCCTCCTGTGACAGACCAGATGATGCTTCGATGCGGATAGCCTGCTCCTTACCAGTAGCCTTGTCCTTGGCAGATACCTTAAGGATACCGTTGGCGTCGATGTCGAAGGTTACCTCAATCTGAGGAACACCACGGCGTGCCGGTGCGATACCTGTGAGGTTGAACTGGCCGATAGACTTGTTCTGTGCTGCCATTGGACGCTCTCCCTGCAGTACGTGGATGGTTACCTCTGTCTGGTTGTCGGCTGCAGTAGAGAATGTTTCTACCTTGCGGGCTGGGATGGTTGTGTTGGCATCAATCATCTTTGTCATTACGCCTCCCATGGTCTCGATACCCATTGTAAGTGGAGTAACGTCGAGAAGAACGATATCGCCCACGCCTTCTTCCTTATTGAGGATGGCACCTTGGATAGCTGCACCTACGGCTACTACCTCGTCTGGGTTAACGCCCTTTGAAGGCTCCTTGCCGAAGTAGTTCTTAACCAATGCCTGAACGGCAGGGATACGGCTTGAACCACCTACGAGGATTACTTCGTCGATATCTGCTGTGTTGAGCTTTGCATCGCGCATTGCGTTCTGGCATGGAACGAGACAAGCCTGGATGAGGTTGTGTGCCAACTGCTCGAACTTAGCGCGTGTGAGGGTCTTAACCAAGTGCTTTGGAATACCGCCTACAGGCATGATGTATGGAAGGTTGATCTCTGTAGATGTAGAGCTTGAAAGCTCAATCTTTGCCTTCTCGGCAGCTTCCTTCAGACGCTGCATTGCCATTGGGTCCTTTGTAAGGTCGGCATCGAAACCTTCGTCGTTCTTGAATTCCTGAACGAGCCAGTCGATGATTACCTGGTCGAAGTCGTCACCACCGAGGTGAGTGTCACCGTTTGTTGAGAGAACCTCGAACACACCGCCACCAAACTCTAGGATTGAGATATCGAATGTACCACCACCGAGGTCGAACACTGCAATCTTCATATCCTTGTTGGCCTTGTCAACACCGTAGGCGAGAGCGGCTGCTGTTGGCTCATTAACGATACGCTGAACGTTGAGACCTGCATTCTGACCTGCTTCCTTTGTTGCCTGACGCTGTGAGTCAGAGAAGTATGCCGGTACTGTGATAACGGCGTCGGTTACTTCCTGGCCTAGGTAGTCTTCTGCTGTCTTCTTCATCTTCTGAAGAACCATTGCTGAGATTTCCTGTGGAGTGTATTTGCGACCGTCGATGTCAACGCGTGGATAGCCACCTTCGTTTACGACATTGAATGGCACGCGGCTGATTTCCTTCTCTGTCTGTGCCCATGACTCACCCATGAAGCGCTTGATGCTGTAGATGGTCTTGGTTGGGTTTGTGATGGCCTGACGCTTTGCTGGGTCGCCCACCTTGCGCTCGCCACCGTCAACGAATGCCACAACTGATGGTGTTGTGCGCTTGCCTTCGCTGTTTGCGATTACTACTGGTTCGTTACCTTCAAATACGGCAACGCATGAGTTTGTAGTACCTAAGTCGATTCCAATAATTTTTCCCATAGTCTTTATTTTTTATTTGTTATCTTCTAGTTTTATTCTTGCTACCCGACCGTCGGGCGGCTTACGCTTTTAATTCTGCAAAGCGTATGCCAATTGGCAATTTTGTGGGTTGACGAGAGGACGGGGATGACAGATAGGGCATGGAAAGATGGCAAATGTGTGACATTTTGTCGCATTTGTCAGTCATACTTGTCATATAGGAAGGCTGATATGATGCGGTTGGTGTATGTATAAATGGCATAATTTATTAATTATGTTAATATAATATGTATAATATTATGTTTTTAGATATTTTTTTTTAACTTTGCATTCGAAACTGAATTAATTGTAATAGTAAACCGAAGTATTATTAAAATGGAAATGGGTATGAAGAAGCTTATGTTGTTAGTGAGTCTGGTGTTTGCCGCTATTGTGGCAGATGCGCAGGATTCATACATTGTCAAGACCAACAACGTGAAGGTGAGTGCGGTCAAAGCAAATGTAGAGTCCCAGGCAGAAGCGGAGGAGGAAGAGCCTGAGGCGAAAGATTTTATTGGCCAGAACTTTAAATACCGCAGTCTGTGCAACTGGACAGAAGGCATGAAGTTCATGGTGATGCCAGAGAAGTATGACATGATAGTGAACACATTCCGCGATGCCGTTACACGCAAGGAGGTGAGCAGCAGTCGTCTGCGCAACAAGATAATGATTTATCAGAACCACACTTCAGAACTGGACGGCAGCGAGCGCGTGAACTTCTTATGTCAGGATGACAACAAGAAATATTATTATGAGATACCGAGCGGTACGTTTGACGACTACTGCTATGGAAAGATGGGTGTGCCAACGCTGGCTTATCTAGGTGATGTAGATATAGCAAGAGAGAAGCTGATGGGCACTATTCTCTATACCAATACGACAAACTACAGAATTGACGTAGGCGAGAACGGTGACAGCTATGAGGAAGTGATTGTACCGAAGAACCGCATGGTGAAGGTTGTTGCTATCGGTGTGGGTACTCGCAGCTTCCCTGTGAAAATCATCGTTGAGGACGAGAAGAAGCGTCAGTTCTACCAGAATGTGGCAATCAGCCGCACAAACAGCGGCTTGCGTGATGATGAGTTCATAATGGACAACGTGAAGTTTACATTTGACGGTTCGTTCCGCCTGTCTGATGCCAACATCCTTTCAACAAAGGAGTATGCCAAGTATCTGGGTCGTGAGGTTTATACACGCTATGCAACAAGAATGCTTAACGCCAAGGGCGAGAGCGTGAACATACTGCGCCTTTCATCGTTCAGAATAACTGACATACAGGCGCAGAGCAATACCAACTATGTCAAGATGACAGTGCTGAGCACACGCACTGGAGAGACTTTCACCAAGCAGGTGACATTTGTGAACGAGAGTGTGGCTGGCGACATTGACGGACAGAGGGAAGACTATTACGGATATCTGTTTGTTGAGGGACGTCCAAACTTCAAGGGTATTTCTGAGAAGCATCGAGAACTGATTCATCAAGGCAAGGTGAAGAAGGGATTCTCGATGAACGAGGTGCGCATGGCACTAGGTGAACCTACACATACGGTAAGTTCAAGCAGCGGACAGGTTGACTGGATTTACAACGCTGACGGACAGGCAAAGCGCATTGTTCACTTTAATATTCAGGACAAGGTGACGGGAATAAGTGGATTCTAAATCATACATTATTATATATGTAAAGGGCGGCAAGATTTCCGCCCTTTTGCTTTCTTATAGGATATGACAAAAAGAAAGAGGCACAGGTGAGGTGTCTCTTTCTTGTTTTATGTGCGAACAGTGATTTATACTATTCCTTCTCGGCAATGGCTTTCATGATGAGGCCTTCGAGTTCGTCGCATAACTCAGGGTTGTCCTTGATGAGTGCCTTGGTAGCATCGCGTCCCTGTGCCAGTTTGGAACCACCGTAAGAGAACCAGCTTCCGCTCTTCTGGATGATGCCGTATTCAACGCCAAGGTCTACAATCTCGCCAATCTTTGAGATACCCTCGCCGAAGGTTATTTCGAATTCTGCCTTGCGGAAAGGAGGAGCCACCTTGTTCTTGACTATCTTCACGCGCACCTGATTGCCGATTACGTTGTCGCCATCCTTGATGCTGGTTACGCGACGGATGTCTAGGCGCACGCTTGAATAGAACTTCAGTGCGTTACCACCGGTTGTTGTCTCTGGATTGCCGAACATGATGCCAATCTTCTCGCGCAGCTGGTTGATGAAGATACATGTGGTGTTGGTCTTGCTGATGTTGGCAGTTAGCTTGCGCAACGCCTGGCTCATCAGTCGTGCCTGCAATCCAACCTTATTGTCGCCCATGTCGCCCTCAATCTCAGACTTTGGAGTAAGTGCCGCTACAGAGTCGATGACGATGATGTCGATGGCAGACGAGCGGATGAGTTGGTCGGCAATCTCGAGAGCCTGCTCGCCATTGTCTGGTTGTGAAATCCACAAGTTGTCAACGTCAACGCCAAGCTTGGCAGCATAGAAACGGTCGAAAGCATGCTCGGCATCAATGAAGGCAGCGATACCGCCAGCCTTTTGGGCTTCAGCAATAGCGTGGATGGCGAGGGTAGTCTTACCAGACGACTCCGGACCATAAATCTCGATGATACGTCCCTTTGGATAGCCACCAACGCCAAGGGCTGCATTCAGTCCGATACTGCCGGTCGGTATTACTTCAACCTGCTCTATGTTTTCGTCGCCGAGTTTCATGATAGAACCCTTGCCGAAATCCTTCTCTATCTTTGCCATAGCGGCCTGCAGCGCCTTCAGCTTTTCTGACTGTGCATTCTGCATTTCGTTTTCAGTGTCTTTTTTTGCCATATTTATTCTTTATTATTGTTCGTATTATTCCGCTACGGGAGTTTTTGTGGTATTATAATTCCAAATCGCCGTCGAATACCTCTACCCATGGCAGTCCCTGGAGGTTGAGCTGCTCCATGAATGGATCTGGATCGAAATCCTCAACGTTCCATACGCCCGACTTGCGCCATCGTCCTTTCAGGAACATCATTGCGCCAATCATTGCCGGTACACCTGTAGTATAGCTTACGCCCTGCATGCCCGTCTCGCGATAGGCTGCCTGGTGCTTGCAGTTGTTATATACATAGTATGTGCGCTCCTTGCCGTTCTTGATACCACGGATGCGGCATCCGATAGAAGTCTCGCCCTCGTAGTTCTCGCCGAGGTCCTGTGGGTTAGGCAGCACAGCCTTGAGGAACTGCAACGGAACAATCTTCACTTTTACTGTCTTGCCAGAACCGTCTGCCAGCGGTGCTTCGTATTCAATCTCGTTGATACGGCTCATGCCGATATTCTGGATAACGTCGAGATGCTTGAGATACTGCTCGCCGAAGGTCATCCAGAAGCGTGCCTGCTTGATGGTAGGGTAGTTCTTTACCAGACTTTCCAACTCTTCATGGTGCAGCAGGTAGCTCTCGCGCGGACCGATGTTAGGGTAGGTGAGAGGCTGGTGTATTTCCAAAGGTTCAGTCTCAATCCACTTTCCGTCCTTATAGTATAACCCCTTCTGTGTAATCTCACGTATGTTAATCTCAGGGTTGAAGTTGGTGGCAAAAGCCTTGTGATGGTCGCCGGCATTGCAGTCAACGATGTCGAGGTAGTGAATCTCGTCGAAGTGGTGCTTTGCTGCGTATGCCGTATATACTCCGCTCACGCCAGGGTCGAAGCCACAACCGAGTATGGCGGTAAGTCCTGCCTGTTCGAACTTCTCTTTGTATGCCCACTGCCATGAGTATTCGAAGTGTGCTTCGTCCTTCGGCTCATAGTTGGCTGTGTCCAGATAGTTGCATCCGCACGCCAGACACGCATCCATAATGGTAAGGTCTTGATAGGGCAGTGCTAGGTTGATGACCAGTTCCGGCTTATAGTCGCTGAACAATTTTACCAACTGCTCCACATCGTCGGCATCCACCTGTGCCGTTTTTATATCCATGTTGTAGCCAGCCTTATGAATAGCGTTTACAATGTCGTCGCACTTCTCCTTGCGGCGGCTTGCAATCATAAATTCCTTAAAGACATCAGGGTTCTGCGCAATCTTGAACGCAGCTACCGTGGCAACGCCACCGGCTCCAATCATTAATACTCTGCTCATTGTTCTTTTTTCTTCTTTGGTTATTTTGTTTATGCTTTGTTTTCGGCTCATAATCATGAACTCAGTGAAGACATCGCTTTGCTCTTGTGTCTTTTTCTGCTCCACTGTGTCTTCGAAGTTTCTGTTGAGTCTGTAGATTTTAGCCATGTTTACTTTGTTTTGTACTTACAGTTTCTCATCTCTCATTCAGTTCTTCTCCGTTTATTCCAAGAGCTGCCATCAGTGAGTAGCCGAGAATCTCTTGACGGAAGTTGCCGCCTGGCATAGGTTGCATGGCGAATACCGTGATACGCTTCTCGTCGTCAACAGACTTAAGTGCCATGCGCACGCTGTCGTAATATTTTTCAGCGTTCGGTATCAGCATAACTCTCTTTACATCCTTTTGAGCGCAAACCATGCTCATCACGTCAAGGAAGAACTCCTCTTTCGTGGTTATGTCTTCTGTCGGGAATGCATTGATGACAAACTCTCCAAGGTTGTCGCGGAAAGCCTTGCCGTTCAGTTCGTCGGCAAAGTTGGCCGGAGTGAAGTTGTCGAGTTCAGTCTTGTTCTTGCTGTGAATAAACACCACCTGTGTCTCGTGTTCACCCTCACGCAGTCCGCCGTCTAGTGCCACGCAGTCAATCCATTTGCTGGTGTCGGCTTTTTGTATGCGGCGTCCCAACATTCGTTCAAAGTTGACGGTGAGGTCGAATGCCACAGCATCGATATAGTCAGCGTCGGCAATGATGATGTTCTCGCTCCATTTCTCTTTCTGCTCCATCCTTTCTGTGCTGTTTTCTTTTCCGTTCATGAATGCAAAGGTAGTGTAAATCGCAGACAATACAAAATAAAAGATTCTTTTTTATTATTGCGGTTGCATGGTTTTGATGTCGCATGGCAGCCAGAACCAGAACTTTGCTCCCAAACCTGTGTCCGACTCTACTCCAATCTTTCCCTCGCAGGCATCGGCAATGGCTTTGCAGATGCTGAGGCCGAGTCCGGTGCCCTGCACATAGTCGTTGAGTTTTACGAATCTCTTGAACACATCTTCGCACTTTTCTTTTGGAATACCGTTGCCTGTGTCCTCGCAATAGATGTATATGCCATCGTTCTCAATGCGATAACCAACGCGGATATGTCCCTTTTGGGTGTGCTTGATGGCGTTGGTGGTGAAGTTGGTTATTATCTGTTCTATGCGGTTGCGATCGATATTGGCTATGAACGATGAATATGGATTCTCCTTGATGAACTGCACGGCATTAGGATCGGGAACCTGTTGTGAGAGGGTGGCGCAGGTGTCGTTGAACAACTGTGCGAAATCAACATCGCGTGGGGTGATGCTCAAACCTCTGATGTCAATCGTTGAAACAGCTAGGATGTCGTTGATAAGATGCAACAGCATGTTGCAGTTGTTACGGATGATGCGGATGAACTCCTTGCGGTCGTCAGGACTGTCGATGGCTTGAAGCAGGTCGCAGAAACCGACGATGGCATTGAGTGGTGTGCGTATCTCGTGAGTCATGTTTGCAAGGAAAACACTCTTCTGATGCTTGGAGTTGTTAGCGCGGATTGTCTCTTCCTTGAGCATCTCCTGTGCTCTAACCAACTGCGTTATGTCTCGTATCAGGCCAAAGCAACCGATTGCATTCCCTTTACCGTCGTAGTCGGTGAGGCTATTGATTGAATACCAGTGTATGGTATCGTCGTTGACAGAGAGGTTCTTGATTGGAAGTATTGCCTTGTGAGATCTGAACAGGTCTCTCTGAATGCCGATAATTTTCTTAATGTGAATCTTGTTCTCTTCGCCATCTGTGTTCTCAATCAGCTTGTCGAAGCTATAGGACAGTTCGGAGCAGTCGAGGTCTTTGTAGAAATTGACCTCTTTCGTGTCGAATGATGAACGCCAAACGCGCATATTGCTTTCTTGCAGCAGATAGCGCAATTCTTCCTGGTATCGGCTTATCTCCCTGTTTACCTTACGAATCTTGACATCGTTCTCCTTCTGTTTCATGTGGAGCATGTACTCCTCCTTTATGTCTTGTGCCGTTACGAGGATATAGGCTGTCTGTCCAGCTTCATCCTTTATCTGGCAAATGCGTATCTCTATATATTTGCTCACATCGTATTGCGGTATGAGGCACTTTCTTGTACAGAGGTGGAGTTCGTCTTGTTGTAGCAATCCTTTCTTGTCGTCGATAAATGGGAGGTCAGACAGTTTTGTGTTGTAGAACAGTTCGTCTTTAGGATGCTTGAACTTAAATATCTCTCTCATCTTATTGTTCGTGTTGAGCAGCACTCCATTCTTGTCGTAGAGTGCCAATCCCACGAGAGACATGTTGAACACCTTGGAGTATTTCTCCAGAATTTCTTTTTCTGCTTGTTCGTTTCTCAGTTCATCTGTTACGTCAATTAGTGTTGAAATAATAGTGATAGGTTTGCCGTTGCTGTCGTATTCAACCACCGACTGGTCCAGGATATTTCGCCAGTCAGGTTGTTCCTCAGTTCCTCTATTCCATCTGTATGATTCTGTGATATGCTTGTTGTCGCTCTTAAGCAGGTCTTCGATGAATTGACGCAACTTCTCCCTGTCTTCTGTATGAACATTTGAGTTATACTCGCTGAACGTTATTTGTTTCTTAGGTATGAAATTGCCGTATTTGTTCCAAATGGTTCTTTTTTTCAGGTCGTAAACAACAACCATGCAATTGCTGGCCTGAAGTGCTTCCTGCATAATCTTTCCCTTCTCGGCAAACTCCTCTTCCTTCTTCTTTAACCTCTTGGACAGCAGATGGTTGAACATCAGGAAGAGTACTATCAATATGGCGAAAGCGAAAATTATATACAGTGAGACTGATGACTCGTCATCGTCGGCAAGTTCTGGATGTAGCCACTTGTTGTGTAGTTTTACGATAACTCCCGACTGGTCCATTCGCACGAACTTGTCGTCGAGTGCATCAATCAGTTCCTTGTTCTTGCTCACCATTCTTATATGGGCAGCGGGAATGTCGGTTACCGTAAGCTTGATTTCAGACAGGTTCTGCTCTTTCACAAACCACTCCAATGGTTTTTCGCCCCATAGATAGTACTTGTACTTGCCGCTAACGACACCACGAAGTCCCTTGCGTGGAAGGCACAGGTTGTCTTCCGTGATTGTTTTGCCAAAAGCTATTAATGATTGTGCCGCATGGTCGTCTTGTTTGGTCGTGAGGGAGTCGCTTGCCATTAACTGCTCCATGTTCTTAGGTGGAGTGACGTCGGCTTTGTGTGCAATCACTATGCGGTAGGCACCCAGTGTGGCACGGCTATAATGGCAGTCCTGCATTCTGTTTATGCTGACTGGCGAGATTATCAGGTCGGCCTCACCGTTCTGAAACAGTTCTTGAATTTTGCTCCATTCTTTCATCACATAGACATAAGGAACGTTCAGTTCGCTGAGCATGGTGCTAATGACGTCAACGTTGTAACCGCTCGGTTGCCCCTGGTTGTCTCTGTACTCATAGGGTGGAAAATCCCAATCGGCGGCGATTACCAACGGATTCTCTTTCGTATATTTACTTAATACGTTGCTGTTTTCCTGTCCGCTTGCCGTTAAACATAACAGTGTGGCAACAAACAGCATTGCTGTTCTTGCATATATGTTGTAAAAGATATTTCTGTCCATAGTCATTAGCCTGCTATTATGTCGCTGTTGTCGGCGGCATCTTTAATAGTTACTTTCTCGCATGGTATAATAACGCGGATGGTTGTTCCCTTGCCCAGTGTTGATGATAGGGTTATATGTCCGCCCATCTGCTCTGCCAGTTCCTTGCATATTGCCAGTCCGAGCTTGGTGCCGCATTGCTCCACGTTGTCGGTTTGCTCGTAGCGGTCGAACACATGCTGCAGTGCTTCTTCGGGCATGCCAACACCTGTATCCTCGAACTTGATGGCAAGTCTGTCGATAATATATTCGCACTTTGCCGTTATGCTGCCTTGTTTGCAATATAGCGCGGCATTGCGTGCCAATATCTCTGCTATGCGGCCCAGTTGCGAACCGTCGATGCGTAGCAGCATGTCGTTATCAGTACATTCTATGTTTGCGGTAACGTTGTTGTTCAGTTCGCTGCTCCAGCCCATGCTGCAATGTGCCTTGAATATTGTACAAACATCGCACGGTTCTTTCTTAAATTCAATCATGTTGGCATCGAGGCGCGAGAGGAACAGAATGTCGTTGATGAGCTTGAGCAAGATGTTAGTGTTCTTCTTGATTTCTTCTATGAAGATAGTCTCATCTTCTTGCGAGTGCTCGGTGTTGAAGAGTTCAGAGAAACCTACAATGGAGTTGAGCGGTGTTCTGATGTCGTGGCTCATGTTGCTCATGAACGAGGTCTTCAGTAGTTCAGTCTCCTGTGCCTTCTCCATTTCCTCTTTCAGTCGGGCTTCGGTCTCTGTCAGTTCGCTGATGTCGCGGCAGAGTCCGAAGTAATGGCTTATCCTGTTATCGTTGTCGATAATAGGCACGAAGTTGAGTTGCAGGTAGCAGTCCCTGCCATCGTTGTCTTTTAGCTTTGTTTTGATGCTTACGGTGAAGATTTCTGCCTTTCGCTTATCCATCAGCTTCAGTAACTTGCCCACTTTCCCATATTCGCTTGGATCGACAAACTCAAGACATCTCACTTGCGACAACTCAACGCGCTTCTTGTTGAGGTTCTGCTTTATTGTCAGCATCCTTGAGTCAGGGTAGTAGTTGGCTATCTTGATGTTGCTGATGCTCATGGCGTTGTTTATGCTGTTCACATAGTCGCTTATCCGCCTTGTTGTAGTTTCAATGATGTTTGTCTTCCTTTTCTCCGTCTTTATGGCATTGGTCGTCTCGCTGATATCGATGGCCGACAGTAATACGCATATCTGTTTGCCGTCATCGTCGCGAATGGTAAGCATTCTTAATTCGTAATATACCGTTCCTCGTCTGGCAACATGCTTTTTCATCTTGTTGCTGTCGGTCATTCGGTCGAGGTTGAACACGGTTGTAATCCACACCTTATCGGAAGGTTCGAACTCAGTTTCGCACATGCCGATGATGTCGTCGAGGTGTATGCCGTCATTGATGAGGGCCTTGCGGTTGGCAGTGCCAAACGTCTCGCACGCCTTCTCATTGATGTCTGTAAGCATTCCGTTGCAGTCGAAATACATCATGTCGGCCATTGACGTGTCGAACACGTAGCGGTATCTTTGTTGCAGGTCCTTGGCTGTGAGCAGAGAGACATGCTCATTGGTGATGTTGCGCAGTGTACCCAACAGCAATGATGTTTTTTTGCTGTCGCTCTTCAGTGCAGAGATGTTGAGTGTGAAGATGTTGTCGTTGGCATTCTCCTCTAAAGAGTGGCATCTAACCATCAATGTCTTGTTGCTGTACTTGCCATTTTCTATGTCCTTTATGCTGTCCAGTATTTTTTTGAAGTCGTCTGATACAAAATATTTTGAAAAACTGTCAGGTGTAAAGTCCTTTGGCTTGTCGCTTTCAGCTTCGTAAGTGTAGAACAGTTGTTGTTCTGTATTGTAGGTCCACATGCGAATATGGCCTGAACGCATGAACAAAGCCAATCGCTTGTTGCGCCGCTTTATGTTTTCGCTCATTGTCTTAAGCCTGATACGGTGCAGAAGGAGCGAAAGAATAAGTATAATGGCGATGATGATCATGGTTACGGCAATGTACCATATATAATGAGGTATGCCGCTGTTGTGTGATTCGGGGTAGAACCACTTGTTTCTAATGGGGTAGAGTTCCTCGTTGGCCTTGATGTTCTGCAGCAGACTGTCAAGTTTTCCAAGCAGTATGGTGTCGTTGGCCAAGAATCTGAACTCGTCATTATCCATCTGAATAGGGGTGATATGGAGGTTGCTCAGATGGTATTTGTTGATGATATACTTCAGCGACATCGTGTTCCATAGCACCTGTCCGCTGTCGGCGGTACTGATTTGCATCACGGCCTCTGGCATGTCGTCATGAGGAATGGCGCACTCTTCTATGTCTGCATTTATCAGGTTTTGGTGGCAAACGCTGTTGGTGTTTACGATAATGCGGTTGCCTTTTATGTCTTCAAACTTCTTAATTCTGGTAGGGTTTGACAGTGGTGATGCAATGCTGTGGGTCATTAGGCTGACAACCGCCTGTCCGAATGTGCCATATTGCTTGTTGTAGTTGGAGTAGATGGCGAGGGTAAGGTCGGAGTTGCCTTTCTTTAGGTCCTCAAGTGTTATGTTCGGATGTGTAAGACGTATCTCGTAGGGGATGTTCAGTTTGCCGAGTACCAGCTTTACCACGTCGATGTTGAAACCGTCGGGTTCGCCTTCGTCGTTGATAAACGAGTAAGGCCATTGGTTGTATGCATCCTCATATACTAACGGTTTGTCGTTGGTATAGATTCTCAGTTTGTGGATGCTGTCGTTGTTATTGGCAAGGGCTATGTTTGAAACCAAAAGGATGGTTAGAGTAAATATCCAATATATCTTTGAACGCATTTTTCGTAGTTTTGCTGTCTGTTTTTATGCGTACAAAGTTAGTAAAAAATCGTTTATTGAACAAAAAAACTGCAATATTTATGAGCTGTTGCCACTATTTATCTGTTATGCTTCCTGCTGCTTGTCTGTATCGTTTGTTTTCAAACTGAAAACAAAGCGTAGTCCGCCCTTTTCATTGTTGTATGCCGTGATTGTTCCGCCATGCAGAATCACAGCGTTCTTTACTATGGCAAGACCGAGTCCGGTGCCGCCCATCTTTCGGCTTCTGCCCTTGTCTATGCGGTAGAATCGTTCAAAGAGTCGGTCAAGATGCTTGCTCTCTACGCCCACGCCGTTGTCACTGAAAGTAAATGTCCATTTGTCATCTTCCTGCACTGAATCTATCGTTATGGTGGTTCCGTCGCCGGCATAGGCAATGGCATTGTCGGTGAGGTTGCGGAATATGCTGTAAATCATAGAGGGGTTGCCGTTGATGGGCAGTGATGAAGGCAGATTGCAGGTCAGTTGCATATTGCGTTTCTTTATGTCGAGAGCTGTCTCGTGCTCAATCTGTGCTACCATATGGGCAATGTCTATAGGTTCGAACACCATCAGTTCCGGTGCGTCGTCGAGGCGGTTGAGTGTTGATATGTCGGATAGCAGACTCGTTAGTCGCTGTGTCTGCGCGTAACTTCTATCCAGAAATATTTTCCTGTTCTCTTCGCTTATATTCGGATTGTGCAGTATCGTTTCAATATAGCCCTGAATGCTTGCCACTGGTGTTTTCAGTTCATGGGCAATGTTCTGTGTGAGTTGTCGTTTCAGTTTGTTCTGTTCCTCCTTGGTGCGCTGCAACCTTTTGTAAATTTTTATTATGTATTCGGATATTTCGCCAAGTTCGTCGTTCGGAAATTCTATAAGCTCTTCAGTGTCAAGACTCTCGTTGTTGTCAGCCCTTCGTGCGAACAGTCTCAGTTTCTCTATATGGCTGTCAAGACGACTGATAAACCGATAGAGGATAACCGACAGCAGCAAAACCACGGCTATGGCAAACCAGAAATAGTGCAGGTCGGCTTGCAGTTGTTGTGCAAGGTCGTTATTGTAAGGTAAAGCACTGCGTATTATGATGTTGCGGTCGGCAAAGAAAGTGGCGGAGTAGAAGTAGTCGCCGCTCAAGGTATTGCTGGCTCGACTTATATCGTGTCCTTTGCCTTGTTTCAGAGCAGTTCTTATCTCTTTGCGGTCGCCGTGGTTGTGAATATTGTCATAGTCCTTGCGCTTGTTGTCAAACACCACCTTACCGTCGGGCATCACTATCGTTACGCGTAGGTTGGGCATGCTGTGTTGGCTGACATAACTATTGATCGATTCTTCGTCAAACTTCTGTATATATCCCAGTGATTCGTGCATTCGCTCGTTGTAGTCTTGCAGTCTTAGGTTGAGCATGTCAATCTTGAACTCCTTTTCACGTGTCTGTTGGAACACGATAAAGAGAACTGCAAAAATCACGAATAGCGATAAAACGCTCCAATATAGTCGTTTGCCGATGGTCATAAGGATTGAAGATTTGAAGGATTGAAGACTGAGAAGCTAATGAGCATTAAGCATTAAAATAATATCCGAATCCTTGTCTGGTGACGATGCACTTTGAAAAGCGTCCTATCTTCTTTCTCATTCGTGTGATGTTGACATCCACTGTGCGGTCGAGTACTAGCACGTCTGATGGCCATACGCGGTTTATCAGTTCCTGGCGTGAGAACACCCTGCCACGTTCGGCAAGCAATGTGTGCAGAAGTTCAAACTCGGTTTTCGTAAACGGAATATTCTCGCCGTCTATGTTTACTGTCTTCTTGCTAAGGTCCAACACAAGTCCTTGATAACTAATGCCTTCGTTGCAATCCTCATTCTGTCCAACAGCCTTGGTGCGACGAAGTACAGCCCTCACCCTGAGCATCACCTCACGTATGGAAAAGGGTTTTGAAATGTAGTCGTCTGCGCCAATGTTGAACCCCGTAATCATATCGTTCTCCGTGTCGCGGGCTGTGAGGAATATTACAGGAATCATACTTGTGCCGCTCTCTGATTTCAGTTTCTTGGCAAGTGCAAACCCTGACATCTCTCCCATCATGACATCGAGCAACAACAGGTTGTATTGATCAATGTCTGTCTCCAGTGCCTCTTCGGCAGAGTTGGCGGTATCAACGGTGTAACCCTCAGTTTCAAGATTGAATTTCAGTATCTCGCAAAGATCCTGCTCGTCGTCAACAACAAGTATTTTATAATGGTTGTTTGTCTGCATTACAGTGTTCTTGATATTTCTGATGCAAAGTTAATCATTTGCATCAACATTCCTTATAATAGCGCTGTTACAATTTCGTTAAATAATTAAAAGTGTCGTTTCGTTATTTTGCAAGAGTGTTGTAAGATGAGGCTCGAAAAACTATTTTTAGGCATTTTTCTTGTGTAATTGAATTATAATATCTAAATTTGTAACTCAGAAAACTAAATACATTTAATATATGATAGACGTAAAAGAAACATTGCTTTCGGCTGAAGAGAAAATGGAAATGGGTGTGATGCACCTTGAAGAGCAACTCTCACGTGTTCGTGCCGGACGTGCCAACGTAGCTATTTTAGACGGTATCCGAGTAGAATCATACGGTTCGATGGTTCCATTGAACCAAGTCGCCAACGTGTCAACACCTGATGCGCGTTCAATCGCTATCCGTCCATGGGACAAGAAGCAGATTCGCGACATCGAGAAGGCTATCCTAAACTCTGATGTGGGTATCACTCCGGAGAATAACGGTGAGATTATCCGCCTTGGTATTCCGCAGCCAACAGAAGAGCGCCGTAAGGAATTGGCAAAGCAGTGCAACAAGATGGGCGAACAGATTAAGGTTCAGATTCGTACTATCCGTGCCGACATGAAGGATAAGTTCAAGAAGGCAACAAAAGACGGTCTTGCTGAAGACGCTCAGAAGGATGCTGAGAACGAGCTCCAGAAGATTCACGACAAGATGATCAAGAAAGTTGACGACCTGCTTGCCGAGAAGAACAAGGAGATAATGACAGTATAGCCCCGTCAACTTGTCAACTCGTTTACTAAATAACACATGCGCGGTTTAGTTGTAAAGAACACGGGTAGCTGGTACACCGTGAAGACCGACGACGGCCAACTGATAGACAGCAAGATTAAGGGTAACTTCCGACTGAAAGGAATACGCAGCACCAATCCCGTTGCCGTGGGCGACTGGGTTGAGATTATCACCAATCAGGAGGGTACGGCTTTTATCACGGAGATTGAAGACAGGCGCAACTATATCATACGCAAGTCGTCCAATCTCTCCAAGCAAAGTCATATCATTGCCGCTAATGTCGATCAGGCAGTACTGGTTGTTACCATCAACTATCCAGAGACGTCGCTGACCTTTATCGACCGCTTCTTGGCATCGGCAGAGGCTTATCGCATTCCAGTGGTGTTGGTTTTCAACAAGACCGACCTGCTATCTGAAGAGGAACTGCACTATCAGGAGATGGTTATGGCAATGTACGATAACATTGGTTATCAGTGCATGGCTATATCTGCAGCCAATGGCGATGGGGTGGATGGTCTTAAGGCGTTGCTTGCAGGTAAGATTACCGTGCTGAGCGGAAATAGTGGGGTGGGTAAGTCAACGTTGATAAATCAGATACTCCCAGATGCCAATCTGCGCACATCCGAGATTAGCGATGCCCATAACACCGGCATGCACACCACGACATTCAGTGAGATGCTGTTACTGCCAGATGGCGGTTATCTGATAGATACTCCTGGCATCAAAGGTTTTGGAACGTTTGATATCGAACCAGAAGAGCTGACGAGTTATTTCAAGGAGATATTCCACTTCTCCAAGGACTGTCGTTTCAATAACTGTACGCATACAAAAGAACCGGGTTGTGCTGTCTTGAAAGCTCTCGAAGACCACTACATTGCCGAAAGCCGCTACCAGTCGTATCTGAGTATGCTTGAAGATAAGGAAGAGGGAAAATACAGAAAAGGCTTCTAATCAGAAGCCTTTTTCTTTTTATCAAATTATCCTTTTGTCCTGTATATCAATACACCAAAGATGATGATGACGATAAACATGGAGGATATGAGGACAATATGCAGAACCATGTTGTCTGATATAACCATTGCGGCCGGAATAAGACTCAAGATAACTCCAACAATACGTATCATGCGGATGGCAAGAGAATATTGGCGTGGCGTTTCTATTCTCACGGGCATGTTGATGCTGTTTGGAAAATAGGCAGCCGCCATCATGCAGAGAGCAACAGCAGATGTGACTACGCATTGAGAGAACGGAAATGAGGATGCCAATTTGTCAATATTGACGATTAGATACACCCACGAGATGATGAGTATTGCTGCTACTGCTATCTCGAATATTGTGCCCTCAAGTGTGCGGTTCACCTTTACCGCCGGGCGGTTGTCTTTAGATAGTTTCATGCTTTTGCTCCTTTCTTTATCTTGCCTTGCTCATTCTTATGGCATAGACAATCGTTGTTGCGAAAATGATAATGGTAAAAATGTTTTGGTTGGCAGGCACGTTCATAAACACCGAAAGCATTGTCCACAACAGCATGCAGGCAGCTTCAAGTGCAAGTACACGAACAAACTCGCATCCCACAAACACCTGACGTTCTGAAGAAAACCGTGAGACAACATGGATGAACTTTGGATGGTATGCCAATGCCAGTGCTCCGGCTGATGCAGCCGAGAGCAGTATGCCTACGATGGCGTATGCCTTACCGCGCAGATCGTCGCACACAAACCAGAAGTATAGTATTATCGCCCATGCTGCCAGCAGTATTATGGCGGTGGCAAACTCCAGCATCGTGCCTTTCAGGGTGCGGCGCATCTTTACGTCGTTTATGTTAAATCTCTTCTCCATCGGTTTGTTCTGTGTCATTCTTTTTCTTCTTTGGCAATCGCTTGGCCTTGCGTAGGGCTTCCGTGATGATCCACTGCAACTGTCCGTTGGTAGAGCGGAACTCATCGGCTGCCCACGCTTCTATTGCATCCATCGTATCGCCATCGATGCGAAGAATGAAACTCTTGGTCTTTGATTTCTCTTTTGCCATATATTTCAGGTCGCTTTGCTTTTTACTCCCCTCTCATTATGGAGAGGGGGTGAGGCCTAATGATTCAAAGTCCCCGTATTCACAACCGGCTGTGCGGTATCGTCGCCACAAAGAACCACGAGCAGATTGCTTACCATGGCTGCCTTCTTGTCGTCGTCGAGTTCAACGACTCCCTCTGCTGACAACTTGTCGAGAGCCATCTTGACCATTGACACCGCACCCTCAACAATCTTCTCGCGAGCAGTGATGATGGCTGATGCCTGCTGGCGGCGGAGCATTACGGCTGCAATCTCAGGGGCGTAAGCCAGATAGTTTATGCGTGCCTCTACAATCTCGATGCCTGCCATTGCCAGACGCTCGTCGAGTGTGCGCTCAAGCAGTTCGTTTATCTCGGTACCACCGCCACGCAGTGTCACTTCCTCGTGGTTGGAGTCGGTATCGTCGTATGCAAACTGTCCTGCCACCTGACGAAGGGCAGCGTCGCTCTGTATCTTTACGAAATGCTCGAATGCGCTCATCACGCTGGCCACCGATGTTCCAACTGTCACCTCGTTTGCCTTGGCTGCTCCCGACTGTGCAATTGTCTGTGAGTCAATTTCGAACATTGCCTTGTATGTATCCTTTAGTTTCCAAACCAGCATCGAACCAATCATTATCGGATTGCCGGTCTTGTCATTCACCTTTATAGGTTCGACATCGAGGTTGCGTGCACGCAGAGATATTTTCTTGGCTGTGATGAATGGGTTTACCCAGAAGTAGCCTGTCTGTGTGAATGTACCGCAATACTTTCCGAAGAACACCATCACGCGAGCCTCGCCTGGTTCGAGCATAATGAAACCGCCCCACAAGAAAAATGTAGTAATCATCAGCGCAATGCTAAGGCCAATCATAACTCCGCCAGTGGCGTTATCCAAAATGATACCATATACAATGCCGGCAATACTGCCGAAGGTTAAAAACAAGTTGACAAACAGCATAAGGAAGCCGTTGAGTGTCGTTCCGCTAAATGTAAATTCTCCTTTGTTCATATTTATTTGTTTTTTAAAGTGATATTATTTTGATAGCACAAAGATATGCTTATTTATTCATTCGACAATGGATTGTTGCCCATATTTAACATTAATTATATCTGCTTAGTCGGTCTCTATCGTCAAATTGGCGTAACTTTGCATTATACATTATTTATATATAATGCAGAACTTGGAAGATAAGAAGATTGCCGTACTGCTCTCTGGTGGTGTTGACAGTTCGGTTGTGGTATACGAGATGGCGCGCATGGGGCTTCATCCCGATTGCTTTTATATAAAGATAGGGCCGGAAGAAGCGGAGGAGTGGGATTGCACTTCGGAGGAAGACCTTGAGATGGCTACTGCCGTGGCGGCCAAGTATAGTTGCAAGTTGCAGGTGGTTGACTGCCACAAGGAATATTGGGACGGTGTGACGAAATACACCATGGACAAGGTGCGCAACGGATTTACGCCCAACCCCGACGTGATGTGCAACCGACTGATTAAGTTTGGTGCTTTTCACGAGAAGATGGGGCATCAGTACGACCTCATTGCCACAGGTCATTATGCCCGTACAGAGATTATCGGCGGCAAGAAATGGTTGGTAACAGCTCCCGACCCGGTGAAAGACCAGACCGATTTCCTTGCTCAGATTTACGATTGGCAGTTGCAAAAGGCGATATTCCCCATTGGCAGATATATGAAGGATGAGGTGCGCCAGATTGCGGAGCGTGAACATCTTGTGAATGCAAAGCGAAAGGATTCGCAGGGCATCTGTTTTCTTGGTAAGATAAACTACAACGAATACATACGCCGCTATCTCGGTGAGAACCCCGGCGACGTGATAGAACTCGCGACTGGCAAGTTTATCGGCAAGCACAAGGGCCTCTGGTTCCACACCATTGGTCAGCGCAAGGGCATGGGCTTTGGTGGCGGACCGTGGTTTGTTGTTAAGAAAGACCAGGAGAACAACATTCTTTATGTGGCTCATGGTTACGACCCGCAGACGGCATACAAGCAGGACTTCCCCGTTCACGATTTCCATTTCCTCACAGAACCGGAGCTTCCTGAGCACATAACGTTCAAGATTCGCCATACCCCGGAGCATCACAAGGCTACGGTGGAGAAGACAGCAGACGGCGCATACATCATTCATTCTGCTGAGCAGATTCACGGCGTTGCTCCCGGTCAGTTCTGTGTTGTATATGACAGCGACCATCATCGTTGCTACGGCAGTGGAGAGATAACGGTATAGACCTCCCTAGCCCCTCCGAAGGAGGGGGATTGTGAATTACGAATTATGAATTATGACTGCGAAGCTGATGAGCGTTAGCGAACTAATTAAGCATTATAAATATGGTTTTAACAACAACAAATTCTATTGAAGGCAGGCCTGTTAGAGAGTATAAGGGCGTGGTGACTGGTGAGACAATTATCGGTGCCAATATGTTCAAGGATTTCCTTGCAAACCTCCGAGACACGTTTGGCGGTCGCTCTGGCAGTTACGAATCTGTATTGCGCGAGGCAAAGGACACCTCTATGCGCGAAATGATAGAGAGAGCCCAGAGTTTAGGTGCCAATGCCATCATTGGTATCGACATTGACTATGGCACTATCGGTGAAGGTAACTCAATGATTATGGTGACAACCAGCGGAACGGCGGTTGTGATTTAGGAAGCTGGCTCGGTGACTCAACATCACTTAAACAATGGTAAATATGAGAATTAAAGATATAATAAGCAATCTGAAATCTGATGATGGCGGTATGGAATATGCGCCATTGATGTCGGGACTTGAAGAGCTGGATGAAATGGTTCAAGGATTCAAACCTGGAGAGTTGTGCGTTATAGCATCGCGCCCGGCTATGGGTAAGACTGCGATGATACTCTCTGTTGCCAAAAATCTTATAAAGAGCAATATACCAGTAGCCTTGTTCACGGCGATAGATACAGCTAATCCTGTTTTCCTTTCTCGTGTCGTAAATACCTTGACTGACAAGGAAGTAAGCAGTAACCCGGAGGATGTTAATAATGTCTTAGACGATGAAGATATGCCGGACTTGCCGTTTTATCTATATGCCAATAATGAACTGACGCAGGAGAATGTCCGATTGAAGGCGAAAGAAATGGTAGAGCAAAACGGTGTGAAATTTATCTTCATTGAGACGATACAGAGATTGTTTGTTGCTGGTGACGATAAGATGGATGCCATAGCGATGGAGAGGGTGTGCATTGATTTAAAGAGTCTTGCCGTTGAATTGAATATACCTATAATTGTTTCTTCGGATATTAATAGAGGTTCGGTTGCTCACGACGGTTTTGAGGGGAAAAGACCGTTCTTGTCAAATTTGTCTTCGTGCGGTGCAATAGAAAACGTGGCTGATTCTGTATGGATTATTCAAAGACCCTCTTATTATGGAGTTATAGAGGATATTGATGGGAGCGACATCTCAAACCTTGCTATTGTTATTGTTAGAAAAAACAGGTTAGGGCGCATCGGCGATGTGCAGGTTGACTTTAATGAAAAGAAATGCTCTTTTGAGAAATACAAACCAATGAAAAAGACTCGATAACATATCTGTTTGGGTATGTTATCGAGTTAAAAACAACACTTATTCTACTTTGAGAGGACCAAAAAACAACACTTATTCCACTTTTTAGTGGATAGAAATGGGTGGAGTTTCCTTCTGAAAAGGATAAAAAACATGAAGTCTTTCCTTTTCAGAAGGAAAGGGTTAGGATAAAATTCTTTTACTCACAAAGATGCTTCATCTATTCCTGTGACTCGTCGTTAGTCTCTGAGGAGCACTTGCCCTTAATGCTTTTGAATAATGCTGCAATTGCAAGTCCTGCCAGTGGACCATAGATGATACCATTAACGGGTTCGCAATTAATGATATAGCTGATTCCCATACCGATTAAAGGACCGAAGCATAATCCATATACCAGGTATTTGTTGTTGTCGTTTTCTTCTTCTTTTTTCATTTCTTTTTTATTGTTTTATAATGAATAATGTTAAAACAGTTCATTTGCTCCTTCTCTTTAACAGTACCAATTCCGCATTCGCCCCATCCTTGCCGTATTCACTTACGAGGATGAACTTTTCGCAGCAGGCGATGCCGTAGCAACGATTATCATCTTTCATAATCTGATTGCCCCAATAGGTGGCGTTATCATCAAAAAACTTTACTTCGTTGCCATTTATATTGTATGGCTGGTTGATGAACGAACCTTGTAAAACGTAGAGATTATCGATGTGAAGGCCAGTTATACCAAGGGCATTGACCTCCTCGATAAAGACCTTTTTCATGGGATGATCGGCATGAGGGATGTTTGCATTATCGCCCTTCCAACGTTTAAGGGTAGGATAGAACTTACGCAAGACTTCCTTATACTGGCATGCTGTGAGGTTCTGACCTGTATTCTTGTTGTATTCCTCCACGAACATGGAGCAGTATTCAACCATCTGTTCCATGGTGAAGTCGCCAGTAAAGGCCCCGTCCTTATAGCAGTAGATGCAGTAATCTTCGTTCTTTGAACCATCGGTATTAGTGCCGAGGATAACTTCTGTGAGCGGCATTCCGCAGCTCTGACAAAATTTCTGTTCCATAATTTGTTTATATCTGATGTTCTTATTACTTCATGTAATCTTTATGCTCATAATGATAAATGGCTTCACCTTTGTCGCCATTTTCCAAATCAGCAAGTACGATTCGGAATGTTGAGTATGGACGGGTAGGGCGGACATCAGGTTTGTTGACGCTGATTAAGAAACCCGTACCTGTCTGTGTGTCGCAGAAGTATTCCTTGACGGCCTGTTTCATTAAAACGTCAACCTCTTCACCATCTATGAATACCTTGACCTCTAACTTGTCTGCAGGCGGGGCGAGGTTTGCTTCTGCCGTCTGGTTCTTTGTCCATTCGATGGTCCGTGTAAGACTCATCGGGCGTACATATATCTGATATGCAGGTGTGGCGCCTTGTATTGAAAAGACATTTACGCCGTATGCCTCCATCCTGTGATAGCGTATATTGAGAGTGGTATCGTGGTCGGCAATAAAATTCCATCCCCAGAACTCCAACCGCATATCGTCGGGCGAACTTACCTTCAGTTCTTTTGACTTAGGATACTCTTGCATGTTGATGGCACTTATGCAATAGTGTCGCCCGCATGGAACAGAAATTTTGTAATATCCGTTTTCATCGCAGGTGGCAGAACATACGTCATCAAACGACTCGTTTTGCCAGAATACCGAGGCACCAGCCATGGCGTTGCCATTAAAGTCGGTTACTTGTCCGCTTATAATTACAGATGTCTGTCTTGTTTGAGCACAGGCGTATTGGCATACAGCCATGCTCAACGAAATTAAAAGAATGCAAATGGAAATCATCGTTCAGAGTTTTTCTTATTGAAAGAAAGTGAATATTTTGGATATACATATTTTATTAATGTATATAAGTTGACTATACCGACGAGAAGCCAAACTAATGTGGCATACATTTCAGGCATCAGTAGAGAAATTCCGTTCATGTCGCCTCCGCCAACAAAATGTTGCAGCACGACGAGGTAGATGGGGTCGAGCAGTAGCAAGATGAGCGATGTGTACCAACCGATGGTACGTACAACATCAGATTTCAGGTTGCAAATGCTTTGGGTTAAAAACACCATAAGATAACCGGCTATGAATGTCGCTACTGGCCCCATGATACAAAGAACTCCCATCTGGGTGTCAGTCATTCGGGTGTTATAGACATCAATTTGTATGCCGATAATACCCATGAATTGGATATTCTTAAACACTCCATAATACAAAGCGGTAAGGAGATGCGCTCCTTCGTGTACCACATAATAAACAACAACGGCAGCGATAATGCCAAGATACTGTCTTATTCGTCTGTTCATAACTTTGAGATTTTAAATGATTTTGATGCTGCAAAGTTACAACGAATCCGTAATACGACAAAGAAAACAAGGTGGACAGCTTGGTTGCTAACTGTCTGATTATCAGAAGTGATTGTTGTGTACAGGTGGACAGGACAACTTTAAAGCGATTGGATGAAGCTGTCCAGCGACATTTCCGCTTGGAAAAGTGTAGGATTAGACTTTGCCATGCGCTTCTTCATGCGTTGTTTCTGCTTTGTTACCGACGAAGGAGATACAGCCATCATAGTCGCTATCTGACTGCCACTAAAATGCAGCCTTATCAATAGTGCCACCTGCACGTCAACATCCGTAAGATCCGCGAATTGTTTTTTTAATGATGACAAGAAATCAGGATAAGCCTTTTCGGTAACGGAATACAGCATGTCCCAGTTTGACTGACTCAAGAAATGTGGTGACTCATGCAGTTCGCTTATCAGTTTGTTGCTGTTCACAATCTCCTCTGTCAGCAACTGCTCGTGTGCCTGTTGCTCCTGTATCACGGTTGCCGATTCGCTCAACAAGCGCTTCTGCCTTTTCAACCTTAGTCTATAAACCGTAACCAATATTGCAAGTAATATTACGACGATGGCAATAGACAGTAATAAGTAATTATATCCAGTCTTCTGACTCTCAAGAGCCTCGGCACTTTCGTTATCCATCTCACGTCTTATCACCTGCTCGCTTTTCAATTTCGTGGCAAGCGAATCCTTCATCAGCTGGAAAGTCTCCATATAGCGAGTGCTCTTCTGATAGTCCTGAATCAAGTCGCGATTAATCATATAAAGCAGTTGGATGCCATTCATGCGTATAGTCAGTTCCGGATGCTTCAGGTTCTTTGTTGCATAATAGATGGCAGAATCTGCATTCCCCAGCTTGCGATGCGCATCTGCGATACGCGTATATCTTACCGGTTCTTTGCGCTTCCCCGTATTATATTGATGCTCGTCGATGTCCTTTGCCTGGATGGCATATCGCAAAGCCTCGTCAAATTGCTTGTTGTGTCCGCAACAGATAGACAACTGCCCTAATGCCTTGCCAAGTTCGCCCGGCATCTTCCACCCTTGTGCTTTTTCAACAGCTTTCTGTGCATACGCTATAGCCTCTTCATATTCGCCCTTCTCCCTGTTGCGCTCCAGGCTGAGGTTTGACAGGTTGATATGAGCAATTATAATGTCAGACTTGTTTCCAGCTTGTTCCGCACGAGTCATAAACTTGTTAAGAAAGGCTCCCGCTTCGTCATACCTTTTGCGTTTCTGTAGGCCTATGCCGTATCTGTGGAAAAGCTGGGCAGCGAGAAAATGGTCATCGGTACTTTCAACCTCAGTACATCCTCGTCTCAAATCCTCCATCCAATCAGCTTCGTCGCCAATATTCTTCTCCTCATGAACAACAGCCCTTAGATAGTAAACAAGTGCTTTCCTGTTCTTTATGCCGCGATGTGCAAAGTAGTTGAATGCCGTCTGCAGGTCTTGTTCGTTGATGTCCGGCTGATAACAACGGTATGCCGCCCACACCTTGAGTGCTGCCCACGAAGCATGCAGTTCGTTATTGCCTTGCGGATTAATCTGATTGAGAATTGTCTGGGCACTATCAGGGTTGTGGGCAATCATTCTTTCCGCATTCTCAATTGCCATCGCCTCTTTCGGGTTTTGTTGGCAAGCGCAGAATATCGTGATTGTCAATAATGCCAGTATAGTTTTTGCTGTCTTATGCATTTATAGTTTAGTAATAGTCGTGTTGTAGTTTTGAAAGGACAGGCAACTACGCTTATTCCATTTCGTACTGAATATAAATAATTCATGTCTCCTTCTGAAAAGGAAAGAATTAGTGTTTCTTATCCTTTACAGAAGGAAATGATTAGCAATAAAATCTTTTATTCCCAAAGATTCCTCATCCACTTCAACGACTCGTCGTTGGTCTCCGGGAAGCGCCAGTGGCCGTTGGTGGTTGTTGTGGCGAGAGTCTTCGGGGCTTTAATGGCATTATATACGGCGAAGCATGATGTTGGCGAACAAGTGTCGTCGCTATAGCCGAAAGAATAGAATACAGGACATTTCATGATGCGGGCAAAATTGACAACATCATAGTAGGGTAGTGTCTGTTCTGCTCCAACTTTCTCCTTTTTGTTTTGGAAGAACTTTGGCCAACCGCCTGCACGTCCATGCAAGAAACCGAGCACATCGCTCAAGGCAGGATAGAAGGGAGCGCAGAAGTCTACGTTGGGATTCAGAGCAGCTGTAATAATGGTGAGTGCTCCGCCCTGACTGCCACCGGTAACGCCAACGTTCTTCCCGTCCCACTCTGGCAATGTGCAGAGAAAATCGACACAACGTGAACAACCGGCATATACCTCACGGTAATAATATGATTCCTTGTCCTCTATACCGTTGTGTGTGTAGTCATCTGCCACCTTACGCGCCTTGGCAAACTCCTCGTCGCTGAGTTCGGAGTTGCAACCACTATGGATGTTGATGTTCATGTAGATATATCCTTGCTCACTATAATATGTTGTTGGCTGTATTTTTGATGAACCAGCTCCAGGCGGACAGAAAAGTACGGGGTGTTTCTTGCCATCCTTTGGTTTTGTCAAGTAACCGTACATGTTGCGACCGTTCTTGCCGACAGTGAGTTTTACAAGCGATACCTCCACCTTATCGGTTGAATATTTAGGCAGTGGGGTTATCTCTGGAGCAAGGTCAACCTTGTTGGTCTCCTTCATTGTCTTCTGCCAGAATTTCTCGAAGTCTTCAGGCATAGGTGTGCATGTCTCAATCCTGAACGGTTCGTAACCAACTTTTAGTAAATCCTTGTAGGTTTTGTCATAAACAGTGAACCGGTAATTGCACGCACGGAAACCTGGTTTTAGCATGGTTCCCATCTGTATCGTGGCTATGCCGTTGACAAACTCTACCGAGTCTTCCTTTGCAGGCAACATCATTTCATCGCCTACACGATAATAAACCTTTACTCCGTTAAGCGGATTGCCGCCTTTGTATGCCTCGATGGTAAGCATGGCTTGTTCTCCAAGATGGTAGAGGCGTGTGGCATTGTTGGTTTTTGCAAGATATTCAACATATTGCTTGCGTGGTTTAGAAAACTGTGCCAATGCGGGCATGGTGATTATTGCTATCAGAATCAGGGATAATAGTCTTCTCATTATAATTTTCTTTAGTTTGTTGTTAGTGGTCATCATCGTCATCGGCAATGGTACCGTATGCCTCGTCCATTGCTTCTGTCATCAGTTGGAAATACTCCTGTTTCTTACATGCCTTGTAGAACATGCCGGCAAGTCCGCCGTCACTTTCGGGTAGTTTGATGTCAGCTTCTTCATCGCTTAAAAGCACGTTCATGGCATCGAGAGTGAGTTTTAGTATTGATGGCTGATGAAGTGTTGCGTCAGTCTTGCCGCTTTGCTTTACGCCTTTCGAGTAGGATGTCATGACGATGCGCACAACGAGTTTTATGGCATCGCCCGTTTCCATGCTGTCTCCTCCTCTGATGTAAGCTTTCTCATGTTCGCTTGCAGTAGGAATGTGTCCTTGGAGCAATGACTCGAAATACCTCTTGTATTCTGCAATCATCGCCTTATGCATCTCGTCGGTCTTGCATGCCAGCTGCACAAGTTCAATCATGGTTGTGCCTTCTTTGTAGTTGTCCTGCAAGCATCTGGTTATTTCCTCTTCTGTGTAGTTGATATGTGCTATGGGGTAGAAGAGGATGTCGTGGAACGCGACAGATATCTGCTCGTAGTGCTCCAGCATCACTTTCTTGATTGTTTGCGGCTTGTGCTTCTCGTATATGTCAGTGACATGACTGTCGATGATGCCTGCTGTATATGCTCCGAAGAAACTGCGTATCATTGATGCCAGCACCTTGTGTTTGCTTATCATGTAGTTTGGCGTTTAGCGATGGATATTTAATGAAGGACGATGAATGACAACAAGCATTCATCGTCCACAGATTCATTATTATTGATTGTATGCGTTGATGGAGCAGTCGCACTCCTCCAGAACCTTCTCGCATTTGGCGATGTCGTTAGGACGGATAACGATGTTTGCCTTATCGCCTTCGGCAAAGGCATACATGTATTCGATGAATATCTGGTTTTCTGCCAGATGTTCGAGGATTACCGACAGTGAACCGGCAACGTTAGGGCAACTGATGCAGATGACATCGGTGAGGGTAACGGCAAAACTCTCGTTGCGCAGTGCCTCTACAGCCTTATCTACTTCGCTGACAATCAGTCGCAGAATACCGAAATCGGTTGTCTCTGCCATACTGAATGCATGCATGTTGATACCGTTGCGACCTAATATCTTTGTTACTTCATTAATTCTTCCTGTCTTGTTCTCAAGGAAAACAGATAATTGTTTTATTGTCATGATTTTAAGGTTTTATATGTTTTATCCTAAGGGCGACTTGCTGGTAGCCCATAGAATAGTACTGTTTATTTAAGTATTCGCTTGTCTATCACATGCTTGCCCTTGCCCTGGCTGCGCTCGATGCTGTTTGGCTCCATCAGTTTCACGTCGGCACTGATAGAAAGCACGCTCTTCAGCTTATCTGCAAGTCTCTTCTTCATTGCCAGCATGCTGCCGATGTCGTCTGAGAAGAAATCCTTGCGCACCTCAACCTGCACCTGTAATGTGTCGAGGTTGTTGATGCGGTCAACAACCAGCATATACTGCGGTTCAAACTCAGCCATTTCAAGGATGACACTCTCAACCTGTGATGGGAATACGTTGATACCGCGTATGATGAGCATGTCGTCGCTTCGTCCGACAATGCGTCCCATTCTAACAGCTGTGCGTCCGCAACTGCATTCGCCTTGCATCAGTGAGCAGAGGTCTTTCGTGCGATAGCGCAACACTGGCATTCCTTCTTTGGTGAGAGTGGTGAACACCAGTTCTCCCTGCTGACCGATTGGCAACTGCTCGAGTGTGTCTGGATTGATAATCTCCGGATAGAAGTGATCCTCGCAGATGTGTGAACCGTTCTGTTCCTGACATTCGTATGAAACGCCAGGACCCATAATCTCGCTAAGGCCATAGATGTTGTAACCTTTCAGTCCCAAACGCTCTTCTATTTCCTTGCGCATATTCTCTGTCCATGGTTCTGCACCGAAAGCACCGATGCGCAAACCGATATCTTCCTTGGTCAGTCCCATCTTGTCGAGTGTCTCGGCCAGATAGAGAGCATATGAAGGAGTGCATGCAATACCGCTTATCTTCAGGTCGCGGATGAGGCGGATGTGCTTCTCAGTATTTCCTGTTGATGTAGGAATTACTGTCGCACCGAGATTCTCCACACCATAGTGGGCACCAAGTCCGCCGGTGAACAGTCCGTAACCATAGGCAACAGAGAAGGTGTCATCGCGTGTTACGCCATAGGAGGTGAGGCATCGTGCCATCACTTCCGACCATACGGCAAGATCCTTGCGTGTATAACCGACTATCGTAGGATTGCCAGTTGTTCCTGATGAGGCATGCACGCGCACGATTTCTGATGGAGGAGCTGCCTGCAGGCCGTAAGGATAGTTGTCGCGCAAATCCTGCTTTGTGGTGAAAGGCAGTTTTACGATGTCGTCGATGCTGCGTATGTCCTCAGGTGATAGATCCATAGCTTGCATCTTGTTGCGGTAGAATGGTACATTATGATATACGTATGTTACCAGTTTCTGGAGCCGTTTGCTTTGCAATGCGTGCATCTCGTCACGGCTCATGCATTCTTTGTTAGGATTCCAAATCATTTTGTCTTATTTAGTTTTTAGGGTTATTTTATTTCTAATGCGCGACTGATAACGTCGTTCAGGTTGGTATAATGGGCCTTAGTGGCACTGTCGCCGCTGTTCATTGCCGATGCCGTGCGTTGTTTCAGTTGCTTCAATGTGCGCAATACGTAAGGGCGGTTGGCTGTTGTTGCCATTGATGCCTCATATGCACTTATCAGTTGACTGACAAATGCTGTCTGCAACTTAGCGCGATAATCACTAACCTTTCTGCCCGTACCTGCCTCTTTGAAGAGCATGCGAGTCATGTCAGTGAGCAGTTCGTCGGCTGTATATTCCTTGTTGAGGTCGTTATTTCTTACCTTGACCATCAGGCGCACAACAGCAGCAGTGCCAATTGCTGAAGCAAACTCTTGCGGGTCGTTTGTCAATCGCATCATATACTCATTGTCGGTGAGCCATGCCGGTTCAGTGAACACATTGCGGTCGAGATATGCCATTGCCGCCTTTTGCTTAGCTTTTGGCTGTGCTGTGAATACATCACCCTTCTGGTCGATGGTCTTGAAGTCTCTCATCATACCGCCAATCTGTCCGATTACATGACCGTTGTAGCGGTTGAACTGGTTGAGCACCTGACTGTACATCTTAGAAAGGTTAGCATTGTAGTAGTCTTTCTTGTCGTAAGTCCACTTTGGCAAGTTCTGCAGCATGCGCTTCAGGTTCTTTATTCCGTATTCGCTGGCCTTCATGGCGTCGTCGCCAAGGTCCTCTGTTAGACAGCGAGGGTCGTTACGATAGCCTTCGCCGTCGCCCCACCACAGACGCTTGTTGCCGTTGAGATTCTTCTCCACCAGTTTCTCCAGCATCTGGCGGTCGCAGTCCTCATCGGTTGCTCCAATCATCGGAGTGTAACCCCACTGTATTGCCCAGATGTCATAGTCGTTGATGCGAGGGAAGATGCCTTTGCGAGAGATACCGTCTTCTGGCTGTGCCACGTAGTTGAAACGGGCGTAGTCCATAATACTCGGAGTGTGCCCGTATTTCTCTACCCACTGCTTGTCGCGCAGGCTGTCAACAGGAACGGTACTGCTTGCACCGAAGTTGTGGCGGAGTCCGAGCGAGTGACCCACCTCATGAGAAGACACAAAACGGATGAGTTCGCCCATCAGTTCTTCGTCGAAATTCATCTTCTGTGCAGCCTCGTCTATTGATGATGCCTGAATCATGTACCAGTCGTGCAACAGACTCATTACGTTATGATACCAACAGATGTGGCTCTCAAGGATTTCACCTGTGCGTGGGTCGTGAACATTAGGTCCATAAGCATTCTCGATAGGTGATGCCAAATAGCGGATTACACAGAAACGTGCATCCTCCATGCTCATGGTTGAGTCGTTCTCTGGCCACTCCTTGCCGATGATGGCATTCTTGAAGCCAGCCTTTTCAAAAGCCTTCTGCCAGTCGTTTACACCTTTAATAAGATATGGACGCCATTGTTTTGGTGTGGCTGGGTCGATATAATAGACGATTGGCTTTTGCGGTTCAACCAGTTCGCCGCGCTTCATCTTCTCAACATCCTCCGGTTTTGGTTCCAGACGATAGCGAACGATGAAACGCTTTGACTGTACTCGCTGCTGCTCGTCGGTAAACTCATTGTAACTGTCAGCAAAGTAGCCCACACGCGGGTCGTAGTATCTCTTCATCATAGGTTTCTCAGGCAACAGAATGAACGAGATGTTCAAACCGAAGGTGGCCTTGCCTGTGAATCTTGCAGTCAACAGGGTTGATGCAGGACCAGTCTTCCATGTCTTCACCATTCTTATCTCGGTGTTGAGAGGGAAACTCTTGATGTCCTCAATATATGAAGCTGCTGGTACGGGAGCGGCAAGACCATATTCTTTCTTTGTCCTGTCGGTGAGTCCCACGGCAGGGTTGTCCTCGTTGAAGAAGGAGTTGACCTTGATCTTGTAAGCCTTGTTCTTGTGAGACTCAATCTTGAATGCACCGATAATCGGGTTCTCGTTTGAAATGGTGATGGCCTTGTTTATCATCTGACTGCTGTCGGCGGTATTGATAAGCAACTTGGCGCGCAACACAAGTTGACTGTCTGGCGTAACCTCCCAATATACCGTCTGCTCGTTCACCTGTTCGCCACCAAACTCGCCGCAGTTGGCTGGTGTAGAAGTATAGCGGGTAGTGGTTAGAAATTCACGACCGATTAGTGAATCGCCAATTTCAAAATACCAGTCTTGCTTTATCTTGCTCACCTTGAACAAACCGTTGCGTACGATGGATGGCTTTGGTTCCGGTTTCTTTGCTGGAGCAGTTGCCGCCTCCTTATCCTTCTTCTTTTTCTTTGCCGCTTCTGCCGGTGCACTGAACATCAAACCGACCAAAAGCATCATCATTATACTTTTCTTCATAATATATTATTGTTTTAGTGTCATTGTTCTAAAGGATGGTCCTCATGAAAGGCTTTCATGCGTTCCTCCATCACAGGATATAGTTCTTCTCTCATCCTTGACGTGCATGCCCTTACTCCTTGCTGCTCGCTGCCGGTGGTTGACAGCGAGATGCTGCTCACACCATAGTACAGCAGTTCCTTAAGCAGGTCACCGCCGCTCATGTTGCCATAGCCGATGGTGAAGAAGAAACCGTCGCCCACCTTCTGGGTAACATCGTAGTCGTAAACGATATGGAAACCGTTGTCGGTGAAAATCTTCTTCATCTTCTCTGCTCTTATGGCATACTCGCGAGTATCCTCGACGAAGTTGATTTCACCCTCAGTTGACAATCTCAGCATCTCGGCATAGGCATACTGCGTTGAGGCGGTGCATCCTGATGTTATCATATATAATATGGATGCGATGAGTGTCTGTCCGAACACGCCGGCATCCTTGTAACGCTCGGCAAGGGCAGGGTAGTGGCGTTCAAACAGCTTGTCGCTAATACAGGTAAGAGCCATTCGCTGTCCGGCATAACTGAATATCTTCGACGAAGACAGCATAAGGATATAATTGTCTGTATATCGTGCTACTGTAGGTGCGAATGGCGGTTTGAACGGATGTCCCATGTCGGTGCGGAAGTCCATGCAGAAATATGCAAGGTCTTCCAGAACAATTACATCATATTCGGTTGCCAGTTTGCCGATGATAGCCAACTCTTCCTCCTCCAGACATATCCAAGCAGGATTGTTCGGGTTGGAATAAATGATTGCTGCAATATTGCCAGCCTTGAGTATGCTTTCAAGTTTGTCGTGCAATCCCTCGCCGCGATACTTGAAAATGTCGAACTCTTCCCACTCGGCACCGATTATGCGCAGTTGCGATTTCTGTATGGGGAATCCCGGATCAATAAACAACACTTTGTTCTTGCCGGGTATGCGTTGCGTGCAGGCGATGAATGCTCCGAACGAACCTGCCACACTGCCAGTTGTAGGTACGCAAGAACGCTCTGATATGTCAATGTCAAGAAATGCCTTTACAAAGCGCGATGCTTCATGTTTCAGTTCTGGCACGCCGGCTGCTGCTGGATACTGAGAACCGACACCGCGGTCGAGTGCAGCTTTCTCGGCTTCAACGCCAAGTCGGTTTACTGGCAGACCTGGCGAACCTTGGTCCATCCTGATGAACGGTATTCCTGTCTGTTTCTCAAGATGCTGTGCTACAAGCAATACCTCGCCGATAGTTGCTCTCGACAAATCAGCCACATGCAGTTCCTGTGCTGTTTTGGCCACTAGTTCTTCGCTGAATATCTTCATGTCTTTTGCCTCTGATGTTATTCAACGTTCAGCCCCAAGTCGAACGCCTTGAGATTAGCTTCTACTATCTTCTCGCCCTTGGCTGCAAATATGCGACCGATACTCTCGCGCAACTGCTCTGGTGTGAGGATGCCGATGTATTTTGCGGCCATGCCAAGAAGTATTACGTTGGCACTCTTTGGTACTCCGTTGTCCTTTGCCATGGCCTCGATGTCCTGCATGGCAATGTTTGGCAGTGCATTCAGTTCGCCCTCAAGAGCATCCTTGTCAGGATAGTTGGGAATATTCTTGAACGGAGCGGCTGATGTTACCACCCATCCCTCCTTGTTCAGATAAGGAAGATAGCGCAATGCCTCCATCGGTTCCATTGAAATGATGACGTCGGCGCCTCCTTGCCTGATGAGGTCGGAGTGGATTGTCTCTGTTGATAAGCGTAGGTTTGACTGCACGTCGCCTCCTCGCTGACTCATGCCATGCACCTCGGCCTGTTTAAGATTGAGTCCTGCCTGTGTGGCTGCCTCTCCTATTATTGTGGCAATGGTGAGGATTCCTTGACCGCCCACACCTGCCAGTATGATGTCTTTTTTCATTATTGTCTTTTTCTTATTTCTTGGCTCTTAACTTGCGTTGCAGCGTCTGCATGCACTCACGGCGTGGAATGATGACAGAAACGCCTTTATATTCAATCTCCTCGCGTATGGTCTTGGTAATCTCTTCCATGTTCTTTGGCAACGGAACAACCACACGCACATGTTCGGGCGATAGTCCGAGACCTAAGCAAATGGCTTCAAACTTGTTTGTTCCGGCAGAATCTTGTCCTCCTGTCATCGCTGTTGTAAGATTGTCGGAGATTACAACTGTAATGTTTGCATTATCGTTGATGGCATCCAGCAAACCGGTCATGCCTGAGTGTGTAAATGTAGAGTCGCCAATTACTGCTATCGATGGGAATACACCGGCGTCGGCAGCACCTTTTGCCATGGTTATTGAAGCACCCATATCCACACAACTGTCGATAGAGCGGAATGGAGGCAGTGCGCCGAGTGTGTAGCAACCGATATCTCCAAAGATGCGTGCACCTGGATATTCGGCAGCAACCTTGTTCAGTGCGTCATAGACATCGCGGTGACCGCAACCCTGACATAGTGCCGGCGGGCGTGGCATGACATTCTGTGCGGCAGCAAATGGTTGCTCGATGGCAATGCCCAATGCTGCTCCGATGCAGTCGGGTGTCAGTTCACCCATGCGCGGAAGAGTGCCGTCAAGACGTCCCTTAACTTTATAGTCAGCACCAAGCAGTGCCTTTACTTGCTCCTCAACAAAAGGTTGTCCGTCTTCGGCAACAAGAAGTTCGTCGCATTTAAGCGCCATTTCCTTTATCGCATTTGCCGGTATTGGATATTGGGATACCTTCATAACAGAGAAATCTGAACTGTCATTCATATTCTCCATCACGTAATTGTATGCTATTCCGCATGCTATTACACCCAGTTTCTTGCCTTTTCCCTCTATCACGTTATATGGAGAGTTTTCTGATGATGACAGAAGAACCGGCTGCTTGTCCACCAGACAGGCATACTGACGGCGTGCGTTACCTGGCAGCAATACCCAGTGTGTGCGCTCGTTGTCTGGATTCAGGCTGTTCTGTTCCCTCACCATACTTGTCTCGACACCGGCACGTGAGTGCGCAAGACGTGTTACAACACGCATGAGAACGGGCAGCTTCATTTCCTCTGACAACTCATATGCATGCATCATCATACCGTATGCCTCTTGCTGGGTTGAAGGTTCGAGTATAGGAATCATGGCAAACTTGCCATAGAAACGTGAGTCCTGCTCGTTTTGTGACGAGTGCATGGATGGGTCGTCGGCAGCCAGTACCACTAACCCGCCGTTGATTCCTGTAATGGCAGAGTTGACAAAGGCGTCGGCGGCAACGTTCATGCCCACATGCTTCATGCAGACAAGTGCTCGCTTGCCAGCATACGACATGCCAAGAGCAGCCTCCATGGCAGTCTTCTCGTTAGTACACCAGCGACTGCGCACATCGTCGGCATGGTTCTGTATATATTCAGTGATTTCTGTTGAGGGAGTTCCGGGATATGCATACACACCGCTTATCCCGGCATGGATGGCTCCAAGAGCAATCGCCTCGTCACCCAAGAGTAGTTTTCTTTCAGTCATTATATATCGGTTTTTAAAGTTATATTTCCAGATATTCATTTAGTCGGCATCATTAAGCACGGGGAACTTCTTGCGGAAGGCATCAAGCTGTTCTATGTTTATCTCTGCTGTTGCCTCATTTTCCTTATCCCATTCGCACTCAGCAATGGTCTTGCCGTATGGGTCAATGACAACACTGCCGCCGCAATACTGACAAGCATGGTCGGTGCCTACACGGTTGACGCCAGCCACATAGCATTGGTTCTCGATGGCGCGTGCCTTAAGCAACGCACTCCAGGCTTCCACTCGTGGTGTTGGCCAACTGGCTACATATAATATCATGTCATAGTCACCATGATTGCGTGCCCAAATAGGGAAACGCAGGTCGTAACATATTTCCAACAAAATACGCATACCACGATAACCAACGATGACACGCTCCTGTCCGGCAGTGAATCGCAGATGCTCGCCGCCATAGGTAAAGAGGTGGTGCTTGTCGTATTGCTGTACTGTGCCGTCAGGATGAACAAAGTAGAAACGGTTGTAGTATTTGCCGTCTTCGCATACTGCCACGCTTCCGGCTATGGCAGCGTCGATAGTGGCAGACTTCTTTTTCATCCATTTAAGTGTATCACTGTCGGCTGTCTCAGCAATGCCTTCGGGCTGTGTGCAGAAGCCGGTAGAAAACATTTCAGGCAAAACGTAAAGGTCGGAACCTGGATTCTGATTTATTGCCTCGTCGCATCTGCGGCAGTTCTCTGTGGGGTTGCCCCATACTATATCTCGTTGTAAAATTGTTACTTTCATGCTTTTTGTTTTTATTTAAAATACAAAGGTAACAATTTTTATTTGTTTCGTGGTAATTTATTAGCAAATAAACTAATTTTTTGCTAACTTTGCAACAAACTAATACTTTATGGTTGAATTTGATAACGAAAAGTTTGAGCGGTTGTGGCTCGAAAACAAGCATGCGCTTTTGAATCAGGATGCAGAATACAGAGAACTGACGGATAATTATAAGATGACGTCGGCTACTGACTGGTTGCTCTTCGGAACACCGGTTCTGGTGGGTATCGCTTCAATCGACTTGTTGCCGATAGAACACGAACTGTTGCGTTGGCTGGCATGCGCTGGGATAACAATAGCTGCCTTTGGCCTGAGTGTGCTTGTAAAGTCGCAGACAAGCGGAGGCAAATCAATCTCTGCCATAGAGAAGCGGATAAAGGAAGACTTTTATAACCGTTGCAAGAAAGAAGGGAGAATTTGATATATGGAACATCATGATTGGGAGCATTTCCTTGGCAGTCACTCTGTTAAGCCGACGGCAAACCGCATCGTCATCCTACGGACGCTGGAAAAGGCAGGACGTCCTCTGTCGATGGCTGAACTGGAAGGGATGATTGGCACTATCGACAAATCGATAATATCAAGAACTCTGACTCTTTTCCGTGAGCACCATGTGGTACATGTCATAGAGGCCGGCGGCGATAGTGTGAGATATGAACTGTGCAGAAGTCACAATCATGACGAACATGATGATATGCATGTGCATTTTTATTGCGAACGATGTCAGCGCACCTTCTGTATTGACTCGCCCATACCGCAGGTGGAGTTGCCTAATGGGTATATCACACACACTATCAACTACATGATAAGAGGTGTTTGTCCGGAGTGTGCAGGTAAGCATTGAACTATCCTTGCCTGATTTGGTTTGAGGACAGAATAAAATATCTGCAAAAGTATTGCAATATGAAAAAAATAATGTAACTTTGCACCGTAACTACAAATAACAACTCTATAATATTATGAAAAGTGTACTTGAAGGACGTCCTGCTCTTAAGGCGGAAGTCGAAAAGATAGCAGAGGTAGCCGGTTACCTCTGGCAGAATGGTTGGGCTGAGCGCAACGGTGGTAACATAACAGTTAATGTAACCAAGATGGTTGACGATGAAATCCGTCAGATGCCTGCAATCAGCGAAGTGAAGCAAATCGGTGTAACACTGCCTGCTCTCAAGGGCTGCTATTTCTATTGCAAGGGCACTGGCAAGCGCATGCGTGACCTCGCTCGCTGGCCAATGGATAACGGAAGCATCATCCGTATTCTTGACGACTGTGCAAGCTATGTTATTATTGCTGACAATCCTGTAATGCCAACAAGTGAGTTGCCAAGTCACCTTACAGTGCATGCAGACCTCATAGAGAAGGGTAGCGACTATAATGCAACCGTTCATACCCACCCAATAGAGCTTGTGGCTATGAGTCACAACAAGAAGTTCTTGGGTAAGGACGTGCTTACAAAGATTCTGTGGAGCATGATTCCAGAAACTAAGGCATTCTGTCCGCTGGGTCTTGGCGTTGTTCCTTACGAGTTGCCTGGTAGCAACAAACTTGCTGATGCAACATTGCAGGAACTTCAGGACTACGACGTGGTTCTTTGGGAGAAGCATGGCGTATTTGCCAAGGGACTCGACGCAATGGATGCTTTTGACCAGATTGACGTGCTGTCAAAGAGTGCTAAGATTTACATCGACTCTAAGTCAATGGGCTATGAACCAGAGGGCATGAGCGATGAGCAACTTAAGGAAATGACAGTTGCATTCAATCTTCCAAAATAGTCATAACGAATACTACTGACTACATATAATCATTATTACTTACTATTTTAGTAAACACTCCCTGACGCTGTGAAGCGTTGGGGACTTTTTATTGATGAATATTTGGGCATCACACCTGCGACTATGCTTGGAATCTAATCAATATCTATTGTTGCTGCCTATGGCTTATGGCATAAGTCCTAATAAACGAAGTGCCAGATCTCGCATCGAGAACTGGCACTTCTTGCTTCGTAATCTGGCATTTCTTATAAACGGATGTGTACGCACGATACAGTAATATTTTGAACAATAAAAGAAATAAAACTTCCTTTTCTGTTCAATTATTGGCTATTTTCCTATTTCCCCTTTCAAACATTCGTTTTTATTTCGCATTATCAATATTTGAAAAAGTGGTGCGATTAGCACTCCTAAATGCACCACTTTTGACATCCAAACGGCCCAGTTACGATGCCCAAACGGCCCTTTCAGAAGTCTAAAACGGCCTTTTAAGAATATCAATCTTACACTTTCGTAAGCTTTTCTTGCCTTTAATTTCTACATCTTCTTAACATGGGTAAATGTTAAAATTACCAAAACACACCGAAAAACAGGCAAAAAATGTAGGATTGAAATCCTCATACACTGCACTTAACGTTCTATGGCTTAATGTCTTACATGCAAAAATGTAGGATGTAGGAGAAAATTGATTTTTTAAAATCTTGGGACTCAATTTGGAGATTAACTTTTTTCTAGGAATTTGGGGATTTTAAGGATTTCTGTTAAATTAATTATAAAATAATAGCACATTTTATTGTAAAAAAATGATTATTTAAGTATCTTTGCAACAAATGTTTACGATATGCAAACTGAGAGTAGTTTTGCAATCTATTTATAAATAAAAACAAACGACATGAAACAAAAACTAAGAACATTTAAAACAGATTACCTTACGGCGCTTTGTGCAATACCTTTTTTAACTAAGAAGAGGCTGGGGCTTCTCGTCGTAGTCTTTGCTATGTGTATGATTAAATCCGTCGCTGCATCACGAATCTATTCAGAGGAAGTGGCAACGAGCTTTATTATCAATCATCCTGATCCTAATGTGATACGTTGGGGCAAGCAGACAAACCATTTTACATGGCAGGCTGGCTACATAATGTTTGCTATGGAGAAATTGTGGAGGATGACTAACGATTCTACCTATCTGAACTACGTGCGTCGCTATGTTGACCAGAATGTTGATGCAGAGGGCCGTGTGGCAGCCTTTAATCCGAGAGCATTAGACAATTTTATTCCAGGCTATGCCTGTTTGCTGCTTTATGAATTAACTGGCGAAAAACGCTACGCCATTGCAGCAGAAACCATACGTCGTGGTTTCGACGAATATCCTCGCAATGCACACGGCATTTTCTATCATTCGCGCTCCATACAACAACTCTGGGTTGATGGTGTGTTTATGGGACAGATATTTCTTGCTCGTTATGCCAAGACGATGGGACACCCAGAAGATTTTGCAGAGGTGGTAAAACAGATACAGGGGCTAATACATCTCTGCGGAAGGAGTGACGGATTGCTTTATCATGGATGGGCAGAAAAAGGCAAGACAGGCTGGGCAAGAGAAAAGGACAATCATTCGCCTGAAGTGTGGAGCGAGGGACTGGGCTGGGGAGCAGTGCTGCTGGCCGATGTATTTGACTATTTGCCAGCCAACCAACCTGGACGCGAACAACTGATGGAGGTTCTTCGCAATATGTGTAAGGGGTTGAAAGCTTGTCAGGATTCGCGAACAGGACTATGGAGTCAGGTTGTTGACAAACCTTATGACGCGGGTAACTGGAACGAAACTTCTGGTTCTGCTATGTTCATGTACCTCTTGCAAACAGCCATAAACAAAGGTTATATTTCTGCTGCTGACTATCAACCAGTGGTTGACCGTGCCTATCAAGGTGTTATCAGAAAAGCTATACGTAATAGTGACGGCGGATATAATCTTATTGATTGCAGCAGTATAGGTATAAAAGGCAGTTACAAAGCATATATCTCACAACCGCGAGAAATCAGTACTTATGCCGCATTTGGTTCTTTCATCATCGGTACAGGTATTGTTGAACATGGCTTCCGTTTCCATTTCCCAAACACAGTCTATGCTACCGACTATACCCAAGGAAAACTTCTTAGATTAGCTGGTGGCAAGGTGGCATGGCAACATGATGCGCCGTTGTCAAACGACTTATGGTATCTGCCAAACGGTAATGTGCTTTTTACCATTGGGGATGGTGTTATGGAATTGAACCCTCAAGGTGATACGGTGTTCTACTATCATTCCGACTGTCATGTCTTTGCTTGTCAGCGATTGCCAAACGGCAATACCTTTGTTGGGGAGTGTGAGAAAGGACGATTACTGGAAGTATCGCCAAAAGGGCGCATCGTACGTTCTGTAAAAATTCTTCCTAAAGGAATGCCTGACAACGATATGGCATTTATGCGCAATGCCCGCCGACTGACTAACGGTCACTATCTTGTGGCTCATTATCGTGGTGAAAAGGTGGTTGAGTACGATGCCAAGGGACGGGCTGTTTGGAGTGTTGATACACCAGGTCGTGCCCACTCCGTAATCCGTTTAGACAATGGAAATACGATTGTTTCTATTGCTGATGCGAACAAGAATCCAAGAATAGAGGAGTATTCGCAAGACGGAAAACTCGTTTGGCAACTTACTAATGACGATTTGCCTGGTCGTCCATTACGATTCATGTCGGGTATGCAGTATCTTGAGGGCAAGGGATTGCTGCTAACCAACTGGCAGGGACATCGGGCTAAGTCTCTGCAACCCCACATGCTTTTGGTTAATCGCAACAAGCGCATTGTGTGCACCCTGCCTCCAACAGAAGGCATTCGCACTATTTCTAATGTGGCTGTTGTTGATTATGAAATAAAGAAATAAAGGGTAAGTTGTTATGAACTTTCTCTGAGCGATAAATAAACAGTATCCGTTGGTTGTATAAAGATAATTAGCGGGAGTTTTTTTTGCTTGTTCGGTATAATTTCATATCTTTGTAGTCAGAACTCTATAAACAGATAAAGTAATGAAAAATCTCAGATTTTTATTAGTTGTAGTATCATTGTTGTTTGGCACTGCTTCTGTTAATGCAAAAGAAGACTTTGAAGTAGATGGTATTTATTATAATATTATCGACTATGCAAATTCTTATGTAGAGGTTACATATAAAGGGGATTTTGATTCTTCTTTTGATGAATACGCAGGAGATGTTGTTATTCCTGAAACCGTTACATATGCAAATAAGACATTTACTGTTACGAGAATTGGCTATTTGGCTTTTTGCGGATGCAAAAAATTAAAATCAGTAACCATACCCAATAGTGTCACCTCTATAGTGCGTCAAGCCTTTTATTGCAGCAGTATAACTTCGGTTAAGTTAGGGGGTGGTGTTAAAGAAATAGGAAATCAGGCATTCTCCGACTGTACCAACCTAACTTCGGTAACCATTCCCGATAACGTCACAAGTCTTGGTGACGCAGTCTTTTCTTATTGTAGCAACTTAAGTTCTTTGGCCATTGGCGATGGCATAACAAGAATTGGATGTTCTGTTTTTTGTAGATGCAAAAGTCTTGTATCTGTAATCATTCCTGATAGTGTAACAACTATAGGTTTGGGCGCTTTTGATGATTGTAGCAATATGACTTCTTTGATTATAGGTTCTGGCGTTAAAATAATTGAAGCGCGTGCTTTCTTATTTTGCGATAGTCTTAAGAATATAAAAGTATTTGCCGAAGTTCCGCCTGTTGCTGATAGTGATACATTTAATAAATTTGATGCAGAACTGTGTGTGCCCGAGCAATCTCTAACCAGTTATCAAACCACAAATCCATGGAGCAAGTTTAAGTCGATAAGAGCTTTGGCAGATGAGGAAACTGGCATTTCAAACGTAAAGGATTATCCGTTTGAAGTACAGGCAAAGGGTGGCATAATAAACGTTACAGGCGTTGCCGACGGAACAATGGTAGAGATTTATGGACTGAATGGCACAAAACTTGGCGAAGGAAAGTCAACCTTAAATTCCGCGACAATCAATATCGGCCAGCAACCAGACAACATTGTAATAGTAAGGGTTGGGAAGAAGGCAATGAAGGTTGTGCTTTGATTTATTGCTGACCGCTAAAATGATAGCGGACAGCAATAAATTTTAATAATCTTTATTGTTCAAAAATCTATTTCAGCTGTTCCTCTTGTATATTCTACAGGTTTGCCTGATATAGAAGAATGAATGTGGAGCGACTCGTTTGTGGCATAATATAGCTCGGCTTGATTTGTCCATGTTATATTATGTGGTTTCAAAACGTTTGTGATGAAAATGATGTAGTCAGTGCCATTGCGCCATTGTAAGCGCCATGTGCCTTTAAGACTGTCGTTGGCAATGGTGTCCCAATCGGTCCATGCCTCTTTGCCTTCAACGCTCACTTTCTTTCGTGCGAGCCATTTCACATAGCCAGTCATAGTGCTGTCACCATTCAAGTGCAGTTGCTCAAATAGCATTTGGTTGTCGCTGATATACTGTCTGTGCCAGTCGCCCTTAACTATACTGCCATACTTATCAATAAGTTCAAGAGTCTTGTAGTGCGACTCAGGGTATTCTGGGTCGCTACCGCAACTGAAAAGGATGAATGGCAGTAAAAGCCAAATGACTGTTTTACTTATGCGTGGCATGCCTTACTGCTGAGCAATGGAAACAACGATGATGGATGCTATGAGCACGGCAAGGCCGAGCAGAAGCACGCCGATGGTCTTGGCGCCTACGCCCTTCCACTCCTTGAGGATGATGCCCCAGATGTTTGATGCGATGACGTTGAGCGACATGAGGATGCTCCAAGAGAAAGCATAGAGAACACCGTCTTTGGGCAGGAAGCTGCGACCGGTTTCGAGTCCGAAGAACTGGCTGTACCAGCATACGCCCGCAAGTGCACAGAAAAGGATATTGCTCGTGAGCACGCCTGGCGACACTTTCAGATACTCACCGGCTGTGTTGTTCTTTATGTTCTGATAGATGCAGTAGGCTGCATTGGTGCAGAAACCGCCAACTGTAACGAGGAAGATGACTGGCAGACCGGCAAAGAGGGTGTTGCAGCCGGCAGAGATGGCGTATTCTTTCATTGGCGCACCGCTCTCCAGTCCGAGGTTGAAGCAGGCGCTCATGGCTCCGGCAAGGAAGGCGACAACGAGTCCCTTGGTCAGCGCGAAGTCCTTAATGGCAGCACGCTTCTCCTCCTCGCTGAGGTTCTGGTTGCGCAGGCTACCGGCATAGCCGATGATGGCGATGCCTGCAATCATGATGCTCACACCGATGAGCAGCAACAGGCCTTTGCCGTGGAAGAGGTCGTCGCCGGCAAGCAGCGGAGGCAGGATTGTTCCGAAGGCGGAGCATGTGCCCATGCCGATGCTCTGTCCGAGAGCCACACCGAGGTAGCGCATGCCGAGTCCGAAGGTCAGTCCGCCCACGCCCCACAGCACTCCGTAGATGATGGCTGGCGTTGCACCGCCCTGGCTCCACATGTCTATGAGCGAACGTCCTTCGTCGATGGCGAGAAGGGCTCCGAGGAACGGGAAGACTATCCAGGCGAAGATGCCTTGTACCATCCAGAAGTTTTCCCACGACCAGTCTTTTATTTTATTAATAGGTATATAGGAACTGCTTACGCCTATGCTGCCAATGGCTATGATTAAAAGTCCGATAATTACTTCCATGATTTATTAGTTGACAAGTTAACGAGTTAACGAGTTGACGAGTTGTTTGAAATTTAAGCAATTAACTTGTTTACTTGTTAACTCGTCAACTCGTCAACTAAATATCAAATAAATTGCGGTATGAAAGAAGATGCAATCAGTACGAGGATACCGATTACCAATACCACGATGGTCTTTGATGAACAACCCTTCCACTCCTTGAGGATGATGCCCCAAACATTTGAGAAGGTTACGTTGAGGGCCATGAGGATGCAGAATGCCAGCGTGGTGAGAGTCTCTGATTCTGTGAGGAATCCCTTGCCAAGACTCAGTCCGAAGAACTGGCTGTACCACAGACCGCCGGCAAGAGCACAGAACAACAGGTTGTTGCCCCATACATTGCCTTTCTTGTAGTCGCCCCATGTGTTGTTCTTATGGTTCTGATAGAAGCAGTAGATGGCGTTGGTGACGAAACCGCCCAGCGTTACAAGCAGTGTTGCAGGCAGAGTGCGATACATAGGGTCGGTAAGTTCGCCGAAGTTGATGTCCTTACCAAACTCAAGACCAACGTTGAAGCATCCGCTCATGAAACCGGCGAGAAGTGCGATGGCAAGTCCCTTGGGGAAATTGAAGTCCTTAACGGCTGCCTTCTTCTCCTCTTCAGAGAGCGACGAAGCCTTCATGCCACCAGCCACACCGATGATGGCGATGCCGATGAGGGTGATAACAACACCCATGATAACGGCGAAGGTGAGCGACTCAAGTGCTTTCAGCTCTGGGAAGAAAATGTTGAGCAGCACAGGTCCCATGATGGTTCCGAGACCGGCACATGTGCCAAGAGCGATTGACTGTCCGAGAGCCACGCCGAGGTAGCGCATAGACAGACCGAAAGTGAGTCCGCCGACACCCCAGAGAACACCGAAGAGAACGGTCATCCAGAGGTTGAACGAATTGGCAGCGCCGAACAAGCCGCAAAGGCTCTGTCCTTCGGGCACTGCGAGCATTGCTCCCAGGAACGGGAACACAAGCCATGCGAAGACGCCTTGAACAATCCAGTAAGACTCCCACGACCAATCCTTTATTTTATTGATAGGCACGTAGCAGCTTGACTGGCAGAAGGCGCCAATGGCTATGATTAAAAGTCCGATAATTATTTCCATGATTGTTTTTATTTAGTAAACAAGTTGACAAGTAAACGAGTTGACAAGTTGTTTGCAACAGTTGACAAATTGACGAGAAGTTCCTTGAGTGAAACGAAAAAACGAGTTGACAAGTTACTTGTAGTGTTGACATTAAAAAACTTGTTGACGAGTCAACAAGTTTGATTGTGCAGGTCAATAGAACAGCGTTGTTGCTATTAACTTGTCAACTCGTAAACTTGTCAACTCGTCAACTTAAATGATTTATCCGCGCTTAGATACCACGTCAGCAACGTACTGGTCGATGTCAGCGATGAACTCGTCGCCTACAGGAACATTGTTGCGTACGCAGAACTCGTCGTAAACAGCCTGCCATGGCATAGCCTTCTGCTCCTCGATGAGTGCGAGCACCTTGTAGCCTTCGCCAGCAAGCTCGTACTTCGCGATGAGATCCTTTGGCTCGAGCAGAGCGCGAAGCATGCACTTCTGAGCTGAACGAGAACCGATAACGTAAGCACCGATACGGTTGATAGAACCATCGAAGAAGTCAAGACCATAGTGAACACGGTCGAGAGCGTCTGCGCGTACGATTTCGAAGAAGAGTTCCTGTGTAGGATCGTCCATGATGGTAACGTGGTCTGAGTCCCAACGTACCGGGCGAGAAACGTGAAGCATAAGCTCCTTAACGAATGGCAGAACTGCGCTAACCTTGTCGGCTGGTGATTCTGTTGGGTGATAGTGACCTGTGTCGATGGTCAGAATCTTATCGTACTTAGAAGCGTAAGCTGTGTAGAAGTCGTGTGAGCCTACTGTGAAGCTCTCAAGACCGATACCGAATACCTTACCCTCGATACAATCCTTCATCATTGGCTGCTCCTTCTCGAAGATTTCATCGAGAGATGCCTTCAGCAGGTTGCGATACAGAGCGTGGTTAACGCTAACGTCCTTGCAACCGTCGTGTACCCAAAGGTTCATGATACATGGGTCGTTCTGAGCCTCACCCATTGCGTTTGCGATGTCACGGCAACGCTTTGTGTGCTCAATCCAGAACTTGCGGATGCCCTCGTCTGGGTTAGACAGTGAGAGGCTTCCTGACTTTGGATGAGAGAATGAAGATGAGTTGAAGTCGAGCAGAGTGTTGTTCTCCTTTGCCCAGTCAATCCAAGACTGGAAGTACTCTACTGTTACCTCGTCGCGGTCAACAACCTTGCCCTGGAAGTCGCCGTAGATTTCGTGGAGGTTGAGACGGTGTGTACCTGGAATCAAAGACTTAGCCTTGAGAACGTCCATACGAAGCTCGTCGAGGTTGCGTGCTGCGCCAGGGAAGTCGCCTGTTGACTGGATACCGCCAGACATTGCGCCTGCCTGTACTTCAAATCCCTTAACGTCGTCTGCCTGCCAGCAGTGCATGCTCAGGTGGAAGTCCTGAAGCTGTGTCAATACCTTTTCTGTGTCAATACCGATGGCAGCGTAGCGCTCTTTCGCTACTTCGTATGCCTTTTTTACTAATTCTTCTTTCATTTCTTTAGGTTTTTATTTTTTGTTTGTAATAATTAGTGATTTCTTTTTTTTGAGGGGACTAACCCTTTTTCTCAACTATAGCCAGGAACTGCTCGTAGGCTGCATCCCATGCTTCCTTGTCCTTTGGCTCGAAGCGCTTCAGTTCAAGGCTGTTGGCTATGATGCGGCGCATGTCCCAGATGTCCTTAACGTCGCCGCTGGCCTTAGCCTGCAGCATGATGTTGCCAAGGGCTGTACCTTCCTGAGGACCGGCCAGCACAACGGCGCCAGTTGAGTTGGCTGTGAACTGGTTGAGGTCGTTGTTCAAGCTACCGCCGCCGATGATGTGGAGCACCTCAATTGGGAACGAAGCCATTTCCTTGAGATAGCCAAACACCTGACGATAGCGCAGGGCAAGACTGTCGAAGATGCAACGGCAGATTTCTGCATAGCCTTCAGGCACGTGCTGACCTGTTTCGCGGCAGTATGTCTGAATAGCGTCAATCATTGATGACGGGTTGGCAAACATCGCATCGTCTGGGTTGATGATGCTCTGGAATGCTGGCTGCTTCATTGCCTCTGCAATAAGTTCGGTGTGAGACTTTGGAGCATCTGTCCATTCCTTGCGGCAACGCTCGTAGAGCCACATGCCGCAGATGTTCTTCAGGAAGCGTGTGGTGCCTTCAATGCCACCCTCGTTGGTGAAGTTGCGCTCGTAGCTGAGGTCGTTGATGATAGCCTCCTTGGTCTCTATGCCCATAAGGCTCCATGTGCCGCTGCTCAGGTAAGCGAACTTCTCGTCCTTTGCAGGAACGGCAGCCACGGCAGCACCAGTGTCGTGACCGGCAACAGCAATGACTGGGATGGCGCCAAGGCCTGTCATCTTCTGAACGTCTTCAGTCAGCTTGCCAATCTCAACTGCTGGGTTGGTGATAGGACCGAAGTTGTCGCGTGTCAAGCCAACGCTTGCCAGCAGTTTCTCGTCAAGCTGCTTTGTCTTTGGGTCGAGAATCTGACTTGTTGAAGCAATGGTATATTCGCAAACCATCTTGCCTGTGAGCATATAGCTCAGGGCGTCTGGCACGAAAAGAATCTTGCTTGCATGCTTCATGGCCGTGTCGTTGTTCTTCTTCATTGCGTAAAGCTGGAACAACGAGTTGAAGTTCATGAACTGGATGCCTGTGATGCCATAGACCTCTTCCTTGCTTACGGCATTCTCGAAGTAGTCTTCCATCATGCCGAAGGTGTGAGGGTCGCGGTAAGCACGCGGGTTGCGCAGGAATGCACCGTCTTCGCCAACAAACACGAAGTCAACGCCCCATGTGTCGATGCCGATGCTGGTGATGTTGAGCTGGCGCTGCGCTGCAAGCTTCAGACCCTTAATTATCTCGAAATAGAGAGCGTAGATGTCCCAGTAGAACTTGCCGCCTGTCTCAATCAGGTTGTTGTCAAAGCGTGTCAGCTCTTCGAGCTCAATGCGGTCGTTGTTTAGCGTTCCGATAATAGTTCTGCCGCTGGTTGCTCCCAGATCGACAGCAAAAAAATACTTTTTATCTTCCATGTTTTTGATTCGTTAGCAGTATTATTGTTAAAACCATTTGCAAAGATAATGTATTTTATTAGTAAAAGCGTCAAAATATTGGATTTTTTAAAGGTTGCCATTTATTAAAAAAGTATAATGCATGTTATATGAAAACGATTACGTTGATAATTTGCTTAATCTTGACGTGGCAGATGCTTTTTATTAGTAACTTTGCACACCGAAAAACAAATTACCTAATTTAAATATAAAAATATTAACTAATGACAACTTTATCAATAGTGATTATTATCGCTTTCGTTATCGGTTATTTTCTGATAGCCATAGAGAGTGTGACAAAGGTCAACAAGGCTGCAATAGCTTTGCTCATGTTTGTGGTTTGCTGGACCTTGTTTATGATTGACCCATCGGCATATCTGCCTGGTGCGATTGGCGACAAGGCGGCTCTTGCTGTCAGTGAGGTTATCGAGAAACATCTTGGAGCCACATCAACCACGCTGTTCTTCCTCATGGGAGCGATGACGATAGTGGAACTGGTTGACCAGAACGGCGGTTTCAACTTTGTAAGAGGCATGCTTTTGACAAAGAGCAAGAAAGGACTGCTTTGGCGAATAGCCTTTATGACATTCTTCCTCTCTGCCATTCTCGACAACCTTACCACAAGCATAGTAATGATAATGTTGTTGCGCAAGATTGTAAGCGACAAGAAAGACCGTCTGATATATGCATCGCTGGTTATCATTGCAGCCAACTCTGGAGGTGCGTTCTCTCCGATTGGCGACGTTACGACCATCATGCTTTGGAACAAGGGACTGCTTACGGCAGGCGGCGTCATTGCAGAGCTTCTTGTTCCGTCGCTCGTATCAATGATTATTCCGGCATGGCTGCTGTCACTTTCTTTGAAGGGCGAGATGGCTGTAGATAGCAAGATGGAGGCTGCGGCAGGCGGAGTTGGCTTTACGGAAAAGCAGCGCAAGGTGATATTCTTACTTGGCGTTGGCGGTCTGATATTCGTGCCTATCTTCAAGACCATAACCCATTTGCCGCCGTTTGTCGGCATTCTGCTTGTGCTCGGTGTTCTGTGGACGGTGACAGAGGTGTTCTATCACAACCTGAAGAATGCCATAGATACCACAGGCATGAAGAAGCGCGTACACAACATGCTCTCTCGCATAGACATGAGCACTATCCTGTTCTTCCTCGGCATTCTGATGGCGGTGGCTTGTCTTGAGACAATAGGCGCCCTGCACATGCTTGGCGACGGACTTGACAGTGTCTTCAACGGCAATCATTATCTTGTGACAGGAATCATCGGAGTGCTCTCAAGCATTGTTGACAATGTGCCGCTTGTTGCAGGATGTATGGGTATGTACCCATTGGCTGAGACTGGCGACCTGGCTGTTGACGGCATCTTCTGGCAGTTGCTGGCTTATTGTGCCGGTGTGGGCGGTTCGATGCTTATCGTCGGTTCGGCTGCAGGTGTGGTTGTCATGGGCTTGGAGAAGATAACATTCGGCTGGTACATGAAGCGCATCTCATGGGTGGTGTTTGCTGGCTATCTGGCTGGAATACTCGTCTATTGGGTAGAGAGAATGCTGTTCTTCTAACCAACTGGCGATAGGTGATACAAAAAAACAACGGGCGTCTCAGATCAGAGATGCCCGTTAGTTTTTTTGTTTCCTGCTTTAGTTGCTGCTATGCCGTTTCGCCATCAGACTGCTTCTTCTGTTTCTCTGATATCAGCAGAAGGCGGTCGCCGGCATGCAACTTCAATGTTCCGTTAGGAATGAGATACTCGTCGCCGCGCTTTACAATCATCACCAGCGTTCCCTTTGGCAGAGCCATGTCTTTCAGCGTGTCGCCATTGGCAATGTCTTCGGGTCTTATTACCATGTCGTTGAGATTGGTGTTTATCTCCTCTGGCAGTTCCACGCCAAACTCATTGCCGGTCTTCTCCATCGGTTTGGAAAGTCCAAGCTTGTTTGCCATAGCTGATATTGTTGTTCCTTGTATAATAAGCGATATGATGGTAATGAAGAACACGATGTTGAATATCATGTTTGCCCCTTCTATGCCTGCCACGACGGGATAGGTGGCAAAGATGATAGGCACGGCACCACGCAGGCCTACCCATGAGACGAACAGGCGCGACTTGGTTGTCATGTTCCTGAACGGCAGCAGGCAGAGGAATACGCTCAGCGGACGGCCCACGAATATCATGAACACTCCGATGAGCAATGCCACTGGAGCCACCTCAAGCATCTCGTGGGGATTTACCAGCAAACCGAGACAGAGGAACATGATTATCTGGAACAGCCATGTCAGTCCGTCCATGAAGGTGGTTATCTCCTTGCGGTACTTTATCTTGTTGTTGCCCACAATCATGCCGGCAATGTAAACAGCAAGATAGCCGTTGCCCTTGAAGAGGTCGGTGATGGAGAACGTGAAGAAGACAAACGCAAGCAGCAGTATGGGATAGAGCGACTGGTTGTCGATGTTGAGACGGTTGAGCATGAATACCGCCGCACGTCCTAAGGCATAGCCCAGTGCGCCGCCAACAATAAACTGTATGGCAAACGACATTGCTATGTCGCCGCCGCTCAGCCCTGATGCCTGAACAAGCTGTATGAGTACGATGGTGAGCATGTAGGCCATAGGGTCGTTGCTACCGCTCTCAAGTTCAAGCATCGGACGCAGGTTGTGCTTCAGGTTTATGTTCTGCGAGCGCAGTATGGCAAACACCGATGCCGAGTCGGTTGACGACATCGTGGCTGCCAGCAACAGCGAGGTGGTGATAGGGAAGGCGATGTTAGACCAACTCATTCCTGAAATCCACCAGATGAAGAAACCGGTGAAGAAAGCTGTAAGCAGCACGCCTACTGTTGACAGCATGATACCCTGTGACAATATAGGACGGATGTCGCTGAAGCGGGTGTCCATGCCGCCGGAGAACAGGATGATGCTCAAGGCAACCATACCGATGAACTGCGCCTCGTCGGCATTATGGAACTGCAAACCGAGTCCGTCGCTGCCGAAAACCATTCCTACGATGAGGAACAGCAACAAGGCGGGCACACCGAACTTATAGCCTGTCTTGCCAACAATGATACTCACAAACAAGAGTATCGAACCTACCAATAATATATTGCCTGCTGTGAAAAACATATTTTATTTCAGATAGTCTTCAAAATACTGGGTTATACGCTCGTGCAGATGCACGCTCTTATGCCCCATCATGTTGTGGCCCTCACCGGGATAGACGAAGAAGTCGGGCTGGGTGCCGGCCTCTGTACAGGCATTAATGAACTGAAGACAATGCTGAGGCACCACCACAGGGTCGTTCATGCCCGTAATGATTTGCAGCTTGCCCTTCAGGTTCTTTGCCTTGTTTATAAGGTTGCTGTTCTTGTATCCCTCCGGATTTGTCTGCGGCGTGTCCATGTAACGTTCGCCGTACATCACCTCGTACCACTCCCAGTTGATTACAGGACCGCCAGCCACGCCAACCTTGAACACATCGGGATAGGTGGTCATGAGCGATGTGGTCATAAAGCCGCCGTAGCTCCAGCCATGAACGCCAAGGCGGGTATGGTCAACGCATTGCAATGACTTCAGGAACTCCACGCCCTTCATCTGGTCTTTCATCTCCTCCTGACCCAAGTTGCGGAATGTTGCCTGCTCAAAGTCACGTCCTCGGTCGCTCGAACCTCGGTTGTCGAGTATGAACAGCAGATAGCCCTTCTGTGCCATGTAGGTTTCCCACGGACGACTTGCCCAGTGCCAGCGTGCCTCTACGTTGCGCACATTGGGTCCTCCATAAACATAAACGATGGCGGGATACTTCTTTGTGTTGTCGAAGTCCACGGGATATACTATTCTGTAATAAAGGTCTGTCTTGCCGTCGGCTGCCTTTATGCTGCCTGCCTGGAACTGCGGAGCGTTGTAGCCCTGCCAAGGGTCGGGCGAACTGAATATCTGCTTTCGCTTTGCCGTAACGGTGTTTATCACGTCGATGTTTCTCGGAACGCTCGGCTCACTATAATGGTCGAACAACTGTTTGCCAGATGCAGAGAGTATGGGAGAATAGCTGTATGCTGCATGCACGCCCTTGCCGTTGTCAAGCAGCATGCGCTTGCCGTTGCTGATGTTTACAGAGTATATGTTGTTCTGCAGCGGACTGCTCTCTGTAGATTTTATTATGATGCTCTTCTTGGTCTTGTTGAACCCGATGACGTCGAGCACCACCCATTTGCCCGATGTTATCTGCTTAAGCTGTTCGCCTTTGGTGTTGAAGAGATACAGATGGTTGTAGCCGTCCTTCTCGCTCTGCAGAATGAACTTCTCGCTGTCCCAAGGCAGGAAGGCTACGGGGGTTTCCGGATGCACATACTTGTCGTGGTGCTCCTTGTATATCGTTGCCGTCTTCTCGCCTGTGGCAGCATCGTAGGTGTTCAGTTCCAAGTCGGTCTGGTCGCGGTTCAGCTCTATCATGTAAATGAGCTTTGAGTCCGGACTCCACGCAATGTTTGTGAAGTAGCGGTCGGTAGGGTCGCCCGCCTTGAGATACAGCGTCTTTCCCGTCTGCAGGTCATAGACGCCCACCGTCACCTTATGGCTTGTCATGCCAGCCATCGGGTACTTGTCTGGTTCATACTCTGCCGTTCTTGTGAAGGTGTTCACCTGCGGGTAGTCGGTCACCATGCTCTGGTCCATGCGGTAGAAAGCCAGTTTCTTCCCGTCGTTGCTCCAGAAGGTGCCCTTGTTTATTCCGAACTCGTCGCGATGCACGCTCTGTCCGTAAACAATCTCGCGGCTGCCGTCTGTAGTAAGCTGCTTGCTGTTGTTGTCGGCATCGGTAACGAACAGCTGGTTGCCCTTGACGAAAGCCACGGCGCGCGAGGTAGCGTTCCAGTCGCTGTGCGTCTCGCCCTTTCTGTTCTGTCGCCACACTATCTGCTTGTCCTTCCAGTTGTACAACATGCGCTCCTTGCTGTTGCCGATGAGCATCAGCGGTTGGTCGGCATAGGGGAAGTCAACGCTCATCAGCGAGTAGATGCGGTTGGCTTTCCTTGCCTCCTCATCACCCTCAGCGGTCAAGATGCCGTTTATGTCGTCAATTTTTGCTATCACCTCTTTCTTGCCGCTCTTGGTGTCTATGGTCATCACCTCCTCGGCGTCAAGCTCCATCAGCTGGTCGCCCCACCAAGCAAGATACATGTTCTTCGGAATCATGTTCCGGTAGTTGTTTCCTCCGAAGTTCAGGTCCTCAAGCGTAAACTCTTTTAACTGTGCACTCATTGCAGATGGAAAGGCGACAACCAATAAGGTCATCGCCAATTTTATTATATTAATCTTCATCATTGTCAAATCTTCTGTTTTTCTTTCCGAAGTCGCGCTTTCCCCCGCGTCCTCCCTTGTCAAATCGTTTTCCGCTGCGGTCAAATCGCTCATGGCCGCCTCGGTTGTCGCGGTCCTCATATCGTCTTTCGCGAGGCTTGCTGTCGCGGCGGTCGCTTCTGCGATCATCCCTGTCGCCGTATTTTCCGCCCTTTCTGTCCTTGTCGCCAAACTTTCTTCCGCCTCTTTCCTCCTTGTCTTCAAACTTGCGGCTGTGGAACGTGAATGAACGGATGTCGCCCTCTTCGTTCTCCTCAGTCTCAGTAAGACGCTTCTTGAACTCTCGTTCCTTCTTGAAGCGATGCTTCTCTGCCATCTGCTTCTTTTCCTCATCGGTCTTTACTATGCCGCCCTCGCTGCGGAAGTCCTTCAGTTTGCCGTCGAATATCTGGTACTTGCGGAACTCGCACTCCAGCGAACCGTTGTAGAGCGGAATCTTGATAGAAGGCTTCAGGCCAATCTGGTCGAAGCACTCCTCACGATAGCTCAGTACCCAGGCATCGTTGTTCAGGAACTGGTGCTTCAAGCGTTCGCCAATCATCTTGTATGTGCCCAGCAGGTCGGGAGTAGAGATTCTCTCTCCGTAAGGCGGGTTGGTAACGAGCAGACTCTTCTCTGCCGGTTGAGTGAAGTTCTTGAAGTCGGCCTCCTCAATGGTTATCGTCGATGTCAGACCGGCGGCCTTCACGTTCAGACGAGCCGTGTTAACTGCCTTTATGTCTATGTCGTAGCCGTAGATGTGGTGCTTGTATTCGCGCTCCTGAGAGTCGTCGTTGTATATGTCGTCAAAGAGGTCCTTGTCAAAGTCGGGCCACTTCTCAAAAGCATACTCCTTGCGGAAGATGCCCGGTGCCATGTTGTGCGCTATGAGCGCCGCCTCGATGGGCAGTGTTCCCGAACCGCACATCGGGTCAATGAAGTCGGTGTCGCCCTGCCATCCCGTCATGAGAATCATTCCGGCTGCCAGCACCTCGTTGAGCGGTGCCTCCACACTCTCCTGACGGTAGCCGCGGCGGTGCAGACTCTCTCCGCTTGAGTCGAGCGACAGAGTGCAGTCATATTCTGCAATGTGCATGTTCAGTCTTATGTCAGGATTTGCCACGCTGATGTTAGGACGCTTGCCGTGAACCTCACGGAACTGATCCACGATGGCATCCTTAACCTTGTATGCCACGAACTTAGAGTGGCGGAACTCATCAGAGAACACCACAGAGTCAACGGCGAAGGTCTTGTCGAGCGACAGGTACTTTGACCAGTCAATCTTCTTCACCTCTTCATACACGTCATCAGCCGACTTCGCCTTGAAGTGCTTTATAGGCTTTAATATTCTGATGGCGGTGCGCAGTTGGAAATTGGCACGATACATCAGTTCCTTGTTGCCAGAGAACGACACCATGCGTCGTCCTATCTGTATGTCATTTGCTCCCAGTTGAGTCAGTTCCTTTGCCAATACGGGTTCCAAACCCATAAACGTTTTGGCAATCAATTCAAATTCTTCCATTATATGTTAGGTAATGCTTAATTTATAATGCTTAATGCTCAATGCTTAATGCTATCTTCAATTCTTCAATTCTTCAATTCTTCAACACTTCAATTCTTCAACACTTCAATTATTCGCATTCGCTCATCAGCTTCGCAGTCTTCAACTCTTATCACTCCTTTCATCAGCTTCGCAATCATAATTCCTAATTCAAAATTCGTAATTCAAAATTACTACCCCTTCACCTTCTTGCTTCCCGGTTCCAAGTCCTCCGTAACCCAGATGTTCGCACCAATCACCGAACCCTCGCCGATGGTTATTCTGCCGAGGATGGTAGCGTTTGAATAAACTATCACGTTGTCTTCCAGTATAGGGTGTCGTGCAATACCCTTTATCGGATTGCCGTCTTTGTCGAGCGGGAAACTCTTTGCTCCCAGAGTAACGCCCTGATACAGCTTCACGTTGTTGCCTATGATGCAGGTTGCTCCAATCACCACACCTGTTCCGTGGTCAATGGTAAAGTGGTCGCCTATCTGTGCCCCTGGGTGAATGTCTATACCCGTTTCCGAATGAGCCATCTCCGTGATAATTCGCGGTATCAGCGGAACTCCGAGCAACAGCAGTTCATGGGCTATGCGGTAGTTTGTTATGGCCTTTATCACGGGGTAGCACGATATTATCTCGCCGTAGCTCACCGCCGCCGGGTCGCCGTTGTAGGCAGCCTTCACGTCGGTGGCCAGCATTCTGCGTATCTTTGGCAGTCTTTCTATCAGTTGTGCGGCAATTCCCTCAGCCCTTTCCTGCAAAGCGGCAATGTCAGCGTTATCATCCTCCTTGCCTGTAAAGCACAGTCCTGCCATCACCTGGTCTGTAAGCAGCTTATGCAGGCGTTCCACGTTCACGCCAATATGATAACGTATTGTGCGTGTGTTTACAGAAGATTTACCAAAGTATCCGGGAAACAATATTGCTCGCGACAGGTCAATAATTTCTTCAAGAGCCTTTCCTGAAGGTAGCGGGTTGCCGTCAGTGTGTTGGTGAAACAGACCCTCGAGCGATTCTGGAGCAGACAACTCGTCAACCGTCTGGGTCAGGATATGAGTGTAATCAAGCTTACTCATCTGTCGTTGTGTCAATATTTATTCGCTACAAAGTTACATCAAACCAATCAAATATCAAAAATTAATGACATTTTTTTTTATTATTACAAATTAAATGCGTATATTTGCCGAAATTATTTGACTAATAAATCTATAACTTCATGCTCAACGGCATATTTCTTATTATATCCCAAGGTTATCACACCAACTATCTGCTCTTCTGGGCTCTCTGTACGGCGGGAGTGTTAGGACTGGCTATTCTTCTTGTCTGGCAATACCGCCAGGGCAAGCGCCTTAAGTCCGACCTCAACCACATGGATAAGATGTACCGCCACTCGGTAGAGCATGAGATGGTGCTCAAGTCAATGAAGCTTTCCGCATGGCGGCTTGATGCGCGCACGCGCGAAATAACATATGAGAGCGACTATCGCGATTCTGTAGATAGCTATACTCCTGCGCCTGGCGAGAAGATAGAGAAGTTCGTTCAGCAGCTTGCCCCAAAGGATGCCGAGCGCATATATAAGGTAATGAACGACATCTGCGACGGCACCATCGAAGAATATACCCAGCAGTATCAGGTTAAGATAGGCAATACCGACAACATGTACTGGTCGGAGAGTTATGCAATGGTGGCAGAACGCTATGAGAACGGCAAGCCCAAGACCATCGTCGGCGCCTCTATGCGTATCGACAAGCGAAAGCAGATGGAGCGTGCCCTAATAGAGGCAAGAAACAAGGCAGAGGAGAGCGACCGTCTCAAGTCGGCCTTCCTTGCCAGCATCAGTCACGAGATTCGCACTCCTCTCAATGCCATTGTAGGTTTCTCCGAGGTGCTCCCAATGACGGAGAGCGAGGAGGAGCGCCAGGGACTCATCGACCTCATCCACGAAAACAACAGCAAGATGCTGCGCATCTTCGAGAATATCGTAAACATGTCTAAGGTAGAAGCGGGCAAGGTGGAATATACCCGAACCGAGTTCAGCCTTAACAACCTTCTTCGTCAGACGGGCGAGAAATACAAGGCCGACCTAGGCAGCAAGCCTGTTGCCGTAGAATACGAATTTTCCGGCGACGACATCAAGATGTTCACCGACAACGAGCGAGTGGGAGTCATCCTCGGACATTTCATGAGCAACGCAGTAAAATTCACCAATGTAGGAACAATCAGCCTCGGCTATTCCCTTCATCCCGACGGAGGCATCCGCATCTACGTCCGCGACACCGGCTGCGGCATTCCTCGTGAGGAGATGGAGCATGTTTTCGACCGTTTTGTAAAACTCGACGATTTCTCACAGGGCATGGGACTTGGCCTTTCCATCAGCCGTTCCTTTGCCTATTCACTTGGCGGCAAGGTAGGACTCGAATCCCAGTTCAACGAAGGTTCTACATTCTGGCTCGACCTCCCTCCAACGGAGTTGAAGTGAATTGTAACATAATTGAAACATTTGTTTAAACATCCTGTAACATCTATTCCATAATTTTGCAAGCGATTTAAACGTTCATCGTTCCATCGTTAATCGCTAATCGTTAAAATATGGAATATATCTATTTGATTATCGTGGTCTTCCTGCTCGTGTTGGCAGTTTTCGACCTCTTTGCCGGTGTCAGCAACGACGCCGTCAACTTCATGAACTCCGCCATCGGAGCCAAGGTGGCACGTTTTAAAACCATCATGATTATAGCCGCACTGGGAGTGCTCGTGGGCGCACTCATGAGTTCCGGCATGATGGACGTAGCTCGCAACGGCATTCTCCAGCCCGCCAGCTACACCTTCCACGAGGTAATGATCGTGTTCCTTGCCGTTATGGTGTCCGACGTCATCATCCTTGATGTCTTCAACACTCTCGGCATGCCTACGTCAACCACCGTGTCGCTCGTCTTCGAACTGCTTGGAGCAACCTTCATCCTTGCGCTCGTCAAGATGGCAAGCGATGCTTCCCTCACATTCGACATGCTGCTCAACAGCGACAAGGCCCTCAGCGTAACTGTCGCCATCTTCGTCAGCGTGGCCGTAGCTTTCTTCTTCGGTATTCTCGTTCAGTGGATCTCACGACTTATTTTCACCTTTAATTATAAGAAGAACCTCAGCTATACCATCGGCATCTTCGGAGGCGTTGCATTCACATTCCTTTCCTATTTCATCTTTATCAAAGGACTCAAGGGCTCACCTTTCGTGCCTGAGCATATCCGTATGTGGATAAACGACAATACTCCCATGCTCCTTGGCTGCACATTCGTCGGTTCCACCGTCCTCATGCAGCTTCTGCATGCCGTGCGTGTCAATGTGTTCAAGATTATCGTACTCATGGGCACCTTTGCACTCGCCATGGCCTTTGCCAGCAACGACCTTGTCAACTTCATCGGAGTGCCGCTCGCCGGACTTGACTCCTATCTCGACTTCACCGCTAACGGCAATGGCAATCCCGACTCGTTCCTCATGACCTCGCTCATGTCCAGTGCCAAGACTCCGTTGCTCTATCTCACCATCGCCGGCATTATCATGATTGTTGCCATGGCCACATCAAAGAAGGCGCAAAACGTTGTCAAGACCAGTGTAGATCTCTCCCGTCAGGACGAGGGCGACGAAATGTTCGGTTCTTCAAGGGCTGCACGCAGCATCGTACGCGCCAGTCAGGATGCCAACAGCACACTCTTGCGCTTTATACCTAAGGGCATCACACGTTGGATAGACAAACGCTTCTGCAAGGAAGAGGCAATCCTTGCCGACGGAGCCGCCTTCGACGTTATCCGTGCATCGGTTAACCTCGTACTTGCAGCCACTCTTATCGTTGTTGGTACAAACTATAAATTGCCATTGTCAACAACCTATGTCACCTTTATGGTGGCCATGGGTTCAAGTCTTGCCGACCGTGCATGGAGTCGCGAAAGCGCAGTGTTCCGTGTCACTGGCGTACTCAGCGTTATCGGCGGTTGGTTCATCACCGGCGGAGCCGCCTTTGCCGTAGGTGCTCTCATCTGTCTTGTCATGTACTACGGAGGCTTCATCGCAATGTTCATTGCCATGGCAGCAGTGATTTATGTCTTCATCCGCAGCAACGTCAAGGCTGATGACAAGAGCAAGAGCGAGAAGAAAGACGACGTGTTCCGCCTTATGATGCGCACCCGCGACCCTGAGATTGTTTGGGAACTCCTTCAGAAGCACGTATCACGCACACAGAGCTTTGTCAACCGCTTTGCCTTCGACCAGTATAACAAGATTCTCGACGGTCTTGCACGAGAGAGCGTGAGCACCCTCAACCACTGCCATCGCGAACTGAAGAACGAGCAGGAGCAGCTCAAGAAGTTCCGCCGCAAGGAACTCCTTGCCTTCCGTCGCGTGCCCGTTTCCATTGCCGTAGAGCGCAACACCTGGTACCACCTTGGTGTAAACAGCGACGAGCAGTTCATCTACTGTCTCAAGCGTATGCTTGAACCTATCAAGGAACATGTAGATAACAACTTCAACCCGCTGCCTAAGACCTATGTAGAAGAACTGGCGCCAATCCGCAAGCAGGTAGAGCAGCTTATGCTCCGCACGGAGAAGATGCTTGAGAGCTGCGAGTTCGAGGGATACCAGCAAGTGCTCGTAGATGCCGATGCCGTGAAAGACGTACTGTCCGTAATCCGCAAGCGCCACTACGACCGCATGCAGAACGACCGAGACGACACCAACCTCAAAATCTCCCTCGTCTATCTCAACATCATCCAGGAGACACAGGAGTTCCTCAGCATCATGCGCCATCAGCTGCGTGCCGGAAGCCGATTCTTCGGAAATATTTAAATAAAGAAAAACAGGTGCTGTGTCTATTGCGATACAGCACCTGTTTCTTTTTCCTCCAAACATATGTATAATCCTTCTCCTTTCGGTCTCCAAAAATAGAAGTCAAACTGCCTTATTTACATACACATAGTAGAAACTAAATATCCTTAGACAGAAAGACAGATGTTTTCTAAGACAGAAATTAAAATAATTATAAGCACAACCTTATTGCCTTGTTGCCTTCCCCTACTATAACGATGCTCAAAAAAGGTTCATAACAACTTACCCTTTATTTCTTTATTTCTTTATTTCATAATCAGCTACAGTCACATTAGAAATAGAAGAGGAACGACAGATGCTGACTTTTAGCAACTGTCGTTCTTATCTCACTTTACATTCTATTCCTCTTCATCCCAAACGTCAAAGGCGTTATGGTATTTGGCGTCTGAATCATCGTCTGTGAAATCATCTTCAATTTCCATATCGAATGCACCTCCTCCTATTTGTACGCTTGTCGTAAGCAAAGACTCTGCCTCTATTGTGTATATTTCAATGTCTGGCTTTATGTATTCCTTGATTGTCATGTTGCGTCCTCCTTACTTAATGATAACCTTTCTCCCGTTAACGATATACAAGCCTTTAACCGGATTCTTAACCCCTCTTCCCTGAAGGTCGTAGATGCAATTATCCTCCTTTATGCTCAGATTGCTTATGATAGAGTCAATGCCAGAAGTCTCGTTCTGGAATACCATCATCAGACTCTTGGCGTTGCTTGTTGGTTTCTTTCTCAGGTAAGAGCGGAAAGCCTTTATGCCGTTGCCTCCGTTTGCCTGTTTGAATACGCCGCCGCTCACGATGTAGTCGCCTTTCTGGATCACTGACGAACCTTTTAGCTGATTGGTGTAGTTGCCCACAAGGTCGAACACAGTACCCGAAACAACAGGGCATTCAGTAGCAACAACCTCCACGGCAGAGAACTCTGCTTCAGTAATGTTGTTCAAAGGATAAATGAGATACGGCACATTCGCTTCCATTCCGTCTGTCTTCTTTCTGAACTTAACGGTAACGTTGCCGTCGTTCTCCTCGTCCCCCATATATTCAGCCACCTCCGATTCTGCTCCGAAGAGTGCAGTAATCTGTTCTGCACTGAGTGCAAACGGCAGACAAACGGGATTCCACTTGTTGGCGTTGAATGTTCGTTTTAGTGTAACATCAGTAACATCAGCGTTGGCAGGAATTTCCGTTGCCGTCTCATCCAGTACGGCATGCAGTTTGGTAACTTTCACTTCGTCGAGGAAGAAGCGGTTGTAACTAGCAACTGCAGCAGAGAATTCTATTTTCGAACCGGCAGTCAGACCTTTTATTGTCAGTTGATAGTCTGTAAATGCTCCCTTTGCCAGCTTCAATGTTGAGTTCTCTATGAATTCGCCTCCGTTTAAAACTGTAACTTGTAATGTTATTTCTTCTTTTTCATAATTCCATGCACCAGCCCTAAATGTCAGTGATACGGTTCCTGTATATCCTAAGGGTGGAGTAGTTGCTGTGCCTATAGCAGAACCTGTTCCTAATTTTATACATTTGCTCGCGCCATAACCTTTTTGAAAATTCCACCCCTCATTGTCTGTAAGGGCTTTTCCGGAACCGGTCCCGCTTAAAGCACCGTCATTTCCTCCTGATCCGCTATTCGTATCAAATGATTCATAGAAGATAATATCACTGTCGAATGTCTTGCCAACATTAACGGTCAGCATAGCTGTGCCTGCAAGGTATTCTGTGTTTTCTTCACTTGTCGCTGTTATTGTTGCAGTACCTATACCTACGGCAGTAACGGTGTTTGTCGTAGCGTCAAATGTTGCCACAGCTTCGTTACTGCTTGTAAACGTTATATCAGCCGTTGTTGCCTTTGTGAATTCTACCACTTGTGTTTCTTCTAATTTCAGTTCTATTTCTGAGGGGGTGAATGCAATGTCAGCAGGTTTTTGTGGTTCTTTGACTGATACAGTAAGTATAGCAGAACCAGCAAGGTATTCTGTGTTTTCCTCACTTGTCGCTGTTATTGTTGTTGTGCCTACTCCCACGGCAGTAACAGTGTTTGTTGCAGCGTCAAATGTTGCCATAGCCTCGTTGCTGCTTGTAAACGTTACATCTGCCGATGTTGCCTTTGTGAATTCTACTACTTGTGTTTCGCCTAATTTCAGTTCTATTTCTGAGGGGGTGAATGTTAGATTGGCAGGGGATTTTTCAATAGGAGTTCCGTCTTCTAAGATTGTGAGGGTCGCTGTTTCTATATAATTAACAGCATTTGCATTAAATGTAATACTTGTAGCCTCTCCTTCCCATTTTTTATCAGTTAGCTCGTTAAGGTTGATTGTACCTGTGAAAACGATTGATTTTATTTTGTTGCCTGTGGGGACAGAGAATGTAATAGAACCTCCTTCTTTGTATATTCGTAAATCGTATTTCCCATTGCTATTAAATAGTCTTGCATTTGTTGTACCGTCAGTTGTTGTAATAGAAATGTCTTGATATGTAATAATGCGTGAAGAGATATTTGTAGATTTGCCCTTTGCAGGTATAGTAAAACCTTGCTCTTTCCACCAATCAGCATTAGTGAAATCGAAAACGACGGTTGTTTGGGCTATAGCTTTTATACTGCTCACCGCAAACAGCAAAATCATTAAGATTAAAATCTTTAGGTTACAAGTTTTATTCATTTTAGTTATATTTGTTATTGGTATGATACAAAGGTAAATATTTTATTTTTATTATATAATCTATTTGTATAGAATTTTGTCAAGAAAATGGAAGTTTTGCTATATTTCATATGTATTCTGTATGGAAAACAAAAGAGGATATGCCAATAATGACATACCCTCATATTCATTTCTTAATTCTATTTATTAAATTTACCTCACCACCACCTTCTTAACGATTCGTTTTCCGTCAGCGAGTTTGTCGATGCGTATGAATGCGCCGTTTGATGGGGTGTCGATTTTTACGCCTTGCATGTTGAAGTACTGTGTGCTGACAACGGGGGCGGTAGAGGTGATGTCTTCGATGCCCGCTACATCGGCATTGATGGCTGCCACAAAGGTGCCGTCGGCCTTGGTGTAGGCTGGGTAGTATTCCTTAACGGCATCTTGGCTTGCCTTGTTGCCGCCTATCATGATGTCCTGAACGAGGCTGTTGATATATACTTCGAGGTTGGTGTAGTACTTGTATGGGTCGATGGTATATTTGTTGGCGTCGTTGCTGTTGGGGTTGAGCCCGTTGGCTGTCTCCCAGTCGTTAGGCATGCCGTCCTTGTCGGAGTCGAGTGGGGCAGTGCCGCTGCTGAGAGTGGGCCATCCGCCTACATCGTTCTGCGAGTCGATAATGCCCTTGGTCTTTGTCACGCTGCCCATATACTCGGCAGTGCCGTTCTGGGTCTCGCGCATATAACGCTCGTCGTGGCTGTCGCGGCTGAGCGATGCTCCGGCATATTGCATTACCTTCAGGTAGGCAATCTCGGCATTGTGGGTGGTCACTTCTCCGGCGTCAACAGGCTCGTCGAGCTTTATCTTGACATAGCCCGCGCCCTCGCCGTAGTAGTTTTTGTTGTCGTTCATGCAGCGCTCGCCGTTGACGGTAGGTATGCCGCTGTCATAGACAACGCCCTTCCAGTCGTAGTTGGCAGCACTGGCACCGGCTGCCGTAACGTAGTTGCCGTTGATATAGTAGCGGCTGGTGTAGTTGGGGAACGGGTTGTCGCCGCCGTTGTTGCTGTCGGACTTAGACACCTGTGTGACGCGGGTCTTGTTGTTTGTGCCCGGACCAGCCTTGTAGTAGTTGTTCACCATGTTGATATATCCGCCGCCAGGACCGCCGTAGCAGCCGCCGCTGCCCCAGTTGTACATTACGCAGTTGCGGAAGTCAACACGCTCAGCCTGTATGGTGTTAGGATATTTTGTCTTGTCATAACCGTCCCAGGCATAGCGCGCGCCGTTGAAGCGAGGCACACGGTTGTTGAGGTGGATGAGCAGATTATGATGGAAAGATGCACCTTTGCCTCCCCAGATGCCGCCGTAGCCATGAGCGCCCTTGCCATGACCGGCGTTGTTGAGAGCCTCGGCAATGGTGCACCACTGCATGGTGAAGTTGCGGTTGTCGTAGAACGATGCCACCTCGTCGATGCTCCAGCTGAAAGAGCAGTGGTCGAGGATGATATTGCTGCGCTGGCGTCCCCAGATGGCATCGGCTCCCTCGTTGATGTCAACGGCATTGCCTCGGCGACTGCGGATGAAGCGGATGATGACATTGTTTGCGGACATGTTGATGGTGTAGTTGGCGAGCGTGATGCCGTCGCCTGGCGCTGTCTGTCCGGCAACGGTGACGTCGCCTTTTGAAACCTTGATGTCCGACCTCAGTTTGATTGTTCCTGACACATCGAAGACGATTGTTCGCTTTCCGCTCTTGCCCAGAGCCTCGCGCAAGGATCCTGTGCCGCTGTCGTTAAGGTTGGTGACATGATAGACTGTGCCGCCGCGCCCGCCGGTGACATAACGTCCGTGACCTTCGGCACCTGGGAAAGCAGGTGCCTGTGCCATGGCAGCAGCACTGATGATGGTAGTTAATCCTGTAAGCAATAGTTTTTTCATAAAGTGAATATTATCGAGTTGTTTAGTTTCAGTGTGCAAAGATAATATTTTTTATTTATTTTTGATAAAAAAAAGACGCACAATAAAAATGTGCGTCCTTATAAAAGTTCTCATCAACTCATCAACTCGTCAACTTGTCAACTCGTCAACTCGTCAACTAAAAAATCACTGCATCTTCTGGAATCCCTCCCAGCGCACGTTCCACTTGCCGTCCTTAGGGAAGCCTGGGTTGTGTTCGGTTGTTCCGTCCCAGCCGGCGCACATCATAGCCACGGCTGTGAGCAGTGCACCGTTGCCCGGCATGTAGAGGCGCAGGCGCTTTGGTTCCTGGAAGTTATGGCCGTTCTTGAGATAAGTGTTCTTCTGCTTGTCGATGAGCAGAGCGTTGAGGGCGGTGTTCGTCTCGCCCAGACGAGCGGCACACATGGCAACCATTCCGTAGTCCCATCCCCATGTGGTAGGCCAGTTCCAGTTGTCCATAACCCAGTTGAGAGTCTTCACCATCTTCTGCTTGTCGTAGAGCGGAGTGGCAGGCAAGAGGCCGCATGCTCCGAGAACAGCAGGGTGGTCGGAACGGCACTTGAGATAGAAATCTTCTTCTGAGATATCCTTGCTGCCAACCTGTGCCGCTGCTATGAACGGGTCGAAACCCTCTTGCTTGGCACTGGCGTTGAATGGCTTGAGCGGTTCGCCGGCAGTATAAACTCCGTCTTTCTCTGCAAGAGGAGCCATGTTTCTGATTATGGCATCCCATTCTGCATTGCGTTCCAGTCCCTGACGCTCACGCCACTTCTGTGCTACGCTGAGTCCGTAGTGCCAGTAGGCCTGCTCGAAAGGATGGTTGTAAGAGAAATCCTTTGACATAGACTCCTGCATGGCTGTCTGTCCGAAGAGCTTTATCTTGCCTTCTCGTGGAGCGCACTTCTGAGCGAAGTCGGCCATGAATACAGCCGTTGCCTCTACCTGCTCGGCATATTTCTTCAATGTAGCCTTTGACGGGTTGTGGCGATACATCTCCTCTGCCATATATATATAATGAGGCTGCTGCCATGTGAGGAACGAACCGGTGTTTGACGGAGCCTCGCCTGCCCATGGGTCGGTCATCTTCATCCAGCGTGCGCCCTTGAAGCCCTGTCGCTTGGCGATGTTGATGGCTTCTGGATAGGCAACGTCGTTGTACCATTCGAGAACGGTGGCGAGCACTTCTGGACGATTCCAGAGAGAGAAGTCAATCATGTGCCACCATGTCATTTCGAGGTGAGGACGGCCGAACCATGTGTTGTAGGTAAGACCCGTTTCCTGCGGTACGGTGGTGTTGGCGCAGTTGATGTATGTGAGATACTGCGAGAGAACCACACGGCGCTCCAGTTCCTTGGCACGCTCGTCGGTGCACTGGCTGAAATCGGCGATGGCACCCTTCAGCCAGAAGCGCGGCCATGCCTTGAGCACTGCCTTGTGGGCCTGGTCGTACTCGAACGGTGCCGGGCGCATGCGGTTCTGTCGCTGTGTGTATTCGGCGCAGAATGTAAGCAGGTCGTCGGTTGTAGAAAGAGTGAAGTGGTGGGGCGCAACTTCCTTAAGAGTGGCATTGCCCTCCCACTTGATAGTGACGAAATATGTGGTGGCGTCAACGGTGCGCGCTATTGTTGCATAGTTCTTGTCGGAAGCCACTATCTGCGACTGGTGCTTGTCGGCGTTGTTCCAGTCGGCACCGCTGTCGGCATGCTTGCCAGTGGGATAGGCAAACTTGAAGCTGATGGTGGCGCGCTGGTCTTTAAGCATGTCGCTCTTTATGCGGGCGAACATGCAATCCTTGTCCTGCATGCAGGCAGTGGTAACCTCGACGTTAGTGCCGTCGGCGGTGAACTTAGACTCAATCTTGCCGTCCCAAAGCATGAGTTCCTGACGGATATTGGTAAGGTCTTTCAAGGCAATGGGGTTGCCGCTCTTGTCTTTCAGTTCGAAACCGATGGTGCCGAGATTAAGGCGGTGAGGATTTACTCGGAAGTACTCCGTGGCCTGCTGGTCTCTGCCGCCGCCCTTCTTGAACTCCACGGCATAAACCTCCTTATGGCCGTGACCGAAGTCGTAGGCCTTTTCTGTTTCAGAACGCTGCAGGTTGTTGGTGTTTTTAAATGAATGCCATCCCCAGTCTGACATCGTGTTGAGAGGCACACCTGCCTCATAGTCAAAAGGGAAGCTCTGCAGGCCTGTTACATCAACGGTTGCGGCGAAGTGGCCGTTACCAACAGTTAACGAAGCCAGAGGGTCGGCTTCGTTAACTATAGGATTATTTCTTGTTACTACCGCCTTGCGGTCGATGCTTGCGGTGATGTTCTCGGCATCGTAGCCCATCATCTCCATCTCCAGCGATGCCCAGATGAACGGACCGATACCCTTGGCGTCGTTGTCGCGTATCGGTTCGCTGAGATAATAGCTGAACGAACCGTCGCGGCGGGCGTTGTGCTTAACCTTGCCCTTAGGGTTGACCTTCTTCATGGCTGCCTCTACCTCTGGCGTGGCAGCCGGGCCAAGGCCGGCAACGGCGCAGCACTGGGTGAGAGAGATGGTCTTGTCGGCATTATACTTGATGAAGTTCTTGATGATTCCCTTGTAGGCCCTGATGCCGGCATCGCGATACTTGATGTCTGTGACATAGCCCTTGCGGTAGGCCTTGAGCATAGAGTAGGCGAACATCGAGGTACATGTTGACTCAAGGTAGTTGCCCTCGCGCTCAGGACTGTCCATTACCTGATACCATGTGCCAGTCTTCTTGTCCTGCCACTTGATGATGGCGTCGAAGTCTTTCTTCAGAACCTCCTTCACCTCGTCGCGGCGAGCGTAGTCGGCAGGCAGAGCATCGAGCAGTTCGACGAGTGCCATGGTGTACCATCCCTGTGCACGACCCCAGCAGTGCTGGCTCAGGCCTGTCTGCTTGTCGGCCCAGAAGGTGTGGTTGGTCTCGTCCCAAGCATGGCGGTTAAGGCCAGTCTTCGGGTCGAGCGTGCGGGTGTAGGTCTTCAGAATCTGTTCAACGGCATCGTTGTAGATCTTCTGAGCCGCCTTCTCCTTCATCTCACCCTGCTTGGTAAGGAGGTTGGCAGTGAGCACACGATAAGGGAGACCCATGAAGATGCCGTCGAGCCATACCTGATATGCATAGATGGCCTTGTGCCAATAAACACCGTCGTTGGTGCGCGGCTGCTTTTCGAGCTGCTTCATCATGGTCTTCATGGCGAGCAGGTTCTTTGCCTCTGGGTACAGTTCGTACATGCGGGTAACGAAGTGGCCGGTACGGATGTTGTCGAGGTTGTAGTCGAGCATCTTATAGCCGCGGATGTCGCCGGCAGCATTAATCATCGTGTCGGTATATTCCTGGCAGTACTTGCGGATGTTCTCGTCGCCATATCTCAGGTATGTGTCGAGCATTGACTCCAGTTCGATGCCCATTACATAGCTCCACTTTGGACGAGTAGAGAAGTCGAGCAGATAAGACTTAGGATAACGCTGCATCTCTGACCATGTGAGCCACTGGCTGTAGTTCTTGAACGGTTTCTCTGTGAGGCAGAGGTTGCCGTTTATCATCACGTTGTCGAACTTGATGTCCTTTGTGCGGCCGGTGATGTTGTTGCCGTCGGCAACGCCGTCGAACTTACAGTTCTTCAGACTGATGTTATATACGTTTGTAAGATTGTCGAGACCGATAATCTGAACGCCGTACTTGCTCTTCTTGCAGGTTACGTTCTCAAGGCTGACGTTGCGAACGACAGGGTTGAAGCCGCGGCAGCAGATCTCGTTGCGCTCGTAGTCGAGGTTGATGCGCAGCACAGCCTCGCGGCACTGGCCTACCTCGATGTTGCGGCAGTAGATGTTCTCGATGACACCGCCACGGCAGGTGTTGGTCTTGATGCGCACCACGCGGTCGAGGTTAGGAGAGTCCATCTTGTTGTTCTCTGCAAACACGTTGCGGCAACCGCCGGAAATCTCGCTTCCGATAACAACGCCGCCATGACCGTCTTTCATCTCGCAGTTGCGGATGATGATATTCTCGCTTGGCTTTGCCCAGAGACGACCGTCGTTGTTGCGGCCGCTCTTGATGGCGATGCAGTCGTCGCCAGTGTCGAAGTGGCAACCCTCGATAAGCACGCCGTCGCATGACTCAGGGTCGCAGCCGTCGCCGTTAGGACCGTTGTTGATAACCGTGACGTTGCGTACGGTAACATTCTTGCAGAGCAATGGGTGGATAACCCAGAATGGAGACGCAAGCAACTTCACGCCTTCGATGAGCACGCCGTCGCAGAGGTTAGGGCTGACCAGCTGAGGGCGCAGACCGTCTTCCTTGGTGAAGCGGCGCTCGTCCATAGGCACCATGTCTTCTGCCATCTTGAGCAGACGGGCACGGCTGCCGTTGCGCTGGCTTACCATGCCTTCCTTCCATCCGTAGCGAGGAGCGCCGCACCATGGCCACCATGTGTTGTTGTTGCCGCCGCCGTCGATGGTTCCCTTGCCGGTGATGGCAATGTCGGTAGCCTTGTAGGCATAGATACATGGAGAGAGGTTCCAGCAGTCGATGCCTTCCCAACGGGTAGGAACGATAGGGTAGAGCTCAGGCTCGAAAACGAACTGCAGTGTGGCACCTTCCTCGATGACAAGGTTGACCTTGCTCTTCAGTTCGATGGCGCCAGTGTTCCACTTGCCTGCAGGGATGATAACCTTGCCGCCGCCAGCCTTGGAACAAGCTGCAATGGCCTTGTTGATGGCCTTCTGGTTAACGGCTGCCTTTGCCTCAGGCTTGGCTCCGTACTTGGTGATAACAAACTCTTTGTTGGCAAATTCTGGTTGCCTGATGCTTTGCTCTATCTGCTTGTACTGGGTTTCCCATACATTGGCCGAAGAGGCGAGAGGGAAAAACAAGCATAGAAGCAACAAATGTAGATACTTCATAAGTTATAATTAATTTGTTTTATGTTTATAATCAAGTTACTTTAGTTAGAATAAGGCCGTTGTTCTGAAAATGACTGACAGTCATTACAAATGATTCACTTGCAAAGATACGAATATATTATCAATTTCGCTCTTAAAAACAATTTTATTTTATTTTGGCAATAAAACTTGCTGTCAATGCAGGGTCTTTTATGCCACATGACACTTCAAATTCATCGTCGATGCTGACGCCGGCAAACAAGGGATGAGTGATTCTGCGGATTGCCTCAGAGTCGTCGTGGCCGATACGGTCTTTCAGCAGAAAGGGAATATCGCCGCGGTAGCCGTCGAGCAGTTCCCATTGTTTTGACACGGAATCATCGAAAGAAAAAAGAAAATAGTCAACGCAACCGTAGTATGCAGGGCATTTGCTGAAAGACTCAGGACCGCTGACGGCAACAGACTTGACAATCTTGATGCGCTTTCTTATGTCGGGGTCGATGGTGGCGCGCAAGTTGCTGAGAAGTATGGGATTTTCCTCACCCTCGAACTGCAGAACGTCAATATTGTAGTTATAGACGAGGGTGATAACAGATTGTGGCATGGTGTTGCGGAACACGCCAACTCTGACGGGCTCGGTACGCATTGCAAGTTGCTTGCTCGGCGTGTCAGGGATGATTCCCGTCTTGCTCGGTAATAACTTGATGAACTTTGGCGAGCCCTTGCGGAAGTCGAATCCTATCCAGTCGGCGCCGCTGTCAACTGTCTTGCTGATATTCTCAGCATCAGTCATGCCACATACTTCAACAATCATATTCGTATTTATTGTATATATATTCGTTTTTGTAGTCTGTACTGCCAGTAGCGTATCAACGAAAGCAGAACATTCAACCAGTGCTGTATCAATGAAATAGGCTCGCCGCAAGCGGCAAGCCTAGTAAATCTATGGTTGATTAAATATGCATATTAGTTTGCTCGCATCTTATAATCCAAAGCAGCATCCTATGCACCGTTTTCTATTTTCTTTCAGATAAATGCAAATTTTACTTTCATTTGCAAAAGTATGATTATTTATTTGATTTTGCAAATTATTCGCAACTTTTTTTAAAATTTTGAATAAAAATGTTACTTTTGCCATGAATTTTCAACTTTATGACTTTAAAAGATTTTTTGAACAGCAACGACCGTTTTGCAAGAATGGCGGGCTGTGAGATAGTGGAAATCAGCGACGGCTATGCAAAGGCCGTGATGACTGTTGGCGAGGAGCATTTGAATGGCGGGGGCGTGTGTCAGGGCGGTGCTCTGTTTACTCTTGCCGACCTGGCGCTTGCAGCTGTGATGAACAGCCGTGGCAACCTCACGTTGGGGTTGCAGAACAATATCGTATTCCTGCAGAGTGCAAAGAAGGGTGATGTGCTGACGGCAGAGGCAAGAGAACTGTTTAATCACCATAAGATACCGAGCGTGGAAGTGAAGGTGACGGATGGCGGCGGCAGGCTGATATGCTGCGTGACTGGTGTTGCATATCGGAAGAGTGCTGAAATGCCGGTTGACTCCCTGATGTGATTCTATTCGGCAATAGTGTAGTCGTAAACGGCCTTTATGCCGTCACGTCCAAAATACCTTCCTTTTAGTCCGACGAGATAGATCTTCTTGTTCCATAACTGCGGGTTGTCAACAAGGTTGAGGCGAGCTCTTGTTGGAGCATGCGTGGTGAGGCAGACGGGGAAGAGCGTGTTGTCTTCGTAGTGGGGAAGACTGTTCTTGTCAACCTGCACGTCGGACAATATTATGGCAGAACTGCCTTCGAACGGTGCGGTGAAATCACAGTTCTTCATGTATCTTTGGCATGAAGCGACAATATATCCAGTTACCCATACAACATCCCCGTCTTCAAAGGTCTGGGTCTCGGCGATGGTGAGGAACTGGGCCTGAAGCGTATCAATGCCAGTATCGCTGTCATCGTTTTCTCCTTTGTCCGTCTCTATGTCCTCCCCGTTCTCTTCGGTTATGATAGTCTTCTCGCATCCGGTGAGGGAAAGGGACAGAAAAAAGGCAAATGCCACTATGTGCAGATATAATTTCAACTCCTTCATTTTTAGCGGGATGTGGTTGGGAATGTTAAAAATAATAGATGCGAATTAGTGAAATTTTAATTTTTAACTAAAATTATTTGTCTGTGAGACTATAAAACCTTATATTTGCAGCAATAATAAGATACATCCACTTGTTGATGGCCTTATTAAATATATTTTTTGAGGTTGGTAGCGTCCTGCACCAACCTCTATTTTTTTATTCGATAATGCCTGTTATAGTTCCCAACCAAGAGCAGACGCTCCGAGTACGGCAGCGTTGGCACCGTCGAGACCGCTGACAAGGAATTTTGCCTTGCCCTTGAATATTGGCATCACATGAGCGTCGTAGGCATCTTTGATAGGCTGCATAATCAAATCGCCTGCCTTGACCAATCCTCCGAAGAAGATGAAAGCCTCAGGACTGGAGAAAGCTGCGAAGTCGGCACAAGCCTCGCCGAGCATCTTGCCAGTGAACTTGAAGATGTCGTTTGCAACCTGGTCGCCTTTGCCTGCCGCAATGCTGACATCGAGCGATGTGATGTTGTCGGGATTGATGTCGCGTAAGACGGAAGGGGTAGAGGTAGAAGCAAGAATCTCTCTTGCTGTACGGGCAACGCCGGTGGCAGAACAGTAGGCCTCAAGACATCCGGTGCGCCCGCATCCGCATGGACGTCCGTTGTCTCTGACCATCGTTACATGACCGAGTTCGCCTGCAAAACCATCGCTTCCATAGACCAGCTGGCCGTTGATTACGATTCCGGACCCGACGCCGGTGCCGAGGGTTATCACGATGAAGTTCTTCATGCCTTGGGCAACGCCATACACCATCTCGCCCAACGCTGCGGCATTTGCATCGTTTGTCATGACAACAGGAATGCCAAGAGCATCGCTGAACATCTTTGCGAGATGAACGGTACCCTTGGCCCATGGAAGGTTGGGGGCGGAACTGATGGTGCCGTCGTAATAGTTGGCATTAGGCGCCCCGATGCCCATCGCCTTGATGTTGCCGATGCCGCCCGCCTCAGCGATGATTACGTTGAGGGCTTCGAGCGAAGCCTTGACATAACTGTCGGCAGTTTCGTGGCCTTTGGTTTTAATGGAGGTGGAGGATATGATGGTTCCTTTGTTGTCAACAATGCCAAAAACAGAGTTTGTGCCTCCTAAGTCAAGTCCTATTACATAAGGTTTATTGTATGCTTGTGTATCCATAGAATATTTAAGTTTATATTAACGGTTTTTAAAAACTAAGGCAAAGTTAGGAAAAAACAATGATGACACAAAGATTTACTCAGAAAAACTTGCATAATTCGTATAATTTTAGCAATTTTGCATTCATGATGCAGTTTCCAATACAATTAGACATCCTGAGTTTTATATTTAAGGGAATGCTTATAGGCATTATAGCATCAGCACCAATGGGACCTATTGGAGTATTATGTGTACAGCGCACTTTGAACAAAGGGCGCTGGTATGGTTTTGTGACAGGCATCGGTGCGGCGTTCAGCGATATTCTGTATGCTGTGTTCAGTGCCGTGGGTATGGGACTTGTGATGGACTTTATCAACGACCAGCAGAACAAATTCTATCTTCAGATAGTTGGAAGTCTGATGCTCTTGGCTTTCGGAATATTTACATATCGCACTGATCCTACAAAGAACCTCAGGAAGTCGGGCAAGGGAAAGGGCACGTTGATTAGCAATGGCATTACAGCCTTTTTCGTAACGCTGTCTAACCCTCTGATAATATTCCTGTTCCTTGCTTGTTATGCTCAGTTTGCCTTTGTGCTGCCTGACCATCCTTTTGAAATGGCAGTAGGACTGATGAGCATATTTGCCGGTGCCTTGCTATGGTGGTTCGGACTGACTTGGCTTGTTGACAAGATAGGAGGGAAGTTTGACCAGAACGGAATTAAGTTGATAAATCAGGTTATTGGAGCAATAGTGATGATATGTTCTGCCATCATGCTGTTCGGAACAATAACCAATCTTTATAGATTCTTCTGACAAGATGTATATATCACAACAATTAAGAAACAAGAATATTGCTGAATATCTGCTCTATATGTGGCAGGTGGAAGATACGATAAGAGCCTTCGGGTGTTCTTTGTCGAGAGTGAGGCGTGAGTATATCGAGCGTTTTGACTACGACGAGGAGCAAAAGGAGGAAATGACAGACTGGTTTGGCAATCTCATAACGATGATGAATCAGGAAGGGTGCCGTGAACAGGGACATTTGCAGATTAACAAGATAACATTGCAGAAACTTGAGGAACTGCATAGTCAGCTTCTGCAGAGCACGAAATTCCCTTTTTATAATGCTGAGTACTATAAAGTTCTTCCCTTTATAGTGGAACTGCGTAATAAAGGTGCAGCAAAGGAGCAAAGCGAGATAGAAACATGTTTCAATTCATTGTATGGGGTAATGATGCTGAGGTTGCAAAAGAAGGATATCAGTACTAACACTGCTCATGCAGTCAAGGAAATCTCTACATTGATAGGCATGCTTAACGATTATTATTTGAAAGATAAGGAAGAACCTTTGGAGTTTGACTAAAATTTATAGCTATGAACATTCTTATAACAGGTTGTAATGGCCAATTAGGAAATGAAATACAGTTGCTGGAGAGTGCCTATCCCCAGCATACTTATTTTAATACGGATGTGGCAGAGCTGGATATAACAAACCAGCTTGCTGTGAATGATTTTATAAACAGGCATAAGATAGACGGAATAGTAAACTGTGCTGCCTATACGGCAGTGGACAAGGCTGAAACAGATAAGGAATTGTGCACTTCACTCAATACTGTTGCTCCAGCCTACTTGGCGGCTGCTGTTGAAAGGCGAGGAGGATGGATGGTTCAGGTTTCAACAGATTATGTTTTTGACGGAACGCAGCATACACCTTATGTCGAGACCTGTACGCCTGCTCCAGACAGTGTTTATGGTAGTACAAAGCTTGCAGGTGAGTTGGGAGTAAGCAAATTCTGCAAGAAGACAATGATTATCCGTACAGCATGGTTGTACAGTACGTTCGGGAACAATTTTGTTAAGACGATGATTCGCCTTGGCAAGGAGAGAAAGGAACTGGGTGTTATTTTTGACCAGATAGGTACTCCTACTTATGCCCGTGATCTTGCAGCAGTCATAATGACGGCAATAGAGAAGGGGATAGTGCCGGGAGTTTATCACTACTCAAACGAGGGCGTGACAAGCTGGTATGACTTTACCAAGGCGATACACAGAATTGCTGGAATAGAAGGATGTGATGTGAGACCGCTGCATACATCGGAATACCCGACACCTGCAAACCGTCCAGCGTACAGTGTGCTGGATAAGACAAAAATCAAGGAGACATACGGTATTGCCATTCCGCATTGGGAGGAATCATTGAGAGATTGTATAGCGAAGCTTATATAATAATTTTTAATAGTATTCAGGATAGAAACACATAGCGATTATGAATCAAGAGATAGAAAGAAGAAGAACCTTTGCTATTATAGCACATCCGGATGCCGGTAAAACGTCGTTGACTGAAAAACTGTTGCTTTTCGGTGGTCAGATACAGGTGGCCGGTGCGGTTAAAAGCAACAAAATCAAGAAAACTGCCACGTCTGACTGGATGGACATAGAGAAACAGCGCGGTATCTCTGTAACAACATCCGTGATGGAGTTTGACTATCACGACTACAAGATAAATATCCTTGATACCCCAGGTCACCAAGACTTTGCAGAGGATACCTATCGTACACTCACTGCGGTTGACTCTGTAATTATTGTTGTAGATGGAGCAAAAGGTGTTGAGACCCAGACACGCAAATTGATGGAAGTGTGCAGAATGCGCAATACGCCTGTTATCATCTTCGTAAACAAGATGGACCGTGAGGCAAAAGACCCGTTTGACTTGCTTGATGAACTGGAGGAGGAACTGGCGATTCAGGTAAGACCACTTACTTGGCCAATAGAAAGTGGTGTCAGATTTAAGGGTGTATATAATATATATGAAAACAACCTTAACCTCTTTCAACCATCTAAACAGGTTGTTGCGGAAAAAGTTGAAGTTGATATCAATACTGAAGAACTGGACAATCATATCGGTTCGCAATTGGCAGAGAAACTTCGCAATGAACTGGAACTTATAGAAGGGGTGTATCCTGAATTTGATGTTGATGATTACCTCAAAGGAGGGTTGGCACCGGTATTTTTCGGGTCTGCTCTTAATAATTTCGGAGTAGAGGAACTATTGAATACATTTGTAGAAATAGCGCCATGTCCACGTCCTGTCAAGGCCGAAGAGCGTGATGTGCAGCCGGATGAACAGAAGTTTACTGGTTTTATATTCAAGATAACAGCCAACATTGACCCGAATCATCGTTCATGTATCGCTTTCTGTAAGGTGTGCTCTGGAAAGTTCTCAAGAAATACCCCTTATTATCATGTCCGTCATGATAAGTCTATGCGCTTCTCCTCGCCGACCCAGTTTATGGCGCAGCGCAAGACGACCGTAGATGAGGCATGGGCTGGAGATATTATCGGTTTGCCTGATAACGGTACTTTCAAGATTGGTGATACTTTGACAGAAGGTGAGAAACTGCACTTTAAAGGATTGCCAAGTTTTTCTCCTGAAATGTTCAAGTATATTGAGAATGCTGATCCAATGAAGTCTAAGCAGTTGGCAAAAGGTATCGACCAACTGATGGATGAAGGTGTGGCGCAGATGTTTGTCAACCAGTTTAATGGTAGAAAGATAATCGGAACCGTAGGACAATTGCAGTTTGAGGTAATTCAATATCGTTTGGAGAATGAGTATAATGCCAAGTGCCGCTGGGAACCAGTTCATCTGTATAAGGCATGCTGGATAGAAAGCGACAATGAGGCAGAATTGGAAAACTTCAAGAAACGCAAGTATCAGTATATGGCAAAGGACAAGGAAGGAAGAGATGTCTTCCTGGCTGACAGTGGCTATGTATTGAGTATGGCTCAAGAAGATTTCAAGAATATAAAATTCCACTTCACAAGCGAGTTTTAGAATATGAAGATAGAAGACGATATTCGTAATGCGGTAGAAACGATGCGCAAGGGGGGAGTAATTCTCTATCCTACAGACACGGTGTGGGGGATTGGCTGTGATGCAACTAATGCTCAGGCGGTAGCCAAGGTTTATGAAATAAAAAGACGTACCGATTCAAAGGCTATGATTTGTCTTGTAGATAGTGATGCCAGGGTGCAACGCTATGTTCGTAACGTGCCTAATGTGGCATGGGAACTGTTTGACTGTGCAGACAAGCCTACGACGATTGTTCTTGACGGTGCTGTAAATCTTGCACCCAATCTGATTGCAGAAGACGGCAGTATAGCGATTAGGATAACCAAAGAGGACTTTTCAAAACAGTTGTGCTATCGTTTCCAGAAACCGATAGTCTCAACCTCGGCTAACATATCGGGTGAACCGGCAGCACAGAATTTTATGGATATATCTCAGGAAATCATTGATGCCGTAGATTATGTGTGTTGGTCAAGAAGACAAGAGCATAAACCACACAAACCTTCGAGTATAATAAGATTGCGTGAGGACGGACAAGTAGAGATAATCAGAAAGTAATGGCGAACTTGAACATAGAGTACAAGAACTTGTTTAACCGTTTCCTGGAGTGGAGGGGTGAGCATGTTAGCGAGAGGACTTTTGTTCTGGTTCTTGCTTTTCTTGTTGGCTTTTTCGCAGCCGTAGCGGCATTCGTTCTGCACGGTATGATAAATCAGATAGTGGCATTCTTGACGGATTCGTTTGAGGAGGAAAATGCTAACTGGTTATATCTTGTATATCCTGTTATCGGTATTTTCCTGACAATGCTTTTTGTGAGATATGTTGTTAAGGATAACATTAGTCATGGTATAACTCGAATACTTTATGCTATTAGTAGTAAGCAGAGTCGTTTGCGAGGGCATAATTGTTGGACTTCAGTCTTTGCTTCTGCCATAACGATTGGCTTTGGCGGTTCGGTGGGTGCTGAGGCTCCGATTGTTCTTACAGGTTCTGCCATAGGTTCTAATCTTGGAAAACTTTTCAAGATGGACAATAGGACATTGCTGTTGCTTGTAGGATGCGGTGCAGCCGGTGCTATAGCAGGTATCTTTAAGGCACCTATTGCGGGATTGGTTTTTACGCTTGAGGTCTTGATGATAGACCTGACGATGGCTTCTTTGCTTCCGGTATTGATATCGTGTGTTACGGCAACTTGCTTTACATATATATTTAGAGGTTCTACGGCGTTGTTTACATTCCATTTGGATAGCGAATGGATGGTAGAGCGAGTGCCTGCAAACATATTGCTTGGTGTTGCTTGTGGTCTGATAAGTCTCTATTTCATCCGCACAATGACAATGTGTGAGAATATATTTGCCAAGTTTAAGGACAAACCATATATAAAGCTGATGATTGGAGGCGCAACATTGAGTTTGCTTATATTCTTGTTCCCCTCACTATATGGCGAGGGTTATCATGACATTAACCTGTTGCTTAATGGTAGAACAGATGCTGACTTTGATGAGATTCTAAACAATTCTCTCTTTGCGGGGCATGGCAATCTACTCGTTTTGTATTTGGCGTTGGTATTGCTGACAAAGGTTTTTGCAACTTCTGCTACAAATGGAGGTGGAGGTTGTGGTGGAACATTTGCACCAAGTCTTTTCATAGGATGTTTCGGTGGATTCTTGTTCGCTAGATTGTGGAATATATATCAAATAGGTGTGCATTTGCCAGAAAAGAACTTTGCGCTTTTAGGTATGGCGGGAGTGATGTCTGGTGTGATGCATGCACCGTTGACTGGTATTTTTCTTATTGCCGAGATAACAGGAGGGTATGATTTGTTCATGCCGCTGATGATTGTTAGTGTATGTGCATACCTTACTATTATTGTTTTTGAACCACATAGCATTTATGGGATGCGACTTGCAAAGCAAGGTAAACTTATTACCCATCATACGGACAGGGCAGTGTTGACACTTATGAGTCTTGATAGTGTAATTGAGAAGAACTACATCTCAGTGGAACCGGATATGGAACTAGGCAAGATTGTTAACAAAATCAGTCAGAGCCGTAGTGACGTGTTGCCAGTGTTGGATGCAGCAGGCAATTTGTTAGGTGAAATAAACTTGACAAAGATTCGCCATGTGGTATTTAGAACTGAATTGTATCATCATTTTAAAGCACATCAGTTGATGTCACGTCCAGCTGCAACTCTTAATGATGATATGCCGATGGTGCAGGTTATGAAGACTTTTGATGATACACATGCAGAATGGCTGCCTGTATTGGATTCGGAAAGTCACATGAAGGGATATATTTCACATCAGCGTATTTATGGAATGTACCGCAAGATGGTTGCTGATATGAGTGAAGAATAATCTTATTTCTATTGGATGATGAAAAAAGAAGATTTACGAATAGTTTTTATGGGTACGCCGGAGTTTGCGGTAGAAACGCTGCAAGCACTGGTTGAAAACGATTATAAAGTGGTTGCAGTTGTTACACAACCCGACAAACCTGTAGGTAGGCATGGTAGTGTTTTACAGGCATCTGCCGTAAAGCAGTACGCATTATCTAAAAACATACCTGTTTTGCAACCTGTAAAGATGAAGGATGAAGACTTTATCTCAGAATTACGCAGATATGAAGCTAATCTACAAGTTGTTGTTGCTTTTAGAATGCTTCCTGAGGTTGTGTGGGCAATGCCGGAATATGGAACGTTCAATGTCCATGCTGCTCTGCTGCCACAATATCGTGGGGCTGCACCGATAAACTGGGCTGTTATTAATGGTGAAACGCAGACAGGTGTTACTACGTTCTTTTTAGATCATGATATTGATACTGGAAGAATTATAATGCAGTTGCCATTTGATATTGCCGATGACTATAATGTAGAAGATGTTTACGATGGCTTGATGCACCTTGGTGCGAAGATTTGTATAAAGACGTTGGAGAGAATAATTGACTCGGACGGACATCCAGACTCGATGCCACAAGACGAACTGATATGTAATTATGATCAACTTTATCATGCTCCGAAAATATTTAAGGAAACATGTATGATTGACTGGTCGTTGGCTCAGAAGCAGATATATGATTTTGTTAGAGGACTAAGTCCTTATCCTGGCGCTTGGACAACAATGGTGTCAAGTGATGGTAAGGAGGCAGTTCTAAAGATTTTCCAAACTCAAAAAACAGAAAAGCGAACATCAGCTCCAAACGGAACGCTTGTTGCAGAAGGTAAACATCTCTATGTTGCCACTGGTGATGGATTGCTGGAACTGATTGAACTTCAACTTGCGGGTAAGAAACGAATGAAAGTCAGTGATTTTTTGAATGGTGTAAAAGACATAGAGAATAATATTTTAAAATAAAACTGATATTATTATAATAAAAAGCAACTCATTTCGTTTGAATGATATAAACACGTTATATTCAAATTAAATTACGTTGCCTATGAAGTATTTTACCCAGGAAACACTGAATCCCAAAGAAAGTACCATATTGCTGATCAAACAAATAGCGTATGCGTATAACTCAGTAAAAAAGAAAGACTCTATTGATAAGTCTTTGTGCTTTAATTAAAGTAATATAATGACACTAGTATCACCATCACTTCTCGCTGCTGATTTTTTGCATTTAGACAGTGAGATAGAAATGATTAACAGAAGTGAGGCTGATTGGCTTCATCTTGATGTTATGGATGGTATGTTTGTACCTAACATATCATTTGGTTTTCCTGTATTAGAAGCTGTTGCAAGCAAATGTAAAAAACCTTTGGATGTGCATTTTATGATAATGCACCCTGAGGAGTATATAGAGCAAACAGCGCGTTTAGGTGCGATGATGATGAATGTACACTATGAGGTTTGCACTCATTTGCATAGAACAGTAGAAGAAATCCATGCTGCAGGCATGAAGGCTGCTGTAACATTAAACCCTGCAACTCCTGTTTCTGTACTTGAGGACATTATTAGAGACGTGGAAATGGTATTGCTCATGAGTGTAAATCCTGGATTTGGCGGTCAGAGATTCATAGAAAATACAATCTCAAAAGTGAAAAGACTGAAAAAACTGATTGCCGAGTCTTGTTCAAAAGCTTTGATAGAAGTTGATGGTGGTGTGCAAGCAGAAACTGCACCTCGTCTTGTTGCAGCTGGTGTAGATGTGCTGGTTAGTGGAAGTTATGTCTTTAAAGCAGCAAATCCCGATGAGGTAATACGGAATTTGCGTGCTTTGTAATAATATTTTTATATTTCGTAGTTAAGCAAAATGCTGTTCTCTCGTGCCATGCGTCTCATGTTTAATATGGCATAGCGCATACGTCCAAGGGAGGTGTTTATGCTGACTCCTGTAATGTCTGCTATTTCTTTGAAAGACAATTCTTGATAGTATCGCATATAAACAACTTCACGTTGTGAAGTAGGAAGGGTGTTCATCAGATGCTTTACGTCTTCCAATACTTGTGCGTTGACTAATTCTGCTTCGCGGCTTGTATCTAAAACTGATGCCCCCTTGATATTGCTTAAGTCATTGTCTTCGGTAGGTTCGACAATGTGCTCATTATGTTGCGTACGATAGCGATCCATAATAATATTATGTGCTATTCGAGTTATCCAGTAGTAAAATTTACCACTGTCTGTATATTTGCCTTCCTGTAATTTTGTTATTACCTTAACAAAAGTATCTTGGAATATATCGTTTGCGACTTCTTGGTCACGAACGACAAACATAATATACGAGAATAACTTTGACTGATTGCGAGCTAATAACTCATCAAATGCCTTGTTGTCTCCTTTGATATATAGTAAGGCCAACGCTTCGTCGGTCAAACTCTTGAATTGATTCATACTTAATGATATTTATTAAGTAAACTATATATCGATAGGCAATTTTGATTTATATTGTTATTAACTATGTATTTTGGTTCGGCAAAAATATATAAAATATTCAATTATGCCAAATAAAATCATTAGAATTTTACTTTTTAGCGCTTTTTTGTTTATCTTTGTCCTATTAAATAGGGATTTGTTAATATTATTTTTTATAATACAATGATAAAGATATTTGTTCCAGGGCGATTATGCCTATTCGGTGAACACTCAGATTGGGCTGGGCATTATCGTACGATGAATGCTGATATTGCACCGGGTGCTGCGATAGTTACAGGTATAGAAGAGGGTATATATGCAGAGGTTGAGAAGTCGTCTGTTTTTGAAGTTATAAGCGATGCAGAAGAAATAGAAGGGACATGGAGTGATTTTACTTGCCGCATGAGTGAGTATGATTTAAAACAAGTTGCCAAGTCGGGTTCTTTCTTCTGTTATTGTGCAGGTGTGGCATCTTATATGCTAGAGTGGTATAAGGTTGGTGGCGTAAGGATACGCATAACCAAAATGACCTTGCCTATCAAGAGCGGTTTGTCAAGTAGTGCAGCTATTTGTGTACTTGTTGCTAGAGCGTTTAACAAGCTATATCATCTTAATCTGAATACCATGGGAGAGATGAATATTGCTTATTGGGGAGAAATGAGAACTTCATCACGTTGCGGTAGGCTTGATCAAGCATGTGCTTTTGGTGTCAAACCTAACCTGATGATTTTTGACGGTGATGAGGTAGAGGTAAAAGCCCTGAATGTAAAGAAAACGCTGTATTGGGTTTTTGCTGATTTGTGTGCATCTAAGGATACAATAAAGATTCTCAGTGATTTGAACAAAGCTTATCCCTTCCCTACCAATGAAATGGAAAGAAAGGAACATGAGGCTTTGGGAGTAAAAAATCAGGAAATAGTTAATCGGGCTATCAAATTGATGGCCTTAGGTGATGCGGAAGGTTTAGGTAAACTGATGACCGAAACGGAGAGGCTCTTTAACGAGTATATTGCTCCGATGTCATCTGCTCTTGATGCTCCCAAACTGTCAATGGTTTTGAACGATCCCGATATCCAACCGTTAATATATGGTGGTAAGGGTGTTGGGTCACATGGTGATGGTTCTGTTCAGTTTTTGGCAAAAGACCAAGAGTCACAGAAACAGTTGCAAGAATACCTGAATTCACAAGGAATGAAAGCTTATACGTTGACCATTAATCCTGTACATACGGTAAGGAAGGCAATAATACCTGTGGCAGGATTCGGTACTCGTCTATATCCTGCAACAAGGGCAATAAAAAAGGATTTTATTCCTATTCCTTGTGCTGATGGTTTTGTGCGACCAGTTATATTAATTCTTTTGGAAGAATTGATAAATAGTGGCATAGAGGATATTTGTCTCGTTCTTGGTTCTGAAGAAGAGCGAATACAATATGCCGATTTCTTTGAAAGACAACTCTCTCCTGAACATTTGAATAAACTTAATCCCCAGTGTCGTGAGTATGAACGTAAGATAGCTTCAATAGGTAAACGGTTGCATTATGTATATCAGAAAGAAAAGAGAGGATTTGGGCATGCTGTGTATCAAGCAGCGGCATTTGCAGGAAACGAACCAGTTCTCTTGATGTTGGGTGATACGGTTTATCGCAGCAACACCAATAAACCTTGTGCATTGCAACTTATAGAAGAGTATGAACATTATAATAGTTTGATGGTTAGTGTTCATCCTGTTCAATTGGCGGAAGTTAGTCGTTATGGCATATTGAGTGGCGTTTGGGAGGATAGAGATCATAAAGTATTGAACGTCTCAATAATGCAAGAGAAACCAAAAGCTAGTTATGCAGAGGAATATTTAGGTGTGAAGGATTTGGATGGAAAAAACAAGTATTTTTCAGTATTCGGTCAGTATATCTTGACAAGCGAAGTGTTCCGGCAGTTAGAAGAGGATATAGCACAGGCGGATGTTTCCGGTAGTGCAAATGAAATAGAGTTGACTTCTGCGTTGGAGGCTGTTCGCCAAAAATCAGGAATGATAGGTGTTCGTCTTGATGGAGTGATGTATGATATGGGAAATCATACTGCTTTCAGGAATGCCGTCTTGGAATATAGCAAGGAATGATATCAATGTAATGATACTTGACATTTCTTATATAATAAAAAACTGTGCCACTTATGACACAGTTTTTTTGTTGTTATTAAATTTGCCACCATTTCTTCTTTTTTCTTTCAGAGCGTTTGCTGTATGGATTGTCAATACTACTGCCCATCTCGGCCTCAATGATTAAATCATTCCATGACTTGTTGCGGGTAATCATCCGGTATATTGTCCCCCAGTCAGGTAATCCTCCAAGGTTTCTGTCATCAATAAACATTTCTACCTTCAGTTTCCTGCTATATTGAGGATTTTTTGTTACGTCCTCTTCTGGGAAATCTTTGTTTATAGCATAAAATTCAACACCCCTTGCTTTGCACCATTGGATTGCTTCTTCAAGTAATTTCCCCTCACGTACTGTCCACAAAATCAGTTGGTGCCTGTCCTTAATCAGCATCTTTAATGTGTCAGTGGCGAATGGAATTTCCTCTCCAATCTCAGGATATTTATGTTCGACAATTGTGCCGTCAAAATCTACAGCAATCAACATAGATTATTTCTTTATTGAGTTATCTTCTGTATTGCCATAATGACTATTGGCATAGTTGCCATAACCGCCATAATTACCATATGCTCCGTATCTTCCGTAACGTCCATATCTTCCGTAGCGACCATATCCGTAATAATAACCATACTTCTTCTTTGACATGTCAATCGCATTGAGAACAATGCACATGTTTGGCAACTTGTTATCTTTATCCAGTTTGTTGAACAAGTCAAAGCTTGCTTTTGGAGTATAGTCTGCACGGCATACAACTGCAGTAACGTCGGTAACTTTACCTATCTGCAATGTATCTGATACTAGTCCAACAGGTGCTGTATCAAGTATGATATAATCATATTCTTCTCTAAGAGTATCGATAACAGTTTTCAGGCTTTCTCTTGCCAACAACTCTGTTGGGTTTGGTGGAACAGGACCAGCCAACATAATGTCAAGGTTGTTGTTAATGCCAGAAGGCTGTATCTGCGCATTGATATCATTTGATGATATGTTCTCTTTTACCAATAGATTGGTAATTCCTTTTTTCTTATCACTTATCTCAAACAATCGACCGAGAGCTGGTTTTCGAATGTCAAGGCCTAACAAGATTGTTCTCTTTCCTAACAATGCAAAACTTACAGCTACGTTTGCCGCGTTAAAGGTTTTTCCTTCGCCAGAGGTTGAAGATGTAAACATAATCACTTTCTGGTTTTCATTCAGCATGAACTGTAGGTTGGTACGCATAGAACGGAAAATTTCATCTATTTGATTGTTCTTGTTCTCGTGTACTACAATACCTGCAGACGATTTTGCACTTTCATTCGCGATTGCAACATCAGCAATGATTGGTAGGTGAGTGAGCTTCTCCACATCATTTCGTCCCTCAATCTTATAGCGCAGGAATTGCATCAAATAAAGGAAAACAATTGGCAATGCAAGACCAAGTATTAAAGCAGCAAGCATAATGATGCTACTCTTAGGACTGATTTTGCCACCGAAAATAGGTTTGTCTATCAACTTACCTTTGTCGGCTGTAGCTGCAAGAGAAATAGAGTTCTCCTCTCTCTTCTGTAAAAGCATGAGGTACAGACCTGCCATTACTTCTTGTTGGCGTCCTATTTGCGTAAGGATGCGTTCTTGTTCCGGAGTACTTGAAACTCTATTCCTATAAGCGTTAAACTGTTCTTCTATGCTTTGGAGTTTAATCTCTGCCGTTCTGCGAGCCTGTACCAATGCAGATCGAATGCTGCTTTCCAATTCGTCAAGTGCGTTGGTTAGTGTAACAACCTGTGGAGCTATCTCTGAAGCAGAACGCAACATCCTGTTTCTGTCAAGTACATTCTGGTTATACTTGTTGATGAGTGCAGTAGATGCACCATCTGCCAAACCAACGTTTGAAGGGATAATCTGATATTTGTTTTCAGGATTGTCAACAAACTCCCTTAGATAATCAAGCATCTGTATCTGTGATTTTGCATCAGATAGTTTTGTGGAGAACTGACTTGTTTGCGAGAGACTTTCTGTCACATCCAATCTTAAGTTTGTAAGATTGTTTCTCTTCTTATAGTCCTCTAGTGTCCCTTCCGTTACACCCAAGTCTGCCATAATCTTCTCAAGACGTCCGTTGATGAATTCTTCTGTCTTAACTGCAATTTCATTCTTGTCGGCATTTGCCTGACGGTTGTAACATACAGCAAGTTGTTTTAAGAAGTCTTGGCCTCTCTCAGCATTTGCATCTCTTACGGTAATCTGAGCTATTGTGGTCATCTTAGATGTTGGGGCAACAGACATTGCGCCAACATATCTTGCTCCAACGATTGAAGGCGGAGTGATTGTAACAATATATGTCTGCTTCTTAGGCTTTTCCTTAACATCTTCCTCTTCGCTGTCATTGTCCTCAATTTCAATAAGTGGAGCTATAGTCTTGATTTCATTCTTCGTGAATGTCAAGGCACCCATTTCTGTCTTAATTGTTGCAGGAAGTTTGTCTAATGTTATAGAGAAAGGACGCTTCTCTGTGCCGCCTTTGACAAGATATTTGCCGTTCTCAATGTCTATGGTCAGTATTATAGATCGACGAGTTTCTTCGATATAACACAATCCTGCTGAATCAAGATCCACGTTTATAGGTTGTGTCTTATAGACCAACTGTTTCTTTATGCGACCTTCGGCACGATATTCAGTGTAAAGTTTTAAATCCTTTACAACTTCAGTGGCAAGGATGTGGCTCTTGATAATCTCAACCTCATTGTCAATACCGGTACTGTTTGATATGATACCAAACTCCTGCATGTTTGCCATGGCTTGATTGCCACCACCTCTGTAATTGCCGTTATTGTCATCTTTGATAAGCATTTTTACAGATACTTGGTATATCGGACTCTTGTATCTCAAATAAATCAATGCTGAGCACAAGCAAATAATCGCAGACAATACTATCCATTGCCAGTTGAGTATAAGCATGGCAACGATAGTCTTAAAATTGAATGAAGTTTCTTCCTCATTTGGGTTTGTGGCATTCGCGTTGCCTAAACCATTCATTCTGATATTTTCTTCCATAATATAATAACGGTTAATCCTCCTTGATTTGTTTGTTTATGTTTATTAGATATTGGCCGTATTCATTTTTTAGCATTGGTCTTGCCAAATCTATTAATTGTTCTTTATTAATCCAACCTTTTCTGAATGCTATTTCTTCCAAACATGCTACCTTTAGTCCTTGGCGCTTTTCTATCACCTCAATAAAGGTACTTGCCTCACTTAGACTGTCGTGTGTACCAGTGTCCAGCCAAGCAAATCCTCGTTGAAGAGTTTGGACTTTTAGTAATTTGTTCTTGAGATACTCTTGGTTTACCGTCGTTATCTCTAATTCGCCTCTTGCGCTCGGTTTTATGTTCTTTGCTATTTCAACAACGCTGTTGGGGTAGAAATATAGTCCGACGACCGCATAATTGGATTTCGGATTCTGTGGTTTCTCTTCAATACTCAAGCAATTGCCTTCTTTGTCAAATTCTGCAACACCATAACGCTCGGGATCGTTAACATAATATCCAAAGACAGTTGCTTCATTATTTGCTTCAGCGTTTAATACGCTTTGCTTCAAAAGTCCTGTAAAACCGCTTCCATAGAATATATTGTCTCCCAATACCAGGCAGACAGCATCATTACCAATAAATCTTTCTCCGATAATAAAAGCCTGTGCTAAACCGTCTGGTGATGGTTGCTCGGCATATTCGAATGATACTCCTATATCACTACCGTCGCCTAACAACCTTTTGAAACCAGGTAGGTCGTGCGGTGTACTGATAATAAGTATTTCCCTGATACCTGCCAACATAAGAACAGATATGGGATAATATATCATCGGTTTATCAAATATTGGTATTAGCTGTTTGCTTATGCCTTTGGTGATTGGATATAATCGAGTGCCACTGCCACCAGCTAAAACTATACCTTTCATTCCTTAAATATAACGTTATATGTAATTTAGTTGCAAAGATAATAATTTTTTTTGTAACCGCTTCTAAACTGTTGGTATTTTTGAAGCAATATCAATTAATTGAATGCAGTAACCAATAGTTATCTGCTTGATTATTAACAAAAATAGATAAAAAACAAAAAAACTGAATTGAACATTATTTAATACAGAAAAGTTGGAACTTGTCCTGAAAAGTGCTTTATTTGCCAACGAAAAGATTGTTTTACTCTTTAAAAATTTAATTATGAAACGAACATTACTTATTTCTGTAATTACTGCAATGTCAGCAATGACAGCTACGGCTCAGACCGTAAAGGAAAGTAAATTCACTGACAATTGGTACATTGGTGTCAATGGCGGAATGAATTTCAAGACAACAAACACAGCCGTGCTTAAGAACCTTAATCCATCTATGGGGATGCGTGTCGGTAGGGCGTTCTCGCCGGTTTTAGGAACTGCTATTGAGGCGGATGTTTACATGAATAATAAGGGAAGCGAGTATCGCCCTCTTGGTACTTTTATAAAAGGCATGAATCTGTCTCTTTTGACAACTGTCAATTTCAGTAATTGGTTTGGTGGATATACAGGTGAACCAAGAAGATTCGAGATTGTTGGTGTGACAGGCATGGGGTGGGGGCATGTATTTAAGAATTCGTCTGCTACATTCCCAGGAAAAAATGTTTTGACATCAAAATTTGGAGTGGATTTCATTATGAATTTAGGAACTAGCAAGGCATGGCAAGTCTATTTAGAACCAAATATCACTTATGCTTTGTCTGATTGGGACAATAAAGTACAGTATGACTTGAATAAATCGGCTGTTGGTGTTATTTTGGGTGTGAATTATAAATTGGGTAATAGCAATGGAACTCACAACTTTGTTATTGCAGATGTTTATGATGCAGAAGAATTGGCTATTCTTAATAATAGAATAAATGACCTTAGAGAAGAGAACATGGAAATGGCTGCTGCTATTGATGAACGAAACCAAACGATTGCCGACTTGCGTGGAAAATTGAGGGCACCAAAGACGGAGACTGTTATTATTGATGAAACCGTTGATGTGTTACAGCCGGTGGTGATATTTAGGCAAGGAAACAGTACGATTGACCCGTCTCAAAATGCAAATATTTCATTAGTTGCACAGTATATGCTGGATAATAGTGATGTTGCTGTTGTTATCAAAGGCTATGCGTCAATGGAAGGTAGTAAGCAACTGAATCAGAGGTTGTCTGAAAAGAGGGCGGAGGCAGTAAAACAGGTTCTTGTCAACCGCTACCATATTTCTGAAGACCGTTTAGTCACTCATGGTTATGGGGCTACGGACAAACTGTTTAGTGAACCAGAGTTGAATAGGGTTGTTGTATTTGCAGGTGAATAACAATATAAGGAAGGAGGTGTTTAAAGAAAAAGGAATCGGTGCACCGATTCCTTTTTCTTTGTTGTGTTATATCGTCTTAATGTCTATTGACTTGGTTATGTTGTTCTTTTCATATGTTACCTTAAGAGTTATCGTGCCCGCTTGCGTTGTGCTTCTAACAATAACAACAACCTTTCCGCTAAATAATTTCATTTGTGGATGTGTAAATGGTTCTATTGAAGTGGCGTCGCCATTGCATGCTGCTTGGAATATGCCACAACCGCTAACCTCAAATTTCAATTGGTTGTCTGCCGTAGGGCAGAACACACCATCTTTGTCTGCCATAGATACAGTGATAAACGCCATGTCGTTACCGTCGGCTTTCAATGTGGCATTCTTGCTCATTGTTTCAGCTTCAAGAACCAGTTGGACTGGTGCTCCGGCTGTCTTGCGCACGTCTTCTCCAATCTTATTGCCGTTCGCGTCATAAGCGACAACCTTTATCTCGCCCGGTTCATATTTGACATCATTCCAACGAAGGCGATATCTGTCGAGTCTAGAATCCTTGTTTTTCTTAACTCTACCTTGGCTCTTGCCGTTGATGAAAAGTTCGCCTTCGACACCGTCAGTATAGCAATATACAGGAGTTACCTTACCCTTACGGTCAGGCCATGTCCAATGCGGTAACAGGTGTACGGTGTGCTTCTCTGTATTCCATTTGCTTCTATAGAGATAATAGCGGTCTTTTGCCAGTCCTGCCAAGTCACATATTCCGAAATAGCTAGAACGGCTTGGCCAGTATGTGTCGTAAGGAGTTGGTTCGCCTAAGTAGTCATATCCCGTCCATACAAACTCACCAATTACCTGTTGGTAGTCATCCTGCCAAACCCAATCGTCATCAGGTAGATTTGACCATGAGCAGTATTCAGTGTCATATCCGTTGCACTGTCCGTCAGGGTAAGTCTTTTTGTTGCTTACTTCTACTGGGAACTTATACACACCTCGACTGCTGATTGTTGAAGCAGTCTCAGAACCAAGCAGGAATCCCTGTGGAAGTTCTTTCAGCCCCTTATCGTACTTATGCAGACGATAGTTGAAACCTGGAACATCCATTACTTGCGCAAATCCGCTCTTCATAGCAGCATCAACTCGGTCGATGCCCTGTGTCACAGGGCGTGATGGGTCTAATTTGTGGCATAGGTCTTGCAACTTCTTTGCATACTCTGTACCTTCCTTATTGCCTTGATCAGGAATTTCGTTTCCGATGCTCCACATTACTATTGACGGGTGGTTGCGGTGGCTTAACACAAGATTGGTGATGTCTTGCTCCCACCATTCCTTGAAGAATCGTGCATAACCATTCTTGCACTTGGGATAAATCCACATGTCGAAGCTTTCTGCCATTACCATCATGCCTAATGAATCGCACACTTCCATTTGCCATTGGCTTGGCATGTTGTGAGCTGTACGGATGGCGTCAGCACCCATTTCCTTCATCATTTTTATCTGGCGAATAAGAGCGGCTTTGTTCTCGGCTGCTCCAAGCGGTCCAAGGTCGTGATGCAGACATACGCCTTTTATCTTGCGTGTCTTGCCATTCAACTGGAATCCCTTTTCTTTTGACACGCTTACCGTACGAAGACCGATATTGGTTTTCTGTTCGTCAACAACTTCATTATTCTTGTATATACGCGTGACGAGTTTGTAGAGATTCGGTTCTTCTGGTGACCAAACCTTTGGCTTGGGTACATAAAGCATTGTTTTGAGCAATGCTTTATCTTGTGCGGGGATATGCCTTTCGTCTATCATGCTGCCTCGTTGGTCATAAATGCCTATTTCTACAGATGTCGTAGGGTCAGTCAGCGCACCGGTAATGCTTGATTCTACACTTACATATGCAGTGTCTTTTGTCATTTTAGTAGTATGCGCAAACGTGCGCCATGTTTCAAACCTGGCATCTCCACTCAAGATAAGGCGTACAGGTCGATATAATCCTGCTCCGGGATACCATCGGCTACTTTCTTCAACGTTCTTTAAAGAAACTTCCAAAAGATTGTTGCCGCTCGTCAGATATGGTGTTGCATCAATGCGGAAAGCGTTGTAGCCATAAGCCCAATATCCAGCCTGTCGGCCATTGATGCTTACTGTAGGTTCGGCCATAGCGCCGTCAAAAACCAGTTCTGCATGCTTATAGCCTTCAGGTATCTGCAATGACTTTTGGTAGAAACCGTCACCTATCCAAGGTAAGGCACCTGAACGGCCGGTCTTTTCTGTTGCAACCTTTTCTCCATTCTGGACGATAGCAACAGTCTGTATGTCCCATTTTTTGTCGAACGGACCGCTAATGGCCCAGTCGTGCGGTACGACAACATTTTCCCACTGAACTTTATCTCGTGAGAATTGCCATCCCTCGCTTAGAATAATCTCACGTCTTGGTTGTGCAAGGCAAACCGAACTAACGGCGAGTGATAATAATAAAAGTTTGGTTTTCATATTATATTTATTTTGTCATGTTTAGTAGTTTATTTTGCAAAGTTACAAAAAACGTCTGCAAAAACAATAAAACTCTATCTTATTTTTTTTTCATACTTATCTTAATGTGTTGCCCATTGTTTTATTTCTGATTGGTTATTGATTGTTATTAAATGCAAGTAAAATGATTGCAATTTGTTTTGTTTGTGCTTGTTTTGCTTACATTTTCTTGTTTGAAGTTAATTTTATGCAACAATTTATTGGCAGTTACAGAAAAAGAAAGTACCTTTGCATCTAATTTTCAAATATTCGACACACATTATATATAATAATAGGTATGAAACATCAATTGAGAAGTGCGGTTTGCACAGAAGGTAGAAGGATGGCTGGAGCCCGCGCTTTGTGGGTTGCCACAGGTATGAAACGAGAGCAATTTGGCAAGCCGATTATTGCCGTCGTCAATTCTTTTACACAGTTCGTGCCAGGTCACACTCATTTGCATGAGATAGGACAGATTGTTAAGCAGGAAATAGAAGCAATGGGATGCTATGCCGCCGAGTTCAATACTATTGCCATTGACGACGGTATAGCCATGGGACATGACGGCATGCTCTATTCATTGCCTTCACGCGACATAATAGCCGATTCCGTTGAATATATGGTTAATGCTCATAAGGCAGATGCCATGATTTGCATATCCAACTGCGACAAGGTTACGCCGGGTATGCTCATGGCTTCTATGCGCCTGAACATACCGACCGTGTTCTGTTCGGGAGGACCAATGGAAGCCGGCAGATGGCGCGGAGAGAATGCCGACCTTATAACGGCAATGGTGAAAGGTGCCGACCCTTCTGTAAGCGATGAGGATATGGCAGAGATAGAAAACTGCTCATGCCCTGGTTGCGGCAGCTGCTCAGGCATGTTCACCGCCAATTCCATGAACTCTCTGACTGAAGCCATCGGACTTTCTCTGCCTGGCAACGGAACGGTACTTGCCACACACACCAACCGCATAGAACTCTTCAAGGCCGCTGCCCGTCAGGTAGTAAAGAACGCCTTCGCCTATTATGAAGACGGCGACGAGAGCGTATTGCCTCGCAATATAGCAACACGCAAGGCGTTTATGAATGCCATGGCTCTTGACATTGCCATGGGCGGAAGCACAAACACCGTGCTCCATCTGCTTGCCGTGGCACAAGAGGCTGGGGCTGAGTTCTGCATGAAAGATATTGACGAGCTGAGCCGTCGCGTGCCTTGCCTTTGCAAGTTGGCACCAAACACTCAGAAGTATAGCGTTCAGGAGTGCAACCGTGCCGGAGGTATTCTAGGCATCATGAGCGAATTGGCAAAGGGAGGCCTCATAGATGGCAGCGCCTTGCGTGTTGACGGCATGACAACGGCAGAGGCAATGGCAAAGTATGATATTACTTTGGGAGTTGACGAGTTGTTTGAATCTGAAGGTATTAACTCGTCAACTTGTCAACCCGTTAACTTGTTAACTAAAAAAATCTATCAGAGTGCTCCGGGCAACAGGTTCTCTACGAAGATGGGAAGCCAGAGCGAAGAGTGGGAGACACTCGATACCGACCGCGCCAACGGATGCATACGCGACCTTGAGCATGCATATACCAAAGACGGAGGATTGGCGGTATTGTTCGGCAACATAGCACAAGACGGTTGTGTGGTAAAGACAGCCGGCGTTGACGAAAGCATCTGGAAGTTCACAGGGCCTGCAAAGGTGTTCGATTCTCAGGAAGCCGCTTGCGAGGGCATATTGGGAGGAAAGGTTGTAAGCGGCGATTGCGTCGTGATAACCAACGAAGGTCCTAAGGGAGGCCCTGGCATGCAGGAAATGCTCTATCCTACATCGTATATCAAGAGTATGCACTTAGGAAAAGAGTGTGCCCTGATAACCGACGGCCGTTTCTCTGGCGGTACCAGCGGCTTGAGCATCGGTCATATTTCACCCGAAGCAGCATCAGGCGGAAATATCGGAAAGATAAAGGATGGCGACATCATTGAGATAGACATTCCTAACCGCACCATAAACGTGCGCCTGTCTGACGAAGAACTGGTAGCTCGTCCACAACAGCCGCTCACCCGCGACCGTAAAGTGTCAAAGGCTTTGCGCTATTATGCACAGAGCGTTTCAAGTGCCGATAAGGGTGGTGTAAGAGTGATAAATGAAGATTTTTAAGAATGAAGAATGATATGATAACAGGTGCGGAAGCACTGATGAGAGCATTGAAGAACGAAGGAGTGACCACGATATTCGGTTACCCCGGCGGCGCCATAATGCCCGTGTTCGATGCGCTCTATGATTATACAAGAGGAGAGAATAAGGCTTTTAACCATATACTTGTTCGCCACGAGCAGGCGGCCGCTCATGCCGCTGAAGGCTATGCCCGTGTAAGTGGCGAGGTGGGCGTGTGCCTGGTTACCAGTGGCCCTGGTGCAACAAACACGTTGACAGGTGTGGCAGATGCCATGATGGATTCTACGCCGCTGGTGGTGATAGCCGGTCAGGTGGGCGTCGGTGCGCTTGGTACAGATGCCTTTCAGGAGGTTGACCTCGTAGGTTTGGCTCAGCCAATATCAAAGTGGAGCTATCAGATACGCCGTCCGGAAGACATAGCATGGGCGGTAAGCCGTGCTTTCTACATCGCCCGTAGCGGTCGTCCAGGTCCTGTGGTGCTTGACTTCCCAAAGAATGCTCAGGTAAGCAAGACAGAGTGGATTCCGGCAAAGGTGGATTTCATCCGTAGCTACATGCCTTGTCCGAAACCAGACGAGTCGGCCATAGCAGCTGCTGCCGAACTCATAAACAATGCAGAAAAGCCATTGGTGCTTGTAGGTCAGGGCGTAGAGCTCGGCAATGCCCATAATGAACTGATAGAGTTCATAGAGAAAGCCGACCTGCCTGCTGCCCGCACTATCTTGGGCTTGTCTGCATTGCCGACAGGTCATCCGCTTAATGTAGGTATGCTGGGCATGCATGGCAACTATGCCCCTAATGTCAAGCAACAGGAGTGCGATGTGCTTATAGCCGTAGGCATGCGCTTCTCTGACCGCGTGACAGGTCCTATATCTACATACGCTAGGCAGGCAAAGGTGATACACCTTGATATAGACAACTCGGAGATAAACAAGTGTGTGCATGCCGATGTGCCGGTGGTAGGTGATTGTAAGGTTACTCTGCCAGCCATAACGCGTCTGCTCAAGAAAAACAACCACAAGGAGTGGCGTGATAGTTTCATAGAATATAACGAGCAGGAGCTGAAGCGCGTGGTAGAACCTGCCATACATCCTATGGAAGGCCCGCTGCTCATGGGCGAGATAGTGAATGTGGTGGCAGAAGCTACCAAGGGCGATGCGATATTGGTCAACGATGTCGGTCAGAACCAGATGTTCTCAAGCCGCTATTTCAAGTACAACAAGAAGCGCTCTATTGTTACGAGCGGCGGATTGGGTACTATGGGCTTCGGAATGCCGGCTGCCATCGGTGCCACGTTTGGTGCGCCTGAGCGTACCGTATGCATGTTCTGCGGCGACGGCGGATTCCAGATGAACATTCAGGAACTGGGAACCATCATGGAGCAGCAGGCGCCTGTAAAGATGATAATGATGAACAACAACTATCTGGGCAACGTGCGCCAATGGCAGGATATGTTCTTCGGTCAGCGCAAGTCGTTCACACGAATGCTTAATCCGAAATACTCTCTGATAGCAGAAGCCTACGGCATACCATACGCCTTGGTAAGCGAGCGCGACCAACTGGCAGAAGCCGTAGAGAAGATGCTGAGCACCGACGGCCCTTATATCCTGGAGTGTGTCATCAAGGAAGACGATAACGTTCGCCCGATGATTCCGCCGGGAAACAGTGTAGAAGAGATGTTGCTTGAAATAGAGATATAAGTTATGGAAGGAAAGACATTATATACATTGCTGGTTTATTCAGAAAATATAGCCGGTATATTGAATCAGATAACAGCCGTGTTCACACGCCGACAGGTGAACATCGAGAGCCTTAACGTTTCGGCTTCAAGCATCAAGGGCGTTCATAAATACACTATCACAGCATGGAGCGACCATGACCAGATAGAGAAGATAACACGCCAGATAGAGAAGAAGATAGACGTGATAAAGGCTACGTTCTATACTGATGCCGAACTGTTTATACGTGAAACAGGTATGTACAAGCTGGCTACCGATATCGTGATGGAGAATCCTATGATTTCAAAGATTATCCGCAAGCACGAAGCCATTATCATGGAGGTAAACCCAACCTACGTGCTTGCCATGAAGAACGGCATGACGGAAGACATAATGAGCCTCTATTATGCCCTCAACGAGTTCGGTTGCGTGTTGCAATACACACGTTCAGGCCGTATAGCCGTAACACGTTCTACACAGGAAGAAGTGAGCGAGTATCTGGAACAAAGAGAAAAAGACATCTGATTTTATGGATAAGGTAGGTAAGTATCTGTTTATGGCGGAGCCATTTCATTGCGACTTCTCCCACCGTCTGTTCATGGGCCATCTGGGCAATCATCTGCTGAATGCTGCCGATTTCCATTCTACCGACCGTGATTTCGGAATGACGTATCTCAATCCGATACACAAGACATGGGTTCTTTCAAGGCTTGCGGTCGAGATGGAAGAGATGCCGTTGCAATATACGAAGTTCTTTGTTGAGACATGGGTTGAGAGCGCCATGAAGTATTTCACCAACCGCAACTTCCGCATCGTTGGTGAAGACGGCAAGGTGTTCGGATATGGCCGTAGCGTATGGGCAATGATTGACACCCACACACGTCAGCCGCAGGACATACTTGAGATTCATGATGGCGACATAGCAAAATGGATTGAGGCAGAGAAGGAGTGTCCGATAGAGAAGAGCTCGCGCGTGAAGATGACCGACAAGGCAGAGTTTGTGCGTACGATAGACACATATTATAATGATGTGGACGTGAACGGCCATGTCAACTCAATCAAATATATTGAGCATATCCTCGACCTCTTCGGCATAGATTATTATCGTGAACACAATATCAAGCGGTTCGAGATTGCTTACGTTGCCGAGAGCTATTGCGGCGATAAGCTGAGCTTCTGGCGCGAACAGACAGGCGATAACGAATATTGCATACGTATAACAAAAAAGCCAGAAAACGAGGAAAAAACTATCGAAGTGTGCAGATGTAAGGTTGTTTTGTAAAAAAATGAAAGTAAATTTGGTTCTTTCGTAATAATTTTGTACTTTTGCACTTCAATTGCAAACATCAGAATAATTAACAATAATAGGCCTTATACAGGTCGAACTTTTTTAAATATAAAACATTATGGCAGAAATGAATTTTGGTGGCGTTATCGAAACAGTTGTCACCAACAAAGAATTTTCTTTAGAGAAAGCACGTGAAGTATTGAAGAACGAAACAATTGCGGTTATTGGCTATGGTATTCAGGGACCTGGCCAGGCTTGCAACCTGCGCGACAACGGTTTCAACGTTATCGTTGGCCAGCGTCAGGGAAAGACATACGAAAAGGCTGTTGCTGATGGCTGGGTGCCAGGCGAGACACTTTTCTCAATCGAAGAGGCTGCTCAGAAGGGTACAATCATCTGTATGCTTCTTTCTGATGCCGGTCAGATTCAGGCATGGCCAACAATCAAGGAATATCTTACACCAGGCAAGACATTATATTATTCACATGGCTTTGCCATCAACTGGAGCGATCGCACAGGCGTAGTTCCTCCATCTGATATCGATGTTATTCTTGTTGCTCCCAAGGGTTCTGGTACATCATTGCGTACTATGTTCCTCGAGGGTCGCGGTTTGAACTGCTCATACGCCGTATATCAGGATGCATCTGGCAAGGCAGAGGAGAAGGCAATTGCCTTCGGTATCGGTATCGGTGCCGGTTATATGTTCAAGACAACATTCCAGCGCGAGGCAACATCTGACCTCACCGGTGAGCGTGGTTCGCTGATGGGTGCCATAGAAGGTTTGCTCGAGGCTCAGTATGAGGTTCTCCGTGAAAACGGCCACTCTCCATCAGAGGCTTTCAATGAGACAGTTGAGGAGTTGACACAGAGCTTGATGCCTCTGTTTGCTCAGAAGGGTATGGATTGGATGTATGCCAACTGTTCTACAACAGCACAGCGTGGTGCTCTCGATTGGGCTCCTCGCTTCCGTGAGGCCATCAAGCCAGTTATGCAATGGCTCTACTACTCTGTAAAGACAGGTAATGAGGCTCAGATATCTATCGATGCCAACTCTAAGGCCGACTATCGCGATGGCTTGAACAAGGAACTTGAAGCTATGCGCAACATGGAAATGTGGCGTGCTGCAGAAACCGTTCGTAGCCTTCGTCCAGAGAATGCTGAGGATTAATCGATTGATGGTTTGTGTCTCAGAGCATAATAAGGTTAAAAAATAAAAGCAGGAAATTTTGACATGAACCCCAAAAGTTAGACAAAAAACTTTTGGGGTTTTGTTATTTCTAAAAAGTACAAAAAACATGGCTATGCAGAACGATTGAAGTATATGCATATGATTGAGAATGGATGTAGTATAAATTATATCCATGAACGTTATGGCATAGATGGCACGCTGCTGGGTCATTTATGGACTCGTTATCAGTCAGAAGGACCATCTGGATTGTTAAAGAAACAAAATGTAAAGGCAGATTATACATTTAAAATCCAAGTTCTTCGTGATATAGAAGAAAATCATTTAACTTTGGTGGATGCATCATTGAAGTACAATGTGAGTTCAAGCCAAATATGGGTTTGGAAAAATATTGCTAAAACTCAAGGGTATGATGCATTGGCTATCATCAGGCCCAGAGGCCGACCACCAAAGAATGATATGGGAAGACCAAGGAAAAAGAAACCGGAAGAGATGACAGAGTTGGAACTCTTGCAGTTACGCGTGAAGGAACTGGAAGCGGAGAACGCTCTGCTAAAAAAAGTGAAAGCCTTAGTAGAAGAAAGAGAAGCCCGTCTCAGAGAGATTGGGCCAAAGCCATCCAAGAACTAAGGCAGGAACATGATCTCGAGATCCTTCTTGAGAAGACAGGGATGGCCCGGGCAACATTCTATTATCATACGAAAAGGTTATCAGAACCTGACGGCTATTATGATGCAAGAGTTGCAATCCATAAGATATATGACCGTCATAAAGGACGCTATGGCTATCGTAGAATAACCTCTCAGCTACATAATGATGGCATACATCTTAACCATAAGACAGTACAGAAACTTATGGTAGAGATGAGTCTGTATGGTAAGAGAAAGAAGGCTAAATATAAGTCATATAAAGGTGAGATAGGCAAGGTTGCTCCTAACATAATAGACAGGGACTTCACTGCAATTGCACCTAACCAAAAATGGACAACAGACGTTACTGAAGTCAAAATAAAGGATAAGAAGATATATCTTTCTCCTATATTGGACATGTTCAATGGAGAGATCATATCTTACACCATATCAGACCATCCTGACCTTAAGATGGCTATGAGTATGTTAGAAAAAGCCTTCAAGAAGATAGATATACCAGAAGGACTCATACTTCACTCTGACCAAGGATGGCACTATCAACACCTAAGGTGTCAGAAAGCGTTGAAAGACAAACATATAGTACAAAGCATGTCGCGCAAAGGAAATTGTCTGGACAATGCAATGATGGAGAACTTCTTTGGACTTATGAAGTCTGAATTGTTATATTTGCAGGAGTGGGACAGCGTAGAGCAGTTCTCAAAGGAACTGGTTAAGTACATACGCTACTACAATAATGATAGAATCAAACTGAGGCTAAAAGGAAAGAGCCCGGTACAATACCGAGCTCTGTTCTAATCTAAAGTCAGCCTCTTAACAATGTTAAACCGTCCAACTTTTGGGGGTCACATCATTTGGGTTCCTGCTTTTATTATTGTTCTTACTTGAGCAAATCCGGTCTTAGAAGTTTAGTCCTTTCCATTGCTTGGTCAAACTCCCATTGCTTTATTTTCGCTTCATTTCCGCTAAGTAGAATATCCGGCACTTTCCAACCCTTATAATCAGCAGGACGTGTATATATAGGTGCCGACAGCATGTCGTCCTGGAAGCAGTCGGAGAGAGCGCTCTGTTCATCACCAATTACACCAGGAACCACACGCACAATAGCGTCAGCCATGACGGCGGCTGCAAGTTCTCCACCTGTAAGCACATAGTCACCGATACTTATCTCACGAGTGATAAGATGTTCGCGTATGCGGTGGTCAATGCCTTTGTAATGGCCGCATAGAATTATCAGGTTGCCTTTAAGTGACAAGTCGTTTGCAATATGTTGGTCGAACTTCTCTCCGTCTGGCGATGTGTATATGACTTCGTCATATTCGCGTTCTTCTTTTAACGTAGTGATGCATCTGTCAATAGGTTCGCATTGCATCACCATGCCGGCAAAACCGCCGTATGGATAATCGTCAACTCTTTTCCATTTGTCTGTAGTATAGTCACGCAGATTATGCAGATGAATCTCTGCCAATCCTTTCTTCTGTGCACGGGCCAGAATTGATTCGTGGATGAAGCCCTCAAGCATCTCGGGCAATACTGTGATAATATCGATTCTCATAATTTGCAAAATTACTAAATTTTGTTTAAATATAGCTTGACTACAACTTAATAAATCTAAAATTTGCTAATATATAGAATTCGTAAAATGGGCTTTTTTCTTAAATTTGTATTGATTTTATAACTAAATTCTATATACAATTATGTCAAAAACAATTGATTTGCAGATAGAGAAAAGCCGTTTCCTTATTGACGGTTTGCGTAAGAACCTTGATGCCATTAAGGATAAAGGTTTTAATAGTGATGAACTTGATAAGATGAGTGCTGACCTTGATGTTCTGAAGGTTGCTAACGCAGAATGTGAAGTCTTGCGTGAACAGCTTTCAGAGAAGGTGAAACATGTAAACGGTATTCTTTCTGGCGTAAAGGAGATATTCGCTGAGAAGAAAAAGATAATCAAAGGATACTATCCTCAGGAAGAGTGGGAGAGGTATGGAGTGATGGATAAGAGGTAATCTCGTTTCCTGAACAGATAGTCAGAGGACTAGTCCTCTGACTATCTGTCTATTTCAAAAAATACCTTTATGTCATTAATATATTTTTCTCCTGCCTTACGCCCGATATCATAAACCCGTTGCATCTCTTCTGGTGAAGTTGATAGATGACCTATTTTGAGTTTTTGCTCAGGACGTATCACTAGGCACCGCCCCTTCTGTTCTGCCTGTCTGAGAAAATCCAGTTGCTTGTTGTACATCAGGTGGCGCTCGTCCATCGCTTTTATCATCGCAGGATATTTTCTTAGTGACAGTTTCACTAAGGGCATGGCCTTGAGGTGATGCTTTACATATCCTTCGGGCTGAGTCAGTATCACGATGTTTCTGTCGTAGCCGATGCTTTCAAAATATTCTAAAGGCACAGAATCTGCCACGCCGCCATCCAGCAGTTGCATGCCTCCCACGTTTACAACCTTTGAAACCAGCGGCATTGACGATGAGGCTCTTATCCATTCCAAAAACTCATCACCAGCTTTCTCGCATTTCTTATATACCGGTTTGCCGGTGGTGACGTCAGTGCAAACAACATAGTACTCAATAGGGCTACTGTTGAAGTTCTTTACGTCAAATATGTCATACTCGTTGGGAACAATATGATAGGCAAACTCAGCATTGAAGTAGTTGCCTGTCTTTATTAACGACCCCAAACCGCAATTGCGAGGGTCGTTCCCGAATCGTTTATTATATCTGATTACACGTCCTGGTTGATTGGATTTGTAATTACAACCGAAGCAAGCACCTGCCGAGACGCCAATTATCCCGTCAACGGGAATGTTGTTTTCCATCATGACGTCCAATATCCCTGCTGTAAACAGTCCTCGTAGAGAGCCTCCCTCCAGTACCAATCCTCTTTTCATATATTTGTTTTGATAATGTTTCTCTTAATGAAATGACTTTTTGTCTTGATAAAGAACATTGCAACTCCCATGCCATTGATAATGGCAACTGTCCAAAATGCAGCTCGGTAGCCGATGTGTTCAGCAAGTACTCCTCCCAACAATATGCCTAAGCCGATGCCAATGTCCCATGAGACGAGTAGGGTAGAGTTGGCTGTGCCATGCTCGTCAGGTTTTGCTGTGCTTATTATCATATTGAGGAATGCCGGCCACAGGTGTCCGTTGCCCAGTCCTATAAGTATGGCTGAAAGGTAATAACATATTTCTGTAGGCCAGGCTACAAAAAGAAAATAGCCCACGAGTGAAATCAGCATTCCCTCAGTGGCGTTGTGCGTCAGTCTTCCTTGTTGCAATGCCTTTCTTCCGAATAACCTTGACACCATCAATCCTATCGACAACAGCATGAAGAACGTTCCCGTACCGCCAGTTATTCCCATTGCCTCTTTGCTGTAAATGGCGAGATAGTTGCTCAACACTCCAAAGCAGAATCCGAAAAATACCATGTTAACACCTATTGCCCATCCGTTTTTGAATAGCAGGTGGGACAAGAGGTTATGCTTTTTGTCATTTTTGAAACCTTTCTTGTTCTTTTGGTTCTCAATGGGATTAACCTTTATGGTGGTGTCTATAGTCATACCTATGAAAGCAACAATAAGGGCAATCCAGAACAACAAGTCAAAACTCTGTGTGTGGCGATAGATATATAAGCCGATGGTAGGGGCAATAGCCATGGCAAGGTTGTTGCTAAGACCGTAATAACCTATCCCCTCATTGCGCCTTTTTAGAGGCAAGGTGTCGATGGCTACGGTTGAATTGGCAACCGTCAGTGCACCAAACGGTCCGCCATGCAATGTCCGCACTATTGTAAATAATAATAAGGTGTTTGCTGCAAGGTAACAGCCAAAGAAGATGAAAAACATGAAGTAGCATATCAGCAAGACAGTCTTTCTCGGGAACGTATCTACAAGATAGCCGCTTATTGGTCGGAACAGCAATGCCGTTATGGTGTATCCAGACAATACGACTCCGATGACATCCTTTGTAGCACCGTAGGTGTCGTTCAGATATAAAGGAAGAAGAGGTGTAAGTATATAAAAGGCGAAAAACAAAGCAAAGTTTGCCGCCATAACCTTTATATAGTTGCTATTCCAAAGTCTTTCCATACTATGTTAATGCTTAATTCATAATGCATAATGCTTAATTAAATACCGTTGTCAATTACGCATTATGAATTAAGCATTAGGAATTGCCATTAGTCAGCCGACTGGAATTGGCGCAAGAAGCGTACGTCGTTTTCTGAGAACATACGCAGGTCGCTTACCAGATATTTCAGGTTGGTTATGCGTTCCACACCCATGCCGAATGCGTAGCCACTATATTCCTTACTGTTTATGCCGCAGAGTTCAAGAACATTAGGGTCAACCATGCCGCAACCCAGAATCTCAACCCATCCTGTATGCTTGCAGAAACCGCAACCCTTACCTCCGCATATATGGCATGAAATGTCCATTTCAGCACTTGGTTCTGTGAAAGGGAAGTAACTTGGGCGCAAACGAATCTTGGTGTCGGCACCGAACATCTCGCGTGCAAATGACAACAGTACCTGCTTGAGGTCAGTAAACGAAACGTTCTTATCGATGTAAAGTCCCTCTACCTGATGGAAGAAGCAGTGCGCGCGTGCGGTGATGGCTTCATTACGATAAACGCGGCCAGGGCAGATTACTCTGATAGGAGGCTCTGACGTTTCCATCACTCTTGCCTGTACAGAACTTGTATGGCTGCGGAGCACGATGTTCTTTGTCACGTCTTCCTCGTTCTGCTCAACGAAGAATGTGTCCTGCATGTCTCGTGCAGGGTGGTCGGCAGCAAAGTTCATTTTTGTGAATACATGCATGTCGTCCTCAACCTCCGGACCGTCTGCGAGCACAAAGCCCATTCTTGAGAAAATGTCGATAATCTCATTCTTTACTATTGTCAGCGGGTGACGTGAACCGAGCTCGATAGGATAAGGAGTACGTGTCAGGTCAATGCCGGTGGTCTCTGTGTCTGCTGTCTCAAACTGTTCTTTCAAAGCGTTTATACGCTCCATGGCAGTCTGTTTCAGTTCGTTGATTTTCATTCCCACTTCTTTTTTCTGCTCGGCGGGAACATTACGGAAATCAGCCATCAATGCGGTGATTTCTCCTTTCTTGCTTAAATATTTTAGGCGCAGGGCCTCTATGTCTTCTGTGTTTTGTGCACTGAGGTTCTGTACTTCTGAAAGAAGCTGTTCAATTTTGTCAAGTATCATGTCTTGTGATAATTATATAATTTCACTGCAAAGGTAATATTTTTGTGACAAAATAGCGCATAATATCAAAATAAAGTTGTACTTTTGCGGAAATTTGAGAAACGCGTAGTTATATTGTTTGGTAATCGATGAAAAGATTGGTATTTGCAGTTTTCACCTTGTCGCTGTTTGTTTTGTCTTGCGGTGGTGGCAAGCAGACAGATACACGTATTGTTGATGTTCCTGCAGATACAGTTGACAGCACATTACTGTCTGTTGAGGACACGGTAGAATACGTTGTAGAGGAAGAAAATCCGTTACCTGTTTCTGCTGATGAACTGTTTGACGATTTCTTTTTCAACTATGCCTCTAATATGCGCTTGCAGTTGTCTCGAACCGTTTTCCCCTTGAAGACATCAATAGGTGACAGCATCAGCTTTATCCAACGTTCAGAATGGGTGGCCGACAGCTTTTTTACTGTTCAGGGCTATTATACGTTGATATTCGATAGTGAGGAACACATGGATATGGGCAAGGAGACAGCTGTCGATGAGGTAGTTGTGGAGAAGATAATGCTTGACAATCAGCAGGTAAAGAGCTATTGTTTCAGTAGAAATAACGGTGCGTGGATGCTACGTAACATATCCATCTCGCGCATCATCGATAACCCCAATGCCTCTTTTCTTGACTTTTATCAACGCTTTGCTACGGATTCTGTCTTCCAGATAAACAGTCTTAATGGCGCTGTCTATTTTGAAGCGCCCAACCCGGATGACGATTTTGAACGCATTGAAGGCTTAATTACATCCGAGACATGGCCGGCCTTTGCCCCAGAGTTGCCCTCTCAATATATATATAATATTGTATATAGTCCTATTGATGTCATGTCAGATACAAAGATATTCGTTATTCGTGGCATCTCTAACGGATTGGAGACAGAGATAACTTTTAGGAGGGAGCAAGGGAAGTGGCTTCTTACCAAAATCATAACATAGATTTCTTTTATGCAGGTTATTCCGGATTTTAACTTGAAACACCATAATACATTTGGCATCGATGCTAAATGTCGCCTTTTTGTTGAGTTTGATAATGTTGATGATATTCCGCAAGTATTGGACATCATACATCGTGATGGTGGCGAATTTCTTATTTTGGGTGGCGGCAGTAATCTCCTGCTTACATCCGATTTCAACGGCATTGTCATTCACCCCTCAATAAAGGGATATGATACAGTACCCATTGATGGTGGTATGCTGCTGAGGGCAGGTTGTGGTGTCGAATGGGATGAACTGGTTGAATATAGTGTTTCAAATGGTTGGTATGGTTTGGAGAATCTCTCCCTCATACCAGGCACAGTTGGTGCCAGTGCCGTTCAGAACGTTGGAGCCTATGGCGTTGAAGCCAAGGATGTTATCTCTTCTGTCGAAGCAGTCGAGATAGAAACAGGCAAGCGTTTTGTATTTGACAATTCAGATTGCGATTATTCATATAGATATAGTCGTTTCAAAGCCGATTGGCGCAATTGCTTCATCATAACCCATGTCACTTACAGGCTCTCCTCCGTGTATGTTGCCAAACTTGAATATGGCAATATCAAGAACGAATTGGAAAAACGTGGTGTTGCCGATTCGCCTACGGCATTGCAGTTGCGTGAAGTGGTGATGGCCATTCGTCGTGAAAAACTTCCCGACCCGCAGGTCGAAGGAAATGCTGGCAGCTTTTTCATGAATCCGGTTGTTGGTATTGACAAATATGAAGAACTTAAAAGTCAATATCCGTCAATGCCCCATTATACGATTGACGACAAGCATGAAAAGATTCCTGCTGGATGGTTGATAGAGCAGTGTGGGTGGAAAGGACGCACGCTTGGCAGGGCTGGGGTGCATGACAGGCAGGCGCTGGTGCTGGTAAACAAAGGAGGTGCGACGGGTTGCGAGATTCTAGAATTGTGCAATGCCGTTCGCCGTGATGTGTCAGAACGTTTTGGTATAACCATTGTTCCGGAGGCTAATATTATATGATGAAATTAACTTTCTTAGGAACCGGTACCAGTTGTGGCGTTCCTACCATCGGCTGCCGTTGTCCAGTATGCACCAGTACCAATCCTAAAGACAAACGGTTAAGGTGCTCGTTGCTTGTAGAGACGGAGAAGACGCGTGTCCTTGTTGACTGCGGGCCGGATTTCCGTCAGCAGATACTTTCCCAACCCTTTCGCCGCATAGACGGAGTGCTTGTTACCCATGCCCATTACGACCATATAGGCGGTATTGACGATTTGCGTCCTTTTGCTTGCTTTGGTGATGTTGACGTCTATGCCGACCGCCATTCGTCTGACAGTCTTCACCAGATGCTCCCTTATTGTTTTGCCAAGAGCAAGTACCCAAATGTGCCTGAGATTCTTCTACATACGATAGAACCTCATAGCAAGTTGGAGATTGGTGACGTGTCTGTCGTGCCCATAGAAGTGATGCATGGCAAGTTGCCCATACTCGGTTATCGTTTTGAGCGTTTTGCTTATATTACAGATATGAAGACTATTGCCGACTCTGAATTGCAGTATCTTCAAGATCTTGACTTGCTTATTGTAAATGCCTTGCGAGTGGAAAAACTGCACCATTCACATCAACTTGTTGCTGATGCAGTCGATTTTTCGAATAAGATTTCCCCAAAACGCACCCTGCTCATCCATTCAAGTCATCATATAGGTTGTCATGACGATGTCTGCAAGATGCTGCCAGAGGGTTTCGAAATGGCGTATGATGGCCAAAAAATCTTTATTTAGTGTTAAATAATACTAAATACATACAGTTTTATGGTTAAACGTTTGCGCAAATAAAATGCAATAATTACCTTTGCATTGTGTTTTTCATAGTATTAGATTTAAGGTTAACAAAGGTTGGAGTACAGCGGTACTCCTTTTTTTTGCCCTTAACTCTTCTCCTTGTTGCTTCTGAACAGATCTTCGTAAGCTTTTATCAGTTTTCGTGCAAGCATGAACCCGTCGTAGATGGCAAGGCCGTTGCTAATTATTTTCGATATCATCTCTCCCTTGTCGTTGGTTTGTGCCGGAGAGGAAAGTTCTTTCCAATGTCGTCTTATTATTACGTTTTTCTCTTTGATAAGTCTTCTAATCTCTGCTTTCCTGCTCTGTAGTTCGTCAAGCGAGTTGAAGGTGTTAGGAGAAATCCCTGTGTTTCTGTTGTCGTATGTCATTGCTCGTCTTCCTCTTTATTTAACAATATTCCTGTCATAAATACAGTCAGCGGCCTTTCGATGCACTTCTTTCGTAGCAAATAAACACATATTGCCATTAAGGCAAATGCAAAAGCCGCTATGGCGTATGCTTCGGCCCTGCCAATGAAGGTTGCCATCCACTCTACGGCAGCCATCGAAAGGTGAAACATTACGGCAATGAGAATGACGAACAGAATTATGGCCAGTATCATTGCCGACATCAGTCTTACTATCTTGTCTGTAGCACTGAGTTTCAGATACTCTCCTTGCTGTATCAGATACTCCCTTGTTGTCTCTATCATTTGCATCAATGACTCGACATTCTTGTCCTCAGATATCATTTCAGATTATTTGTTTTGTTGTTCTACATTACAAAAACAGCTGTTTGGAGTATGCCCTCCAAACAGACTGTCGTTTTCTTGCTGCTATGCCTCGCCGGGTGACTTCTCTTTCAGTTCGTCAACCAGTTCGCAAACCTCCTGTTTGCTCAGCCTTACGTTGTGCCTTCTAAGGAAGTCGTCAATCGTGTTGGTGATTTTGCTGCGAGTCTCTGACCCCTTGTTTGGAGCGAGCAAGATTCCTAAAGCTGCACCTGCAACAGCACCGCCGATGAAAGCGCCGATAAAACCTAAGTTTTTCATAATGATAATAAATTAGTGAAACAATCTTTTGTCATGGCAAAAATATGCTTTCCCTGCTCACGTTGTATCTTTATCTTCCCCATTTTATGTTAAAAGCATGCTATTTTTAGCATTTAACAAACTTTATGCACGTTTTTTCACTGCAATTGCCCGATATTTTGTAATTTCGCAGAAAATTTGCGAATCAATTAAACGTTTAATTATAAATTAATAAGGTATTAAAGAAATGAAGAAGTACATGGTATTATGCGCAGGACTCTGCATCGCATTGGCTTTTACTGGTTGTAAATCAAAGGAAAGTGCCTATAAGAAGGCATACGAGAAGGCAAAGGCACAGGAGACAGTAGAGCAGCAACCAACAATCGAGCAGCCAGAAGTTGTTCAGCAACCAGTTGTTCAGCAGCCTGTTCAGCAACCAGTTCAGCAGGAAGTGGCTGTTGTAACTCCGTTGGAAAGCAAGCCTGTTACAAATACTACGGTTGTGGATAATGCAGACAATGTACCAGTAAGACAGGAGAAGGTTTCTGTTGTCAACGGTGCAGGTTTGAAGAATTTCAGCGTTGTTGTAGGTTCTTTCTCTGTTCAGGCAAATGCAGAGGGACTTCAGCAGCGTCTTCGTGATGCCGGCTATGATGCTCAGGTTGTAAAGAATGTAGATCGCAACATGTTCCGTGTTGTTGCAACAACATTCGACGACAAGGTTTCTGCTGCTTCAAGCCGTGACCAGCTTCGTGCACAGTATCCAGATGCATGGTTGCTTTATAACGTACAATAATTTTGTTTGGCCGTGGCTCGTATATTATCGATTGACTACGGAAAGAAACGTACAGGAATAGCGGTTACCGATCCTCTTCAGATTATTGCTGGGGGATTGGCAACCGTTTCTACTCATGAGCTGTTCCAGTTCTTGCAGGATTATATCGGACGCGAACAGGTGGAGCGGATTGTCATTGGCGAACCGAAACAACCCAACGGACAACCAAGCGAGAATCTTGAGCGCGTAAGGCAGTTTGTCAACCGCTGGCGACGTGCCGTCCCTCAGATTCCTATCGAGTTTTACGATGAGCGTTTCACCTCCGTTCTTGCACACAGGGCGATGATTGATGGCGGACTCAAGAAGAAAGACCGTCAGAACAAGGCTCTTGTTGACGAGATTAGCGCAACGATTATCCTGCAGAATTACATGGAGTCAAGGCGGCATAAGTTTTAAATAATCAACGACTACTTGTCAACTTTTTAATACAATGATTTTACCAATATATATTTACGGTCAACCTGTATTGCGCAAGGTTACCGAAGATGTTCCTGCCGATTATCCCAATCTCAAGGAACTTATCAAGGATATGTTTGAAACCCTGACAGAGTCAGAAGGTGTCGGATTGGCAGGTCCGCAGATAGGCAAGGCATTGCGCATTGCTGTTATCGACCTTGATGTCATTTCTGAAGATTCACCAGAGTATAAGGGTTTCAAGAAAGCATACATCAACCCTTATATCATCGAGGCAGACGAAGATTCCATGGAGTCTATGGAGGAAGGTTGCCTTAGTCTTCCAGCCATACACGAGAAGGTGACCCGCCCGACTCGCATCCGTGTTAAATATCTTGACGAGGATATGCAGCCGCATGAGGAATGGGTAGAAGGTTTCCTTGCCCGCGTTATGCAGCATGAGTTTGACCATCTTGACGGAAAGATGTTTATCGACCGCATATCACCGCTCCGCAAGCAGCTTATAAAGAACAAGTTGCGTGCATTGCTGCAAGGACGATTCCGCTGTGGCTATAAGTATAAGGCAGCTCCCGTGAAGTAATTGTTGGCGATGCTCAGAAAGGCGATAATCTTTTTTCTGATAATGATGCCGCTATGGTGTTGCGCCCAGTTCAATACCGACAGGCTCATTACGATAGGGCGTTCCGCGCTCTATTATGAAGATTATGTGCTTTCAATGCAGTATTTCAATCAGGCCATCAATGCCAAGCCCTATCTCTATGAACCCTGGTTCTATAGGGGAGTGGCAAAGTATTATCTCGATGACTTTGTAGGTTCGGAGAACGATTGTACAGAAGCACTCAACCGCAATCCCTATGTGATAAACGTCTATGAACTTCGCGGTCTTTCCCGCATACGTCAGGAGAAATTCGCCGAGGCAATCGACGACTATACCCGTGCTCTGAAGTACGACCCGGAGAATCGTAGTCTTTGGCATAACCGAACGCTCTGCCGTATCCAGAAGAAAGACTATGATGCCGCCCTTCTCGACATTGATACCATGCTCACCCGTTGGAGCAAGAATGCAAGTGCCTATTCAATGCAGGCAGAGGTGTGGTTGTTGAAGAAAGACACGGCGAAGGCTATTGCTTCGCTCGACAAGAGCATAGAGATTGACCCTTATGACGCTTCCACATGGTCTATGAAGGCGATAATAAATATCGGCAGAAGCGAGTGGAAGGATGCAGAGGCGGCACTCGACAAGGCCATCTATCTGAAACCAAAGCAGGCAGAATATTTTATCAACAGGGCGTTGGTAAGAGCAAAGCTCAACAATCTGCGCGGGGCAATGTCTGACTATGACACCGCTCTCGATTTCGACCCGAACAGTTTTCTTGGTCATTACAACCGCGGCCTCCTTCGTGCTCAGGTAGGTGACGACAACAGGGCGATACTTGATTTCGACTTTGTTTTGAAGATAGAACCTGATAATATGATGGCTCTTGTAAACCGTGCCATTCTGCTCGACAACACAGGCGATATCCGTGGTGCCATACGTGACTATTCAAAGGTGATAGAAAAATATCCCGACTTCTGGGTCGGTCTTATGAATCGTGCCGCTTGCTACCGCAAAATAGGAATGACACGACAGGCAGAGCTTGACGAATTTGCCGTATATAAAGCCCAAATGGACAAACGCTATGGGGCGGTGGGAAATAAAAAGAAGACCAAGCAGGCTGAAACCCGCAAGCGAAGCGATGAAGATATTGACAAGTACAACCGTCTTGTGGTGTCTGACGAACAGGAGATAGAACATGAGTACGATAATGAATATCGTGGACGCGTGCAGAACCGCAAGGCATCTGTGGCTCTCATGCCAATGTACATGCTTTCGTTTGAGAAGTTCGGCAGCGAAGTGCGTTCCTATATTGCTTACGACAAGCAGGTTGAAGAGTTTAATCTGCGCCATGCCAATGATAAGCCCCTATATATCAACAACGAGCAGGCGGCTCTTGACGAGAATGCTTCAAGCCAGTATTTCACATATATTGGTCAGCTCACGGATACAATAGAGCTCTCCTCTCGTGCCAATGATGCACTGCTCAAGCGCGCTGTGGCATATACCGTTATTCAGGATTTGGAGAGTGCTGTGGCCGACTTGTCTCAACTTATCAACTGCGATTCAACCGCCTCGCTTGCTTATTGGCAGCGTGCCGTCTGTCAGTCGCGCCTCAATGAGTTCAATGCCTCTCAGGGAACAGATGTGGCGATGAAGACGGCAAATGTCATTTCCGACCTCACTGATGCCATAAAGTATAATGATGGCAACGCCTACCTTTATTATAATCGTGGCAATGTGTATGTTCAGAGTAAGGACTACGCCCATGCCATTGCCGACTATACCAAGGCCATTGAACTTGATTCTAACGTGGCAGAAGCGTATTATAACCGTGGATTGGCATATATCTTTACAGACAAGAAGGCGGAGGGCATTGCTGATTTGAGTAAGGCAGGCGAACTTGGCCTCTATCCCGCCTATTCTGTAATTAAGAAATACAGCAAGCAATAGTTCGCCTCTCCGTCTTATAACCCTAACCTCGTTCCAATTCTCTCCAAAGGGCGAAGTGTAAAGCACCAAGTTGTTTTCTAACTTGCACCTAATTGTTCTCTAACTTGCACCTAATTGTTCTCCAATTTGCACCTAATTGTTCTCTAACTTGCACCAAGTTACATCGGTATATGCTTCATATACGAAAAGTATATGGTGCTCATTGTTTTTTTCGGTTGGTGATTTTTAGTACTTAAAGATTATATTTTGACATAGAGACAGATTCGTTTTCTAAGCTTATGAGGACTTAAGGGTTAATATATGTCTTTCTGTCTAAATATAATATATGTCTTTCTGTCTTAGAATAACATTTGTCTTTCTGTCCAAGAATTATTTAAATCTGAACACATCTGAACATCATCAGCACATCTGTAACTCCCTGACATTCAAACCCTCCGTTCGAAAGTTCAGATGTTCAGATTTTTTTGAAATTTTAATTTGGGGTATCAATATCCGTGTTTTGTTGTGTTTTTATGTCATCTGAATGACGAGAAAAACAATGATTTATTTTGCCATTATATCTTTTTGTACTAATTTTGCGGAGATTTAAACAAAACATATATTGTAGATATGATAAACATTACTTTTCCCGACGGATCTGTTCGCTCGTATGAGCAGGGCGTAACGGGTCTTCAGATTGCCGAAAGCATATCACCTGCTTTGGCACGCGACGTTATAGCTTGCGGTGTGAATGGTGAGACGATAGAGTTGAACCGCCCCATAATGGAGGATGGTAAGATTGCTCTCTATAAGTGGGACGATGAACAAGGAAAGCATGCATTCTGGCATACCTCTGCCCACTTGCTGGCTGAGGCATTGCAGGAAATCTATCCTGGTATACAGTTCGGATTCGGTCCGGCTATTGAAAACGGTTTCTTCTACGACGTGCTGCTTCCAAACGGTGAGTCAATCAAGGAAGGCGACTTCGACAAGATTGAAGCAAAGATGAAGGAGTTGGCAGGCAAGAAAGAACCGGTTGTCCGCAAAGAAGTGGCTAAGGCTGATGCTCTGAAGGGGTTTGCCGCTGCCGGACAGACATATAAGTGTGAACACATAGAGCAGGACTTGGAAGACGGCTCTATCACAACATACACACAGGGAGCGTTCACAGACCTCTGTAAGGGTCCGCACTTGCTCAACACAGGTGCCATAAAGGCAATTAAGTTGACCAGCGTTGCTGGAGCATTCTGGCGTGGCGATGCTACCCGTGAACAGATGCAGCGTCTCTATGGTATCTCTTTCCCTAAGAAGAAGATGCTTAACGAGTATCTCGTTATGATTGAAGAAGCAAAGAAACGTGACCACCGTAAGATTGGTAAGGAGATGGAACTCTTTATGTTCTCAGAGAAAGTGGGTAAGGGTTTGCCCATCTGGTTGCCAAAGGGTACAGAACTCCGTCTTCGCCTGCAAGACCATCTGCGCAAGGTTCAGACACGTTTCGGATATAAGGAGGTAATCACTCCGCATATCGGCAACAAGCACCTCTATATTACTTCTGGTCACTACGCACACTACGGTAAGGACTCTTTCCGCCCAATCACCACACCAGAGGAGGGCGAGGAGTACATGTTGAAACCAATGAACTGTCCTCACCACTGTGAGGTGTTCGGTTGGAAACCACGTTCTTACAAAGACCTGCCATTGCGTCTGGCTGAGTTCGGAACGGTTTATCGCTATGAGCAGAGCGGTGAACTTCATGGACTTACCCGTGTTCGCTCGTTCACTCAAGACGACGCTCACATCTTCTGCCGTCCTGACCAGGTTAAGCAGGAGTTCCTCAATGTTATGGACATTATCAATATCGTGCTTACTGCCTTCGGTTTCAACTTCGAGGCACAGATTTCTCTTCGCGACCCTAACGACCACGAGAAGTATGTTGGTACAGACGAAGACTGGGCATTGGCAGAGAAGGCTATCGTTGAAGCATGTAAGGAGAAGGGCTTGCCTGCAAAGGTTGAATATGGCGAGGCTGCCTTCTATGGACCTAAGCTCGACTTTATGATAAAGGATGCCATCGGTCGTCGCTGGCAGTTGGGTACAATTCAGGTTGACTATAACCTGCCTAAGCGATTCCAGTTGGAATATACTGACGAGGACAATACCAAGAAGACTCCGGTAATGATTCATCGTGCGCCATTCGGTTCTATGGAGCGTTTCTGCGCAGTGCTCATAGAGCATACTGCAGGTCATTTCCCATTGTGGCTCACTCCTGATCAGGTTGCTATTCTTCCTATCTCAGAGAAGTATAATGACTATGCTGCACAGGTGGCCAAGTACTTCGATTCTGTTGGTGTTCGTGCCACCATTGATGCCCGCAACGAGAAGATTGGTCGCAAAGTTCGCGACAACGAGTTGAAGCGTATTCCTTACATGCTCATAGTAGGCGAGAAGGAGCAGGCAGACGGAACCGTGGCTGTTCGTCCACAGGGTGGCGGTGAGCAGTCGGTAATGTCAATGGCTGACTTCGCCAAGAAGATTAACGACGAGTGTGCAGAAATGACAAAAGAATTTTAAATAAACTTTCATGAATATCTGATATGGGCAGGGCGCGGTTCTGCCCATATTTTTTTGCAGTGGTTTTGCCGTTTCGCAAAAATGCAGTATCTTTGCATGATAATAACAAAAGATCGTAATTAGGATAATATGAAACAAACCAAGATAGTAGCATCAATAAGTGACAGAAGATGCGGTGAGGAGTTTATCAGACAACTGTTTGATGCCGGTATGAATGTTGTGCGCATGAATACGGCGCATGCAACACCTGACGGATTGCGTGAAATAATAAGGAACGTAAGAAAGGTGTCTCGCCACATAGGTATTCTTATCGACACAAAAGGACCGGAAGTGCGTACTACCAGTTGCAAGGAACCTATTAAATATAAGATAGGTGATGTGGTGAAAATCTTCGGACGTCCAGAGATGGAAAGCGAGCATGATATCGTAAATTTGTCTTATGTCAACTTTGCCGATGATGTTCATGAAGGCGATGAGATATTATTTGACGATGGTGCCCTGTCTATGAAGGTAATTGGCATCAATGGTCCGGCAGTAATAGCACAGGTTCAGAACGATGGCATTCTTGGTTCGCGCAAGAGTGTTAATGTGCCAGGCGTGCATATTGATTTGCCGGCACTAACAGAGAAGGATGTGCAGAACATCAATCTTGCCATTGATGAGGATATTGATTTCATAGCCCACTCGTTTGTACGCAATGCTTCGGATGTCAAGGCCGTGCAGGCACTACTTGATGCGCGTGGCAGTGGCATAAAGATAATCTCTAAGATAGAGAACCAGGAAGGTGTTGACAATATCGACGAGATAATAGAAGCTTCATACGGAATCATGATAGCTCGTGGCGACCTTGGTATTGAGGTACCGATAGAAAGGATTCCAGGCATTCAGCGCAATCTTATACGCAAATGTGTGAAGGCGAAGAAACCTGTTATCGTGGCAACTCAGATGCTTCACACTATGATAGACAATCCGCGTCCGACACGTGCAGAGGTTACAGATATAGCCAATGCGATTTACTATCGCACTGACGCTCTGATGCTTTCTGGCGAAACGGCTACGGGAAAGTATCCTGTTGAGGCTGTCATGACAATGGCGCAGATTGCAGAACAGGCGGAGAAGGATAAGTTGCGTGAGAATGATATTGTGATAGAAATGGGCCCGGATGCTGATGTTCGTGAGTTTATGGCTCACAGTGCGATACAAGCAACTGAGAAACTTGGTGTTAAGGGTATCATTACAGATAGTGAGACAGGGCAGACAGCACGAAATCTTGCAGCCTTTAGAGGACCTAACCCTGTGCTGGCTATATGTTATGATGAAAAGTTACAACGCTGGCTGAACCTGAGCTATGGTGTGACACCAGTATATCAGAAGGAGCACATTTCACAGAAGGAACTGTTTATGGCGGCCGTGAGAATGCTTCGCCAGAAAGGATATATTTCTGATGATGACAAGGTGGCATATCTGAGCGGCAGCTTGGGTGAGGGTGGTGGTACCACTTTCCTCGAAATAAATAAGGTTAAGGATATTTACGATAAGCAATATAAGTTTCACTTACCTGAAAACTGATAACACAGATGAGATTCAATGGCCAAATAAAGAGAGAGGGTGATTATGCTCATTATATAGCAGAGCGCGAATGCGGACTGCTGGAGTATCTTTTGGAAATAATGAAAGAGAGTCGTTCAAAGGTTAAGGCAACTCTGCAGGGGCGTGGCATTAAGGTCAATGGAAAAACCGTAACGCAGTTTGACTTCCAGCTGGTGCCGGGCATGAAGATTGCTGTAAGCAAATCGAAACGTAACCAGATGGGATTTAAGAGCAGATACGTCAAGATTGTATATGAGGATCGCTGGCTGATTGTTGTTGAAAAGAATGTCGGCATATTGTCTATGGCTGCCGGACATTCCTCTCTTAATGTAAAGTCGGTTCTGGATGATTATTTCTTGAAGTCTCGTCAGAAATGCCGTGCTCATGTTGTACATAGGTTGGACCGCGATACAAGCGGACTTATGGTATATGCAAAGGACATTGAAACAGAACAGATATTTGAACATAATTGGCAAGATATTGTCTATGACCGCAGGTACGTGGCTGTTGTCAGCGGTGAAATGGAAAGCAGTGAGGGTACTGTGGCCAATTGGCTGAAGGACAACAAGGCTTATATTACATATTCATCACCGGTAGATAACGGCGGAAAATATGCTGTTACTCACTACAGGGTATTGGATAGGACTACCGACCATTCGCTGGTGGAGTTCCAGTTGGAGACTGGTCGTAAGAATCAGATTCGTGTGCACTCGGCAGACATGGGGCATCCTGTCTGCGGTGATGTGAAATATGGTAACGGTGACGACCCGTTGCGCCGTTTGTGCCTGCATGCCTATATGCTATGCTTTGAACATCCTGTAACTCATGAACCCATGGAGTTTGAGACGATGATACCTACTCAGTTCAGAATGATGTTCAAATAGTATAATAGAAGATGACAAGCATCACATATTACATAGCAGTATTGCTGCTTATTATAATAGGTGTGTTTCTCCTTAAAAAAGTGGCAGGGTGTGTTATAAAGATAGTTGTCACACTTGTGTTGATAGCGATATGTGTGATTATATATCTGCTGTTTTTTAAAGGAGAAGCAATCCCAATGTAACGGTCAGCCCGTATATAAATATATTGCGTGCCGTTTCACCAAGGCATAGGTTAAGGGCCTTGCCTCGGTTAATACGCTTTATCTTTATATAGGTGAGTATATGCAGACAGAGGTAAATGATAGGGAGCAAGGTTGCCAGTATATGTCCGTTGACAGCGAATATCATACCCAAGAGACAAGCACCTATGCCTGTCCATAAGTATAGTTTTATGCCTTTCTCCTCGCCAAGGCGTACTATTATTGTATTCTTACCAGCATCGCGGTCGGTGTCTCTGTCACGGTAGTTGTTTACAATAAGAAGACCGTCAATCACCAATCCGCAGGCGATTGATGCAATGAATACCTGCCAAGTACAAGTATGCAACTGTATATAATATGGAATGCAGACAGGAACGATACCGAAAAACACGATTACCAGGACATCGCCCAATCCCATATACGACAGGTGGGTGGTATATAGGAAGCAGAAAGCGACGCAAATTATTCCGATAAGTATCATCTCCATACCGCCATATAGGATAAGTGGAAATCCGACAGCGCATGCAATACATGTAGTTAATGCTATGACACGCTTCATGGCCTCAATGGTTATCCAGCCTTGGGCACAGGCGCGACGTGGGCCAAGGCGCGTTTCTGTATTGTCGGTTCCTTTTATATAGTCAAAGAAATCGTTTATGAAGTTTGCATCAATTTGCATGATGAATGCAAAAAGGAAGCAGAGTACTGCCGGAAACCATTGAAATACATCTCCCTGATAGAAGGAAGAGTCGGAATAAGCCAAGGATGTACCAATCATGACAGGAACGGCTGCACCACTAAGGGTTTTGGGGCGTGATGCAAGAAACCAGGCTTTGAATGAATTCTGCTTTATGTCTTTTCTATCCATATTTTTGCTGTTAACAATTTGCAAAAGTAAACATAATTACGTATATTTGCAAAAATAATATCTAAAAACGTATGATTGCCAACACTGCAAGTCTTGATTTGGTGGAATTTGTAGAAACGAATATCCTGCCTCAATATGCTGATTTTGATAAAGCGCATGACTTAAGCCATGTGACTCGTGTAATCAGACGCTCTATGGATTTGGTACGCAAGACAGGTGCTGACATTAATATGGTTTATGTTATTGCAGCCTATCATGATATTGGAATGTCAGGACCAAGAGCTGTACATCATATTACAGGAGGAAAAATATTGGCTCGTGATGCCCGTTTGAAGAAGTGGTTCTCGCCGGAGCAGATTAAGATTATGCGTGAAGCGATAGAGGACCATAGGGCATCAGCATCGCATGCTCCTCGAAGCATTTATGGAAAGATAGTGGCAGAAGCTGACCGTGACCTTGATCCTGATATTGTTTTCAGACGTGCTGTGCAGTTTGGGTTGTCAAACTATCCAGAACTTGACCGTGAGCATCAGTGGTTGCGTTTTCGTGACCACATGAATAACAAGTATTCTGTAAATGGTTATATACGCTTGTGGATTTCCGGTTCAGACAACGAGCGGAAACTGAATGAGGTTCGTGAATATATAACACAGCCTGCTGAACTGCGCAAAGTCTTTGAACGTATTTACGACGAGGAGAAGGCGGGGTGATTCTATTATGGCTCAATCTTCATGAATACAGGAAGATGGTCAGAATAGGTTATGTCTTCTTTATAGTAGCAGATGCCTTTGAGTGATTTGTCGTGGAATATATAGTCAATTCTTACTTTCTTGTTTCCACGATAGGTGTACATCCATCCGCTTCCACATTCCTTAAAACCGTCAACCATGTCTCCAAGTATTGTGTTATAGACGTATGAATAGGGTACGTCGTTAAAGTCGCCGCAAACAATTGTCGGGTGCTCAGACATGCGCTGTTCGTTGGCAACAATATTTGCCTGACCGGATCTTATAATCATCCCCAGGGTATAGTTGTCGTATATGGCACTTATAAGTTGGTTGTCTTCAATGTTCTGCCCTTGCATGCGCATCTTTGCAACCTTGTTCATAGTACGGTTAAAGCCCGTTGTCTCAAGGTGTACGTTGATAACTCGGATGGTCTTTCCGTTGATGCTTACATCCGCCCACATGGCACTGTTGTTTGTCTCTTCGAAGACTATTGTCTTGTCGGCAACGATGGGGTAGCGACTGTAAACCACCATGTCTTGCTTGCCAATTGCCATATAGGGGAAATACTCCTTGTAGGAGTCTGAGTTCTTCTTGTCGCCACTTGCGTCAGAGTATTCTTGCAGACAGAGAATGTCAACATTCTGTTTCTTCATCTCCGCAAGAATGTCCTGTGCTTTAAAACCAGATGTCTCACGACTGAAAGCGGCAACATTGTATGTGGCAATTTTTATACCCTCACGCGCTTCGCTGTCTTTAGGGTAAGAACCAATCTGATATATTGTGCCAGTATAGTTTATGCAAAATAGAAGCGTAATAGACGGGATGGTTGCCCATATCCATTTTCTCGCTATCAGCCAATAGAATAACAGAATTACATTGGCAAGTATGAGGATAGGGAGTATATAGACAAGCATTGCTCTTGCTGTATTGCCCACCGGACTGACATTGCCTCCCCATAATCCGACGAGTGTAAAAATGGTTACAACTGCTTGGATGATGAGAAACATCATCGTTGTGTATTTATATACTGCCAATTTTCCCATTGCAGATTATTGGTTTAGGTATTTGCTCACCATGTCAATCAGGTCTTCAACCTTAAAAGGTTTTGCCATGAATTCATCGCATCCGGCTTCTTTCGCCTCGCGGATATTCTCTTCGAATGCGTAAGCACTAAGAGCAATGACTGGTGTGTTATGGTTGATTTCTTTTATGATTCTTGTGGCATCCAGACCGTTCATTCCCGGCATTCTGATGTCCATAAGTATCAAGTCGGGATTCTCTTCTTCATTGAGAGTCACGGCCTCAATACCGTTCTTGGCCCTAAGAAGTCTGTAGCGCTTTTGCAAGACAATCTTCACCAATTCGTAGTTACTGTCCTCGTCTTCTGCCACCAATACGAGTTTCATATTTTTTGCATTGGTATGAGTGCTAAGTCGCACGGTTCTTGAATTGGTTGTTATGCGTGGATTTTGTGCAAGTCCACCTATTGTCCCTTCGAACGGCAGTACGAAAGTGAACTTTGAGCCTTTTCCCAATTCAGATTCTACAGATATGCTTCCGCCAAGCTTTTCAACAATGATTTTACTTAGAGGCAGTCCTAATCCAAAACCATTCTTCATGGTCTCTGCGTCTTGTGATACGTAAGTGTGGAAAATAGACTCTAAGTCGCTTTGTGGAATACCAGAACCGGTATCGCTAACAAAGAATTCTACTTCCTGACCATCGTTTATCAGTTTGTATCCAAAGGCAATCTGACCTCGACTGGTATGTTTGAAAGCGTTGCTGATGAGGTTGGAGAATACTTGTAACAGACGGTTCCTGTCCGTATTTAGTGTCACAACCATATTGGGCTTGGTCCAAGTCAGTTGGACCGCATCAGAACATCTGAACTTAAATATCTGTTTAATGTGATTGCAAACCTCGTTAAGGTCGGTGTATTCTTTCTTGAATGTAATTTCTCCGCTTTCGACTCTTGACAGGTCAAGAATCTCATTTATGAGACTAAGCAAACGACTGTTGTTGTTCTCGATAATTTCAAGGAATTGCATTCGCTCTTCTTGAGAGTCGGTTTCTGCCATGATTCTGGAAAAGCCTTCAATGGCATTAAGTGGAGTGCGTATCTCATGACTCATGTTTGCCAGAAATAGAGATTTCATTCTACTCTCTCTCTCGGCTTTCTCGATCATCTCCTCATATTCCTTTAATTTCTTGAAAGCCTCGTCCTTTTCCTTATTAGCTATCAAGGTCTTTTGATTTGCCTCAGCAATTTTTTGTATAAGCAACTCTCGCTCGTCGTGATTCATAGTAGTAAGTATTTATTGTTCACAAAGATACAAATAATAAATGAAATATTGCTATATTTTCACGAATAAATTTATCCTCTTTTTGCTTTTTCCCATGCACCGTTATTCTTATGGCTAATGAGATAGGCCATTCCTCTGAATACGTTTATGTTCATAAACAGAAAATAATAGGCGATATTAAGGATTTTGTTCTTACGTTCCTTGCATGCCAGAATATACCCTCCAAGTGCTGCAACATAGAACAATATCTGCAGAATCCATATAACAGTGTATATTGTACCGGCGTTGCCAAACAATAAAATGACGTTAAGTGGTATCAGCAGAAATAGGGCAATAGGGGTGATGCTCCATCTCAAAACTCGATGTGATACATATTGGAATGTGACAACAGGATTGCGGAAAGGGTTCAGCAGTTTGCGAAGTCGCCAGATGCTCTGCAAACCTCCAGCTGCAATGCGGCGCTTGCGTTTTGACTCTTCCTGCATATTGGCAGAACCGTATTCCATGGCATAAGCCTTGTCTGTATAGGCAATACGATAACCTCTGTCAACCATCTCCATTGACATAATGAAATCATCGAGCAAAGTGTCTTCTGGCATTTCCTGATATAACTCTTTTCTGATTGCGCAGAACTCCCCGGCTGCACCCATGGCTGAATATAGTTCGCTGTCCCATTTCTTGAGAGTACTCTCATATTTCCAGTAAATGCCTTCACCCTCAGCTGCCGTCTGTCCTTCATGTCTGGCAAGCACGCGTTTCTCACCGGCTACGCAAGCGACTTTCGGGTCCATGAACTGTTTCGCAACTTCAAGCATCGCTTCGGGATTTATCATAGTATTGGCATCTGTCATCACAATAATACTTGTTTCTGTTAATGCTATGCCACGGTTCAATGCCGCTGTCTTGCCTTTGCGTTCTGACCGATGCAGTACTGTTACATTCGGGTATTTGGCAAGTCGATCATTGGTCTCGTCGTTGCTGCCATCAGTTACCCAGACGATATGTAGTTTACCTTCAGGATATTCAAGTTTGTTGGTGTTTTCCATCTTTATATCTACAATGTCCTGCTCGTTGTATGCACAAATCATCAGAGTTATGTCAGGCAACTCTTTGTCCTCGATGTTTTTGCCTTTGCAGAATGCCTTTTTGATTTTTACGGCAATATATAAAACGATGCCATAGCCGATATATGTGTAGAATACGATTATAAGGCAAATCCAGAAAATTATTTCGATGATATTCATAGTTTGAATGCTTAGTTTATTATATTTGCAAAGTAAGCAAAAAAAAGTGGTTTATACAAAAAATACGGGGACATATTTTAATGTCCCCGTATTTTTATTTAGATTCAATCTCCTCTTGCATATCAATGAATTCACCTTTCTTGTCATAGAACTCATATTGAAGGAAAGCCATTTTCTGCGAGGCGACAATGTTTACACCGAATCCATATTTCATTTGCCATTTTCGTTTCAAGGACATGAACCCCTGATTGATATAGGCTGCAACATAAGGATGGACATGCAGATAGAATTTCTTTATGCCTATCTTGTTGGTTAACTGATCAATTTTGCTCTCTAATTGGTCGGTAAATAAAATACTTGACTTGATTTTACCGCGTCCGAAGCATGTAGGGCAGGTCTCTTCTACATTTACATCCATTGCAGGTCTGACACGCTGACGTGTGATTTGCATCAGACCGAATTTCGACAATGGTAAGATGTTGTGGCGGGCTCTGTCTTTTTGCATGTTTTTACACATGCGCTCATAAAGCAGTTGGCGGTCTTCTGCCAGATTCATGTCGATAAAATCTACAACGATAATTCCTCCCATATCGCGTAGTCTCAACTGTCTGGCTAATTCGTCAGCGGCACCGAGATTTACCTCCAGTGCATTTGCCTCCTGACCGTTTTCTGAGCGTGTTCTGTTTCCGCTGTTTACATCAACGACATGTAACGCTTCTGTGTGTTCGATGATGAGGTAAGCTCCTCTCTTGTAATTTACGGTTTTGCCAAAACCCGATTTTATTTGTTTCGTTACGTTGAAATTGTCAAAAATCGGAACCTTGCCGTCATAAAGTTTTACTATGTTAGCCTTTTCTGGAGCGATGAGTCCAACATAGTCTTTTACCTGATTGTAAATCTCTTCATCATTTACATAGATGCCGTCATAAGTCGGATTGAATAAATCGCGTATCATCGCCACGGCTCTGCCTGTTTCTTCGAATACTATCTGTGGACGTTCGGTAGTCTTCTGAAATTTTGTTATTGCTTCCTCCCATCGCTTCTGCAAAATTTTCAGTTCGCTATCCAGTTCTGCCACCCGTTTGCCTTCTGCTGAAGTGCGTACGATAACTCCGAAGTTTTTAGGCTTGATACTTTGTATCAACTGTTTTAGCCTGGTTCGTTCTTCGCCCTTTTTGATTTTAGAAGATACAGAAACTTTATCATTGAATGGTATTAGGACTAAAAATCTGCCTGCAAAACTTAGTTCGCAAGTGAGTCGTGGCCCCTTGGTAGATATAGGTTCCTTGACTATCTGTACCAATATCTCTTGACCTACTTTCAACGTGTTTTGCACGCTTCCGTCCTTCTTTAGCTCAGGCAGTCTTGAAGCCTTTGCTATAGGATAAAGTTTTTTTCTGTCGCTTTGTACCTGCTTCAGGTACTTTTCATAAGAACTAAATTGATTTCCCAAGTCAAGATAGTGCAGGAAGGCATCTCGCTCATGTCCTACGTCAACGAAACACGCATTCAGTCCAGGCATCAGCTTCTTTACTTTTGCCGCATAAATGTTGCCCACCGAAAACGATGCTGATTTCGGTTCAACCTGATATTCTACAAGGTTTTTATCCTCTAATAGGGCTATCGAGATTTCTTTGGGCTGGACGTCAATGATTACTTCGCTTGTCATCTTTACTTTTGTAATACTTTGTGAATGTTATGATTCACAGATTTAAAGAGAAAGGGTGTGTCGTAAATCCACTGGATTTATAGACACACTCCTTTCATTACCTTTTGAACAAACTTTCTGTCAATCTGTTGTTTCAGATTACTTCTTGCTCTTATGTCTGTTCTTTCTTAATCTCTTCTTACGCTTGTGAGTAGCCATCTTGTGGCCTTTCTTCTTTTTTCCGTTTGGCATAGTTTAAGACTTTAAATGTGTTATTATTTATTAATTGTTTCTCTTATTTCATCAGTTCAATGAAGTTCTTAGCAGGCTTGAATGCAGGAAAGTCGTGTGCCTCAATGATCATTGTGGTATTTTTAGAGATGTTACGTGCAGTTTTCTGTGCGCGATGCTTAACAATGAAACTGCCAAAACCACGAAGGAAAACGTCTTCCTTTCTTTCTCCCAAGCTCTGCCTGATTTCTTCCATTAATGCTTCAACAGTAACTGCAACATCTTTCTTTGCCAATCCTGTTTTCTCAACAATGTTAAGAATAATATCTGCTTTTGTCATCTTTATTTTGTGTTTAAATTTCGGTTGTTTTTTTGTCTTTTAGTGATTCGGAATGCAAAGATACTGATTTTCAGTGGTAAATGGAAATTTATTTGTGTTTTTTTTATAAAAAAGTGATTGAATCATGTTTTTCATTTCCTATTCTCTTTCTTGTGAATGGGCAAGATAATGGATAATTAGGATTGTTACCAGTCGAAAATTTCCTTGCCGTTTTCAAAATGGAAGAAATCAACAATCTTTGAGAAACTCTCTTCGCTGAACTCCTGTTCCTTGTTTTCCAGGAAGCATAGGGGAACTTCTCCTATAAACGATGCCCATCTTGAATAACTGCTGAATGGACCTGCTATACGGTCGCATATTGATAGAGTATAGAGATCGAGGATAGCTCCTGACGGTTCTTTCCCGAATCGTCTGCATGAGCAACCGACGAACTGGTTGGTTTCAAAATCTTCATTGCTGCTTATGAAAAAACTCACATTTTTACCCTTGTACAATTCCTTAATCCTTATCATGAATTTATGGTAGTCTTCTAAGGAATAGAAGAAACGCCCATCATGCCATGTGGCATAATCCCCTCGGCGTATATGCATACCGACAACAATATCTGATGTCTGTCGCATCTCATTGATTAATGCCTCAGCCTTTGCCGTTATATCTTTCTTAGGACGGTATATATGTTGTAATTCTTTTTTTGCTTGTTTAATATACTTTACTTCGTGTCTTGTACTCCAACCCTTGGTGCATCCAAAGAATTTAAATATTTTATCCCAACGTTTGCTGTGTGTCACTTTCCAGGTAAGACCTTTATAATTGTTCCACCCGTTGCCGCGTTCCAGATACCACTTGTTCCATAGCGGGAAATGGATAAACGGGCAATGCAGCAAGTTGGGAAAGTCTTCTATTGTCCAGTCGTAAAAGAGAATGACCATGTGTTTTCGTTTTACTACACATTCACTGATAAATGCAACATAAGTCCAAAGACGGTTGCATGTCTGCCCCGGAGCATCGCAAATTATTTTCATATTATTTTGTTTATATAGCAAGATGTCTTACTGTCAATAATCTTTCCGATATATGAAATCAGTTTGTCGCATAGCAAACGGCGTAAATATTCTGTCGTTATACTTATGCCGATGATTTCACATTGAACCATCAGATAGTAAGGCAGGAAAGAGTATGACGCTCGTAAATCAATATATTGGTATTCCAATAAATCTGTTAGGAATATATTAAGAATATATATGGGAAATGCAAATGTTGCTGCTTTGCTGATAATGTTGTTTGTTATATCGGATTTGATATTGACATTATCGAATATACAGAAGATGCACAACGCTCCAACAATAATGAACAGGTTGTGGTCTTTGGCCATAAATAGAGGGTCGAAAATATAGTTGTTCACAAAGAAAATCAAAGTAAGGCAACAAACCAAAATTACAGTATAATATCGTTTTATGAAAGAGGGTATTCCGTGAATTGCCATGTATCTGCCAATAAGATAGGCCAAAATCATATTCTCTGTGCATTTCCCGTTAGGAGTATCTGAAAGACTATGCATCAGGAAGGTGGGCGAAAGTGAGTAGAATAATAAAAGCACTGCAATAAGATATTGAAACTGGTGCTTCGTGATATGCTCCGATGCTTTGTTTAGCAATGGTGAAAGCATGAAAAGAATGGTATAGGAGGTGATAAACCACCATGTACCTGATGTTATGGGCGTTAATGCTGTATAAAGACTTTTTATAAACTCCTTAGAAAAAGAAGGTGGTTCTGCTAAATTATTGAATACGAATATCAGCAAAGAGTAGAAAAGAACGATAGCCCATAATTGGAATAATTTGGACAAACGGAACTTGACACCGAAGAAACCAGATATAAGGATGAATATTGTTACACCCATATTGCCAATGGCATTTATGGCAACAAATGATATCGAGTTTAGGGTACAAGGACTTCCGTAGGCACTCCTTATGCCATGCATGAGTGATATGAGCAGTATGGCGATGACTCTAAGCAACTCATAATTTGTCTGTCTCTTTGTCTTTGTGGTGTTATTCATTCTGTTTATTGCCTCCTTAGGAACTTAAACTTGTTATATATTGACGGTTTGCGCGCAACGAAGTACTTGGCGCCGTCAGTAATAATTAATAAAGTAATGAAATATGATATGATAAGTGGGCAGAATGTCGCAACGATAAGCAAAATCAGCATTGTGAAAGAATTGGCGTGCGGTTCAACGACAAACTGTTTGGTTAGAAATGCAATTATGAGGAATACAAAGAAAATTATATAGTATGGCATCATTCCGCGCCAATAATTGCCAACAGTCTGATTAAGACCTTTTGAAAATAGAAAATATGGTTTCCAGAATAGTGCTATGAAAAATATGCTTGCTATCTTGCCTATTAGAATACCGGCAATACCAAAGAATGGAGCAAGTGCGATAGTGATTCCTATATTGAGAATTAATTCTGTCCATGCAGCCCATACATCAGAAAATAATCCGCAGGCACTGATATACATCTCAACTACACCTCGTGAAAGCATAATGAAAATGTTGAAAAGCAGCAGATAGATGATTATGTCATCTAAAACATATTCGTTGCCTAACCAGCAGCGCATAAACGGTTGGATAAACATGAGTAGGGAGTAAACAACCATTCCAACAATGATAAAGCGGATAGCTGTCAGTTCCCAGAAAACTTTCATAGTGTTTTTCTGATTGCCTTCAGCAACAAGGTTGCCAATGCCAGCATTCATTCCGCTTGATAGTATATTGACAAGATAATTTATCTTGTTGAAGATTATCATGTAGTTATCGTAAAAAGCAACCATCTTCAGTGATACAAATGCAAATATCAATATCTGATCACTGCGGTAAAGTGCAAAGTCCTTGATTTTCTGTATGAATATCTGTCGTGTTTTCTTAAGCACTTCTGGATACTCTTTAAGCAATAGCTTGCCACGTTTAAGGTCTATTTGCAACCATGGATAAACCTTTGAAATACGCTTGTTGAAGACAATGCATCCTATTATGGTGAAAACAAGTCCTATAAGTACCCATAAGTACAGATTCTTGTAGTGCCAGGCAAGTAGTATCTGTACGATGCTTTGTACTATAGCTATAGTCTGGAAATAGGCATTCACAACATATTGTTTCTGATTGGCAGATACTAATAATTGTCTGTAGTTTAATACATATCCAACAACAGAAGAGGCAAGGAAAGAGTAGAATGCGAAGTAAATGATGAAAAGTCCCATCGACTGGTCTTTGAACATCCAAGGAAAGAATAAACTAACCAGAATGCCGCCAGCGCCAATGAGTAGTCCTATCTGGCGATAAAGATATGCCAGCATCGACATTATCTCATTTATCTTGTTGTGGTTATCTTCTTGAAGAGGTTTGTAGAGAAAATATGTTATACTGGTACCGATACCCAATTCTGCAACATTGAGAAAACTGAGTATGTTGTTTAGAGCACCGGTAAGTCCGATAAATTCAGCTCCAAGACAATCAAGGAAAATCTTTCTTGAATAGAATGCAAGGAACAAGGAGAGAAAATAAAACAGCATTCCCACCTTGATATTCATTACGCTTCTATGTACACGACTGCTCATGGCTCAATTGCTTTGAAAAAGTTCTTTGAATACTCATCCTTGTCAAAGTGTGAAGCATGAAGTCGGGCTTCTTTGCTCATCTTTTTGCGTTGTTCTTTGTTGTTGTACAAGTTCAAAATAGCATCAGCAAGCGACTGCGGTAAACTATTGTCTGCGTTTAGTAAAATAGCACTCTTCTCATCAACAACTTCAGGTATGCCACCTTTGTATGTTGTAATAAGTGGAAGTCCTGCTGCAAGCGATTCAATACATGTCAATCCGAATGGTTCTTCCCAAACCGAGGGTACAGTTGCAATATCTGCAAAATTGAGGTATTCGGGAATCTTGTCGTAATTGACATAGCCAGTGAATATAATGTTTGATTCTATTGGTTTGGATAACTCATTGAGGGAATTGTGAAAACTGCTATTGCCTGAATTGCTGCCAAGAAAAGAAGAACCTATTACAAGTAACTTGATGTCTGAGTAGTCCGTTAATAGAAGCATGGCCTCAATAAGTTGCTTAATCCCTTTGTCTGGTATTATGCGTCCTATGAATGCGATAACAAAATCATTGTTCTTTAGTCCTAAAGAAGCCTTGGTCACACTACTGTTTACTTTGCTAAAGCGGGCGATGTCAATACCATTATATACTGTACGTGTCTTGATGTCGTTCTTGTTTATGGTTCTGACTCTATCGGTAATATAGTCTGAAACACAAATTATCGTCTCTGCAGCATTGTAAATATCTTCTGCTTTTCGAATGTTAATGTTCAGATTATCATTATGGAGATGGTATGCAATCCTTTCACCGTTCTTGAAATGCAGAGAAAATGCTGGCCTGTTCTCCATGATTATTAAATCAAAATGCTCCTTTCGTATTTCTTTTATTGCTTCTCTGATGAAATACTCAATATGGAAATCATAATACCCGTTCTGTTTTTGAAAAAAACGAGAGATTCTTTTCCAGATGCGCGCAGTAAGACTATTGGTCTTGATGTATTTGTAATGGTTTACATCTGATTGCAGGGCAGGGTGAGATGCCGTCTTCTCGTCATATGTGCTATATATTGTGATGTCATGAAGTTTATGACGATTGTTGTAGTCAAGGTAGAAATCAATAAGATTCTCAACGGCTCCTCCTTGAACAGCCGGTACTGGTAGTATGCCAGATGTGAGAATCGCGATTTTCATTTGTCGTGCGTAGTATGTATAAAATCTTTATTGCTTGTATCTATCTTGATGATGTTGCAGCACATCTTCCAAATTAATTTGGGTAGGGTTGTGATACTTTTGACAATGCTTTTCTTGCGAAGTTTTCGTGGTGTGGCAATAGTTATTGCTAAGAATGTGCATAGAAACAGTACCCACCATTTTATGCTAATCATCGGACTAATTATCAGTGATATGACAGATAATAATATTGTGACAGCGATAAGTATTGAACGTGGAATTAGTGCTTGTTGTAATGTCTTGTCTATGTAATCAATATTTTTTGTCTTTACGGCTTGAGGTATATAAGGTAGCATGCTTGTGAGGCATTGCAACTGTGCTGTCATCCATCTTAGCCGTTGACGTTGGAAATTGTCCTGGTTGCTAACTTTCTCATCATACACATTAATGCCGTCCTCATATTTTATGTAAAAGCCTTGTCTGAGTAATAATGCTTCAAGCTCACGGTCTTCGCCAGCTGTAGTTAGGTTATTTACATTCTCCTTAAACCATCTGTACTTAAAGCACATTCCTGAACCTATAAGTGCTGATGACATGCCTATGGTGTTGTGGGCTTTGCGGAAAATGGTGTTGTTTATCTCCTCACTTATTCCATCAAGAACAGCAATTTCGTTGTCTGAGTTCTTAGCGCATCTATGGCATTGGATGGCTGTGTAGTCTTTGGATGCAATCAGTTCGTCTAAATGAACAAGGAAATCTGTATCTACGACATTGTCTGCATCAAGTATCACTATATAGTCATAGTCTCCTTTGGTATTTGCAATTGCAAACTGAAGAGCTTTGGCCTTTGAACTTTTTTCAAATACAGGGGTCAATAGGGTTAGAGGCATGCTTCGCAGTTCTTCATTCGTTTCCTCCTTCATGTGGTCAGAAATAACTACGGTATCAAAATACTCTGCCGGATAAGTCTGTCGTGTAAATAGCTTGGACGAATTGAGTATCACGGCATCCTCGCCATATGCAGGGAATAGTACGAGAAACTTAGTCCTGTTTTTCATCTCTAAGACTTTGTCAATCTTTGACACTTTAGAGAAGAGCGAGACCAAAGCAAAGAATAATACATATATGACCGAACCTGCAATGAAAATCCAAAGCATCCAGTCTATTATATGTATTAAAGTCCAAATCATAATTGCCGTTTAGTTTATGTTCTCAAACTTCTTTTTCCTTCTGAATAGTTTTGTAATGTTGAAAATGGAACCAATCATGATGAAAGGTGCCTTCAGGAATGACTTGTCCCAATTCTTGTCAACAAGATAGTCGGGCACGGCTATTGCCAGTATGAACATTACAAATGCAAATAATATCCACCACTTTATGGCTAAGCTAAGATAGATGAATGGCAGAATGGCACTCATGATTGCAATAATTCCCATCATGATTGTTCTTGGCATTAGCATCCATTGGAGTATCTTATCAACAAGATCATATCTTTTGTTGATTAATGCTGCTGGCAGATAACGTATAATTGATACGATGCTGTGAAGTTGCGTAGAAGCCCAGCGTCCTCTTTGTTCGTTAAACTCTTGAGTGGCCCGTTTCTTCTCGTCATAGACATGTATGTTATCAAAATAGTCAACAAATATATGTTGGCGCATGAGCATTGATTCAATCTCCTTGTCTTCCCAAGCTGTTTTTACATTCATGATATTTGATGCAAACCATTTGAAGTCGTAGGCTGTTCCAGAACCGGATGTGGCAGCAGATATACCTAATGTTATATGACCGCGTCTGAAAATGGAATTGTTTATTTCTTCAAATATGGCATCGAGGTTTGCAATGGCCGTGTCGCGGTTTTTTGACAACCGGTGTGCCTGAATGGCTTTTGTGCCAGCAACCTCATAGGCGTCATTCATCTGTTCCAGAAATTCTGGTTCTACAAGACTGCCAGCATCAAGCACTATGACAATATCATATATCTTGAACTGAGGAAGATTGTTGATAGCTAATTGTAGAGAGCGGGCCTTAGTACTGCTTTTAAAGTTGGGTGTAAGCAGAGTTATTGGGTATTGTGCCAGACGGAAATTTGTAATTTCCTTTTGGTGATCAGATATTACAGTAACGTCAAAGAGACGTTGAGGATATGTCTGTCCTAATATGCTCTTTACTGTTTGCTCAATATTATCATCTTGCTTGTAAGATGGTATAAGAACTATAAATCTGTTCTGATGTTTTGCTGTTGGAACATTAGTATGTTTTACAAACAATGAAGCAATGGAGAAAATTGTTATGTATGCTGTTGTCGCTGCAACAGCAAAAAACAGGATAATGTCAAATATATATATAAGCAACCATCCAATATCCATACGATCTACATTTTAATAAAACTTGTTATTCCTCTAATAGTAGCCTTGGCTTGTTGGAACTTACTCTTTATGCAATATTTTATGATATCACGCACGGCTACCATACCAATGAGATATGCATAAGACATGTATTTGTTTGTGCCTTTAACATTACGTTTTACAAATATCAAACGATTTCTAGCGATGTAATATGCTTTTAACGGGCTATTCTGTCCTGTTGACTTGCTCTCTTTGTGATAAATGGTAGATTCTGGCTCATACCAGATTTTATAACCATTTCTTGTTATCATCATAGACCAATCCAACTCTTCATAGTATAGAAAATAACATTCAGGCATCATTCCAACCTTTTCAATAACCTCGCGCTTAAGCATCATGGCTGCACCATGTGCATAAGGAGTTGGGCGTGCGTCATTATGTTGCCCATGGTCTTTCTCATTGAAACCTATCGCACGGTTCCTCATTGTGATTCTAGAAAGGGGAGTGTATCCGGCAAATTGAATCGGACAATCATTCCAAGCAAAACGAATCTTTGGACAAACCATACCTATCGACTCTGAACTTTCAAGTCGTTTTATCAGACTATCTGTATTGAAGTCCTTGAATACGGTATCGTTATTAATTAAAAACAAATATCTTCCAGACGACGCTTTTATTCCGATATTATTACCTCCAGCAAAACCAAGGTTTTCATCTGAACGGATTGTCTTGACATGTGGATAGCGTTGTGATATGGCCTTAGCTTCATCGGATTTTGAGGCATTGTCAACTACAATCACCTCTAATGATTCATCATTAATAGGGATTGAATCTATCAATGCACAAGTGTCTTCATAACCATTGTAATTGACAGTAATTATAGATATCTTTATGCTCAAAATCTCTTTTATTTATATCCTTGATGCTTTCTTCTTCTCCAAACGGCGTGTTTTACGTTCTTCTTGCTTTTCCAACCGCTTATTCTCATAGTCGTTATATTCTTTCTCTATACGAGGGAATAAATATACTATAGATAGACTTCCGTAGAAAATCAATACGTTAGGGAACTGCATGAGAATCTGGTTGGCATAAGCACCTAACTGTATGGCTACAAATGCACTACAGATACCTGCACCTATTCCTTGTAGGGACTTGTTCTTGAGTTTGAAGAATACAATCCAACAAGCACCGAATAGTACTATAATCGTAGAGATTATAAATACAGTAATTCCTATTGGGCCTGTATGCACCCAGATGAATACATACTCTGAGTCAGGTGGAATAGTAGAAAGTTTTCTGTATTTGTTATTGGCAGGAACATTTTCATATCCTCTTCCAATACCTATACCCCAAGGAGCATCTTTTATGTATTTTCTTATTGCGGCTTTATTGATATCGCGGACATTGACTGATGCATCATTACGGTTGAAGGCAGAACGCATACGTCTTATCATGTCATTGCCATTTCCTATGGTGGTAAATGCGAGGAAAGCAACAAATAGGCCGAAGATAATGCTTACAGATATAGCTATTTTAATTGATTTAGAAAGAACGATATAAACCATTGTTCCTGCAATAAAACAGAATATCGCTGTTCGTGTACCAGATGCAAACATTGCCCATGTACAAGCAAAGGCTGCTATCAGGAAGAAAAGTCTTTCCCTTTTTATTTTTTGTGTAATTGCAATAACATAGAATGTAATAGCGCTCGCTGCCATATTGCAACCGAAGTTCGCTGCATCACTGAAGATAGAGAAATAGCGAATAATACCATTTACAAGGTGAGTTCTACCTGCATATACCAACCATGCCTTTTCTATGTCTGTAAAGCCGATGTATTTCTGTTTCCATGCCCAGAATGCAGCAAATATGGATAAACAGGCCCAGACCCTTATAAAACTCATGATCTTTTGTGGAGATGCTATGTAGATGGTGCAAACGAAAAAGGCGTACAATAATTGGAATGCCATCAGACGCGCACCTGTGTACCATGCCGCAATGTTAAATCCTAATCCGCAAGTATCGTTGAACATCTCTATAATGCAGAAACCACACCAGATAAGTAAACCGGCAGACATCATATTGGCAAAGCGAGATGAAAGAACAAGCTTGACATCAATGATGGCTATTGCTAACAGTACAATCTCCAACAACTCATTAGGCAGTGATGGCGGAATGGGCATGTATTGATATCTGTTCAAGAACATCACGAAGTAATTCACAACGAATAATGTCCAGAACGTAAACATCTTGTACTTGAATGCTATGAAAGCATAAAGTGCGACAACAGGAATTGCGCAAGCTAAGGATAAACCTCGTATTCCAGAAGTATAAAACAGATATAGGGATGCTAAAAACAAGAGAAAGAGTAGTAGAACTCTTCCTCTGTTTTCATTGGCATATATTGAATATTTCTTTGCCCCGGTGACGCTCATTATAATGCTCGGCTGTTTTCTGTTGCCGTTAAACCTAATTGAGATATGCGATATACAAAGTTCTTGAACTTGGTATATGGCGGCAACTGTCCTACAAATTCTTCTACAGCATAACGACTTGACTCTGTTAGATACATATATAGAGAGTCTTTATTGTCCAATTGAGCTTGTAACTCTTTAAGCGCTTTCTGGTCAACGTCTTTCCATGTGCGGTTTGCACGTGTGACCATCAAGTTTACAGTACCGAGGTTAAGCAGTGCTGTTGCAACAGAGTGGTCGTTAAGATTAGGATACTCGATAATTGCTATTTCTTCAGGTTGTATGTCTGGGCAAAGGTCTTTAATGTCTTTTGCCATGACATATCTACTGTCTTCTGCAAGGAAATCTTCATCGTATGTTAAACGTCTAACCTGCAATCCTATTGATATCCAATAATTCTCTAACTCCTGTGCAAGATAGCTCTTGCCATTTGCTGCATCGGTAGATAACAGGTTCAATACGTTTTGCTGACCAGTCTTGAAATGAGGAAGCAAAGTCTTGCTAAGTTGCTTCAAAGACATGTCTGCAATAGTCTTGTTGTATCTGCGATATCTGAGATTGCTATCTTTAGGGTAGCAACCCATTACTGGTATCTTTGTTATACGCTCTGAACGCATTCTATCACGTAGTGTTCTGTCAAGCAATTCTATAATCATGAAATATAATGCTGTGAGAACAAATGTCAGCATGAATGCACCTAACAAAATCATAAGTCTGTTTGTCGGTTGAGCATTCAATGGGAACATAGGAGGGTTCAATACCCTTAATGTAGCAGTAGTCATTTGAAGATTTCTTTGACGTAGTCTTGCTGCATTTAATGCTCTGAGCATTTCCATGTAGTTGCCTTCAATGAATCCAATATGACGGTCCTTTCTGTCAAGAGTTGCACCAATTGGGGAGTAGTAAAGGAACTGCTTGTCAAGTTTCTGTCTCATGATGTCTGTGGCAGTCATTTCCGCCTTGGTCTTTTCAAGTAACAATACCTGTTCCAACCATTCAGAAATAAGTGAATTGGCCTTTACGCCTGTCTCTGTACTATATGTACCAGCTTGGATGTCATGAGTAAGATTTCTTACTTTCGATGTAGCGTCTTGAAGTTCTTTTTGTGCTTTTGCCAACTCTTGCTGCGATTCAGCGTTGTTTCCTCCACCTTCACTGCTCATTAGTTGCAAGTTGGAAATTCTTGACTGTAAGCGAGAAATGTCTCGCACCTGATTGGTGAAATCTTTATTTGATTTGATTATCTGAGCTCGGTTGCCTAACTGTCGCTCCAAATAGTCCATTAAAGCCTTGGTCGTTGTATAGTTGAGCAACTGCTGGTTGTCTGCAGCTTGATGCTGAGCGTCAAGGACTGTTAGCTGCTTGGTCTGCTCACCATAGTTGATGATACGCTTAGAAACATTGTAATTGATAAGGTCGTTCTCGGCATTTGTGAGTACTCTAAATAGGCGGGCAACTTCACGTTCGAAGAACTTGATTACGTTGTTTGTCTCTCCATAGCGAAGGTCTTGATACTGACGAGCAAAAACCTCGTTCAGAATGTCAAGTGTATTATATGCAATACCAGGGTCATTTGCAGAATAACCGATATCAATAATATCGCTATTGTTAAGCTGTAAAACCTTAAGTCTTGATGTAATGTTGTTTATTCCAAAATAAGGGTGATAGTTGAGAATGCCGAAAATATAATTATCCTGTGATGGTTTCTCGTATGCGCGCAAGTTATTGTATGTTGCAGTTTCACTCTTATGGTTAATCAAAGCCTTAACTGCTGGAGGTACAGCCTGATCTAATTGGCGGAAATGCTCTGCAGAAATGTAATTGTTATCCTTGTTTGGATTTCCGTACATCATACAACGGGCAAATAGTCTGAGTGCAACCTCATGAATAGTGTTGTCTGTTGTAATGATAAGCATCAAGTTATTGATGTTTGTCTGAGAATTTCCTCCAGCGATGCCAGAACCACCTTCTATGTTATAACCGGTAATCATACCAGTGTAAATCGTTGTACTTACATCATAAATACGATCCATTTTTCTGGTTAAAAACCATGCCACAATCAATGCAATCATAGGTAATATTACGAGATACCATCTGATGCGATATAAGAATCTTACTAAATATCTGAATGTATCCATATCTTTAGATAATGTGTTATGATTTTACAATATTAATTTGATTGTGCTTTTTTCTGCGCCTTCTTGTCTGCCTTTTCTAAAGCTTCGTACTTCTTGTCCTCTTCTTCAGTCTCTTTCTTTATGCGCTTTTGGATTTCCTTGTTTTCCTTTTCAATTTGCTTGTCTGTTTTCTGAATACTGTCATCAAGCGTGATGTCAGTTGTTGTATTCGTAATGATTGGAGTATGTGTCAGAATTTCCAAAGTGATAATGTCTGTTGTTATCTGTGTCTGAAGTTCTTGGTATCTGCGTACTGCGGTCTCTTCTCTAAGCTTAGTATATGCGAAATCACCGATTTCCATATTGCCTTGATGGAACTCTTCCTGATTGAGTGAACCAGCACCCTGGTAAATGGCGGCATTCTCGCTTGCGGTCTTTAAACTAACCAAGTCATTGGTTATTTTAACGTATAACGATGCAATTTGCAATTTCAGTTGGTCATAAGCGATATCTTTCTTAATCTTGGCCTGTTCTACTAACAATCTCTTGCGTTTTACAGCTGCACCTAAGTCAAGAATGTCTTCTAATGGTACACTCAAGTTAACACCGACATTCCAATAATTCTGTTCGCTTCCTTGAAACTGGTAAATCATCTGGTTGTAAGTAGATGAATTGTTTCCCCACATATCTGTTTTGCCATAACTATAGCTTGCATGGCCATGAATATATGAGAAAATGTGTCTTTTCTGCTTTGCTACCTCTGCTTGTGCAATCTCTTGAGCTTTCGCAAGGTCAAGGATCTGTGGATTTGATTTGGCATTCTCAAATAATACAGCCAAAGGTGGAAGGTGGAACTTGGAAAAATTAATTGTACTTGTCTCGCTGGAATCGAAGAATCCTGCGCTAATGCCACTATTGATATATTGGGCAAAAGCAGTATTACCCATTACCAATAATGTCGATAATAAAATTAGTTTTATCCTTCTCATCTTTTTTTAATTGATTTTAATGGTTGATTAATTATACGTCTTCTTTTTGGATAAATGCTGTTAATGTTCGGAATATAATCTTCATGTCTAAAATGAAATTATATGTTTGTCCGTATTTTATGTCAAGCTGTTTACGCTCTTCTGCAGACATGGAACCGCTTTGTCCTCTTTTTTCAACTTGCCATAACCCTGTGAGTCCAGCCGGTGCCATGAATCGGTCGATACAATCGTCGCCAGTTAGTTTTTCTGCCTCATAGAGTGGGAGAGGGCGGTTACCAACTACCGACATGTCACCTTTAAGGATATTGAACAACTGTGGCAATTCGTCAATGCTATATTTTCTGATGAAATGTCCTACTTTTGTTATTCTTGGGTCATTCTCAATCTTGACGAACGCATTGTTGATGCTTTCTGTCTTTTGCTTGTTGAAATTACTCTCTGCAACCACATAGTCGTCACCAACCAGCATAACTTCTTCGTCGCTAATCATCATTTCTGATTCCATACCGACCTCTTGCATTAAGAGTTCTGCTTCTTCACCTAATGGAGATGTTATGACGGTTTTTGGATTCTCGTCATCGGTTTTCTCCGCATATTGGTTGTGTGATTTGCTGAGTTCCTTTAAGCGTTTGTCTGCATCCACAAACATACTGCGGAATTTGAGGAAGTCAAAAATAGTATAGTTTGTTCCAACCCTTTTTGATTTGAACATTACAGGTCCTTTACTTTCCAGGCGGATAGCAATGATGGTAAGGAGGAAAATCGGTGAAAGTAGAATTATTGCAATACTTGAGAAAACAATGTCAAATAGTCTTTTCCAAACAGGTATCTTAAATCTCAATATACGATATTTGGGCGCTTCTTCATTAAACAATATGTTTTCCCTCTCTGTAATGAATTGAATCTTTTTATTTAATTCGGTAACAGACGCTTCTTGATCAATAGTGTCGTTAATGCCACATTCTTGATAAATCTTTCTCTCTTCACGAGAAAGTTTGCCCGTTAATAAAATAATGTATATGTTATTACATTTCTTACGTAGGTAAGTGATGGCGGTAATATCTTCATTTCGGACACTCCTCTCGTAAAAAACGATAAAATGCCTGTTCTTAGAATTAGTAGTACACACATCAGCAGCATCCTTGTAAGTACTAGTCATCCTTACAAGTTGTCCTGGTATGTATTTCAGTCTTTCTTGTGTTGTTGTATTACTACCTAAGTATACGACACCTAACATTTATGCTTTATTTTAATTTGGCAAAATCTTCTTAACCCTTATCTTCAACTCCATTGGGTTGAAAGGCTTTACTATATAGTCAACAGCACCAATCTCCAATAAACGGATGCGCTCACTTGTACTGTCTTCGCTGCTTAGCATAATGACAGGAATATGGCGGAACAATTCATTCTGCTTAATCCACTCCAAAAAATCATCTCCTCGCATGCCAGGCATACGGATGTCGGAAATAATCAAGTCTGGAGTGTTTCCTGCCTGTAACCATTTTACACCTTGTAAACCATCTGGAAGCCATTGTACTTCATAGTCACTCATAAGGTAAATAGACAAGACTTTGGCTATGGTCTCTTTATCGTCAAGAATTAATATTTTCTTTTTCATAATCCAAGTTATATAAAGAATGTGTATTTAGTTGTAAATATAAGATTCTGCAAAGGTAATGTTTTTTTTTCAAAAGTAAATAATTATTAGTGAAATAATCTTTTTTAACATCTTTTTTTTACAAATGAAAAAATATTTAGGGGATTTGTTGATTATAAACGTATATAATTAAAATAAATCGTGAAATTTATGGATAAAAGATATTTATTGGGTTTTGATGTCGGTAGCAGTTCTGTAAAGGCATCTTTAGTTGACGCAGATAGCGGAAAGTGTGTGGCTACGGCTTTCTATCCTGAACATGAAGCTCCGATAATTGCTCACAAGGCAGGGTGGGCAGAGCAAGAGCCTCAGATGTGGTGGGATAATGCGAAGTTGAGTCTTAAGAAAATCATGTCTGAGTCAGGTGTGACTGGCGAACAAGTTGCAGCTATAGGCATCTCCTATCAAATGCATGGACTTGTTTGTGTTGATAAGGATTATAATGCACTTCGCCCTTCCATTATATGGTGTGATTCTCGTGCTGTTCCTTATGGCGAGAAAGCTTTTGGTGACCTTGGTTCTGATAAGTGTTTGAGTCATTTGCTTAATTCACCTGGTAACTTTACTGCTGCAAAATTGGCATGGGTAAAGGCCAACGAACCTTCTTTGTACGAAAAGATATATAAGGTTATGTTGCCTGGCGATTATATTGCAATGCGACTTAGTGGAACCATTAACACAACCGTAAGTGGACTTAGTGAAGGCATGTTCTGGGATTTCAAGAACAATAGAGTTGCTGATTTCCTAATGGATTATTATGGTTTTGACAATTCTTTAATTCCTGATGTTGTTCCTATGTTTAGCGTTCAGTCAATTGTTTCTGAATCTGCAGCGGCAGAATTAGGTCTAAAAGCCGGCACGCCAATCTCATATCGTGGTGGTGATCAACCTAATAATGCATTAAGTCTTAATGTGTTTAATCCTGGCGAAATAGCATCTACAGCAGGAACTTCTGGTGTCGTCTATGGTGTTCTTGGCGATGTTAATTATGACAAGAAGAGTCGTGTAAATACCTTTGCTCATGTTAATCATAGTGCAGAGCAGACAAGATTGGGTGTATTGTTATGCATTAATGGTACAGGTATCTTAAATGCTTGGGTAAGACGTAATGTAGCTCCTGAAGGTATCGGTTATGCAGAAATGAACGATTTAACAACAAATATATCAATCGGTAGTGAAGGTGTATGTGTCGTTCCATTCGGTAATGGTGCAGAGCGTGTGTTGGAGAATAAGGAAATAGGATGCTCTATATGCGGAATTAACTTTAACAAGCACGGAAAAGGACATATCATAAGAGCGGCTCAAGAAGGAATCGTATTCAGTTTCTGCTATGGTATGGAAATCATGCAGCATATGGGTATGAATATTAATAAGATTCATGCAGGCAAGGCCAACATGTTCCTTAGTCCATTGTTCAGAGACACATTGGCAGGTGTTAGTGGTGCTACTATTGAACTGTATGACACAGATGGTAGTGTAGGTGCGGCTAAGGGTGCAGGTATTGGTGCTGGAATCTATAAAGATAATACAGAAGCATTCTCAACTTTGGAGAAACTTCAGGAAATAGAACCTGACCTGAGGCATGTTGAAGAATATAAGAATGCTTATATGCATTGGAAAGAAATTTTAAATAAAAATCTATAAACTTTAATTTAAAACTATTATGGCAAAAGAGTATTTTCCACAAATTGGTAAGATCCCTTTTGAGGGGCCTGAAAGCAAGAATGTAATGGCTTTCCACTATTATGACCCAGAGAAGGTTGTAATGGGTAAGAAGATGAAAGACTGGTTGAAGTTCGCAATGGCTTGGTGGCACACTCTATGTGGTGCATCAGGTGACCAGTTCGGAGGTCAAACACGTAGTTATGAGTGGGACAAGGCCGAGTGTGCAGTTCAACGTGCAAAGGATAAGATGGATGCTGGTTTTGAAATCATGCAGAAGTTGGGTATCGAGTATTTCTGTTTCCATGATGTTGACCTTGTTGATGAAGGTGCAACAGTTGAGGAGTATGAGGCTCGTATGAAAGAAATCACAGATTATGCTCTTGTTAAGATGCAGGAAACTGGTATCAAGAATCTTTGGGGTACAGCTAACGTATTCGGAAACAAGCGTTATATGAATGGTGCTGCAACAAATCCTGATTTTGATGTAGTAGCTCGTGCTGCTGTTCAGATAAAGAATGCTATTGACGCAACAATCAAGCTTGGTGGTCAAAACTATGTATTCTGGGGCGGACGTGAAGGCTATATGAGTCTTCTTAATACAGACCAGAAGCGTGAGAAGGAGCATCTCGCTCAGATTCTGACTGCTGCTCGTGATTATGCACGAAGCAAAGGTTTTACCGGTACTTTCCTTATAGAACCAAAGCCAATGGAACCAACTAAGCATCAGTATGATGTTGATACAGAAACTGTTATTGGCTTCTTGAAAGCTCATGGACTTGAGAATGACTTCAAGGTAAATATTGAAGTTAACCATGCTACACTTGCAGGCCACACATTTGAGCACGAATTGGCTGTGGCTGTTGACAACAACATGCTTGGTTCTATCGATGCAAATCGTGGTGACGCTCAGAATGGATGGGATACAGACCAGTTCCCAATTGACAATTTTGAACTGACACAAGCAATGATGCAGATTATCCGTGGTGGTGGTCTTGGTAATGGTGGTACAAACTTCGATGCTAAGATTCGTCGTAACTCAACAGATCCAGAGGATATCTTCATTGCGCATATCAGTGGTATGGATGCAATGGCTCGTGCACTTGAGAACGCAGCAGCTATTCTTGAGCAGAGCGAACTTCCCGCAATGCTTAAGGAGCGCTATAGCAGCTTTGACAGCGGTATCGGTAAGGACTTCGAGGATGGCAAACTTACACTTGAGCAGATTTACGAATATGGTAAGAAGGTTGAAGAACCAAAGCAGACAAGTGGCAAACAGGAGAAGTACGAAACAATCGTCGCTCTTTACAGCAAGTAATTTTTTTTATTGATAAGGACAAGAGGGGGTGAAATCACACTCCCTTTTTAATTATTTATTACTATCTGTACAAGATTATGACTATTGTGTCAAGTTATCTTTGGGGATTAACTGATATGAAAAAAGCTGTGTCTGAATAGACGCAGCTTTTGCTTAAATGTTAATAAAATATGTTATTAGATTCCCAACTTCTTGCGAATATCTTTTGGAAGAGCATTCTTATTGAGCATCATATCCATGAGCTTGTATGTAACAAAAGCTTTTGTCATATACCATGTGCCTTTGTAATCACCGTACTCACCCCAAGAATTCTTTACCATGTAGTATTCACGACCGTTTTGGTCTTTTGCTATACCATAAATGTGCATGCCGTGGTCGTCTGTTGTTTCCCAGTTGTCGTATGCTTCCTGACGCATTTCTTGAGTAGGAACAACTTCAGGAGCATTTACGCCTAGTGAATCATATTTTTCAGACTTTTTTGTTGCTGGAAGACGAAGCCAGCGTGCAGCATCGCTGCCACTAAGATTCTGTACTAACTTCGCGTCATAAGCAACACCAAGTCCCTTGCGTGTAAATCCGTCTTCAGAAACGTCACCGCCCCACATTATTGTATAACCTTCATTGATTGCATGGTCAATGATACGTGTCAGTTCTTCGATAGGTACATTGTAACTCTGGTGCCAACGCCAGTTGTCTTGTACTTCAACAACGAAAGGTTTCCAGAAAGGATGGTGTGTATAGCTTGTTATGCTTACATAGTCGTCAAGGTTCAAACCAAGACTCTCTGTAAATGTCTGAGGCGTATATTTCTTGCCTTCATATATGAATTCTGTTGGTTTCTCGCCAATATATGCGTCAATGATTCCCTGCAATCCTTTCTTCCAAGCTGGAGTAAGTTTTTTTGCGTCGCTCTTTGCCAATGCCTCAACATAAGGAGTCATTACAGTAAAGAACTCGTTGTAATTGTTCAGTGAATCACCGATTGGTGTACCAGGCAATGGCATTGCATCCTCTGGACAGATACCATAGTTCTGCAGGCAGTATATTGGGTCGTAAGCGCTACCGCCCTGTGAGAATGAAATATCTCCATGCATGCGTACGGTCTTTACTGCTCTGTCCATGTATGTATGGCTAACGACAAAAGTTTCGCAGAGGTCATATGTCTTTCCGCTCTTCTTGAGAATCTCGCTCTCTAAGAATGATAGGGTAGAGTATGCCCAGCAGGTACCGCTACGATTCTGGTCCTTGATACTTGTTATAGGATTAGCCTTTATGGTGGTGAACACCGGCTTGTTTGATTTAGCAGATTCCTTTCCATCTGCTGCATTCGCAGATGCTGTCAGCATGACTGCGATAGATAATGCAATAATTTTCTTCATCTTTAAGTTTTAATTTATTTATTGTTCATAAAATTTTCAACATCCTTTGCATGATATGGTATTCGTTTAGAACCTAAGAACCGACACCCTTCCTTTGTTATCAGCACATCATCCTCGATACGTATTCCGCCAAAGTCCTTGTATGTCTCTAGTAAATCAAAATTAAGGTACTCTGCACAGTGACCAGATTTGCGCCAGTCGTCAATAAGAGCTGGAATAAAGTATATTCCCGGTTCGTCTGTAATTACGAATCCTTCTTCAAGTTTTCGCCCCATGCGTAAACAGTTAGTTCCAAATTGCTCAAGATTCGGGCGCGTTACCTCATCAAAACCTACATAAATCTGACCTAAACCTTCCATGTCGTGAACGTCCATTCCCATCATGTGGCCAAGACCGTGAGGTAGGAACATTGCATGAGCACCAGCCCTAACAGCTTCTTCTGTATCGCCTTTCATCAGTCCCAACTCTTTTAAGCGCTCTGTCATGCGGCGGCATACTTCCATGTGGACATCCATATATTTGATACCAGGACGTGCGACGTCTAAAACATAGTCATGACATTCAACTACAATATTATAAATATCAAGTTGTCGTTGTGTGAATTTTCCGTTAACAGGATATGTTCTGGTGTGGTCGCTGCAGTAGTCATCCAATTCGCAGCCTGCATCACACAATACCAAGCGACCGTCTTCAAGCATGGCGGTTGATGGATTGCCGTGCATTATTTCGCCGTGCTGACTGAATATTGTTGCGAAACTAACCTTTGATGCCAATGAATTGGCTGTGCCGTCAACGATTCCGCCAACATATCTTTCAGTTAATCCTGGTCTGACGGTTCGCATGGCTGTCGTATGCATCATGTATCCAACATCGCAGGCCCGTTCTATTGCTTCAATTTCTTGAGGCTCTTTGGTTGAGCGCATTTTGACAACAGCATTTATCAATGTCAGTGATGCGCTTTCTTTTTGTTTGCTTGGATGGATTCCAAGCAAATCCATTATTTGGATTTTTGTATCATGACGATATGGTGGCAGGAAATGAATCTGTTGCCCGCATGCTTTTGCCTTATCGCATATTGTTTGCAATTCTGTTATCGGTGCAGTGTTTTGTACACCAACTTGTGCTGCCAAATCTGCTACGCAGTCAACAGAACCATACCAAACGATGTCTTCAATGTCAATGTCATTACCGATAAGTATTTCTTTATCGTTATCTACATCTATGACACCAACAAGTCCATCGCGGTGCTGGCCAAAATAATACAAGAATGAAGAGTCTTGTCGGAATGGCGAATAACCATTAGCAGGGTAGTTGGCAGGAGACTCGTTGTTGCCAAAAAGAATGATGATGCCTTTGTTAACAAGTCTTTTTAGCTCGTTTCGGCGCCTTACGTAGGTTTCTTTATCGAACATAAATGCTTAAGTAATATATGTTTTTATAGCTATATCTTTGCAAAGATACATCTTTTTTGTTAAAATATCACTTATTTGTGGTTTTTTAACCGATATGATTAGATAAAGATACAATGAAGTTTGGGTTATGTTATATCTTATTGATATCAACATATCCATTCATAACAGCATAAATTGTAAGTGCTGAAACACTTTTAATACGTAGCTTCTCCATTATGTTTTTCCTGTGGGTAACAACTGTGGCTAAACTTATATTAAGCCTGTCGGCTATTTCCTTATTTATGAATCCTTGTACAACAAGCGTCATAACCTCAATCTCGCGGTCAGAAAGAATCTTAGGTTGTGTCATAGGAGGCAGGTGTTTGCCATGAGCATGGGCGCTCTGTTGCAGTGCTAAAATTGATTTTATAAGCATTTGTTCTGGCACATTAATGCAAAGGCAGTGGAAACCGCTTAGTTGTGTGTTGGAATCAAGAGATAGGGTAAGTACAATTGTCTTGTGATGGTGATTTGTAAAAAAACTACGGTTTTGCAGAACAATATTCGTAGAAACAAAATAGTGGAAATACTGTTCTGGATTATTAGCTTCAAGTTCAGCAAATGAACCGAAGGTATCAACCTCGGCTATAGGCATAACATTTTGCAATAAAGATTTTAACCCTAATACCGCAAGGGTATTAGGGTCAATAATCGCTATTTTAGGCATGCCTTTGTGTTGCTGCATAAAAGAACTTTATGAAAGGAAACCAAGCAATGCGCCGGCAGCAACGGCAGAACCGATTACGCCAGCTACGTTTGGACCCATAGCATGCATCAGAAGGAAGTTCTTGCGGTCGTATTCCAAACCTATGTTATGGCTGATACGAGCGCTCATAGGTACGGCTGAAACACCAGCGTTTCCGATAAGCGGATTCAGTTTCTTACCTTCTGGCAAGAAAAGGTTCATACCTTTGACAAACAATACTCCACTTGCTGTAGCAACAACGAAAGCGCAAGCACCAACAACAAAGATAAACAATGTGTTGACAGTTAGGAACTCGCTTGCTTGTGTAGAGCATCCCACGGTAAGACCAAGCAGTACAACAACAACGTCATTAAGTGCAGAACCTGCTGTCTTGGCAAGACGTGTTGTCTTTCCAGATTCCTTTAGGAGGTTTCCGAAGAATAGCATACCCAACAATGGAAGACCTGAAGGGACGATAAATGTTGTCAACAGCAAACCGATAATAGGGAAAAGAATGCGTTCTGTCTGACTAACCTGACGAGCAGGCTTCATGCGGATCAGTCGCTCCTTCTTTGTGGTAAGAGCACGCATTACTATTGGCTGAATCAGTGGTACGAGTGCCATGTATGAATAAGCACATACTGCTATAGCACCCATCAAGTTAGGGCAAAGCTTAGATGATAGGAAGATGGCAGTAGGACCATCTGCACCGCCGATAATTGCAATACCGGCAGCCTGATTAGGTTCAAAACCTAATGCTAACGCAACCATATAAGCACCGAAAATACCAAACTGGGCAGCAGCACCGATAAGCACAAGCTTAGGGTTGGCAATAAGTGCAGAGAAGTCGGTCATGGCACCGATGCCAAGGAACACCAATGGCGGATACCATCCCATGCGCACACCTTGATAAAATATGTTCAACACGGAGTTGTCTTCATATAGACCTATCTCCAATCCTGCATCAGCACGGAAAGGAATATTACCGAGAATGATACCAAGGCCAATAGGAATGAGCAACAACGGTTCGAAATCTTTCTTTATCGCAAGATAAATAAGGATTGCCCCAACGACAATCATAATGAGATTACCTAATGTAGCATTTGCAAAGCCCGTATAGGTAAGAAACTCATTGAAATTATTAACAATAAACTCTCCCATCTCTTTTTAACCTATAGTGACTAATACGGTACCTTCCATTACGGAGTCGCCTGGTTTGACTAAAATTGATGTAATAGTTCCAGAACACTCAGCCTCGATGTTGTTCTGCATCTTCATTGCCTCAAGCACTAGGATCGGGTCGCCTTCATTGACCTTCTGGCCAACAATTACATTGATAGATGTGATGGTTCCTGGTAATGGAGACTTTGTTGGTGTGCCTGCGCCAGCAGTTGCTGCTGGTTGTGGTTGTGCAGGTGCAGCGGCAACTGGGCGTGGAGCTGCAGGCTGAGGTGCTGCCACCTTTGGTTTTGTAATAGCATGAGCCGGATTGATAGGCTGCTGCAATTCTACCTCAAATGTAATGCCGTTAACTTTTACCTTGGCAAGGTTGCCTTCTACTTCTTCTATTTCAACGTCGTAATCTACGCCCTGAACTTTATATTGATACTTATTCATTTTTTTATGCTTTAATTGGTTTGTTATTATTATTCGTGGAATTGTGTCATCTGCAGATACTCATTTGACCAATCTGTATCCTTTGGCTTGATAGTGATAACACCACTTTCAACGTCGTGAACATTATCTTGGTATTGTTTCAATGCCATGGAGATTACTGCCATGTAAACTTCTTTGTCAATACCCTTTGTCTTCAGACCGTCTTTAAGTATTGTGCTTGTCTTATGACCAACTTCCTTGGTTAGTTCAACAGTCTTGACACCAGCCTTAACAGGTTGGATCTTTGCAACTTTCTCACGATGCTTCATGAATATTCCGAATAATGTGAAGAATATCCAAAGTAATGCAAGGCAAGAAAAAACAATACCCATTGCAAGAATTGTGATACCAAAGCCATGCGGGTCTTCACGCTTTAGTCTTTCTATTTTTGACTCTTGTCTAGATATTTCATTAGCAATCCAAGGAGTGGCTGCTTCTGCCTGACGCACTTCCCAAGTATAACCATCTGCTTTGTGTACCAATGCATAAGATTGATTAGCCTCCAGTGCCGGAACTGTCACAGAGTCTATCAAGTTTACTCCATTTCCATTGTACAGCGCAACCCAAGTGGGTTTACCTGGTTCAACTGGAACTGCAATGTGCATAGAACCCTGAGCGGGGTTGCTATTGCAATAGAACACCAGGTGCTGATGACCGCCAAGGTTAGTGCGTGGTTCTCCATTAGGAATCACGCTCATCATCTTTACGCGCTCAGGAACACTTAACTCCTTGTTTAGCACAGCACGATTGGTAGTTAGATACATACCACGGATATTGTAGGTGGTATGAGATATGTTGGCTATCTCTATCCAAGCCTTACATTGTCCGTATTCGTCCTGTACATTAGCGGTGTTGTCTGTCATCACCTCGTTAATCTTGATGCTGTTCTCAATCTGACCGAACATCATCGAAGAACCGGCGAAGAACATACCGCACAACAGTAATCCGAATTTCTTCATTTTTGTTTTAAAGTTATAATATTGTTGTTTTAAGTTTTTATCTTACATTCCGCAACACAAAAGTATTATCAATTGTGCTGTAAAGATACGAAGGAACATTGACAGTGGATAAACTGTTGAGTATCCAACAGCTGGTGCTTCTTTTGAGCATATCTGGTTTGCATATGCCAATGCAGGCGGATCTGTATATGTACCGGCAAGCATACCCATAATTGTGAAGTAATTGAACTTATACTTCAGGCGTGCTATCGTACCTATTATTAATATAGGTATAATGGTTATCAAAAAACCTGTATATACATATTTCAAACCGTCACCTTCTACTACAGTGTCCCAGAATCCAGCACCGGCTTTAATGCCTACGCTGGCAAGGAACAGCACAAGACCGATTTCACGCAACATCATATTGGCACTTGTTGTTGTATATGTAACAAGGTGAGCCTTATAACCATATCGTCCTATCAAGATTGCAATGATAAGCGGACCTCCGGCAATACCCAATTTCATTGCCACCGGCATTCCCGGAATGGCAAAAGGAATGCTTCCGAAGATTATACCAACAATAATGCCAAGGAATATAGTTGCAATGTTAGGAGCCTGCAGGCGCTTTATAGAGTTGCCCAACACTTCAGTCACATGGTCAACGGCATCCTCTGGACCTACTACCATAACCTTGTCGCCCACCTGCAATGCCAGGTTGCTGCTGGCAAAGATGTCCATGCCCTGACGTGTAACACGTGTCACGTTAACACCATAAAGAGAAGAGAAATGCATCTGTCCCAATGTCTTTCCATTTATTGAAGATCTTGTCACACGAATACGCTTTGATATAAGTGGTTGGTCTTGCTTTTCCCATGCCACCTCAATCTCTTCGCCGATGAAAGCTGCAATGGCTTTCGCATCTGCCTCTGCGCACACAATGAACACTTGGTCGCCCATTTCAAAGATTGTATTACGGTTTGGTATGCTAACATGTCCATCGTGCAATATTCTTGAGCATACGAAGTCACGCTTAAGAAAATCATGGATCTCTATAAGGTTATGTCCTGCAAGGTTTTGGTTTGTCACCTTCAGATGCATCATGTGCGGCTTCACCTTCATATTCTCGTTTGCACTATCGTTCAGTGCCTCCTCTTCTTTCTCGAGTTTAACTCTACAGATGTATCTTACAGCGATAGTTGCTCCAATAATACCTACAACACCCAATGGATAAGCACAAGCATATCCTGATGCTATCTGCGGTATATTTCCATCACCAAACACACTCGCCAAAGCCTCATTCGCAGCACCAAGACCTGGAGTATTGGTCACGGCTCCGTAAAGAGTTCCCACCATCATAGGCAAGTTGTATGGGTCGGAAGTGTCAAAAAAGATGAAGTAGCAAGCAAACATCACAGCTATGTTAAGCATAATAGCTGCAACTGCCAGTAGATTCAACGTCACTCCGCCCTTTCTGAAACTTTCAAAAAAACCAGGCCCCACCTGCATACCTATCATGAATACAAACAGGATAAGTCCAAAATCTTGAACAAAGGTAAGAATATCAATAGGTCCAGTCAGTCCTACGTGCCCTGCTACAATTCCAGCAAACAACACAAATGTGACACCGAGCGAAATGCCAAAAAACTTTATCTTTCCCAACAATACACCCACAGCAATGACTATAGCATAGAGCAATGCAATATGCGCCACCGAGTTCGTTGAAGTAAATAAGTTTATCAACCAATCCATAACATAAATAACATTTACTAATCTTTTGCAAAATTAGATAAAAAAATGCTCAAAAGATAATTTTTGTGCAACATTTTTTAAGGCTACTGCTAACTTTATGAATTTTTTACGTTTAAATATTAAAAAGACAATATATTTTTCAAGAATTCAGAAAAATGCACTATCTTTGCATTGCTTTTAGGAAAGCTTAAAACTACATATATTAATATAAAGAAAATAACTATGTCAAGCAACAAGGAAAAACTCTTTACCGAGTTTCAGGCACCCACAGCCCAAGACTGGCTGGACAAGATTCAGGTGGATTTGAAAGGTGCTGACTTTGACAAGAAACTGGTATGGAGAACAAACGAAGGCTTTAATGTGCAGCCTTTCTATCGCAGAGAAGACGTATTAAAACTGAAAACTCCAGACGCTCTGCCTGGTGAGTTCCCTTTTGTACGTGGTAACAAGAAGGACGACAACTCATGGTATGTTCGTCAGAATATCAAGGTTGAAGATGCCAAGGCTGCTAATGCTAAGGCTCTCGACATTTTAAACAAGGGCATTGACTCTATCGGATTCCATATTCCTGGCAAGATTCTTTCTGCTGAAGTAGTGGAAGCTGTGCTTGAAGGTATTAACTGCGAGTGTGTAGAGATAAACTTCAAGACCTGTCAGCGCAAGAGTGTTGAATTGGCACAGTATCTTGCTGCCTATTTCGACAAGAAAGGCTATGACAAAGAGAAACTCGTTGGTTCTATAGAGTGGGACCCAATCGAGAAGATTGTAATGAGGGGTAAGGATGCCATTGGCCTTATAGCCATAGCTCCAGAACTTATCAATGCATTGAAGGACTATCCAAAATTCCGCTGCATTGCAGTTAATGCAGGTGCGTTGAACAATGCCGGCGCATACATCGTTCAGGAACTTGGTTATGCTTTGGCTTGGGGTAACGAATACCTCAATCAACTTGTTGAGGCAGGCGTAGAACCTACACTTGCAGCAAGTAAGATAAAGTTCAATCTTGGCGTTTCTGAAAACTACTTTATGGAGATTGCCAAGTTCCGTGCAGCACGTATGCTTTGGGCTGAGATTGTAAAGCAGTATGAGCCAAAGTGCGACTGCGCTTGCAAGATGTGCATAAATGCTACTACAACAACATACAACATGACAATGTTCGACAGCTATGTCAACCTGCTCCGCACACAGACTGAGGCTATGAGCGCTGCCCTTGCTGGTGTTCATTCTATCGTTGTCAATCCGTTCGACGTTGTTTACGAGCAACCGACAGACTTCTCAGAGCGCATCGCTCGCAACCAGCAGCTGTTGCTCAAGGAAGAAAGCCACTTCGACAAGGTTGTTGACCCTTCTGCAGGTTCTTACTTTATAGAAGAGATAACTTCTTCACTTGCCGACGTAGCTTGGAAGCTGTTCCTCAAGGTAGAGAACGAAGGTGGTTTCCTCGAGGCTGCAAAGGCAGGTTCTATACAAGACGACATCAACGCTACAAATATAAAGCGTCATGCTGACGCCGCTAAGCGTAAGGAGTTCATCCTAGGAACCAACCAGTTCCCTAACTTCACAGAGAAGGCAGACGGCAAGGCTCCTGTTTCATGCTGCTGCGGATGCGGTTCTCATGATGAACCAACATTCAAGGCTATCAACTCAACACGTCTGGCTGCAGATTTCGAGAATCTCCGTATGCAGACAGAGAACAGTGGCAAGGTGCCAACAGCATTCATGCTCACCATCGGAAATCTTGCTATGCGTCAGGCACGAGCACAGTTCAGTTCAAACTTCCTGGCTTGTGCAGGATACAATGTAATAGACAACCTCGGTTTCAAGACCGTTGAGGAGGGTGTTGATGCAGCATTGAACGCCGGTGCTAACATTATTGTTATATGTTCTAGCGACGATGAGTATGCAGAATATGCAATTCCTGCATATAAGTATCTCGACGGGCGTGCAATGTTCATCGTGGCAGGTGCTCCTGCATGCATGGACGACCTTAAGGCAGCCGGCATCGAGAACTTCATCCACGTTAAGTGCAATGTGCTTGAGACTCTGAAAGAATATAATTCAAAATTGGGTATCTAATATTTAGGAGGAATTAATCATGAGAAAGAATTTTAATGATATAGACATTTATGCCGGTATTCAGTCACAGAACGGTGCTGAATGGCAGAAGGCTAACGGCATTGCTCCTAATTGGAATACTCCAGAGCACATCGACGTTAAGCCTGTATATACAAAAGAAGACCTTGAAGGCATGGAACACCTCGATTATACAGCTGGTCTGCCTCCATTCCTGCGTGGTCCTTATTCAATGATGTATCCTTTCCGTCCATGGACCATCCGTCAGTATGCCGGATTCTCTACTGCGGAAGAGTCAAACGCATTCTATCGCCGCAATCTTGCCAGTGGCCAGAAAGGTCTTTCAGTAGCATTCGACCTTCCTACTCACCGCGGTTACGACCCAGATAATGAGCGCGTGGTTGGCGATGTTGGTAAGGCTGGTGTTTCTATCTGTAACGAAGAGAACATGAAGGTGCTTTTCGATGGTATTCCATTGAACAAGATGTCTGTATCAATGACCATGAACGGTGCCGTTCTCCCTATCCTCGCCTTCTATATCGTAGCAGGTCTTGAGCAAGGCGCAAAGATGGAAGAGATGGCTGGTACTATCCAGAACGACATTCTCAAGGAGTTCATGGTGCGTAATACCTATATCTACCCACCGGCATTCTCAATGAAGATTATCGCTGACATCTTCGAGTTCACATCTCAGAACATGCCTAAGTTCAACTCAATCTCTATCTCTGGTTATCACATGCAGGAAGCAGGTGCTACAGCAGACATCGAGTTGGCTTATACCCTTGCAGACGGTATGGACTATATCCGTGCCGGTGTTAACGCTGGTATCGACATCGACGCTTTCGCTCCACGTCTGTCATTCTTCTGGGCTATTGGCATGAACCACTTCATGGAGATTGCTAAAATGCGTGCCGGTCGTCTGCTTTGGGCAAAGATTGTCAAGAGCTTCGGTGCAAAGGATCCGAAGTCAATGGCACTGCGTACCCACTCACAGACATCAGGATGGTCACTCACAGAGCAAGACCCATTCAACAATGTTGGCCGTACATGTATCGAGGCTATGGCATCAGTGCTCGGTCACACACAGTCACTGCACACCAACGCTCTCGACGAGGCTATCGCACTGCCAACCGACTTCTCTGCACGTATTGCACGTAACACACAGATATACATCCAGAACGAAACAAAGGTGTGCAAGCACATCGACCCATGGGCAGGTTCTTATTATGTAGAGAGCCTTACCAACGAACTCGTACATAAGGCATGGGCACACATTCAGGAAATCGAGAAACTTGGCGGTATGGCAAAGGCTATCGAGACTGGTGTTCCAAAGATGCGTATCGAAGAGGCTGCAGCCCGCACACAGGCTCGCATCGACTCTGGCGTTCAGACAATCGTTGGTACTAACAAGTATCGTCTGGAGCACGAAGATCCTATCGATATCCTCGAGGTTGACAACACAGCCGTTCGCATCCAGCAGGAAGAGAACCTCGCAAAGGTTCGCGCTGCCCGCGACGAGGAGGCATGCAAGAAGGCACTTGCCGCACTTACAGAATGTGTACGCACAGGCGAAGGCAACCTCTTGGCACATGCCATCGAGTGTGCTAAGCTCCGTTGTACTCTTGGAGAAATCAGTGATGCCTGCGAGGAAATCGTTGGCCGTTATAAAGCAGTAATTAGAACTATTTCAGGCGTGTATTCATCAGAAAGCAAGAATGACAACGACTTTGAGTTGGCTTGTCAGTTGACAGAAGAGTTTGCTAAGCAGGAAGGTCGCCGTCCACGTGTATTCGTTGCCAAGATGGGGCAGGACGGTCACGACCGCGGTGCAAAAGTAGTAGCAACAGGTTATGCCGATTGCGGTTTCGACGTTGATATGGGACCATTGTTCCAGACTCCTGCAGAGGCTGCACGCGAGGCTGTTGAGAACGACGTACACATTGTCGGCGTTTCTTCTCTTGCTGCTGGTCACAAGACTCTTGTTCCTCAGCTCATTGAGGAGTTGAAGAAACTTGGCCGTGAGGACATCATGGTTATTGCCGGTGGTGTTATTCCAGCGCAAGACTACGACTACCTCTACAAGGCTGGTGTAGCTGCAATATTCGGTCCTGGTACCTCAGTTGCCAAGGCTGCAGTTGAAATGATGAAGATTCTCCTTGACAAGGAATAATCTTTAAGGATAATAGGGTGGGGCTGATTAAAGATATAATTAGCCCCACTTTTTTCGTTCTATTTGTAGTTTCAATACTTATTGGCACGCATAAATGTAGTTTCAAGCTAACACTTTGAAAATATTTGAAGAAAATTTTGCTAATTCATTGAATTATTGTATCTTTGCAGCCGATTTCATAAAATAGTTGAATGAAGAATGACAATATAAAGAATCAGTATCGTATAAATGAGCAAATACGAGTACGTGAGGTTCGCATTGTAGGTGACAGTGGTTCTATTGTAGTTCCCACTCGTCAAGCGTTAGATATGGCACGTGAGCAGGAGGTTGATCTTGTGGAGATTTCACCAAATGCTAATCCGCCAGTTTGTCGTCTTATCGACTATTCTAAGTTCCTCTACCAACAGAAGAAACGTGCCAAGGAAATGAAAGCCAAGCAGGTTAAGGTAGAAGTTAAGGAAATCAGATTCGGACCTCAGACCGATGAGCACGACTATCAGTTCAAGCTCAAGCATGCGAAAGAGTTTCTTGAAGATGGTAATAAAGTACGCGCATACGTATTTTTCCGTGGCCGTTCGATATTATTCAAGGAACAGGGTGAAGTTTTGCTTCTCAGATTCGCCAATGATTTGGAAGAATACGGTAAGGTAGAACACATGCCGTCACTTGAAGGCAAGAAGATGTTCATCTACTTAGCACCTAAGAAAGCGGGTGCTGTTAAGAAGAGTCAGCAGGCAATGGACCGTGAGAAGAAGATGGTTAACGTTGATGGTAACAAGAAGTCTGAAGCATCAGATGCCAATGACGAAACACCATCAAATGGCGGACTCTTTGCAAATGCAAAAATTAGTGCTGATGCATTGAAGAAGCTTACAGGAGAAGAATAATGTGCGTAACGCCCGGTATATGCGTTGCCACTGTATAATAAATAACAATTAATTAAAACATTAAAAAAATGCCAAAGCAAAAGACAAATTCCGGTGCAAAGAAGAGATTCCGTTTCACTGGTACAGGTAAGATTAAGAGACATCACGCTTACCACAGACACATTCTTACAAAGAAGTCAACAAAGCAAAAGCGTAATCTTGTTCATCAGACACTTGTTGATAGCAGCGATGTTAAGCAGGTTCGTGAATTGTTGTGTCTCCGTTAAACCTATTGTCAAACATTTTAAAGTAAGAAAATTATGCCAAGAAGTGTAAATCATGTAGCTAGTAGAGCTAAGAGAAAAAGAATTTTGAAGCTTACACGCGGTTACTTTGGTGCCCGCAAGAATGTTTGGACCGTAGCGAAGAATACATACGAGAAGGGTCTTACATACGCATATCGTGACCGTCGTAACAAGAAGCGCAACTTCCGCTCATTGTGGATTCAGCGTATCAATGCAGCTGCTCGTCTCGAGGGCATGAGCTATTCAGTATTGATGGGTAAGTTGGCTAAGGCTGGCATCGAGATTAACCGTAAGGTTCTCGCTGACCTTGCAATGAACAACCCTGCTGCATTCAAGGCTATTGTAGAGAAGGTAAAGTAAAAATCCTCATACAATGAAAATCAAGTCGCTGTTTTTACAGCGACTTTTTTGTTTTATATCCCTAGTGCTAATTGCTATATTTTATTAAATTTATTTTTGTTTTCCCCAATCGTGAGTCATAACTCGTTTTTTTTGCCTATATTTGCAAAATGTATTTATTATTTTAACGCAAGATGAAGAGATTTTTATTTATGTGTGCATTGCTTTTTGCAGCATCTGAGATATTTGCAGGAGAGAAACTTAACCTTCAGACAATCACACGTGGTTATTTTGCAGGCGAGAGATTGGCTGCGGTTGAACCGTTGCCTGATGGTGAGAGTTATGCTCAAATTAGTGGTGATGGAAAGCAGATTCTCAAGTATTCCTTTAAGACAGGCAAGCAGGTAGGTGTCTTGTTTGATGCCAATAATGTAAATGGAGGATATATTTCAAGGGTTGACGGTTATATTATGAGTCCAGATGGACTAAGAATGCTGATTCAGACTGAGACCAAACCAATATATCGCCATTCTTTCACCGCTGTTTATTATATCTACAACATCAGGAACAATAAAGTAGAACCATTGTCCAATGGCGGTCCTCAACAGACACCATTGTTCTCTCCTGACGGACAGCAGATAGCATTTGTACGTGACAACAACATACACCTGGTAAAACTTCTTTATGACAATGCAGAAAGTCAGATAACCAAAGACGGAAAGCGTAATGAGATTATCAATGGTATTCCAGATTGGGTTAACGAGGAGGAGTTCGGTAATGACAGAAGCATGGTCTTTACAGCCGATAGTCGTCAGATATGCTGGGTTCGTTACGATGAGTCAAAGGTAAAGCAATATTCTATGCAGATGTTCAAAGGACTGAGTCCTGCTCATGCAGAATGGCAAGATTATCCAGGTTTCTATACTTATAAATATCCTATTGCTGGCGAACAGAATTCCACAGTTTCTGTGTGGAGCTTTGACATAAAGTCAAGACAGACACGAAAGATACAATTGCCGTTGAAGCAAGACGACTATATTCCTCGCATAGTAATGACAAGCGATCCTCAAAAAGTTGCTATCTACACTATGAACCGCCATCAGGACGAGTTGAATATTTATATGGCAAATCCATTGTCAACAGTTTGCCAGCTTGTCATTCAGGATAAGATAGACAAATATATCCGTGAGTCGTCAATGTCTTCAATTAAGATTACAGACAATCATATTCTGTTGCCAAGCGAACGCAGCGGTTTTACTCATCTTTATTTATATAATCTTAATGGACAGCTTAAGCGAACTGTAACCACAGGCACCTATGAGGTAAAGGATGTATATGGCTACGATGAGTTGACTGGCGATGTCTATTATGCTGCCAATCCCAAAGGTGCTACAGAGCAGCAGGTTTATGTTTCTAAGGCAAACGGCAAGACGCTTTGCATAAGTGACAAGGCAGGAACCAACAGTGCCATTTTCAGCAGTAACTTCAAGTATTATATAAACATCTGGAGTGACATTAATACCCCGTCTGTATATACCTTAAATGACAACAAGGGAAATGTTCTTGCCACTCTGGTTGATAATAAGTCATTAAAAGAGCGCTTGTCAAAATATGATTTAGGCAAACGTGAACTGTTCTCTTTTACCACTTCTGAAGGTGTGAAACTTTTCGGTTGGATGGTAAAACCATCCGACTTTAATCCTCAGAAGCGCTATCCTGTTATTATGTATCAATACGGTGGTCCTGGCAGTCAGCAGGTACTTAACCGTTGGAACATTGGAATGTCTGGACAAGGAGCAATCCTCGAACACTATCTGGCACAACAGGGTTATATTGTCGTATGCGTAGATAATAGAGGAACCGGTGGCAGAGGAGTTGAGTTTGAGAAGTGTACCTATTTACGCTTGGGTGAAAAGGAAGCACGTGACCAGGTAGAAACAGCAATGATGTTAGGCAGTCAGACGTATGTCGATAAGAACCGCATCGGAATTTGGGGATGGAGCTATGGCGGTTGGAACACCCTGATGAGCATGAGTGAAGGTCGTCCAGTGTTCCGTGCTGGTGTCGCTATTGCCCCAGTTACCAGTTGGAGATATTACGATACCGTCTATACAGAGCGATATATGCGTACTCCAAACGAAAATCAGTCAGGTTATGATGAAGTCAATCCTATTGCTCGTGCTTCTAAGTTAAGTGGTTCATTGCTTATCTGTCATGGTTTGGCTGACGATAATGTACATTATAGAAATACAGCAGAATATACAGAGGCATTGGTGCAGGCGGATAAAGATTTCAGTCAACTCGTCTATACCAACAGAAACCACAGCATTTTCGGAGGAAACACCCGTAACCATCTTTTCCGTCAGGCAATAAGGTTCTTTGATAGAGAAATGAGGTAAGTAAATGAGTTGACAAGTAACAAGTTGACAAGTTAACAAGTAAATGAGCTGACAAGTTGACGAGTTGACAAGTAAACAAGTTAAATGCAATATGGCTAACAACTTACAAACTCAACAACTTATAAACTCACCAACTCACCAACTCATCAACTCAATAAAATAATAACTTAACAAAAAATATTATCATGAGAAGGATTGTATCGTTTTTTGCTGCAGCAATGATGCTCATACCGCTCACTGCAGATGCGGCAAAGAAGAAAGTAAAGAAGCAGGAACCTCAATTGTCAACAATAGAGATAATTGAGAAAGTAAACAACCAGTGGCAGGCCACACATAAGCCAGAGGTAAGAGCATTCTGGGATGATGCCGCATATTTCACAGGAAATATGGAGGCATACAAACTTACCGGCAATGCCAAGTATCTTGAGTATAGCGACAAGTGGGCACGCCACAACAAGTGGAGTGGTGCAAAGGAGAAAGACCAGTCAAAGTGGAAGTACAAGAACTATGGCGAAGGTCAGGACTATGTCTTGTTCGGCGACTGGCAGATATGCTTCCAAACATATCTCGACATGTATGAGATGAATCCAGACGCCTATAAGATAGCACGTGCCATTGAGGTTATGGACCGCGAGTGTGCCATGAAGGAGAATGACTTCTGGTGGTGGGCAGATGCTTTGTATATGGTGATGCCGGTAATGACAAAGATGTACAAGGCAACTGGAGATGTCAAGTATCTCGACAAGTTATATGACAATTTCGTTTATGCTGACAATCTGATGTTTGACAACGAAGAACATCTGTATTATCGCGACGGCAAATATATCTATCCTAAGCACAAGACATCTAACGGCAAGAAGGACTTCTGGGCACGCGGCGACGGTTGGGTGCTGGCAGGACTTGCAAAGGTGCTCGCTGATATGCCTACAACATACAAGCACTATCAGTTCTTTGCACAACGCTATCGTCAGATGGCTGCTGCTGTTATCAAGTGTCAGCAGAAGGAAGGCTATTGGACACGCTCAATGCTTGATGCCGACCATGCAGAAGGACCAGAGACAAGTGGAACAGCATTCTTTACTTACGGTTTGCTGTGGGGTATGAACAACGGAATGCTTGACAAGGCAACATACCAGCCAGCAGTTGACAAGGCATGGAACTATCTCACAAAGACAGCACTACAGGCAGACGGAACCGTTGGTTACGTTCAGCCAATCGGTGAGAAGGCAATCAAAGGACAGACTCTTTCTGCAAAGAGCGTTACCAATTTCGGAACAGGTGCGTTCTTGCTTGCTGCTTGCGAGAAGGTTCGCTTCGACGACGCTTCAGTTAAACCAGCAGACAAGAAGGCGTTTACTGTTCTTGTTCGTAATGACAGCGAGTCATTCCGTCAGGAAGTGGTAGAGATTGATGCCAAGACTGTATATGCCAAGTTGGGTATCTCTGGCGGTCGTCAGTTCCAAGTTATCAATGCCGTAGGTCAGGAAATTGCATATCAGATTACTTACGACGGCAAGGTGCTTATCGATGCTGCCGTTCGTCCATGTGGTGTTGCGCAGTTCACAATTCAGAAAGGCACTCCAAAGACATTCAAGAACACTTGTTACGGACGCATGTACCCAGAGCGTGTTGATGATATTGCATGGGAAAACGACCGCACAGCTTACCGTTGCTACGGACCTGCTCTGCAGCGTAATAACGAGAAGGCATACGGTGTTGACGTATGGTTGAAGAACACCCCAGAACTTGTTGTTGAAAACCGTTACCACATCGAGCATGGTGCAAAGCAGAGAATAGCAGAACTGAAGCAGACAAATCCTGCTGCAGCAGATTCGCTGAACAAACTCACAAGTTATCACTATGACCTCGGCAATGGTTTGGATTGCTATAAGGTTGGTCCTACACTCGGTTGCGGTACACCAGCATTGATGGATGGTGATAATATCATCTTCCCATATTGCTACAAGGAGTATGAGATTCTCGACAACGGTCCATTGCGCTTCACAGTAAAGTTGGTTTATAATCCTGCAACAATCAAGGGCGATGCTAATGTAGTAGAAAACCGCATCTTGAGTCTTGACAAGGGTAGCAACTTCAATAAGATGACTGTTTGGTACGATGGTTTGACACAGCCTGTTGACATCGCTTCAGGTGTTGTTATCCATAGCGAAGACCTCAACAGCGTTGTTCTTGGCAAGAACTATGTTCACTATGCTGACCCAACTGACAATCCTAACGGACAGAACTTCCAGATTTATGTTGCTGCGCTGTTCCCTAACGGTGTCGATGTAACAAAGAAAGTTATGTTTGAGACACCGTTCAGTGGTAATGCTGGTCATGCTTTGGGCATCAAGAAAGGTTATAAGAGTGGCGAACGTTTCACTTATTACTTCGGTTCTGCATGGAGCAAGTACGACTGTCGCAATCAGAATGAGTGGCAGGTACGTATCGATTCATTCCTTAACGGTCTGAACCAGCCTCTTGAAGTTGAGGTTAAGTAAAACAATATTACTGAATGAAAAGAGCGATAATAATTGGCGCTTCTTCCGGTTTGGGATTTGAAGTAGCTAAGATACTAATAAATGACGGGTGGCACGTAGGCGTTGCCGCCCGTCGCTTTAGTTTGTTGCAGAAACTGCAGGATATTGCCCCTGAGAGAGTATGGGGAGAGCAACTCGACGTTAACGATGCAACTGCCGAAGAAGTGCTCATGAAGTTGATTGATAGAGTGGGAGGGTGCGATTTGTTTTTCTACGCATCAGGCATAGGCAAGCAAAACCCGCAGTTGGAGTCAGCCGTTGAGTTATCCACCGTCGAAACCAATGCCTTGGGTTTCGCTCGCATGATAGGGTGCGCCTTTAGGTATATGGCTGAACATGACGGCGGTCATATTGCTGCCATCAGTTCCATCGCAGGAACCAAAGGTCTTGGCATAGCACCTTCATATTCAGCAACAAAAGCATTTCAAAATACATACATGCAGTCGTTGGAGCAGTTGGCAAACATGCGCCAGCTGAATATACGTTTCACCGATGTGCGTCCCGGTTTTGTTGCAACAGAGTTGTTGGGAGAAAATCCCAAATATCCTTTGCTCATGAAAGCGGAACCTGTAGCCAGAAGCATTGTCAAGGCAGTATATGCAAAACGCCACAAGGTCGTGATAGACAGTCGTTGGAGCATCATCACCTTCTTTTGGCGTCTGATTCCCGATTTTATTTGGAGAAGACTAACAGTCCGTTAGTCAAACAAGTTGCCGTCGCTGTTCAGGTCGAGTGTCTGTGCAATGAACAGCCGATGAAAGTAAATATCAACGTCATTACAAGAAATCCATATAAATAATGATTGTGAGCACGGCAGAATGTCATTAATTTTGCACCCGAAACATTATTTATATGGATAAATCAAGGATAATCACATCTTTTCTTTTGATGGGTAGTCTCAATATCATGGCTGCTTCATCAGAGACTCTTGCCGATTCTACATCAAGGGTAGTTGACCTTGATGAGGTCGTTGTCGTGTCACAACCAAAAGAAAACTTGCGTCTTCGTCATTTGCCGCTGAGCAGTACGGTTCTCACATCCAATGAGATGGACAACCTTAATGTTAGGGACCTTAGTCAACTCTCTGCCTTCGTTCCCTCTTTCACAATGCCGGCATACGGTTCGCGCCTCACCTCTTCGATGTATGTAAGAGGATTAGGTTCACGCACCGGAAGTCCTGCTTTGGGCGTATATTCAGACAACATCCCTTTGATGAGCAAGTCTGCCTTCAACAGTCATTTCTATCAGATAGAGCGAGTTGATGTGCTTCGAGGTCCGCAAGGCACACTCTACGGAATGAATACCGAGGGCGGTGTCGTGCGCATGTATTCCAAGAACCCGATGAACAGTCAGGGAACAGACATTCGACTTGGCATAGGAACCGGTTTGTATGGCAATGCAGAACTGTCACATCGCTTCAAACTCAACGACAGACTCGCATTCTCTCTTTCCGCTTTTTATAACGGACAGAAAGGTTTTTTTGAGAACACCAATCTTGGCGAAGATGCTGACCTTATGAATGAAGCGGGTGCAAAGCTCCGTGCTGTATGGAAGATGTCGGATAGGTTTACGCTCGATTTTGTGTCAGATTACCAGTATGTCAACCAGAATGGTTTTGCATACGGTGAATGGGATGCTGCAACCGACAAATGGCAAGACCCTGCAACAACCCTGATGAATGGCTACCGCCGACAGATGGTAAACACTGGATTCACCTTGACTGGTTTGCTCTCTGAATCAACCATATTTCATTCCACCACCTCGCATCAATATCTCAACGACTATATGATAATGGATCAGGACTATTTGCCTGAGGACTATATGCGATTGGAACAACGACAGAAGATGAATGCGTTGACCCATGAGACAACCCTCCGCGGTTCCCTCACCGACGGTTGGAAGCACACCTCTGGCTTGTTCCTTAGTTATCAGTGGTTACGCACCGATGCCCCTGTTTATTTCGGTGATGCCATGAGCAGCATGATTATCAGTCACATGGGCATGCCTCCAATGGTTGCAAATAATCTGTTGATGGCAGACAACTATGTGCCAGGCATGTTCCACACACCACAATTTAATATAGGACTATATCATGAGTCGAATATCGATTTGACAGACAGATTGATGCTTACTCTCGGTTTGCGTTATGACTACCAGCGTGTTAGCATCGATTATGATACACATTCCACTTTCCGATTGGATTATAATGGAACAATGGGTGGTCGCCCGATAAGCACAAGTCACACCTTCACATCACTCATGCAGAGCAACCACCATACTGGCTACAGTCAACTGCTGCCAAAGTTTGCTCTTTCTTATCGCTTAGACAACAAGGGAAACAATATCTATGCAACTGTGAGCAAAGGTTTCCGTGCCGGTGGCTACAACCTGCAGATGTTCTCTGACATATTCAGAACAGAACAGAGTCAGTTAGGTGCACAATTAATGCAACTCATGCAGAAGGATGTTGTTGTTGAACATAGCGATGCCGACTATGAGAATGTGAACCAGACAATTTCCTATAAACCGGAGGAGAGTTGGAACTACGAAATCGGTTCTCGCCTAAATCTCTTTGGCGGCAAGGTGCATGCTGACATTTCGGCCTATTATATGCAGATACGCAACCAGCAACTCTCGGTGATGGCAGGCCGCTATGGATATGGTCGCATGATGGTAAATGCAGGAAAGAGCAGTAGCGTAGGTGCAGAGGTGGCTTTGCGCGGTCGCGCCTTTAGCGACCGATTGTCATGGTCAGCCACTTATGGCTATAGCTATTCTACGTTCAGACAATATACCGACAGCCTCTCCAATGGCAGTGTGGAGAATTATCGTGGCAAGTATGTTCCTTTCGTGCCGAAGCATACATTCAGTGCTGCAGCTGATTATTCAATACCGGTATCAGAAACAGCTTTTCTTCGCTCACTGACAATCGGTGCCAATGTAAATGGCAATGGCAGGATTTACTGGGATGCTGCCAATGAGCATTCGCAGTCGCTCTATGCTACACTCGGTGCACATGTCTTGCTTGATTTCAACCTTGTCAAGTTGAATCTTTGGGCGCGCAACATCACCGATACCCGTTATAATACATTCCTTGTAGAGAGTTCTGCCGATGGAGTTGCCCGCACCTTCTCTCAGCGCAACAATCCGTTCCAGTGCGGTGTAGATTTGAGTCTTAGTTTTTGATGATTTAAGTACATCAGGCTTAATATGATGATAGTAGAGACGTGCCAGTTGGTGCGTCTCTTTTTATTTAATTTCTTTCACTTTTTCTTTGTTTAATCAGAAATAATCTTTACTTTTGCAGATGACTAAGCCAGTTCATAGCGGACTGGGCGGGTCAAGACATCGTGGGAAAGAGGCATTTGCCGTTCGTATGGCTTGCCTCGGAAAGGCGTTTACGGACGTTATCATTCAGTGAGTTCAAACTTCGCAAACTTGAAACCATACACTGAGATAATGCAACGGGGACGTCTGCGTGGGTGTATTATATGCTGACCGCTCTATACTATAATAGTTCTTATGGTAAGGGTGGGTTGTATCAATATAATATCACTTGGCGTGGGCTGGCTGCAGTTGCTTATCCTTGTATGGGGGCAATGCGAAGGCCTGAACTCAGGGATGGGCGAGAAGTAGAAACTCCCATGCCTTTTTTATTTCCAATACTTTTTCGATTACTAATAACATGACTGAGTTTTTTGGGGGTAGGCTAAAGTCTTAAACAAAAACTAATGAGTATGGCATTTTTAGAAACATTAGAAGAACGTATCGAGTTTATTGTAGATACTTCTTATTGCATCTTGTGCAACAAGATTGCAAATGGTGACATTGCGATTCCTAACGAAGCATCAATGCAACTTCATCTTGGAACAATCATGAAACAACTGGGTATGCAGTTTGAGTATTCACCTAAAGACCGTTTCCGTATAGAGATGGAATCAGTGCAGCAAATTCTGCCAACCCAGAAAAGCAAGAGAGGGAAGGCTCGTTGCGATATCAGACTGACACTAAGTGAAGGCAAGAAAAAATGTGAGGCCATTGTTGAACTAAAGTATTTGAAGAAATCTGTAAATGCGGCTGTTACGGACAATAAGTTCTTTGTTTATTGTGACATTGAAAATCTCGAAAGTTATAAGAATAAAGCAAAGAATAGCCTTTGCTACGAAATAGTATATACAGACAATTTGAATTACACATATAACAATGGATTCCAATTCTGTATTGGCGATGGGCATCTATTGACTTCTGGTACATATACATATACAAACAGAAATGTTCTGATTGCTAATAATTATCAATTCAAATGGGACATCTTTAATCAGGATTTCTGTTTTATGAAACTTAAAGTGTAATATTTAAAACAATAAAACCAATTATGAAAAGTACAAAGTTTTTATTTGCAACCATAATAATGCTTGTGTGTTGCTCGTTCGCAAGTGCTCAAAAGATAGGTAGCCTTTGGTATAATTTAAATCCTAATAATAATGTAGCTAGGGTTAAATCTTCATCTGAACTTCCATATAAAGGTGAGATAGTAATTCCTGAAAACATAGAATGCAATGGGAAATCATATAGGGTAATAGGCATTGAAAATTATGCATTTAGTAGTTCTAGCATAACATCAGTCACCATCCCTAACAGTGTAACAAGCATTGGTGATTTAGCTTTCAATGACTGTAACAGCCTAACCTCAGTACATATTTCAGACATAGCAGCATGGTGTAATATAGAATTTGGTGACTATTTTTCTAATCCTTTGTTTTATGCAAAGCATCTGTATATGAATGGCAAGGAAATAACAGAACTAATAATCCCGGATGGCGTTACAAGCATTTGCGATAGGGCTTTCTGTTACTTCTCTGGCTTAAAATCTGTCACTATTCCCAACAGTGTTAAGAGCATAGGAGATGATGCTTTCTCTAGTTGTAGTCGTTTAGCAACTGTTTATTTGAATACAACAACTCCTTTGGCAATATCTTCCTCTGGATATTGGGGAAGTAGTGCGATAGTTATAGTTCCTGCTGATTTGCTCGAAACATATAAAACTAAGCCCTATTGGAATGAGATATATGCGGCTGGAAGGTTGCTGACGACGGACGATAAAATAGATTATGATGTTAATGTGACAGCAAGGCCTGCAACTTCTGGTTTGTTATCAGAGATAAAGGCGGCAGATTTAAATAAAGTTCTCAAACTGAAAATTAGCGGTACTATTAATAGTTATGACATCATTGTGTTGAAGCAAAAGATGCCAAACCTATTCTACCTTGACCTTACTGATGCTCGCATTGTGGCTTGCGACTATGAATATTATACTGGTTATAAGACTCAATATGATGTGGTGGGTGCGTATATGTTTGAAAGAAGCACTTTTGCAGAGATAAAGTTACCTAAAACAACAAAAAACATTGGTGATTTTGCTTTCCAGAGCTCCAACTTAACATCAGTAACCATTCCTAATAGTGTTACGAGCATTGGTAGAGCTGCTTTTCGGTATTGCTTAAAATCAGTAACCATTCCCAATAGTGTTACTAGCATTGGGGATTATGCTTTCCAGGGTTCCTACTTAACATCAGTAACCATTCCTAATAGTGTTACTAGCATTGCTAGTGATGCTTTCAAAAATTGCTTCCGCTTAACATCAGTAACCATTCCTAATAGTGTTACGAACATTGCTAGTGGTGCTTTCTCTGGTTGCAACAAGTTAACATCAGTAACAATCCCAAGTAGCGTTAAGACAATTCGCGAAAATGCTTTTTATGGTTGTGAAAAACTTGAAGAGGTTTACGTCCGCACTGTAGAACCGACAGATATTAATCAGAATACTTTCTCATCATCAACTTATTCAAACGCCACTCTCTATGTGCCAAAGACCAGCTATAACCTCTATTGGTTAGATCCTGCATGGAGTCAGTTTAAGAACTTGGCAGAGTACGATGCGCCTTACGACAATTTCTATGTTAACAACGACTATGTATTGGACGATGAGACAGGAAATGTGCAGGGTACACCAGACGTTGATATTGAGGCTGGTTCAGGATTTATACACGAAGGTAGCGAAGACCAGACTCTTGATGACGTACATATGAAAGATAATGGCTCTACAGCAGGTTCCGTCATTGGCAACGGACATATCGATGCTGCCAAACTCTTCTTCGATATAGCTGTTAATAAAAACAAGTGGTATTTCTTCTGTTTCCCATACAAAGCCATGCTCGCAGATATGAAACATCCAGGTGAGTATGTATGGAGAAAATATGATGGAAACAAACGTGCTAATAGCGGTGGTACAGGATGGGCAGACATGACAACTGACTGTCTGTACCAAGGTGAGGGATATATCTATCAGACAAACGTAACTGGTTCGCTCTCTGTTGAGATTCTCAAAGAGCAGTTTGGCAAATTCGAGGGTAAGGACATTAACATTACTCTTACTGCATATAATAGCAGCAATGCCAATAACGCAAGTTGGAACTTGATAGGTAATCCATTCACCAGCTATTACGATATAAACGATATGGGTTATAATGCTCCTATAACAATTTGGAATGGAAGCAGCTATGTAGCTATACGTCCTGGTGATGATGATTATATTTTGAGACCATTTGAGGCTTTCTTTGTACAGAAACCAAATGAAACTAGCGAGATAGAATTTAAGGCGGAATGTCGTTTGACATACAACCAAAGTCAGGTGAAGATGAACAAGGTGGCAATGAAGTCGCCTGCCGATAACAAGCGCTTTGTTGTTAACCTTACAATCTCTGACGGAGAAAACAGCGACAAGACTCGCGTGGTATTTAATGAGAAACAGAACAATGCCTACGAGATTGGTTGCGACGCTGCCAAGTTTATGAGCACAGAGTCTGTGCCACAGCTTTATACTCTTGACAGTAAAAATGTGAAGTACTCTATCAACGAGCGCCCAGAGGGTGAAGTGGCTATGGGTTACGTGGCTAACAAGGAAGGTCAGTACACAATCTCTGCCGTTCGCATGGATAAGGCAGTGATGCTCAAGGACCTTGAGCGTGGTGTTATCCACGACCTGAGCACTGGTGACTATACCTTCGCTTCTGAGGCAGGCACATTTGAAGGCCGCTTCGTGCTGATGCTCAACTCTAATGTAACAGGTATTGATGACATCAAGTCGCAGACTGGTGTAGAGGTAGCTGTAGTAAACGGTGGTATCAGCATCAGTGGCGCTGCTGGCAAGACCGTAACAATATATAATGTGGGCGGTGCTCAGGTTGCTGCAAACGTAACCGACGGTGTTGTAGCTCTAGCAAGCGGAACCTACATTGTTACAGTTGATGGTGTTTCAACAAAGGTGGTGGTTCTTTAAGAATTAAAGAATTTAAGGATTGAATAATTAAAGATTAAGGATGAATGTTCGATTGTTTGTGTATCAATGACTTTAGGATTGCTGACAATGTACGATTCATCAACATCTTATAAATTCTAAGATTAGCTTATGATAGAAAGATTAAAATACGTGATGGTTATGCTTCTCCTCATAGTTTTGGGGAGAGGCGTAGCTTTTGCCCAGTTTAATCCGACAAACCCGCCCGACCCAGATATGCCTGTTGTTTATAGAAACATCAGTGTGTCTGCTACGCCAAATGGAGCAGCCAATGTATCTGGTGCTGGCAAATATGCAGAGGGTAAGTCTGTTAGTATAAGGACATCTGCCAATACTTCATATAAATTCCAGTATTGGACTAAGAATGGTGAGAAATATTCTGAATCTACTTCTTTTAATTATACAGTAGGTAAAGAAGATGTTAATTTTGTGGCTGTTTATAAGTTTGACCCAGCCAATCCGCAGGATCCTGAAACCGACAAGAGGTATGAGTTATATCTCTCTTCATCGCCGGAAGGTTGCTGCTCGTTTAACAGGACAAGCGGTGAAAAGATAGAGGCAGGGCAGAGTGTGCATGTGAATGTTTATAGTAATCAGGGATTTCAGTTCCTTGGATGGTATAACGGTGAAACGTTAGTAAGTTCTTCAAAGAGTTTCTATTTCACAATGCCTGAGAAGAGAACCACTCTCGTTGCAAAATTTGTTTATAATCCAACTCTGCCAGAGGACCCGTCAAACGATGGCGACCAAAGTGATATAGACCCAGGAACTCCTGGTGCTGTAACGGGAATCAGTCTCGACAAGACTCTTCTTTATTTGCCAGTAGGCGACTCATATACTCTTAATGCAACAGTTTCTCCAGATGATGCTACGGATAAGACCGTTACATGGTCAACTTCTGATGCCTCAGTGGCAACGGTTGCAAACGGAGTGGTGAAGGGAATAAAGGAAGGCAAGGCGGTAATAACAGCAAAGGCTGGTAGTAAGACAGTGACTTGTGATGTTAATGTTATTATACCAGTAACAAGTGTTACTCTGGATAAGTCTTCTTATGACTTATCTTTAGGTGAAAGTTTTACTCTCACAGCATCGGTATTGCCTGATAATGCTACAGATAAAACTGTAACATGGTCAAGTTCAAATACGTCTGTTGCAAAAGTTGAGAATGGCGTTGTTACGAGTTGTGGATTAGGTGAAGCAATAATCACTGCCAAGTCGGGTGATAAGATGACTTCATGTAATGTTCGTGTTATTATTCCTGTTAGTGGCGTGACCCTAAACCTGTCAACAGCAGAAATGCTTGTTGGTGAGAGTCTTGCTCTTAAGGCTGAAGTTGCTCCAAGTAATGCAACTGACAAGGTCCTTACATGGTCAAGTTCAGATGCTACAATAGCTACAGTTGATAATAATGGAGTTGTAAAAGCTTTGAAAGCTGGCAAGGTAACAATTACTGCCAAGGCAGGTGAGAAGATAGCGACATGCGAGGTAATTGTAAATCCTGTACCAGTTAGCGGAATTACTCTCGATAAGACTTCAGTTGAATTGTTAGAGGGCGAAACGATAACCTTAAAAGCAACCGTTTCTCCTGATAATGCTACTGACAAGACTGTTGTATGGTCAACATCAGACGCTTCAATCGCAACGGTTGATAATAAAGGTGTAGTAAAAGCCATCAAGGTCGGTAAGGTAACAATCACCGCCAAGGCTGGTGACAAGACTGCTACTTGTGAGGTAACTGTTAAAACGGTTCCTGTTAGCGGAATTGTTCTTGATAAGACTTCAGTTGAATTGTTAGAGGGCGAAACGATAACCTTAAAAGCAACCGTTTCTCCTGATAATGCTACTGACAAGACCGTAACATGGTCAACATCAGATGCAACAATCGCAACCGTTGACAACAATGGTGTAGTTAAAGCAATCAATGTTGGCAAGGTTATAATCACAGCTAAGGCAGGTGATAAGACTGCTACTTGTGAGGTAACTGTTAAACCAGTACCAGTTAGCGGAATTGTTCTTGACAAGACTTCAGTTGAATTGTTAGAGGGTGAAACAACAACCTTAAAAGCAACCGTTTCACCTGATAATGCTACTGATAAGACCGTTGCATGGTCAACGTCTGATGCAAGCATTGCAACTGTTGACAACAACGGAGTTGTTAAGGCAATCAAGGTCGGCAAGGTTACAATCACAGCCAAGGCAGGTGATAAGACTGCTACTTGTGAGGTAACTGTTAAACCGGTTCCTGTTAGCGGAATTGTTCTTGACAAGACAACTATTGAATTGCTTGAGGGCGAAACAACAACCCTGAAGGCTACAGTAGAACCAAGTAATGCTACTGATAAAACTGTAACATGGTCAACATCAGATGCAAGCATCGCAACGGTTGATAATAATGGTGTAGTAAAAGCAATCAAGGTTGGCAAGGTTACAATCACAGCTAAGGCAGGTGATAAGACTGCTACTTGTGAGGTAACTGTTAAACCGGTTCCTGTTAGCGGAATTGTTCTTGACAAGATTTCAGTTGAATTGTTCGAGGGCGAAACAATTACTTTGACAGCAACCGTTTCTCCTGATAATGCTACTGACAAGACCGTAACATGGTCAACATCAGATGCAAGCATTGCAACTGTTGATAATAATGGTGTTGTGAAGGCAATCAAGGTTGGCAAGGTTACAATCACAGCTAAGGCTGGTGATAAGACCGCTACTTGCGATGTAACTGTTAAACCGGTACTTGTAAGCGGAATTACTCTCGATAAGACTTCAGTTGAATTGTTGGAAGGTGGAACTGTCACCTTGAAGGCAACTGTTGAACCAAGTAATGCAACCGATAAGACCGTAACATGGTCAACATTAGATGCAAGCATTGCAACCGTTGACAACAATGGTGTTGTTAAAGCCATCAAGGTTGGCAAGGTAACAATCACAGCTAAGGCTGGTGATAAGACTGCAACATGTGAGGTGACGGTTAAACCAGTACCTGTAAGTGGAATTGTTCTTGAGAAGACAACTATTGAATTGTTAGAGGGTGAAACAACAACCTTAAAAGTAACCGTTGCACCTGATAATGCTACCGATAAGACCGTTACATGGTCAACCTCTGATGCAAGCATTGCAACCGTTGACAACAATGGTGTTGTGAAGGCCATCAAGGTTGGTAAGGTTACAATTACTGCCAAGGCTGGAGATAAGACCGCTACTTGCGATGTAACTGTAAATCCTGTACCTGTTGATGGCATCGTTCTTGACAAGACAGAAGTAGAATTGTTAGAAGGTGACTCTATCACTTTGACCGCAACAGTTTCTCCTGATAATGCAACCGATAAGACCGTAACATGGTCAACGTCTGATGCAACAATCGCAACTGTTGATAACAACGGTGTTGTTAAAGCCATCAAGGTTGGTGTTGTAACAATCACAGCTAAGGCTGGTGACAAGACTGCTGCTTGTGAAGTAACTGTTAAACCTAATGACGTTGGTATTGATGATGTGAATGTGACTGTAAATGTACTTAACGGAGATATTTACACAATCAGAGGTATCAAGGTACGCAACGCTGGCGAAAGCTTAGAAGGCTTGGCCAAGGGTGTGTATATTAAGAATGGAAAGAAATTCTTGGTGAAGTAGGTTTTAAGGTTTTAAGGGTTGCGTAGCTTCGAGACATTTAGAACTCAAAATTACATTGATAAGAGAGACGTACGCCAATGTTAGGTACGTCTCTCTTTTTAGTTATTTAGTATATTTACTGTCAGTTTGCGACCGACTTACTGTTAGTCTTATGCCGACTTACTGGCAGTTTTTGGCGTTCTGACTGACAGTAAGTGGCCCACTTACTGAATTATTCCTTACTGATCAAGACAAAAAAGAGACGCACCGCAGTTGTTGTACGTCCCTCATGACTTTGAGCGTTGAACGCGATTAACGCTAAACGCTTAATGATATTAGTAGTTCTCTGCTCTTACCTGGAAGTAAGCCTGTGAGTGTTCGCATACAGGACAGATGCCAGGAGCCTCCTTGCCGATAACGATGTGGCCGCAGTTAGCGCACTGCCATACAGCATCGCCGTCCTTTGAGAATACCTTCTTGTCGCGAAGGTTCTTCAACAGCTTGCGATAACGCTCCTCGTGCTCCTTCTCTATTGCTGCAACACCCTCGAACTTTGCAGCTATCTCGTCGAAACCCTCTTCGCGAGCCTCCTTAGCCATGCGAGCATACATGTCGGTCCACTCGTAGTTCTCGCCGTTTGCTGCATCCTCAAGGTTAGCCTCTGTTGTGCCAACAGAACCTCCATGCAGATATTTATACCACAACTTGGCATGCTCCTTCTCGTTGTTGGCTGTTTCCTCGAAGATAGCTGCCATCTGTACGAAACCATCTTTCTTTGCCTTAGATGCAAAGTAGCTGTACTTGTTGCGTGCCATTGATTCACCTGCGAAAGCTTCCTGCAGGTTCTTTTCTGTCTTTGTTCCTTTTAAGTCTTTCATAATTATATTAGTTTATAGAATAATGTGAATTGTCCTATTTGAAATCAGTAGTGCAAATATACAAAATATTTCTGATTGCCGAATAAATTTGTGCTTGATTTTAGTTTTTTTATGCCAAACTTATTTCGCCCCTTATGCTCTTTGACATCATGCTTCTTATCTCATCGATATCGGTGTAGTTGGCCTGCAGGAACATCAATTTGGTAACAGCACTCTCTACGGTGGAGTCGTGACCGCTGATGACGCCTGCCTCCTGAAGATGATAGCCTGTGTCGTATCTGCCCATCTCTACGCTGCCTTGCATGCACTGGCTTATATTTACTATTATCTTGCCGTATTTCCTTGCGTCTTTGAGCGCCTTCATGAGCCAAGGACTCTGTGGTGCGTTGCCGCTACCGAACGTGCGCATTACAATGGCCTGCAGATTAGGAGTGGCTATGATATGACGGATAAGGTCTTCGCGTATTCCGGGGAACAGTGAGAAGATGATGACGTTATTGTTGAGCGAGAAGTGTGGGACCATAGGTTTGCTAAAGTCGGGCTTCAATATCCGATGCTCATGGTATGTTATGTTGACACCTGCTTCAACCAATGGCGGGTAGTTGTAGCTTTCGAAGGCATTAAAGCCGTCGGCACTCTGCTTTGTCGTGCGGTTGCCGCGCAGCAGTCGGCCGTTGAAATAAATACCCACTTCAGGAACCTTAGCTGTGCCGTCGGCATTCTTGGCAGCAGCTATCTCGATGCTTGTGATGAGATTCTCCTTGCCGTCGGTGCGCAACTGGCCTATCGGCAACTGACTGCCTGTAAGAATCACAGGCTTGGTAAGATTCTCAAGCGTGTAGCTTAGGGCAGATGCCGTATAGGCCATTGTGTCTGTGCCGTGAAGAATTACAAAGCCGTCGTATTGCTCATATCTATCAGCAATGATATGCGTCAGTTCAATCCATAGCTTGGGCGACATGTCGCTGCTGTCGATAGGAGGGCAGAACTGATAAGTCTCTATTGTGGTAGAAAACTGTTTCAGTTCAGGAACGGCATTTAAAAGATGTTCAAAGTCGAACGGTTCAAGCGCATTGGTAAGCGGATTGAGGTTCATGCCAATCGTGCCGCCAGTGTATATTAGTAGTACCTTATTTGAATACGTCATCGTTTACGTTAATTTTTATGCAAAAATACGTAAAGTTTTTGATATTACGGAATTTATTTGTTATTTTTGCATTCAATAGAATTTTATAGAAACCTTTAAACATATATTTATTATGAAACAATTTAATGATGCGAACTTCTTGCTTGACACACAAGTAGCGCAAGACCTGTTCCACAATCATGCGGCTAAGATGCCTATCATCGACTATCATTGCCATCTTATTCCAGAGATGGTAGCAAGTGACCATAAGTTCAAGAGCATTACCGAACTTTGGCTTGGTGGCGACCACTACAAGTGGCGTGCTATGCGTACAAACGGTGTTGATGAGAAGTATTGTACAGGTAAGGACACTACCGACTGGGAGAAGTTTGAGAAGTGGGCAGAAACAGTTCCATATACATTCCGCAACCCATTGTACCACTGGACACACCTTGAGCTGAAGACAGCTTTCGGCATTGAGAAGCAGCTCAGTCCAAAGACTGCACGCGAGATTTTCGACGAGTGTAACGAGAAGTTGCAGCAGCCAGAGTTTACAGCACGCGGTTTCATGCGCCACTACAATGTAGAGTGTGTTTGTACAACCGACGACCCAGTTGATGACCTCCGTTTCCACAAGCAGTATGCTGAGACAAGAGGCGCTAACGACCCAATGATGATTCCAGCATGGCGTCCTGACAAGGCAATGAACATTGAGAAGCCAGAATTCCCAGCTTACGTTCATCAGTTGGAAGAGGTGTCTGGCGTTACAATCACTAAGTTTGCTGATATGCTCGACGCACTCCAGAAACGTCATGACTTCTTCACAGAGAACGGCTGTAAGCTTTCTGACCATGGTATCGAGGAATTCTATGACGAGGAATACACAATGTCGCAGATTGAGACCATCTTTGAAAAGGCTATGCGTGGCCAGCAGTTGAGCGACTTTGAGGTACGTCAGTACAAGAACTGCTTCCTCACAGAAATGGCTATCATGGATGCAGAGGCAGACTGGACACAGCAGTTCCACTATGGTGCTATCCGCGACAACAATACTGCAATGTACAACCAGCTCGGTCCTGATACAGGTTTCGACTCTATCGGTGAGTTCAACACAGCAAAGGCAATGAGCAAGTTCCTTAACAAGCTCAACATGCAGGGCAAGCTGACACGCACAATCCTCTATACACTTAACCCATGTGCTAACGAGGTTATCGCTACAATGCTCGGTAACTTCCAGGGCGGTTGTCCAGGCAAGATTCAGTTTGGTTCTGGTTGGTGGTTCAATGACCAGCTCGATGGCATGACACGCCAGATGAACGCACTCTCTGTTCTTGGTTTGCTGAGCCGCTTCGTAGGTATGTTGACAGACTCACGCTCATTCTTGAGCTACCCACGTCATGAGTACTTCCGCCGTCTGCTCTGTAACATACTCGGAACAGATGTTGAGAAGGGTCTGCTGCCAAACGATCAGGAAATACTCAGCCGCATGGTTGAAGATATTTCTTACAACAACGCAAAGAACTACTTCAAGTTCTATTGATTTAAGTTGATGAGTTGATAAGTTGATAAGTTGACGAGTTGATAAGTTGATGAGTTGACGAGTTGATGAGTTGGCAAGTTGATGAGTTGGCGAGTTGATAGTTGACGTGTTGACGAGTTGATAAGTTGATGAGTTGACAAGTTGGCGAGTTGATGAGTTAATAAGTTAACAAGTTAAGAAGATAGAAGAAGGTAGAAGGAGATAGAAGGAATGAAAGGCATTTGTTCGCTATCTTCCTTCTATCTTCATTTTTTTTATGCCTTTTTTGTGTATTTAGAAAAAATAATGTACATTTGCATTTGGTTATAAAAAAATCAAGAAATGAGAAATATCAAAGGATTAGTATTACCGTTGGCCATGATGGCATTTATAGTGCTGTTGGGCAGTTGCTCAAGTTCAAAGAATGTGGCATATTTTAAGAATAGTGACGAGGTGAATCTTGATGCATCAAAGATGCTTTATGATGCAAGGATTATGCCGAAAGACCAGCTTACAATTACTGTCAGCACAACAGACCCAGAGGCTGCTGTCGGTTTCAATATGACTGTGCCGACTCCTTATACAGTAGGTCAGAGAACTTCTTATTCTCAGGCAATGCTTCAGATGTATCTTGTGGATAACAACGGTTATATCGATTTCCCAAAGGTAGGAGAGATAAAGGTTGGTGGATTGACAAAGGCTGAGGCAGAGAAGCTTATTGAGGAAAAGATTAAGCCTTATATGGCAGCAACTGAAAATCCTATTGTAACGGTTAGAATGTCAAGCTATTCAATCACTGTTTTAGGTGAGGTTGCACGTGCTGGTTCGTTCCAGGTTTCACGTGAGAAGATAACAATCCTTGAAGCATTGGCACAAGCTGGCGACATGACCATTTATGGTGTGCGTGATAGAGTAAAGCTTATTCGTGAGGATGCCAACGGTCAGAAGACAATACACATATTGAATCTTAATGATGCGTCATTGATAAATTCACCTTATTATTATCTCCAGCAGAATGACGTTGTGATAGTAGAACCTAACAAGGCGAAAGCCCAAAACTCAAGTGTGGGTAGTATGACAACCCTTTGGTTCTCGGCAACATCAATCCTGATTTCATTAGCTTCGCTTATGTATAACATCTTGAAATAAAGTAAAAAGGAATGGAAACATTCCTTTTTTTATTTTCAGTGAATATTTGTTTATTACAAAAAAATAGAGTATATTTGCACAATAACTTTTAATAATAGCAGAATACTATGATGGATTTTGGCGAAACGTTAGGTTCTAAGATTAACCGTGGCGATTATAAGATACTTGTTGTCGATGATGTCGTTTCCAACGTGTTGTTGCTTAAAATACTTCTGACCAATGAAGGATTTCAGGTATGCACAGCAAACAACGGCGAGGAATGCGTAAAGATGGCAAAGTCGGACAATCCGGATTTGATACTTCTGGACGTTATGATGCCTGGTATCAGTGGCTTTGATACAGCGGTTATATTGAAGAAAGATCCTGAAACGGCAGAAATACCGATTATTTTCCTTACTGCTCTTAACAATCCGTCGGAGTTGGTGCATGGATTCCAGGTGGGAGCGAACGACTTCCTTACAAAACCATTTAACAAGGAAGAACTTGTGATGCGTGTGATGCACCAGATACAACTCGTTGCGGCCAAACGAATAATCATCAAGCAGAATGAAGAGTTGAAGAGGACCATCTCCAACCGTGACAAGATGTATTCTGTTATTGCGCACGACTTGCGTTCGCCTATGGCATCTATCAGGATGGTGCTTAACTTGGCGGTAAATGCAATTCAACCTGAGGTTGTTGGCACGGAAATATTCGAACTGTTGGACAAGGCGAACAAGGAGAGTGAAGAAACCCACAATCTGCTGGATAACCTACTGAAATGGACCAAGAGCCAGACAGGTAGGATGAACGTTGTTTATCAGGATTTTGACTTGAACGATGTGATTCCAGGTGTGGTTGATATCTTTGTCATGATTGCAGATACAAAGAAAATCAGACTTGATTATACTCCGTGCAAGGAAAAGCTTGTTGTCAGGGCAGATAATGATATGCTAAAGACTGTTGTGAGAAACTTCATGTCGAATGCCATCAAGTTCAGTCCTGAAGGCAGTGTGATTGAAATCACGGCAGAACGGGAGAATAATTTTGCAAAGATAAATATCAGAGACCATGGTGTAGGTATTGCTCAGGAGCGTATTGAAGAACTGTTCCAGAAGGGCGAGACGACATACGGTACAAGCGGCGAAGAGGGTAGTGGACTTGGACTTCAGTTGTGTGCCGATTTCGCGCGTAAGAATGGCGGTGACGTGAGGGTAGAGTCAGTATTGGGCGAAGGTTCAATGTTCAGCGTACTCGTGCCGCTTAAGGTCGAAGCACAATAAATTTGTTTATTTACCATTTATTTAGTAACTTTGCACCGATTTTCAGGTATAGTAAACTATTATTAAATTAAAGAATATGAAAGCATTTGTTTTTCCCGGTCAGGGAGCACAGTTCGTTGGAATGGGTAAGGATTTGTATGATAACAATGAACTTGCAAAGGAATTGTTTGAAAAGGCTAACACAATACTTGGTTATAGAATAACCGATATAATGTTTGATGGCACAGACGAAGAACTTACTCAGACAAAGGTTACACAACCGGCAGTCTTCTTGCATAGCGTAATCTCTGCTTTGTGCATGGGCGAGGCTTTTGCGCCTTCTATGGTTGCCGGTCATTCATTAGGTGAGTTTTCTGCTCTTGTAGCAGCTGGAGCTATCAGCTTTGAAGATGGTTTGAAGTTGGTTTATGCACGTGCAATGGCAATGCAGAAAGCGTGTGAGGCAGCACCTTCAACTATGGCTGCGATTGTTGGTCTTCCTGATGAAAAGATTGAAGAAATCTGTGCTGAAGTGAATAAGGACGGTCATGTGGTTGTTCCTGCAAACTATAACTGTCCGGGCCAGTTGGTTATCTCAGGAAATATTGAGGCAATCAATGAGGCTTGCGAGAAGCTTAAGGCTGCGGGGGCTAAGCGTGCTCTGCCGCTCAAGGTTGGCGGTGCTTTCCACTCACCGCTGATGCAACCGGCAAAGGATGAGTTGCAGGCAGCAATAGAACAGACAACTTTTACAGCACCTAAGTGTCCTGTTTATCAGAATGTAGATGGCAAGCCATATACAGAACCTGAGGTAATCAAGGCAAACCTCATCGCACAGTTGACAAGTGGCGTGCGCTGGACATCATGTGTTCAGAATATGATAGCAGACGGCGCTGATGATTTCACAGAATGCGGACCTGGTAAGGCTCTTCAGGGTATGATTGGACGCATCGACAAGAATGTAGCTGCTCATGGTATTGTTTAAACATGAAGAATAAGATTATTATATATCAAGTTTTTACACGTCTTTTCGGCAATCGTAATACGTCTCGCATAGAGAACGGCACGATTGCCGAAAATGGTTGTGGTAAAATTAACGATTTTGACGCCAAGGCGTTGAAACAGATAAAGGGGCTTGGTGCAACACATATATGGTTTACTGGTGTAATCAGGCATGCCACTCAAACTGATTATAGCAAATATGGCATTCCGAAGAATCATCCTGCGATAGTCAAGGGAAAGGCCGGTTCGCCATACGCCATTACCGATTACTATGACATTGATCCGGATTTGGCTGTTGATGTGGATAATAGGATGGAGGAGTTTGAGCAACTTCTTAAACGCACCCATAAAGCCGGGATGAAGGTTATCATTGATTTTGTTCCGAACCATGTTGCTCGTCAGTACAAGTCTCTAAAAAAACCGGAAGGCGTAATTGACTTAGGAGAAAGCGATGATAACCAAAAAGGTTTTGACCCTCAGAACAATTTCTACTATTGTCCGGGGTGTAGTTTCTCTCCTTATTTCGACTTGTACAAAGGTGAAGATGCTCCATACATGGAGAATCCGGCAAAGGCAACAGGCAACGACCACTTCGGTCCTTGTCCAGGTGTCAATGAATGGTATGAGACCGTAAAGCTGAATTATGGTGTTGACTACTATGCCGGAAGAATAGGTTATTTTGACCCGATACCGAACACATGGACGAAGATGCTGGAGATACTAATGTTTTGGGCATCTAAAGGCATTGACGGTTTCCGTTGTGATATGGCAGAGATGGTGCCGGCTGCTTTCTGGGGTTGGGCAACATCGCAGGTCAAGAAACTCTATCCAAATATTGTCTTTATTGGAGAGGTATATAATCCGGCCGAGTATCGCAACTATATTGCCAATGGCTTTGATTATCTATACGACAAGGTAGGCATGTATGATACCATGCGTGCCATTACTTGCGGACAGTGCAATACTTCTGCTATATCCAATGCTTGGCAAGCAACAGATGACATTCGTGAGCACATGCTCTATTTCCTTGAGAACCATGACGAGCAGCGTATAGCAAGTGATTTCTTTGCCGGTGATGGCAAAAAGGGTATTCCTGCTATGGTTGCCAGCGTGTTGATGCAAAGGAATCCTTTTATGCTGTATGCAGGACAGGAATATGGCGAGCGTGGAATGGATGCTGAAGGATTTAGTGGCAGAGACGGACGCACCACGATATTCGATTATTGGAGCATTGATACTCTTTGTCGTTCTGCATGGGATACCTTGAATGATGACGAGCGAGAGATAGCTGCAACATATCAGAAAGTCTTGCGTATCGCCAACAAGGAGAAGTCTGTTTCCGAAGGTGTCTTCTTTGATTTGATGTATGCTAACTGTCATTTGGACCGTCAGTATGTTTTTTTGCGCAAGGCAGGCAATGAAATCTTGATTGTTGCTGTCAATTTCGATGACAGAGACGTTTCGATAGGAGTTAATCTTCCAGCTCATGCGTTTGAATTCTTGGAAATAAACGAGGCAAAATTTGTTACAACTGATTTGCTTTCAGGCAAGAAGAAGACTTTTGAACTTTTGAAAGATACTTGTATCGCATTGCAGATTGCTGGAAATGGTGCTCTTGTCTTGAAGATGAAACAATAACATGGACAATATCATATTGAACGAACATAACAAGGAGGAGTTTCCACCGGCACATACAGCTGAGCATATACTGAATCAAGTTATGATAAGACTGTTCGGATGCAAACGCTCATATAATGCTCATATAGAAAGGAAGAAGAGCAAGATGAGTTTTTATTTGCCCAACAAACCTTCACGCCATGACGAGAAACAGATAGAGAACATGATGAATGAGGTTATTTCGGATGACCTTCCTGTTACATTTGAATTTGTTTCCCGCGATGAGATACCAGCAGAGGTTTTATTGGATCGCTTGCCTGATGATGCTTCTGAAACTATTCGTCTCGTAAGGGTAGGCGACTTCGATGTTTGCCCATGCATAGGCAAGCATGTACGTTCTACATCACAGATTGGCAGGTTCGAGTTGTTAGGGACAAACTGGGACGAGGAGAAACGTTCGTTCAGGGTGAGGTTTAAGGTTGTACAGTAATATGTAACCCTTTATCTTCTTGTTTCGTCTTTATATAAGAGACTTGAGTAAATAAAAATCAGCATCAGTAATTTCATTTTTACTGATGCTGATTTTCTTTGTTGAACCAATTAATCTCAACCTGTCATTGTATGTGGGTTAATTGAAGAAGTTCCAAGACAGACCCATACGGAGTACTCTGGAGTTTTGCGGGTAATGAGGTGCAAGGAAGTACATCATGTCGCCATTGCCGGCATTCACATGGCTGAACATCACGAAAAAGCGTGTGCGTTTAAGGTGCATGTTGGCATATACGTCAACAAAAGGATAACCGCCTAACTCTACCTTGCTTGCGGCATTCTCTTGTATTGCAAAAGTACTTAGTTGCGGACAATAGTCAGGTGCATAATACTTTGTAAAGAAATATGCGTCGGCACCAAGCTCTACGGCAAGCTCGTTTACAATCTTGAACTTCAAGTATAAATTGGTGAAAATATTTAATGCAGGCAATGGGAGTGCGTCTTTATCGCTCGAATTCTGATAGGTGATGACATTTTCCCAGTTTAGAGGTCCAAGTCGGAAGTCCTGTCTCAGCTGTGCCGTAAGGACGTTAATATTGCTTCCCTGCTGGTTAACCTTTGCACTTATGTTCGTTCTGCCAGAGGTGGTAGCATCGTAGCTCATGCCAAAGTATGTGTAGTTCTGTATTTCCTCAACTGCCACCCTGAGACTTGTCTTTGTCTTGTTATACTTGAACAGACCTTCTATTCTGGTTCTTGTCTCCTTGCTAAGGTTGTCGTTATCCCACCAAAGATGCTTTGAGTGATAATTGCGCTGGTAGAATGTGGGATTAAGGCGGTAGAAGTATGCTTTTGCCGCTAATGTAACCGTGTCTCCAAAAAGCGGGAAATTCAAGTCGGTAGAAAAGTCAACCTTCAACTGGCCAGCATCTTCACCAGCCACCCATGTCTCTGCCATGAGCTTATAATGAAGCGTCTTGCCCTGAGTCTTGTTTATCTGACCGCCAATGCTGACAGAATGCTCATTCCAGTTATTCAAGGAATATGCGGTAGCGTTGTCAGAGAGGGCAGGCATTTTAAACTTCCTGAATTCATGGGTGGCAAAGACCTTCAAGCCAGCCTTGGCATATTTGTTGAACCCTTCGAGCAGGGCAATGCCTAAGGTGTTCTTGACAGAAATATGTTTTGTCTGGTCATAAATGGAGTCGCCGCCATAAGTATTTCCAGGTCTATAATTATAATATGTATCCGAATAGTAATCCTTTGGAGTGTTGTAAGCCTGGTATATCCTGTCGTTACTGCTCATGTCGAGAGTATGAATGAAACTTGTTACAGGAACAAATACTTCTTTCATGGTAGCTGCAATGGAGTCTTCTTTGGCTTTGACGGCCAGAAGACTATCCATATTCTCTTTGGTATCAACACTTATTCTTGTAGTGTCGGGCTGAGCATTGAGGGCCGGTTCTACTCCTGCGATAACGGCATCATCAGGTCTGCCAGCAGGTGCAGACTCAACGGTTGCCTTGGAATCTCTACCCGAATCTTTGCTGTTCTCTTTTTTCTGTTTTGCCTCTTGCTCCTTTTTTGATGCTTTGGCAAACTCTCTTGCCTTTAGCTCCTCTTCAGTCATCTTGACCTTTTTATAAAAGCCAAGACTATATCGGTGGGTGAAAAACAAGTGAAGGCTATTGTTTCTATTCCAGTTGCGCTCCAGTACAGTAGGAATCTCGTTCTCGCTGTATGAATCATCAAATGTTTCGGGATGAGTAATATAATTGTCGTCTGTTACGCCGCCATTTTCAGATACTTTCTGGTGATATGTAGAGAACATGGCGTGCATGTTGTATCTGTCACCTAAATATGAGGCATAAAGAATACTCCCAAAATGGGATGCGCTTTGAGCATTGTAATATCCTCTTGCATAAGAATAGTCCAAGTCAAATCCGAATCCAAGTTTCTTGCCTGCGTTAACGGCAAATTTGGCATTGATATGGTCTTCTCCATTTGTCTTGTCACCGCAATTATCATAAGTAATATTGGTGATAGGGGACAATGTGTTTGTGAAATGAAACTGTTCCGGTTGCTTGATAATGCGACTGTATGCTTGGGTGAAAATAAACTGGTCGGTTAACGGTCTGTCAATGAATATCCTGCTCTGTCGAGCTGTATAATTATTTCCAGTTGTATTGTAGTCACCATAAACACCAGTATTGAATATGGTGTTCTGAAACAGGTGCGGCAACGTGTCAACAGCTGCTGGCGTTATATCGCCAAACTTACGGTCAACTGTCCAGACATGGATACCCTTGGGTATCTCCTTGTTCTTGGTCGTGTCGTTGCTGTGTTTATTGAAGTTCCTATTGGTGCTTCCGTTTCTTTGTGTTATTTCTCCGCTATCATCTATCTGATTAAACTCCTGGGCCGATATTGAACAAAAAGAACCGCAAAATAGAAGAACTGCTAATATCTTTCTTTTCATTTAATCTTTAATAGTCTTATGGAAGTCTCTGTGATTTTGAAACCCATTGCGACAAGTATGATAATTGTTCCAATGTATTCGTCGAAGAAAAAGTAGTAAACCATGCCGACAACAGCGCCGATAATGAATATGATATTCAAGATGTTTCTTAACTTGAATATCATAATCTGTTTTTCGTTTCCCTGATGTCTCTGTCGTCTGATTTCCTCTGCCTTGATAGCGTTGTCGGTCATAATGTTATTTCAAAAGTGATTCAATCTTGTTGAAAATATAATCTTTTCTGTCGATAGTCTTTTTGCGGAACTTACCTGTTACACGAGACAATTTTTGCTTGTTCTTTTTCAAGCCATATTCGTCTGTAATCCATTCTTCAGCCTTGTAGGTCTGTGCTTGTCTTTCTTCATCATAAAGATAATAGATGCGTGACATCTTTATGACAGCCTTGCCGTTTTCGCATTTTGCCATGAGGTTGAAGAACAGTCTTGTGCGGTCTAAAACCAAAGGCTTGTTCTTGAACACCAACCACTCCTGATAGCTGCCAGCCAATTCCATATTGATACTATCCTTCAATATAATCCTGCTTTGCTCGAACTGGTTGGGTTCGGTTGTCATCTTCTGCATGTAGTTGTAGATGATTTCATATATCTGTGAGGCACTTTTGCCTGGTGCGTCGATAGTCTTTTCAAACTCAACCCTTCCATTTACTACAGGTACAGCTCCGACGAGATACTTCTGGTCAGGATTGACAACTACACCTTTATCGTTTGTTTCCGCTTGTTCCCATGTGTTGTTTTGTGCCATTGCTGTCAGTGGCAAAAACATCATTATTGCAATTACAATTCTTTTCATTTTATTGTATGTTTTCTTATATTTCTTGCAAAATTACAAAATATCTTACTATTCTGAGCATATTAACAACAAAAACTTTCAGGCGCTCTTTGAAACTTTAGGCTTTAGAATCTTTTTTTTACATTATTTCAGTGTTCGCCTATTTAAGTTCCAACTGTTTCTGAAGTTTTATAATCTCATCACGATATTGTGCAGCTTGGATGAAATCGAGATTCTTTGCAGCCTCTTTCATGAGCTTTGTCGTGTTTGCAATGCTCTTTTCTAACTGTTGCCTTGTCATCCTTTCTATAATCGGGTCTGCAGCAAAGTAGGTTTCGTGTGCCACCTCGTAAGCTGTGCTCTTTGTCGGTTGCTGTGTTTGTTCCGCATTAACCTCTGTCCTAAGCATGCTTTGACTGACGTTTTTCTTGATTTGTGTAGGGGTGATGCCATGCTCCTCGTTATATTTCAGCTGCTTTATTCTTCGTCTGTTGGTCTCGTCGATGGTAGCTTGCATGCTTGGTGTAACCTTGTCTGCATACATGATAACCTTGCCGTTTACGTTTCGTGCCGCTCTTCCGGCAGTCTGGGTGAGGCTTTTTTTGTTTCTTAGGAATCCCTCTTTGTCAGCATCGAGAATAGCGACAAGTGAGACTTCCGGTAAATCCAAACCCTCTCGTAGCAGGTTGACGCCAACCAATACGTCGTAAACACCATGCCTTAAATCTTCAAGAATCTTTACACGGTCAAGTGTTGTTACATCGCTATGTATGTATGCTGTCCTGATGTCATGTTTCAGCAAGTATTCGGTCAGCTCTTCTGCCATCCTTTTTGTTAAGGTCGTAACCAGAATCCTTTCGTCTTTCTCTGCCCGATATTCAATCTCTGCCATCAGGTCATCAATCTGGTTCTCGCTTGGTCGCACAACAATCTCCGGGTCAAGCAATCCTGTAGGACGTATGATCTGTTCAACTACAACACCTTCGCTTTGTTCCAACTCATAGTCTGCAGGTGTGGCTGAAACATATATTACCTGATTGGTCATTTCGCAGAATTCGTCAAAAGTGAGAGGTCTGTTGTCGAATGCTGCCGGCAGGCGAAAGCCATATTCAACAAGATTGGTCTTTCTCGCTCTGTCGCCACCATACATCGCGCCGATTTGCGGAACGCTGACGTGGCTTTCGTCAATTACAATGAGATAGTCGTCGGGGAAAAAGTCCAGGAGGCAATAGGGGCGTTCGCCTGCATTCCTTCCATCGAAATATCTTGAATAGTTTTCGATACCAGAACAATGGCCTAACTCCTTAATCATTTCCATATCGTATTCGACCCTTTCCTTGATACGCTCAGCCTTTATCATGTCGCCAACCTCAGTAAAGAAGTCAATCTGTTTAACGAGGTCGTCTTGAATGTTTCTGATGGCAATATCAGTCTGTTCCTGGCTTGTCATAAACAAGTTGGCAGGATAGAGTTTGTATTCGTCGAATTTAGCCATCCTTGTCATTGTAACGGAATCAAGTTCCTCGATGCTGTCAATCTCATCGTCCCAAAATACAACTCTTAATATTACATCATTGTATGCCATGGCAATATCAACAGTGTCGCCTTTCACTCTGAAATTGCCTCTTTGTAATTCGATGTCGTTTCTGGTGTATAATGCCTGTACGAGTTTTCTCAATAATGCGTTTCGGTCTAAAATCTGTCCTACACGCAATTCAATCACATTCTCCGATAGTGCAATAGGGCTGCCCATACCATAAATGCAACTGACAGAAGATACGACAACAACATCTTTTCTTCCTGACAATAGTGAGGATACAGCCCGTAACCTGAGGCGGTCAATCTCTTCGTTGATAGCCAAATCCTTTTCTATATAAGTGTCGGAGTGGGGGAGATAAGCTTCGGGTTGATAATAGTCGTAATAACTTACATAATATTCAACTGCATTTTCTGGGAAAAAGCCACGCATTTCTTCATACAATTGTGCAGCAAGTGTTTTGTTATGGCTAAGAATTAGGGTCGGTCGGTTTATATTGGCAATAACATTAGCAACGGTAAAAGTCTTTCCGGAACCCGTAACTCCCAATAGAACCTGAGCCTTGTCTCCACGATTGATGCCGTTGGTGAGCTCTGCTATCGCTTCCGGTTGGTCTCCCGTTGGCTTGTATTTTGAAATCAGTTTAAATTCGCTCATAGTTAGAGCAAAATTAATCATTTCTGATGTAATAAACGTTATAAACTTGCTTAATTTGCTAAAAAACGTATTAAATACTTTGAAATTAGGGGGAAAATCATTATTTTTGCAGTTCAAAATCAATACAGCATAAGTATTATCGGATAATAATGAAGAAAAACTTTATTCTAATAATATGTGGTATCTTGCTGCTCTTTTGCAGTTGCGCCTCTGAGTTTAATCGTGTTTATAAGACATCCGACTATGCGTATAAATACGAATATGCAAAAGAATGTTTCGCTAAGGGAAAGTACTCGCAAGCCATTTCACTATTGCAGGAATTGGTGACGATTTTAAAAGGAACAGATAATGCAGAGGAATGTCTTTATATGCTGGCAATGTCTGAATATGGAAGCAGAGACTATGAAAGTGCTGCAGCTACTTTCAAAAAGTATTATGCTTCATATCCAAAAGGACTTTATGCAGAAGAGGCTTCATATTACATCGGCCAGTCACTCTATCAAAGTACGCCGGAACCTCGTCTTGACCAGACTCCTACAGTTGGTGCAATAAATGCTTTCCAGCAATTCCTTGATTTTTTCCCAGATTCAAAACTTAAGCCGAAGGCACAGGATCGTTTGTTTGAATTGCAGGACAAGTTGGTGATGAAAGAGTATCTTTCTGCTCAATTGTATTTCAAACTTGGTGATTATTTCCTTAACTGTACGCATGGCGGTTCAAACTATGAGGCTTGTATCGTTACAGCGCAGAATGCTTTGAAGACATACCCTTATACGGATAAGCGTGAGGATTTTGCCCTCCTTATAATGAAGAGCAAATTTGAACTTGCAGAACAAAGTGTTGAAGAGAAGAAACTAGAACGCTATCGTGATGCAGAAGACGAATGCTATGGATTCTTAAATGAGTTCCCTGATAGCAAAGAGCGTGGAACAGCTGAGAAATATATAGCAAAATGTAAAAAGATAACTAAGAATTAAAGATATATAAAAATGGATTACAAGAAATCAAAGGCACCGGTAAATACCGTTACACGAAACATTATGGATCTTTGTGATGAGACAGGTAACATCTATGAAAGTGTTGCAATCATTTCAAAGAGAGCAAATCAGATTTCTGTTCAGATTAAAGAAGACCTGAGCAAGAAACTTGCTGAGTTTGCTTCATACAATGACACTTTGGAGGAAGTGTTTGAGAATCGTGAGCAGATAGAAATATCTCGTTATTATGAGAAATTGCCAAAGCCATCTCTTCTTGCTACTCAGGAATTTGTGGAAGATAAGGTTTATTGGCGAGACCCTTCACGTGAGTCAATCAAGGCTGGCGAATAAATTGGCTAATTATGATTCAGCGCATACAGTCTGTTTATCTTCTTTTAGCAGTTATTTCAACTGTAACGTGTTCATGCATGATGTGGGGCGCGTGGATTTTTTTCGTTATATTGATCTTGTCTGCAATATTTGGATTTTATACTATATTTGTATATAATAATCGCAAGATGCAGGCTAAGTTCTGTTTGTTTAACATGCTGCTTCTTGTTTGCTGGTATATACTTTACTTTGTGATAGCTCATTTGGATGCTTCAGGTGAAACAGGGCTGTCATGGTATGTTTCATTGCCAGGCGTATCTTTGGTATTATACTATTTAGCAAGGAGGGCGATTATTTCTGATGAGAAGCTTGTGCGAGCTGCTGATCGTATAAGATAAATAAACAAAAGAGCGATGCAAGTTATAATGCACCGCTCTTATTTTTTCAGCAATCTATAGATTCTGTCTTAATGTTTTGGGTGATACTCCAAAATGTTGCTTGACATACCTGCCGAAGAAGGAAACATTAGGGAAGTTTAGCAAATGGGTAATCTCTTTCAATGACAAATCTGTTTGTCCCAGATAGTAACGCACCTCATCGTTAACATACTTGTGTATCCATTCAATAGCAGTCCTCTCAGAGTTTCTCTTGCAGATTATTGTCAGATATTTAGGCGTAACACACAATTGGTTTGCATATTCAGCAACAGACATTCTCTTGGGTTTGTTTTGGTCCAGCAAATTTAGAAATTTTATAAAGATTGTCTTGCCGGGAGAATCATTGTCATAATCTTCTTTTACGGATTTCTCCAATGCGTTACATATTGACAATATGCTTCCTTTTATCAAGGATTGCATAATAAGGTTCTTGTATTTGTTGTCTTCCATCCTTTTCAAGGTATCTGTCAGTTCATGGAACTTGACATACATACCAGCCTCTTCTGCCTCTATTTTTCTTATTCTTGACTTGTTCATGTAGAAAACCATATTCCAGATATTGGCATTAGGGCGTAGGAAAGATTGTATGATGCTGTTTGTCAGGCACAGTACCTTACATTCAAAATCTTTGCTTGTGACGGCGTCTTCAAGGTATGTGTTAGGTGGCATAATCAACAAGTCATTTTTGTTTATTTCAAAAATGTTGCCGTTTACATTAACTTTGCCTGTACCATTAGTGCATAGCAGGATAATATTGACAGGTACTCTTTTCCCTGCTCTTGGTTTTAATTGCTTTATGCTGTCAACAATAATAATGTCATCGTCTGAGTATTGTATATCAATATTCAGTTCTTTGGCTTTCTTTTTATCAATGTCACTAATCATTTTGTATTTATTTGTTCATTATTTCTAAGTTGTTTTGCAAATATCGTCAATTTTTTAGTAAACAAACATACCAATAAAGACAAAATAATGTTCAAAATATGATTATATGTAATAATAGTAAACTAATGTCCGAAAATGGACAAAATCTCATTGTTACTATTTGATATTTCTCTTGTTTAGTGCCTTGCGGTATCTGATGGCGTTATTAAGATGTTCTCTGTATGTCGCCGCAAAATTGTGTGTGCCTGAGAAATCCTCTTTGGCACACATGTAAAGATATTTGTGGTCAACATAATTCAGAACAGCGTCAATACCTGCTATTGATGCTATTTTAATGGGACCAGGGGGAAGTCCGGTGTTGATATAGGTATTATATGGACTTTCGGTCTTGAGCATGTTGTTGTAAATTCGCCTAATCTTAAACTCTTTCATGGCAAACTTTATGGTTGGGTCGGCTTGTAATGGCATGTTGATGCGGAGTCTGTTTAAATACATTCCTGCAATCATTGGCTTTTCGCCGTTATTTGCAGTCTCCTCGTCTATTATGCTGGCCAATGTCGCTACCTCTGTTTTTGAAAGTTTAAGAGAGTCAGCCTTTGCCGTACGCTCTTTGTTCCAAAATGCCTGATGTTCCTTTGTCATTCTTTTCATGAAGTTCTCCAGACTCACATTCCAGAACATATCGTAAGTGTTGGGGACGAAGAGAGCTGGGAGGGTTTCAACGCTATATCCGTATTTTTTACAAAAAGCAGTATCGTAGAACGCTTTTACAAGTGTGAGACTGTCAATCATTAGTTTGCGGCCAAGGTGTCCTGCCAGTTTGTCCATTGTACGGAAAGACGGGATACGCAAATTCATTGATGACTGCTGCCCGCTTTTCAATCTATTGAAAATATCATAGGCATTTTCACCTGGTTTGATTGCATAACGTCCGGTATGAATATTCTCTGCGTATTTGCTGTGTCTTACAATGGTTTTGAAACCGTTTAATCCGTGATTGGATGATAATGACTTGAGTTTGGTAAATACAGAATCCTGATTGTCGTCTGCATCTATGTATATATATGCTGTCTCTGTGTTTTCTGCCATAGTGGTAAAAAAGTAATAGTAAGCTATACCTGAGCACAGCAAAATACACGTTATGACTGTCAATATGTAGTGTTTCGCTTTGAGTCGAATCATGATGTTTTCTATTTTGTAGTGAATTAAATTATGTTACAAAGTTAATAAAAAAAACTATAGTGGGAATAGTTATATATTTGTTTCTTGATATTTTTGATTATTTTTGCATTATGAAACTAAGATTCAGCATACAGTATGGCACATCATGGGGGGAGAATATCCATGTTGTGATAGAGTATAGACGTAAGGACGGGAGTGTCAAAAGGCATAATTTGCTGATGGCAACCCAAGATGGCTTGTGGTGGAATATAGAGACTTCTGCCATGGAGTCGCGTCAGCATCCGATAGAATCGTTTTCTTATTATTATCAAGTAGAGGATTCTGATGGGCATGTTATTAGGAAAGAATGGACTTTGGTGCCGCGACTTTATGCTTTTGACACGACTAAGGATTTCCTGCTTGCTGATTCCTGGAGGGAGATACCGGTGCAGCAGCATCTGTTCAGTAATGCTTATCTTACCGTTGTAGGTTCTGATAGGAATGAAAAGACACAGGCGTTTCGTATTCCTTTGTATAGGAGAACGCTGTTGTTTGTCATTATGGCTCCTCAACTCAAGAAAGGTCAGGCTGTTGCAGTATGTGGCAGTCATCCGGCTATTGGTGGGTGGAACACCTCAAGATACCAGAAAATGCAATATGTAGGACAGCAAAGATGGATGCTGGCTGTTAATGTTGTAGATATGATGATGCCGTTGGAATTTAAATATGTTGTCGTAGATGATTCGAACGGCGATTTTGTTGCATGGGAAGAAGGCGAAAACAGACTCGTTTCAGAACATGCTGTTTCTGACGGACAAGTAGAGGTGCTCGATGGAGGCATAATAAGAATCAAAGAGGATATGTGGAGAGCTGCTGGAGTCGTAGTGCCTGTATTCTCATTGCGCAGTGAACATTCCTATGGAGTAGGTGATTTCGGTGATTTGAAGCGCTTTGTTGATTGGGTCGCAAAGGTTGGAATGAAGGTTATACAGATTCTGCCAGTTAACGATACAACGAAAAGGCGGGATTGGAGCGATTCTTATCCTTACAATGCGATTTCCATTTATGCCCTGCATCCTCATTATATTGATTTGCATGCAGCAGGACTATTGGCTGATAAGTCAAAGATGAATGCTTATCATCGTAAGCAAAGAGAACTGAATAGTATTTCATATAGCGATTACGAAGCTGTTGATAGGGTAAAAACATCCTATCTTAAAGAACTTTATTCAGAGCAGAGGGATAGTTTGTCAAAGAATAAAGATTATAAGAAGTTTATTGAGGATAACTCATTCTGGTTGGATGATTACGCAATCTTCTGCATGAAACGAGATGGTGCTTCTTCACATGATTTCTATTACTATTCTCAATATTTGTTGCACATGCAACTGTCTGAAGCATCAAGATATGCAAGGAGCAAAGGGGTGATTTTGAAAGGTGACATACCAATAGGAATCAGTCGAGATAGCGTTGAGGCATTAAACCAACCACATCTGTTTAATCTTGATATGCAAACGGGTGCGCCTCCTGATGCATTTTCGCAAAATGGTCAGAATTGGGGATTCCCAACATATAACTGGAATGCAATGGAAAAAGACTCTTGTAAATGGTGGCGAGAGAGGTTCAGGCACATGGAGCAATACTTCGATGCATTTCGTATAGACCATGTGTTAGGATTCTTTAGAATATGGGAGATTCCAGAAAATGCAGTACATGGACTATTAGGGCACTTTTCTCCATCTTTGCCGTTGACTGTAGGAGAGATAGAGTATTTTGGACTACAATTCAGAAAGGAGTTCTTTACTTGTCCTTTTATAAACGACAAGGTTCTTGACAAGTTCTTCGGTGTGCATGCATCCTATGTGCGTGACACGTTCTTGGTTAAAAAATCGTATGGACTATATGATTTGAAATCAGAATATTGTACACAGAAGAAGGTCGAATCGTATTTTGACGGGCAAAATGATGAGAATAGTGTATGGATAAGGGATGGACTTTACAGGTTAATCAGTAATGTGCTGTTCTTGGAAGACCCTCATCAGCCAGATATGTATCATCCACGCATCTCTGTCTATAATGAACCTGTATATGAGGTCTTGAACGATAGTGAGAAGGATTCGTTTATGAGGTTGTATAATAACTATTATTATCAGCGTCATAATTTGTTCTGGGGCGGATTGGGCACAAAGAGATTGTCGCAAGTATTAGATGGAACTCGAATGCTGGTATGTGCAGAGGATTTGGGAATGCTTCCAAATTGTGTGCAACCAGTGCTTGATGCTCAGAGAATCTTGACTCTTGAGATTCAGACCATGCCAAAAGAAACAGGAACTGAGTACTCGCATATTGAATCAAATCCTTATCGTAGTGTTGCTACATTCTCTACGCATGATATGTCGCCGTTGCGCCTTTGGTGGCAAGAGAATCCAGATAGGGCACAAAGGTATTTCGTGACAATGTTGCAAAGGCAAGGTCGTGCTCCAGAGCAGATGCCTGCTCATATAGCAGAAGAAATTGTAGCCCGCCATTTATATTGTCCGTCTATGCTGTGTCTGATGTCTTTTCAGGACTGGTTGGCAATTGATGGACAACTAAGAAATGAAAATGTTCGTGAAGAGCGTATTAATGTGCCGAGTGATGTGCATAATAAATGGAAATACCGTATGCATATTACAATAGAACAGTTGATGAATGAAGAACGCTTTAATAACAAATTGTCAATGATGATTAAACATAGTAAGAGATGATAGGATATAATGCATATATTTTTGATCTGGATGGCACCTTGTTAAATACCTTAGATGATTTGGCTATGAGTGTCAACTATGCTTTGGGTAGAGAAAATATGCCCCAACGAACAGTAGAGGAGGTTAGAGGTTTTGTTGGCAACGGTGTAAGAAAACTTATTGAGAGGGCTGTTCCTTACGGAACGTCACAAGACACCATAGATAAAGTACTTGCCGTTTTTAGAGAATATTATTTTATTCATTCAACAGATAAGACAGGACCATATGCAGGTATAATGGAATTGCTGTCTGAATTGAAACGTTGTGGAAAACGTGTGGCTGTTGTTAGCAATAAATTCGATGCGGCAACTAAAGAGTTGTGTAGGATTTATTTTGGCGATTATGTAGAAGTCGCTATCGGTGAAAGTGCATCCATATCGAGAAAACCATCGCCTGACGGAATTTTTGAGAGTCTTCGTCTTTTAGGGATGCCTGCTTCTGATGCGATATACATTGGTGACAGTGACGTTGATATACAAACAGCAAAGAATGCGGGAATACGGTGTGTCAGTGTGCTATGGGGATTCCGAAATAAGGATTTCTTAACTGCGCATGGTGCGACAGATTTTGTAGAAACTCCACATGAGCTCTTAGATATATATAAATAAAAAAGGATGTTTTAAACATCCTTTTTTATTTAAAGCTTTCAGACTTAAAATTGCTGTAGTCTGGCTATATATTTGCCTAAAATATCAAACTCGATATTTACTGTCGTTCCTATTTTAATATCGCAGAAGTTGGTATGTTCAAATGTGTATGGAATTATGGCAACTTGAAAACTATTGGCGGTAGGGTTGCAGACAGTCAGTGAGACACCATTTACGGTTACGCTTCCCTTGTCAACAGTGAAATAACCGCGTCGTGCCATATCTCTATTACAATCATATTCAAAAGTAAAATATGTACTTCCGTTGGCGTCTTCAACCTTTGTACAAATGGCTGTTTGGTCAACATGGCCTTGTACAATATGGCCGTCAAGTCTGCCATTCATCAGCATAGAGCGTTCAACGTTGACTTTATCTCCAATATTCAGGAGCCCCAAGTTGCTACGTTCTAATGTCTCTTTCATGGCAGTAACGGTGTATGTGTCGTCAATAATGGTAACAACTGTCAGGCATACCCCGTTGTGAGCAATACTTTGGTCTATTTTAAGTTCGCTAACAAAAGAACACTTAAAAGTGAAATCAATATTGTCACGGTCTTTGTTTATGGCCACGACAGTGGCAAATTCTTCTACTATTCCAGAAAACATATATGGTAATTAAATTGTTTTTATAAAAAGGGTCGTACCAGTGATGTGATGAAAACTCCTTTGATATAAGGTTTGAGAGTTCTCCTCCTTTGTAATCCACCGGCTCAAAAGTGCTACCTGTTAAGGATGTGGCCCGCCATTGGTAGGAAAACTTAACTCGGTTTTCTGATTTATTGATGAGTATCCCGATCTAACCGATACGACCCATGTCTTTTCTTTCTGCAAAGTTACATATTTTATAATTGAAAAAAGAATCTTTTGAGTAAATATCTACTAATATATATGTTAATCTTCTATCTGGACATAGTCATCCTGTTGCTTTGCAGGTTGTTGCTCCTCTCGATAATTAGTAGGAGTCATGCCCGTTTTCTGCTTAAACAGTTTGGCAAAATATACAGGGTCATTAAAACCTGTCTTATATGCAATCTCGGAAATTGTCATGCCACTACTTTTAAGGAATGACATGGCTTTTCTAAGTCGGAATTCTAATATAAATTCCTTTGGCGACAATCCGGTATTGGATTTGAGTTCATTATAGAAAGATGTACGACTTAGTGAAGATTGTGCAACAAGATCCTCAATCTTTAGTTCAGAGTTAGAATAGTTCTCTTCCAACCATGCTAATTGTTGTTTAACAAATGTGTGGTTCTCTTTCTTTAAATTTGAGAATTCATAGGCATCAAGTTCTTGTGTGGATAATTTGCTTACACGCTCTTTTCTTTTTTTGTAAATGAATACAATACAGATTATGAGCAGTATGGAAATAAGTATATATATCCACAAGGCTTTAGCCGATAATAGGAAGTGTGGCGGCACGGTAATCTCCATTGTTCTGATGTCATATTTGTCGGGAGATTCCAAAATGAAGGCTTTGACTTTGAAAGTGTAATTACCCCCGGAGAGGTCGCTGTAACGTGCAATTCTGTCTTTGTTAGAGTTTCTCCATTCAGTATCATATCCTTCAAGCATATACTGGTAATGGACACGATGTTGCAGTTGGTAGTTCAAAGATGCAAAACGGATTGAAAAATCACTATTGTGATCAGGCAGAGTGACCTGTTTGCTGTCAGGTACATAATAACTATATGTATCGTTTTTGCTTGGTGACATCAATACGTCATCAATATAGAAATCGGTAATTTTCAGTTTAAGAACAGAACCGGAATGCGTAGTCAGTTTTTTGCAGTCAACAAAATAATAACCGTTTTGTGTTCCAATAAGAATGTTGCCGTCAGGAGTAGATAATGCTGTCCGTTCTGAACAGAAAGTGTCGTCAACTCCATCTTGGAAAGAATATGTACTTAAAACTTTCTTCTGGATATCGTATGAGCAGATGATATGGTCTGTGGCAAACCAAACATCACCGGTATTGTCAAAGGTAAGACTTTTTATTTCATCTGAAGGGAGCCCGTCTTTACTTTCTAAAGTCTCAAATGCATAGAATCCATTCTCGTCTTTTCCTGTACAATGACTTAATCCGCCGCCGTTTGTGCCAATCCATATAGTGCCGTTCTCATCGCATTTTAAGCATATAATGTCGTTACATTGAAGACGCTTAGAAGGCTCAGGTTGTTCTGTCGCTTTACTGATTTTTGCTTCATTGTTCTCATACGACATAACAATTAAACCGTCTGTTGTACCTGCCCATACAGAACCTTCTTTGTCGATGGTTAATGAACGGACTTTATGGTGTGAATTCTGCGGATAATCCTTCATGCCGTTTTTGTTATTGACAAAGTCAAAAGTACCATCAGATTTTTTTACCATGATATTCACACCGCCATCATAAGTAGCAACCCATATATTGCCATGTTTGTCTTCAACAGAACAATACGCATTGTTAGAACTAAGACTGTTTGCGTTATTCTCATCATGTTTATATGAAATGAATTTATAATTTCCGTCGTCAGAGTAGGTCATTTTGAAAACGCCTCCTCCTTTAGAGCAAATCCAATAGTTGCCCATACGGTCTTTGTTTATATCATATATACGACCAAGTGGGTTCCCGTTGCTGTCATGTGTTATATGAATCTTGTTATCGCCTTTTATGATGAAAAGGTCGCTTTTTGAATTGCCGACCATGAATATATTCCTTTGTTTGTCATGAAACAAGGCGCGTACTTCGTTCTTGTCATCGTCCTCAATGCTATCGAACAGCTTTATGCGTTCAATGGTCTTTTTCTGAATCATCAGTTTTTCCAGACCCTTACGGCTTGTTGATTCAAATATGACATCTTCTGGCAGAGCAAGGTATGTTGTAACAGTGTTTGACAAATCCCATGGATTGGCAGGATTGTTATGAAAGTATTCAACAACATCATTCTCTCTGTTGTAATATCCAAATCCGCCATGATTCATATTTATCCATACAATACCATTCACCTCTGTAACAAAGGCGCCATTGACATCATATTCAGGCACAGTTATCTCCTGTGCATAGTCTTTTCTTTGACCAGTTTGCAAATCAAGTTTTGATACGCCGATTTGACTTGTGGTAAACCATAGCTGGTTGTGGCTGTCTATGAAAACAGATGATATGGGGCGGTCGGTCTCATATAATATCTGAGGTTCCTGGCCATATGCGAAAGATATGATTTTTCCGGCATAAGTACCTGCATAGATATTAAATCCGTTAGAATACATGCAAATAATTTGCTCTTCTGGGAATATGCCCTCTTGGTCAATACTTTCATCATTGGGACCAAGTCTATGAATTCCTTCGTCGGTGGCTACCCAAAGATCATTTTTATATCCCTCAACTATAGATGTTATTCGTATTTTATTTGTTGTGATAAATTTTCTTTTAATAGTATTTGTCTTAGGGTCAAATGCCATCTTGTAAATACCGGTTTTGTCTATTGCAGCTAAAACATCGCCTTTGCTTGTTACTGTAAGAGGATGGTAGGTCTTGAAATTTTCATAACCGGTAACACCTTCAAAAACATTGACAATATTATCAGTAGAGCGGTTTAGCATAAAGATTCTTCCATCGTACATTCTCATCCATATATTCTGGTAATGATCGACTTTCAAATCTAAAATGCGGTTATGAAGCAGTGGAATGCCGCTTGCTGCTCCTAATTTGTAGTTGTAAAAGTTATATCCATCAAAGCGAGACAAACCATTCCATGTCGCAATCCATAGATAACCATATTTGTCTTGGGTTATATGGGATACGGCATTGCTGACTAAATCGTTTTCCGTGCTATAATGTGATAGCGTCGCTTTTAATTGTTGTGCCTTACTGATTGTAGATGCTGTAAAAGAAAATAACAGCAATATTATAATTTTTTTTATGCTCATGGTCGATGTTTAATAAAAACATCGCAAGTTACAATTTTTTTTTCATATATGGAAATGAAATGATGAAAAAAGTATGTTTAACATTGATTAACCGCCTGTTTCTTGTGTTTTCATCGTAATTGCTATAAATTTGCAAGAATATATTGAGCTACTAATTATAATTCTTTTTCAAAATGATAAACTACAAAAAAAAGACAACCATGCTCTTAGCATCGCTGGCTATGGTCTCTCTTGCCAATGCTGATGATAGCAGATTTGGCAAGTTTTTCCACTATTCTCCAGGTCCCGCTCATGGCTATCATTTGGCCTATGCTGATACGGACAGCACATACAAGCATTTAGGGCAGCTCTTCTCTAGCGACTACTCTCGATGGGGCAGCGAGAAGAAGATGTACTCTCCTATGATGATTCAAAGAAAAAAGGGTGGCTTCGTTGCTGTTTTTCAGGTTAACGACTACAGCCCATGCTTTGCCGTTGCCGTAAGCGACGATTTAGTTACGTGGCGTCCGCAGGACTATCCGCGCATGTCAACCGTCTGTATAGCGCCAGTTGTGTACTATGACGATGAGAAGGAACAGTATGTGGTGCTCTTCAAGACCAAGGACGGCAAGGTGCGCCAAACCACCACCAACCATGACTTCCGCCATTTCACGCCCGACGTAGAGGCTTCTAAAGATAAGCATGACTACTACACGACATACAGGCAGAAGATGGAAACGGTCGTTGTGGATGGAAAGAAATACGAGGGCTATACGTTCTCGACTCAAAAGCCAACCGACATCATCTTCGACCACTTCAAGATGATTGATGAATTCAACAAGGAGAATGCCGAGTCGCTAAGAGACGATCCAAAACGCTTCGAAAGCATCATGGGCAAGCAACTGAAAGCAAGGATAAACGTTAATCCGCAGCAGCAGAAGAAGATAAGCGACAAGCTCATTGGCGTGTTCTTCGAAGACATTAGCTATGCCGCCGATGGAGGACTTTATGCCGAACTCATTCAGAACCGCGACTTCGAGTATAAGAAAGGCGAGGGCAGAGACAAGCAGTGGGGACCGCTCTTTGCATGGCGCTCGGCTAAGGGAAATATGAAGCTCGCTACCGACAACCCTCTTAGTCTCGTTAACAAGCACCATATCGTGGTGGCTGCCGCCGATACTATCTACAACTCGGGCTGGGATGGCATACGCGTTGACCAAGGTGCGCTCTACGACTTCTCGCTATGGCTTAGTCCAAAGGATGTAAAGAGCAAGAAACTCACTGTGGCTCTGGTAGATGGAAACAACGTTCTGGCACAGACACAGATAAAGACAAAGGGCAAAATAGGCGAATGGAAGCTGTATCAGACCACGCTGAAGGCAAATGCCAGTAGCAAGGCAGCACAGCTCATGCTTATCACCGAAGGCAAGGGTAGCGTGGCTATGGATATGATTAGCCTCTTCCCGCAAGAAACATTCTGCAAGAGAAAGAACGGACTAAGAAAGGATATTGCTCAGGCCATAGCCGATTTGAAACCACGATTCGTAAGATTCCCAGGCGGTTGCATGACGCATGGCGACGGACTTGAAAACATATACCACTGGCACCACACCGTAGGGCCGCTTCACGAAAGAACGCCAGACCGAAACATCTGGAACTATCATCAGACGCGCGGACTAGGTTTCTACGAGTACTTCCAGTTCTGCGAAGACATTGGTGCAGAACCGCTGCCTGTGCTTGCGGCTGGCGTGCCATGCCAAAACTCAGGTCCCGACGAACATGGCTATGGTGGTCAGCAGGGCGGTATTCCAATGGAAGACATGCCTGCGTATATCCAAGAGTTCCTTGATTTGATAGAATGGGCAAACGGCGACCCTGCCACTAGCAAGTGGGCTAAGATGAGGGCAGATGCGGGACATCCTAAGCCATTCAACCTCAAGTATATAGGCGTGGGCAATGAAGACTTGATTTCAACAGTTTTTGAAGAGCGTTGCCTCATGATAAGCAAGGCCATTAAAGAGAAATATCCAGACATTGAGGTCTGCGGAACGGTTGGTCCTTTCCACTATCCAAGCAGCGACTACATAGAGGGTTGGAAGTTTGCCAACAAACACCGCGACGTGTTCGACATGGTGGATGAGCACTACTACGAAAGCGTGGGTTGGTTCCTCAACAATCAAGACTACTACGACAACTACGACCGCACGGCGCCAAAGGTATATCTTGGCGAGTATGCCGTTAGAGTGGGCAAGGGTGGGGTTGACTGTGCACTTGCCGAGGCTGCCTATCTGTGTGGCATTGAACGAAACGCCGATGTGGTGGTGATGACAAGCTATGCGCCACTGCTGTCAAAGAACGGCCATAGCAACTGGAGTCCCGACATGATGTACTTCGACAATCACCACATAGACAAGACACCAAGCTACTGGACACAATGGCTGTTCGGCAACTATAGTGGCGACACATACCTATCTACCGCCGTAGAACTCCAAACTCCAAACTCCTCACTCCAAAACCGTTTGACTGCAAGTGTAGTAAGAGATAGCAAGACTGGCAAGCAATACTTGAAGATAGCCAACGTATCGCCGGTGGAAGTAAGCTTCTCGCTCAGTGGTATCACCCCGTCATCTGCCACAATGAAATGGCAGGGTTTCTCAGGCAAACCTGGTCAGCAGCGTGTTAAGTTGGAGACAGGAGAAATATCTGATGCTTCAGCCATCACCATGCCGCCTTATAGCTTCTGGGTAATCAGTCTTTAGACATGAGTACTTAGACATGAGTACCTTAATTGTATAATAGTGGGCAGATCTGTTGGTCTGCCCTTATTTTTTGACATAAAGACAAATTTTCCTATGCACCATCGACAATCAATTGAATATCAGCGTTCAGTGAATTTAATCGGTACATGGCTATTTTTCGAAAGTTTTTTGAAAGTAAGCGAAAGTGTAAATGCTTGATAATTATCACTTTGCCATTTTGACTTGTACCGTGCCTTTTTGCTCGATTTGAGAGTTTCTCGTCTGAAGGTATTTTTTCACGGAAAACGTGCAGAATGTGCTACTTTTTTATAGTTCATCCCAACGTATAGAATATGATTCTAACAACTTTGCGGGTATTTGCTGTTCAGTAGCGGTTTTGCGCCAGTCTTTGATGGCAGCACGAACCTCCTCAATAATCTCTGATGCTTCTTTGTGTTCAAGCATGTAGCTTTCACTTGCAGAGAGTAACGCGTTGATGTCCGACTCTTCTGTGTATGAATCGATGAGCAAGCATTGATGTGACTTCGCTCCAGGATTGATGTCGTAAGCAGGAGAGAGTGTCCAGCCTTTCGGGGTAAGCAGGAAACCGTGATTACGGAAGTGGTCGTCGGTATTGCCAAACATGACGTTAAATGCCACTCGGCGATAGAGTTCACGGAGATTCTGACGCACATCGGTACACCCACGAAGGATGAAATCAACGATGTCCAGATAGCCGTTACCTGTGCTGCTGCCAGCTCCATCGTCAAAACCAAGTAACGACATTGCAGAAGCAAAATGAATGCGACGGCCTTCTGCTGTTCTATCGAAGCGTTCTGAAAGAAGCAGATTACGGTCTTTTGAAATCTTGATGGTGCGCGTCTTTGCCACGTTGATGCCAGCCTTGGCCGCAAGTTGATGCGACAAGTGCTCAATAAGCTCAGTATTCTCCAGATCCTTTTTTGATGGGAACTTTGCCACGTACAGTTTGCCGTCAGTATCAACCACGTTGGCCTTAGGGCGAGCACCACCGAGCGAGGTTCCTGGATCAATCAGCTGGTCGAGCCAGCGTTGCTCTGGCAATTCATTGCGCTCCTCTGCCAATTCTATCTCATGGCATGCATCGCACAGGGCACGAAGACTCTCAATAGGGGGAACAAGGTATTTTGCACTCGCGTTTATATAGTTATCGCCATCTTCCTCTTTGTAACGTATGCCGCCCATACGAGTGAAGTCTTCGATACCAATAAGATAGTCGTAATTAGTGAGCATTCGTTTCGGCCTACCTTCCTGTTGAGCAGTCAGTCGCTCTCTGCGGTCAAGCAATAAACGCCCCCAACGATCGGGGAAGGAATCCTTGACGAAACCGAATACATTATCATTACCACGAGGATGCTGCAACGAAGGTACATTCATTAGGTCACCGCTCAGCAGAATGCCACCATGCTGTTTCAACCACTGGCGCGAATACTCAAAGACAAAATGGTCTTTGCCACGAACATGTTCGTAGCCTAATGTTCCAATCTCTTCGGGAGAGGTTAGGAAGTCAAAGTCTGCGTAAACTATAATTCTCTTCATCGTCTTAGTAATTCTGCATCCTGAAGCTGTCTGCCAAGAGCGTCGTCGGCAGCCAACAGGGTGATATCCTTTTCCAAATTAAGTGCAAAGAGTACACGCGCATAGATACCCATAGAAACCGTTGGGTCACCATGTTCAACCTTTGAGACAGTCAGTCGTGTCACCGTAGCTCTGTCTGCAATATCCTGCATAGACAGATGCCTACGCTTGCGGGCCAACATGATTTGCTCGCCCATAATCTTTAGGTTCTGGCTCAATGCCCTTGGCATCGTTTTACCAAATGTATTCTTTCCCATAATTGTATCTTATTGAGCGCAAAGATAAATAAAAATGTTTAATATAACAAACATTTTGAGATATATTTGTGTCTTAACACATATTTTTCGTTCTTTTGATTTGAAAATGGCATTCTATGAGTTAATATAGTGAGGCTTTTTCTATTTTTCACCTTCGTATATTTGTTAAAAGACAAATATTTTTGCCTCTGCGCTCATATTTTTAGCAAAACATAATTATTTCTGATAAGAAAACGCTATCTTTGTATCCAATATTATGTAATAATGAATAACATGGAAGGTAAAGATTTAAATCGACTGAAAGTAGTGCTTGCGGAGAAGAAGCGCACCAACAAGTGGTTAGCTGAGCAAATCGGTGTTGACCAAGCCACGGTGTCCAAATGGTGTACCAACAGTGCACAGCCCAACTTGGAGAACCTGATGGAGATAGCAAGATGTCTAGAGATTAACGTCAATGAACTTCTACGCATGTAGTGTCGGCCAATATTGGCATAGTTTATATCCTTATAGATAGAATAAGGAATAAAGAAGAGAAGTACAAGACGCCATGGATAGAGTTTGAATGGCATTTGAAACAAACTGTTATCAAATAAATATGATACAAGAGAATACACCTGCTAAGGTCGGATTATTGGAGCTGCTGTTGGCATCGTCTGTAGTGCAGTTTGTTATCTGTCTATCAATGTAACTATATAGAACTTATAAGAGTAGCGCCAAAGTCATGAAAGCAAAGAACACCTTCACCATCCACACAGAGTTGATAGATGGCACTTTATCCGGAGTAAGGAATATTTATATGGGGGCAAACTCAACTTGCCACCTCTATGTTATACCACGAGATGAAATCAACATTGCCAACAGTATAGCAGATATAGCAGGACAACCTGCCTTTTATATTTTGCTTGGTGATGCCAATGCATTAAAGCCAGAGGCGTACATAGGTCAAACGACAGATTTTGCCAATCGTAAGAACGACCATGTTCAGAAGAAGGACTTCTGGAAAACAGCTCTTGTCTTTGTCTCAGATAACCATAAGATATACGGAGATGATGTAAAATACCTGGAATAT
>JAZSAV010000019.1:0-116872 GCA_045602085.1 Prevotella sp. | reverse complement strand
TCCATTGACTCTTTGTTCGAGCTTCCAGCGCAACTTTCCTTTCTGGAAAGCCTGCTTGGAGATATCGGTAAAGAAAGCTATGTTCGGCGACTGTATGTCGGAGAGATAAGCATTGATATAGGTATCTGTCCTCTTCAGTTCGTTGTAATATGACGGATAGGCTATCGCCACATACTTCTGGAGGTCTTCTGGGCAATCATCGAGCTTTTCAGCCGCACCGGTGCAGAAGTAAAAGTCCTTGTACTGCTGCCAAGCTACATTCTCATATTTCTTTTTATTCTCGTTCCACTTCAGCGGGTCAACTTCCTGACCGTTTTCTATCTCCTTAGCCCAACCGCCTACACGCAAACGGTAATACTTGTTCGGGTTCAGTTGCAGCATGTCTATCTGATGCTGGAAACGGCTCTTGCCTTTGAACTGGAAGCCATAGACTCTGTTATAGTTATTCAGATTCTGGTTAGGACTGTTGTACTCATATATCATTACAACGTTGTTCATGTCGAACACGAACGTGCGGCTTGCCTGTGCTTTCAGTTGTTCCTTGTCGCCGTTGAAGTCTTTTGCCAGACGATTCCATTCCGTTTCGTCCAACACACGGAAGTGCTCCTCAATCGGTGCTTCGGTGTTCAGATAAGGCGGAATGTAGAACTTCGGATTGACGGCATTCTCCTTCTTCCATCCCTTAGCCCTTACAGTGTCTCCGATAGAGCAGTCACCGAAGAGTTTGAAGTTGTCGAGAGCATTGCCGTAGAAGATGTCGCACGGTTCACCACACTCAAACTCAAACCTGCGGTTGATATTTACCAGTCCTGCCAACAGGCGCAACTTCACACGGACATCGCCAGTGAAATAAGTCGGATTAGGGAGTCCCAATCTAAGCACACCACCGATGCCTGCATCAATGATGTCAATCTTCTTGTCCCAGAAACCGAGGTTGATGTAGATACCGAACTTGGCATAGAGGTAAGCATATAGCTGACCTTCGGCATACCAACCGTTGAATCCCGGTGTTCGCGGAATGTTCATACACTGGGAATTTCCAATCTTGCGGATACTGACGTCGAATCCGGCCAAGGCGCCGATGTTACCATAGAACAGTCCGAGGTCAACATCGATATATCCCCATGCCGAAGCACCCATCATCACACCGCCATACACCTGTGCCTGAAAGTCTTTGAGGGCTGCCGTTCGGGCATTGTTCGCCTTGCTTATGTCTGCACTCTGTACACCACTACCCTTGGTTGAACCATCGAGGAACTGGCGTATTTTCTGAGGAATCGGCGGCAACTCACCGTTACCTGGCAGTTCGTTACCCAAGCAAAGATAAGCATTAGCACCGATGTTTACACTCACAATCTTTGACTTGAAGTCAACCAGGATGAACTTGCATCGCAGGTCTTCATCTGGCTGTCCCAAATAGAGATGCCATTTAGCCTTATCCAGTTTCTTTCCTTTCTCCTTCATTGTGATACGGAAGTCGAGCGAAATAGAAACTTCGCCCACTTTCGGTTTGTCTGGCATCGTAGCACCAGGATTAGAGTCAGCCTTTGAGTTTGATTTGTCATCAAATGCCGCCTGCAATCCGCCACTGGCATTGCTCACAGCCTCCTTCATGTTCTTGTTGAGCGTCTTCTGCATGTCTGCCAAATCATCAGACAAGGCTGTCATCTTCTCACTGATGCCGCCAATACCGTCGGCCTTTGCATCGACGGTGATGTTCAAGGCAAAATATTTATCGATATCATCTTCCTGATAAACAATTGTGGCATTGGAATTTATCATACCAGACACGGCTTTCAAGTTACCCGTTAACATAAATGTGGTCAGACGTCCTTTCGTGCCATCCTTGGCTTTATAGTCCTTATCATAGACAACCGTCATTTCAAAGTTGCCACCCAACATGTCTTTGCCTGCCGACGAAGCGATGCCAAGTCCTGCAACCACACCGATGATACCCTTTTGAGGTTCTACTTGTGTTGCTGACTTACGAATACAGTTGAAATAGAAGCCGGCAGTGATATCGGTAATGGCTATTGGCGGAATCTGAATACCTGTGCTGCTGCCCAAAGAAGCGAGGAAGTAACCCCAACGGTAATCGTCACGTTTATAATAACCGCCTTCAGCATCTGCCTTGAAGAGGTCGCCAGGCATGACAAAGGTAAGAGTTCCCTTATATCCCTTGCCATAGCTAGCATCGTTGCTGGCCGTAAGTTCACCGCTCAGTTTCATGCCGGCAAACGAACTGCCGAACGAAGCCTTGTCGAACTGGGTATTTTCGTAAGAGAATGAAATCTTCGAGAAATCAAAGTCTTTAGCTACAGCTGTCACTCCCTTCAAACTGGCATTGATGGTCATACCTACCGTTGCACTAAGGTCAAGTCCTTCAATCAGCTTCACCATTCCCTCAATGGACATACTCAACAGTTCGTTCTTGTAGTCGAATTTATATTTGTCGAGAGAGAGTTCAAAAGGTCCCAGTTTCTTTGACATTGATGCCAACGACCACTGTCCTGTGCTGAAATACAACTGGTTCTTTATATTGAAGTCCTTACCCTTGTAGAGCGTCAGCAATGTCTTGGTATCGTCCTTTGCCGTCTGCAACTCCTTGATGTCGTCGAACTGCGACTCCCAAACCGGACAGTTGGCAAGACGCATCTTAGAGAAGTGGATACCTGGCAGGTCGAAGTCAAGTGGCAGACTGCCCATCTTGCTCTTCATGGCGTCGCCACCGATGGATAGGTCGCCAGTCAAGAGCAGTTCGACACGTGTCTTCAACTCTGTCTTTTCCGGCACAGCCTCAACAAGCATGTAACTCAGCTTGTCATCAAATTCTGCTGTAGCCAAGAAGAAGTCCATCTTCAAGTCATCTACCTGCTGCACTTTGAAGATATAGGCATAGTTGCCTGCCGGCGCATTCTCTATGTCGCTGATTTTTAGTATCTGACAATTATAGCCAATCTTGCCGTCGAGGAGCGGCACATCGAACTTGCCACTGAACTTACAATGGTTGAAGTTGTTCTGAATAAAGCTTGCCTGAAGCTTGTCGAGCGAGAACGCCCAACCGCCAGCCTTACCAGTCTTGGCTGAAAGGATATCATCTGCACCTATTTCAAGCGTAGCACCTGAGTCATCGAAGAACATGTCTTTGGCCGTTATCTTCAGTCGCTTGTCGCCAGATGTGCCAAACTCCAGTGACTTTGGCATCTTCACACTGATTTCCTTGATATAGAGACCTTGCCATGTCAGCACATCGCCGGCACGCATTGTCTTCGACTTGTCATAGTTGGTTGGGAACTTGCCCAAATGAGCCGAGTTGCGAGAATAAGAGTGGTCATAAACGATGTTCTCAACTGTAAACGTCCATCCAGGAAGGTCTTCAGCTTGGAATGGGTCCATTGAAACGTTGTCAACCATCCAGTCTTCCCAATCGGCAATGCTTGTCTTTATATTAAGAACTGGATTCTCGTCGGTTACCACTCCATTCACTTCCTTTTTCAGTCCAGGAATCTTCATGTCAACGTCTATGCCGAGCATCTCAAACTCATCGGCATGCCAAGAAACGTAACAGCCGTCAACTGGTTTCAATGGGTCTTTAGGAGCCTTGAAAGTACAGTCGAAATCAGAATCGGGGTCTGTAAGCGTAAGGTCGCCGAGCAACGCCAATGTTCCTGACTCTGGCAGTATGCGCTCGGGAGAGATACAAAGGCGCGGAGCACCGAACACAAGTATCTGGTCTTGCAGAACATCGCAGTCAGGCAGCACGAACTCGCCGATGAGGTCCATCGTGGCATGGGTAGCAGCGAACTTCATCGTAGTTATCTGAACATTAACAGGACTGTTCTCTGTCATACTGCTTGGCAGTGCTATAGGCATATAGAGCTCGTCGATATTCTGACTGCCTATGGCATTCCACACATTCTGGCCAACAACCACATACTCATAATACTTGCTAAGGTCGAGCTCTTCGGCAAGTCCCTTTGCCTTGCCCTTAACCTCTTCTGATATATAATCGGCGTATGGTATGGCGGAGTTTGTGAGATAATTGTCTATACCCCAGTCGCTGAACAGTTTTTCTACTATATCATTGTTGCTGTTCTTGTCGTTGGAATAAGACTTGGCTTCACCGGCAAAGACAACATTGTCGGTATTGATTTTCAGGTCTTCAAACTTAACGCAGACCATGACCTTCGTACCGAGCGGATTCCACTCCACACGGCCCTTGCCTTCCCAAGTGTCTTCCTTGCTACCTTTCTTTATCTCGTCGATGGTCAGCTCGTACTCACCTAACTTTACTATCTGACCGGTAAGGTCGTCTGCACTGGCGGTCGTAGGTGTCTCATTCTCTATGTTAACCCTATTAGAGCACTGGAAATATTGCTTTGACAGGGCTTCTACTATGGCGAAGTCATATACGTTGAGACTGTCGAAATGGAATGCTACGGTTGAATCGGGCGCATTGGTACAGATAGGTTTTACGCGAAGCACCAGATAGTCTTTCTCTTTGATGTTTTCCGCAATACTGTCCCAACGGATGGTATCGGTAAGTTCTGCCGTTCCCTTTATTACCTTATTATATATAGGTGAGGTCTTGAGAACTTCCTCCTTGTCAATAACCTGACCTCCATTATACAGCTGAACCTCGTAATCGAAAGTCAATGTATCTGGTTGCAAGCCCTCGCCGCCCAGATGCCATACCTCACGCCATGTTACAGCTATGTCGCTGCGCAAGAATTGCTTTCGTGCACCGTAATTGCCGAAAGCAGGCGTGGTGATGGTTGGATTGCGGAAGTTATAAAGGGCATTGTTATAAAGACTGTCCTGTACGCCTGACTTTCCCCACAAGAAGACGGCATCGTCAGACTCTTCCTCCTCTTCTTCGGGTTCTGGTTCAGGTGTCGGTTCCTGTTCTGGTTCGGGTTGTGGTTTGGGTTGTTCCGGCTCTTTCTCTTCAACTTCAGGTTCTGCAGGAGTACTGGTCTTCATCTTGAACAGGCGGTAAGTGCTCTTGCCACCGTTTTCAATCATAACATAGTCCATTGCACTGGCGTTCTTCTGTCGGGCTGTTACCTGTGCAAGATATTTCTTGTTGGCAAGGAACTTGTTTGTTATGATATTGGTAGGAATGACGCACATATTGCTGAGCAGTCCCGTTGACTGATAGACAACAGGGTTTCTGTCCATTGCCACATCTGGCTGCTGACCGTCGTAGAGTTCTACTACCCTGAAGTCGTAAGCATAATTAGCGAAAGAAGAACCGCAGGCGATGGTTGGCTGTGTCCATGTGAACTGAGCATTGAGCACATCAACCTCGGCAACGTCCATCTCACCTAAAGCGGACGCCATTGGCATGAGGAACTGCGGCGCCTGTGCCTTATAGCATACAGTAAAGCTACATGTTCCGCCAGTAGGATTGCTTGCAACTACAGGGTTTACATATTGCGGATATTTCCACTTATAGGCTGTAATCTTAGCATTATAAATACCTTCGGGAAGGAGTCCGAAAGAACCGCTGGCGTAATCGCTGAACAGACTTGACGGACATTGTATCTCGCTTGAAGGTATATGGTCGAAGAGTTTCTTCATCTCTACCGTATTAAGCTGATAGGTAGAGTTTGGCTGTATGGTAAATGGCTGTTGTGGCTGTCGGTTCGCCGGTGTTGATATGGTCAGGTCTGATGCAGGCATCGCCTGCTGCAACTGAATGCCCAGATACACTTGCTGCACCTCATTGGTAGTGTTGGTAAGCGACAACGTGAAATACTTACCGGGGTCTGCTATATATAGCAATACCTGTGGTGGCAGCACCTGTTGCATAGGGGCTACTGTAACAATCACTTCCTGAGCCAGCATACCGACCATGCTGATGCTCATTAATATCATTGTTGTTATCGACCTGAATAGTTTCATATATTTTTTTTTAGTTGACAAGTTGTTTTTTTAAAGGAGTGTAGGAGTGAAGGAGTGTAGGAGTTCAGACGTATGCTTGACATGCAAACCTTAATCTTTAATCCCTAATCCTTAATCCAACTCTTGGAGTTCAGGAGTGAAGGAGTGTAGGAATTCAGACGTATGCTTTATTATTTTAGGAGTTAAAGGGAGTTATAGGAAGTTATCGCTTCGCTAAGAAGTTAGAGGACGTATGCTTGACATGCAAATGTCTTCTATCTCCTTCTATCTCCTTCTATCTTCTTCTATCTTCTACAATTCTTCACTTTTCACTTTTAATTATTCACTCTTATTCCCTTTCCTCTTTATCGCCAAAAGCGTGAAGGTGTAGGCGTAGTTTAGACTGACGGTTATATCCGTGCAGTCGAGGGAGCCATGCACCTCTGTTATGTTTACATCTCCGTATTTGTTGAATCCCGCACTGGCTGAGAATACATGTACTTTCTTGTGGGTATAGTTGGCTGACAAGTCGCAACCAAGCGAAAGACTCTTTGACTGGCGTACTATCTCGTTGTAGCACAAAGAGACGGACGCAGAGAAGTTGAGGTTCTTCTCTTTGAGGAACGAACGACTGGTGCCTAAAGACGCCACATCGCTCTTGTATAGCGAGTTGAAACCCTTCGACTCCTGATGACTATAGGTCAGGGTGAAGTCGGTTTCTATCGGTTTGACATCGATATTATATGATAGTCCCAATGCCTTGGTCTTTACATCGCTCTCACCTGTCGCGAAATCATTAAGGTCTTTATTCTCTGTGTAGTTGAGCGACAGACTGGCACTGTGACCGAGGAGTTCGGTGTCGAACGCCACTGTTGGCGTCAGACTGAAACTCTGCATCATTCGGTGAATCTTAGTACTGTCGTTTACCTTTACGGTTCCGTCGCGCTGGGTCTGCAGATAACCGTTATAGCCGGCAGTGATATTAAGATGGTTGCCGAGGCGCATAGTTGCGTTGGCTCCATATATATAACCACAGGTGGTGAACATCTGCTCATTGGAGAGGTTGTCTTCCTGACCTGAGAATGTGCCGGAAAGAGTGAGCTTATTAAATAATGTTGTTCCTAATGTTATGCCAAGGCTATGATAATTGTTTGTCATGTAGTATGTGCCGAGCGAGGTGTAATCCGGTTGCACCATTCGGTAACTGACATTGGCATTGACACCTGGCAGGATGATATTGGCACTTACATCGCCGGCAAAGCGCATGAGCGAACTGTATTTGACATCAAACACCTTATCGAAGTCGGTCTTTACAGGCACGTTGTCCATGCGCTTGTCTGTATTGAACACCGAGGTAGCGGCATTGGCTGTGAGCGAGAGCCACTTGAACGGCGTTACCTGTCCCTTAACGCCCACAACGATATTTTCTTGCGGTGCCAGACTGCTCTGCCAACGTTCATCAATGGAACTGAGGCAGTCGTAGGCACGAAGCATATATAAGTCTATGAAGTTCTGACCAGAACCATAACCTATCTTGAATCCCCACCCCATGCGCTTGTACTGCGGTGTGCGGGCATACGGATCGGTAGGGTCGCCATTAATGGCATTGCGCAAACGGCCATAGAATACACCAGCACGAAGCTTGTCGCTGTTGTATTCTATTCCGAAACCATTGAACGACATGTTCATAACATAGCTGCTCATGGCCATTGAAGACTGACCTATATGTCCTGTCCAGTTCTTATATCGTGGTGTAAGGTTAAATGATATCTGCGGATAGTTGAAATCCAGATTGTCGTTGCTGTAGAACAACGAGAAAGGCATGTTAAAACCATAAATGCTGATGTTCAGGTTGGCATATATAGTATTGCTAAGGGGCGATGAATAGCCATTGCCCACAGACGAATAGCGATACGTGTTCTGCGTGCCTACGGCACCAGAAATAATCAGCGGATCGCTCTTGGCTATCTCAGAGATATTCTGGGCGCGCGTAACACCGGCAAGCATTACTGATAATGCCAGCACGAACATCAGCTTTATGGTTTTATGTTGCATTGTTTTTTACTTTTAGTTGACAAGTTGACAAGTTGACAAGTTTATGAGTTGACAAGTTGTTTGTTTCAGTTGACGAGTTGACAAGTTGACGAGTTGTTTGCATTGCTATTGTCTGCACTCCTACACTCCTGCACTCCTACACTCCTCATTCTACACTCCTAACTCCAAACTCCTAACTCCTAATTCCAAACTCATCACTTTATTTTTTTACCACCTTCTTCGTAACCACCTTACCGTTTTCAACGGTCTTGATTACATATACGCCCGACTTAGACATTGTCTCTACACGGCGACCGTTCATGTCGAACAACTGTGAATCAGAATTCATATTTCCGAATTCATAATTCTCCTTGATTCCAGTGGTTTCAGGTGATGTGAGTGCAACTGGTTTCTTGAGCGAACCGAGCTTCTGACCATACTTCACAGTCTCAAAGATTTCGCTGTACTCGCCAGTGATATGGTTGTAGAGACGGAACGAAACTTCCTCGCCTGTCTTACCTGCAACGCTAATCATCATCTTATTGCCAACCACGAAGCTTCCCTCGCCACGGCACTCACCGTCAACGAATGCTCCGATGGTATAGTCTTCAGGATTGTTCAAGTTGCTAATTTCAGCCACCATAGCCATGTTGTCGGCAAATGCACCAGCATTGTATTGCCATACGCTTGTCATCTGGCGAGTTGCTCTTTGCTTAGCAGGTGCTTCTTCTAAAGAGGGATAGACCTCGAAGTTGACATATTTTTCATCTTCGCTTGTACTATAATAGATATAACCCTTGCCTGCCTGCAGTATGAAACCGTTCTGCTCTATCCATCCGCCATAGGTAGCATCGTATTCGGCAAATCCATTCTTACCAATAATCATATCGCCATCTGAAGCCCTGTTGTATTCATTGATGGTATTGAACTCTGCAAAGGTGATATCCCACTCGTTGGTATAGCCAATCCAGTTGTAACCCTTATAGATAGGTTTGTTAGAACCGCTGTCCCAATAATAATCGTCGTTTTCTGACGCAACGAACATCGCATCGGCGGCATCTTCATACTTTGCCTTAATCTTATACATTCCTTCGCCAGAAGACAAATGGTCTATAGTACCGAAGAGTCCGTAGGTATCATCGTTATAGAGAAGTTCTGTCTGTGAACGGAGGTCGATAATGCGATTATTGGCATCCTGATTCAGCCATGGCAGATAACTGCCTTCTTCATAACTGATGAGCGGATAGTTTGCAGGATAGTATATCCAATCCCAACCGTCGTTGTTGAATGGTATTTCCACTGGCAAACGCACGTCTGACGATTCCACCTTTTCCGTGTTAAGCATAGCCACACCGTTGTAGTATACCTCCAACCAGTAGTAACCTACACGATAACCGCGAAGCTTCCACTTCAAGTTATTGCTATTGGCAACAGGAGTATAGGTAATAGGCTCTGTTATGCCTGGCATATCAAGGTTGCCGGTAAAGCGCAACTCAAGCAGTTCCGGGTCAAAGTTGTCACCCTCAACAAGTGTGAGTTCGAGTTCTGTATCCTTGAACTTAGAAAGAATGATTTTTGCAGGGAATGTGATGACAACAGGGGTAACAACTGTTACTGTGATTTCTGCTGTAGCCTTAGTATTCTGGTCGCAGGTTACAAGCAGTGTATATGTACCTGACTTTATTGCACCGCCATTAGCATCGAAGCCCTCTGCATCTGCATTGGTCTTAGGAGCAACGGTATATGTAAACGATTCTGCTTCGAGCATTGGCAGAACTCTTATCTTGCCTTCAAGTGCAGCGCTGTATGTATCGCCGATATTCAACGTAATTTCTGCTGGTGCCATAATATCATTGATAACAACCTCTACTTGTGTCTTAATCTGTGGATTTTCTTCTGCCACAATATCAATGTTATACAACCCAGGCATGCGTCCTGCTATACCATCAACGATAGCATCTGATGCTTCTGCAGGAACAACAAAGCTAAAGTTCTTGTTTGTTGCATCGTCTGGATAAACAGAAACGTAAGGGCGAATCATGTCGAACACGTTATCACCTTCTACGGCATAGAAACGACCGCTTGGAGAAGTCAAAGAAATACTTTCAACCGACTTTACAACAGTAACTGCGATTGTGGTATAGATACCTCTATCAGAGTTTGAAACAATATTTATATTATATGTACCCGTAGCCGAGAAGAAACCATTGTTATACACAGCTTCTGCAGCTGCATCGGCTGGCACAAAGGTGTATGTCTTGTCTGAAGCATCTTCAGGCAACACTGTGATAGCAGCTGCCAGCTCTTGATTTTCATTCAAGTTGTCATTGATGTTTATTGTCCATGCTGATGGAGTACAAGAAATACTCTCTACTGGAACCTTAGGTTCTGTAATGATTACGCTTGTCGAACCACCTATGCGGAAAACATTACCGTCTGTAATAGTTAGTCCAAGATACATTCCAGCATCTCCAGTCTCTTGAAGAGCAGAAAGCTTAGTACCTTCAACAGTGAAATAGCTTGAAGAATTGGCAAAATCCCATTCGTAAACCAATTCTGTTTCAATAGTTGACTCACCCAGCGGAGTGTATGAAGCAGCACCCGACGGATCGTTATAGGTAAACGAGATATTGTTTGCCAGGTCGTATGTGCCAGGCAACTTCATTTCCAGGGTAAGCGGATTGGTAATAGATACACCTGTTGGCATATCCACATTCAGCACTACTGGTATCTCCGTGTGGGTTTCGCCTGTCCAAGGTATAGTTTTCTTAAAACTGAAAACCATTCCTTCCCAAACTGCCTTGAACGTGATGGTCTTGTTATAGTCGTCTGAAGGATTACCCCAAACGCGAAGCTGATAATACTGCGAGTTGTTGATTACTGTTTCTGCACCATAAGCTACAGCACGGCAATCGCCATCGATAAAAGCAGCTATCTCTGCTTTCAACTGTTCTGCTCCGTTCACATTCAACTGAACATAAACAGGTGTAGATGACTCGTAGTCATTTGCAGACGGAGCCGTCCAGTTCTGAGCCCATGCAGCAATACCTGCCAACATAAGCATCGTGGTTAGTAAAATCTTTTTCATAATGGTAAGTATTTAAAAATTTATACAGTTCTTTGCTGTTACCAGACTTCGCGGTCTTTGTTCGGTTTATGATTAATAATATTTTCTGCTGCAAAGATATTTATAGTTAAAGAAAGTTTTTTTCACTTAAACGACTTTTGCTTTCACTCAAACGACAAAATGCTTACAATCAGTCGTTTTAGTGCATTTTAAAGCGATAAAATATCGTGATAATCAGGGTTTTTGATTAAATTTGCATAAAAGACAGCAGACTTTCATACGTCCAAGTCCTAACTAAAACCAAATAAAAATGAGAAAAGCATTTTTAATAATCTGCATCATCGCATCTGTCATTATCGGATGTAATGAAACAAAGAGAGCAGACGGTTCAATAGACACAAGCAAGGCTGAGGCTATCGCCGACAGCGTGAGAGATTCGGAGCAGCTGCGAAAGTGGCTGCACCACTACGATTCGCTGGGTGACGAAAAGTCGGAACTGCTGATAAGACAGAAATACGGTAAGGTGATGAGAGACAAGTCGGACTTTGAAGCAGCCATAAGGCAGCATGACACTTGCATTGCTATGGCGACGAAACAGAAAGACACGCTGCAACTGATAATAGCTCTTAACAATCAGGGCACAAACTTCAGACGGTTGGGCGACTTGCAGGAAGCAAGCAACAATCATTATGCGGCATTGAAACTCTGCGACAAGACAACACACGATACTTCTTACGTTGCACGGAAGAACAGAGTAAGGACATACAACGGACTGGGCAACGTACTGCTGGCACTGGAAAACGATAGTGTGGCTGAGAGTCTGTTCCGCAGGGCATTGGCAGGAGAGACAGAACTGAACAGTACCACCGGCCAGGCCATAAACCTTGCAAACATCGGGGCGATAAAAGAAAGAAGAGGCGAACTGGATTCCGCGCGCGTATATTATAATATGTCTATGGAGAAGAACAAAGAGACGAACAACCCCATAGGCATAAGCCTCTGTTATCAGAATCTGGGGCAACTGGAATTTTCGGCTGGCAATATGACCGGGGCGATGGAGAACTACCGCAAAGGATTTGAAATAGGCAAAAAGACATCCGACGTGTGGCATTGGCTAAAACCTTGTGAGGCAATGGCAGACATCTTTCTTGAGGAGAACAAGATTGATTCTGCACGCAAATACATCAACATGTCGTTGGAGGCGGCATTGAAGATAAAGGCAAAGAGCAGATTGGCAAAGGCTTATACACAAAATGCCAAACTACAGGAAAAGACCGGACAGCATGCAAAGGCGTTGGAAAGCATAAAGAAGGCACAGGCTTATAAAGACAGCATTGCTTCGGAGAAGAGCCAGACGCACATTCAGAACCTAAGAGTGAAGTATGAGGTGGACAAAAGGAATGAGGATGTGGAACAGGCGAAGACAGAAGCGGAATACGAGAAGACTCTGAGGAAGACTATCATGTGGTCGAGCATCACGGTGCTCATACTCATTGTCATTGTAATAGTATCACAACTGCGCATTATCAAAGAGCGTAAAAAGACACTCGCCATGCTGAAAAAGGTTAACAAGGAACGTCAGGAGTTCTACCGTGGCATCACTCATCAGCTAAGAACGCCGCTTACCGTTGTAAACGGCATGACCGGACAACTGAGAAAGTTCATTCCTGCTGACAATGAAGTGGCACAACGCGAGTTTGAGGCAGTGGAGAGAAAGAGCAACGAACTGGTGAACCTCGTAAACGAAATGATTTTATACAACAAGGGCATAGTCAAGGAGATTGAGGTGTCGGAGGTTGGAAATGGAGTTAGGAGTGAGGAATTAGGAGTTAGGAGTGCAGACAATAGCAATGCAAGCAACTTGTCAACTCATAAACTTGTCAACTCGTCAACTGAAACAAACAACTCGTCAACTGAAACAAGCAACTACATCCTCGTAGCAGAGGACGACCCAGACGTGGCATTCCTTATCACCGAGATGCTCAAAGAAGAAGGATATGAATATGTTTGGGCACAAGATGGACAGGAGGCATTGGAGATAATGGACAGACAGATGCCAAACCTGCTCATTACAGACATCATGATGCCAAGAATGGACGGTATTGAACTGATAAAGAACGTGAGGAAGGATGAGAACAAATGCCACATGCCAGTAATTGTGGTTTCTGCCCGTACAGAAGACGCAGACCGACTGATTGGCCTTGAGGCGGGTGCAGAGGTTTACCTTGGCAAACCGTTCATACCTGAGGAGCTGATGGTAAGGGTACGCAAACTGCTGGAACAGCGAGAGATGCTTAGGATAAAATACAGCAAGGAGATTGCCGAGGCCGACAGGATAGACACCGAAGAGCACTCGCACAGCATTAACGGCAACGACCGTGCCTTCATTGAGAAGGCGGATGGGTTTGTTTACGAGAATATTATCAACAGCGAACTGGATGCTAATATGCTTGCTGACAAGATGAACATGAGTCTGACGACCCTGAACAGAAGAATAAAGAGCATAACTGGCACAAACACTACCAACTACATCCGCCTGAAGCGTTTGGGCAGGGCAAAGCAACTGCTGCAGAACACGCAGATGTCAATGGGAGAGATTCAGGCCGTTTGCGGATTTGAGTCGCCAAGTTATTTCAGTCGCGCCTTCAAAGCCGAGTATGGCATTTCTCCTTCTGACTTTAGGAAGAAAAGGGGGTGAGCTTACTTTTTAAGGAGTTCAGGAGTTCAGGAGTGTAGGAGTGCAGACAATAGCAATGCTAACAAACTTTAATCCTTAATCCCTAATCCTTAATCTTTTAAGAAGGAGTGAAGGAGTTAAAAAAGTTAAGAAGAATGCTTTATTTTTAAACAAATATCCTATCTTTGCAGATACATTTGAAACAGAAATAAAATATGAAAGTAATAAATCTAAGCGATGGCAATACCATCATGAACAAATATCTGGAAGAGATACGCGACGTGAACTACCAGAACAACCGACTGCTGTTCCGCAATAACATACAGCGCATTGGTCAGGTGATGGCCTACGAAATATCAAAGGCATTAGAGTATAAGCCTCAACTGGTGACAACACCTTTGGGCACACTGCATATCAACCTGCCAGAGGACAATCTGGTAATAGCAACGGTGCTGCGTGCCGGTTTACCATTCCATCAAGGATTTCTCGATGTGTTCGACCATGCCGACAATGCTTTCGTCAGCGCATACCGCATGTACACCAATCGTGAGCATACACAGGTGGGCATTCACACAGAATATATGGCATCGCCAAGCGTGGAGGGCAAGACACTCATCATCGTTGACCCAATGCTCGCCACTGGCGGTTCTATGGCTGCCAGCTATGAGGCACTAATAAAGACTGGTAAGCCAAAGGCTGTGCATATTGCCTGCGTGATAGCAGCACCAGAGGGCATAGAAACAGTGCGTCAGGCAGTGCCTGAAGATACTACCCTATGGGCAGCAGCAATAGACCCAGGCATGAACGAGCATAAGTATATCGTACCTGGCTTCGGCGACTGCGGCGACCTTTGCTTTGGCGAGAAGCTGTAATTTACAAAATGGAATTAAATTCGAGGAGTTAAAGAAGTTAGAGGGAGTTATCGTTCGCCTCGCTCACTGAGAAGTTAAAGGTATAAAACAACTAGGCGAGGGTTTTGATGCCCCGCCTACCTTAGTGTAAGAGCGACGAGGAGGAGCGGTTAAGCCTCTCGCCTGAGGAGAGAGGTTTGGAGAGAGGTGGAGCCTCTCCTTACGGCAAGGAGAGGACGGGAGAGGTTGCGAAGAATACATAAATTAATAGAAGACAGAAATTAATATAATTATAATAATTTCTCGAAATTTCTGTACAAAAATCCTTTTAATCCTAGAATCCTCAGTTCAAAATACAATAAAAAATGCCATAAGGAAATTTCCCTATGGCATTTTTATTTTATCGTTCATCGTTAATCCAAATTACAACAATCCCGCCTTACCGATAAAGTAAAGCATGGTATAACCTATTACCAAACTTATAACACCCATGATGAGTCCTATCTTCACCATGTCGTTCTGCTTGATATAGTTGGTTGAGAAGGCAAGGGCGTTAGGCGGTGTACTGATTGGCAATACCATAGCACTTGATGCTGCAATAGCAATACCGATAAGCACTGTGGCTGTGCCGCCGATAGAACCGAGGGTGTCGCCCATAGCTGTACATACCACTGCAAGGATTGGCATGAGCAGGGCTGCTGTTGCCGAGTTGCTGATGAAGTTTGACAGCATGTAGCAAACAAGACCTGAAACGATGAGAATCAATAATGGTGACCACTCTGCAAACGGAATGCTCTTAACGGCATTGGCTGCAAGACCAGAGGCATTGAGACCGTAGCCGAGGGCGAAACCACCGGCAACCATCCAGAGCACACTCCAGTTGATTTCTTCAAGGTCGTACTTAGTGAGCACGCCGGTAAGCGCAAACACTGCCACTGGCACCATGGCCACTGTATATGAGTTGATGCCTGTGAGCTTGTCTGTCAACCACAAGAGCACTGTTACGAAGAATGTAACGATAACGATATATGTCTGACGGTCTTTCTTCATCTCACCTTCAATCACAAGCTGGATAGTCTTCTGACTGAATGGGAAGATTGACTTGATGATAAACCAGCTGATGAAAAGCAAGGCTATTGTCAGCGGAGCCATGAATGCCATCCACTCGCCGAAACCTAATGCCATGTTCAGTCCTTCAGGGTCGTTAAGATATTTCAGTGCGATAGTGTTTGGAGGAGTACCGATTGGCGTTGCCATACCACCGAGATTGGCAGCTACAGGGATAGACATTGCCAAGGCAATACGGCCCTTGCCCTCTGGCGGCAACTGCTTGAACACAGGAGTCAAGAATGCAAGCATCATGGCTGCTGTGGCAGTGTTGCTCACAAACATTGAGAAAAGACCTGTGATGAGCAGGAAACCAAGAAGAACGTTTTCGCTCTTTGTACCGAACGGCTTCAGCAACACCTTTGCAAGTACTGCGTCGAGACCTGTCTTACTGGCTGCAATGGCAAGCACGAAACCACCGATGAACAGCATGATAACAGGGTCAGCGAAGGTTGCCATGATTGACTTGTGCGACAGCAGTGGACCTACTACTTCCTTGTCGGTCATGAAGTTGATACCACTATCGGATGTGAAGAGCAGCATCAACACGATGATTGCCAATGAAGTGGCCCATGACGAAACTACTTCAAGAATCCACATCAGTGTGGCAAAAGCAAAGATTGCTATTACTCGCTGCTGAACAACAGTCAGTCCTTCGATGCCAAAACTGTCTGAAGGAAGATTCCACAGAGTGAGGGTTACAATTAGAACAAAAGCTAACTTCAAAAGCTTTTTTGTCCATGCACTTGGATGATACTTCTGCGCATGACGATTCTTGTGGTAGGCTTCCAAGAGATGGAAACCAGGGAAAATTTTAAACATAACTTATTTACTGTATCTTAAAAATAAAGAGTTTGCTAAAAAACGATGCAAAATTAATAAGTTTTAATGAATGGGCAAAAACATTCAAGTCAATATTTTCTGCATATTATCACATAGCAAACAAAAATCATCCTCTGCATAAAAATACAAAGGATGATTGATATGTGGAGTTTGCAAATTCAAGCCATGTTCTTAACAGCACATTAGCAGGGTGGAATCTATAATTGCGACATCCTTTAATAAGTAATGTTGAATTTATCAGTGCCTACATGATTTGGATTTAGAAGACTTAGTTATGGAAAGTAAAAGGATATGTATATAAGTAGATTTACATTTTTAATACTTTTAATTACTCTATAATCAAAAAGAATTTATATCTTTGTAATCGAAACGTTTCAATTATTATAATTATGGCTACAGTAACATCAAGACTTAAAGCATCACAGATGATTATAACACTGGAAGATAATGCACTTGTGGATGACATCAAGCGAGCATTGAAACTGATACGTGGTGTTGCATCAGTGCGCGTCGCCAACATCAAGGATGACAACACTATCACGCCTGCCATGCGCCGCTCTATCAACAAAGCACGCCGTGAATATGAAAACGGCGAAACCATCACATGCAGCACTCCAGAAGAGATGCAGCGCTATTTCGATAGCCTATGATATACTTATTCGCGCCACATTACAGCCCACGACCGTATAATCTATGATATTTATGACGACCGCGTCACAGTGTTGGTAGTTCAAGCCGAGGAACATTACAACGACAAATAGAATTTTTACTCATTCAACTCAACTCTCATATCAACCCCTCTCTCATTGAGAGGAACTGAGGTCCATAAAGTTTCTTACATCCTCCTTTATTCTTCTAATCTCTTCAGAATCTATTTTTATTTCTTTATTCAATATCATATCTGCCAAACGGTTTTGCTCTGAAAGATTGCCACTGCAACGATGAATTTTGTATATCTCATAAAGCGGGACAAATCTTGACGGACACATATAATATGCTTGCCAATAAAAAGCAATTGCACTTTTGCTGTTGCCTAATTCTTGTTCTATATCCCCACGCAAAAGGCACAGGTCATAGTCAGCCAATATTTCACTGCACTCCTTTGCTGTATTACCAGCTTCTTCATATCGCCCTGCATCAAATTGCATTGCTGCATAGTTGTATAGAAACAGATAGTCATCCGATTTCGTTTCGTACAATGCTGCATACCTCGGCAACATCTTTCTTGCCAAACCATAGCCGGCCTTCTCCTGTATCTCTCCAAATTCCAATTCTTGTCTAATCTCTTTGATATAATAATATGAACCAAGAGGAAGCAGAAACAAAACAACAATTGCCGAGTTCTTCGTAAACCTTATCTTATCCGAAAAGATGCACAGCAATGCAAAAGCAAGCATTATCCATGTAAAAGGATAGAGAAAAGGATAAGAGAAAAGTGAGAACAACATGATGCACAACAATACCGCCAACCCCAACTTTCCTGTTTCAGTCCTATGCCTCTTGTAATACATCAGCACTGCTATTGCAGCAAAAAAGACTACTGTCAACCCCAACAAACCGTATTCAACCGTAATCAACAGGATTTCATTTAGCGGATGCCTTACATTATCTGCAAGTATTGCGTATTCGCTATCTGGATGCTCTCTGAAATAGTCTGCCTGTCTGTTCATATAGTTTTCAAGGAATGCTCCTTTGCCCCATCCTGCAAACGGTCGTTCTGCAATCATTTCTATTGCCTGGCAATATATAAACCAACGTCCGCGACTTGAATTCGTCTTGACCGTAAACGTAAGAACAACCATTACCGTTATCATTATTGGAATAGAAACAAGAATCATCTTCTTGTGGTTGCGCAGCAAAAAGAGTGTTGTCATTACAATTAGGCAAACTATTCCTATGCGTGAAGCAGACAATATAACAGCTATGGCACATATAGCTTTACAAGTCCAGAAGAATATCTTATATATCCGACCATACGAGCCAAGCAGTCTATATCCAAGTGGAATGCTTAGGCATAAACATGAGGCAAAACCTGCCACATTGTCGAAACTGCCGGCAGTAAAACGTCCATAAGCAGAAATGACGCCTATTTCCTGCAAAAGAAACAGCAATGCCTGAGCCGCACAAACTATCGTTGTGCTAATTTCAAATGCAGCGATAAGCCTGCAAGTCCTTAAACTTTCTTTTGAAAAGAGCGTGTTTAACGCCCATAGCAGCCCAAGAATCAAAGTTGCCAATCCTGCTGCAAACCACTTTGGTTCAATCATTGCATCAGGAAAACTCCTGCTAACAGCAAACACAGATGCTGTCGGCAGGAGTAAACAAACAAATTTATGAATTAATTCTTTATAATTCATGGGAATTCATTAGTCTCATATCACCCGCACATTCTACAATCTGCTCCCCTCTCATCTCTACTCCCTTCTCCAAGGAGAGAGTCGGGGCGAGGCTTCAATCCTTCAATTACTCGCTTTCATTAATCAGCTTCGCAGTCTTCAATCTTTCAATTTTTCAATCCTTCAATTCTAAAACCATCGCTCTGCCTTCCGCCGTTATCCCCTCCGCCGATATAACCACTTGCTTGCAAGAAGAATTGTTGTAGAACTCAACTTTCGCATTACCATTTTTATCTGTCTTCACATTCGGATTCCAGTAGAGGGTGCGGCGGTGGTCTGTTTCCTTGGGAAGTATACTGTAATCTGGTGCTTTGAATGTCTCGGGTGTATCGTAGGCGGAAAAGTTCGTTTTACGCTGACCTTCATGCTCCAAACCAAACTTACGATACATATATAAGAATACAAATACCGGCATCCTATTTAAACTATTATAATTAAGATACCTTCTACCAGCATTAAAATTCTCTGATATATATACCGACTTCACCTCTGTCATTGTACATGGCAGTTCTAATAAAGATTTCATATTCATTGCATTTTCACTAAGCAACGATTGGCTTTCTTTCTCAGAGACACCTGTCACCTTTTTATATAAGTTATTGATAATCCAGACAATCGGTCTGTTCTTATACATCAAGTCATTATTCTCCAAATCTAAAGAAGAAGCTATTGCATCTGCCCTTTCAGAATCACGCTTGCCATCCTTTTCATTCAGAAAGAAAGAGTTGCGTCTTATCAGCCATTCGGCAAAACTAGGCAATACTTCTCCTCTATCAGCAATCATTTCCGCCTCCTTTTCCACATCATAATATATGCTCGACCAATACTGCCCTTGGCTCTCGCTCTCCCATACCTCTGTGGCATTATCAAACAGTCCACGCTTTTTCTTTACCGTCACTCCCTTCAACAGATGCATGCGCTCGGTCATCGACTTGTCCTTATCTTCATCAATATAGTCATATTGCTCTTCCTCCATCGCCGACTTAAAGAGCGGAAAAGGCTGCACTGCGGGCAGTTTCCTTGTTTCCTCGGCAGAGAGTTTGCGGCTTAGCGGAGAGAAATTGCGATCGATGGAAACAAGGTAGTCAGCATCCTCGTCATTCTTCTTCGTGTTGATGAACATCCGCCATTCGCCATAGCACTCAGGAAGATTAAACGTGAACTTGCCTTCCTTGTTGGAAACAAGACTGCCGCTCATCGACTGTCCTGCTTGATTAAACATAGTGACCTTCATCCTTACGTCATCTACTGTAAATTTCTTCTTCGCCTGATTCAGTTTCCCCGTCACTGCCAGTTCACGCTCTATCGGCTGTACTCGCTTGAAGTTTTCCTTGCCCATCATCTGACGCAGATTGTATCGGCGCCAGCCCTGAACCATCATCAGCAAATCGGCGGCACGACGGTGCTCAAGGTCGTTGCTCTCGAAATAGTAATCTGCATTGTTTATATATCCTTTCAGGTCGGAAGAAAGCAAAAGCCAGGTCATGCTGTTGCCGTTGTTGCCGTTCACCTCCGTTGCTGCATCGCGAACTGACAAGGAGAATGTCGTTTCGGGCAGTGTCATGGCTGTCATCGTCACCTTGCCGTAAGGTCGCAGGCGGTCTATGTCTGAAGACAGTGTTATGCAGGCATTGTTCTTGGGATAAACAAAAAACTGGCGGTCTGCTATAATATCGCCATCCGGTGAGATTATGCTCAGACGGTTTACACCATCCGGCAATTCGCTTACGGCAAAGTTCAGTTGCATCCCTTCTTCCGTCATGCTGATGCTCTGGAATGCCTTGACACTGCCATTGTGGGTAAGGACAATTCCCAATGGCTTGCCTTGGTAGGCGGTTGTCGCATTTAGGGTTATGCGAACATTTGTCGTATCGTCGGTATTTGCCTGCAAGGCTATGCCACTTTGCTCTGCTTCAGGCAGACGGAACTCCAACGGCTTGCCATCCTTGTTCTTTAGGTATAGAGCCAACGGTTTGTCTGTTTCTGGTTTGCAGTGGAACCATCCTCGACCTTCGCGGATGGTCTTAACCACTCCTACGGTATCTGCTCCGCTCACCAATAGTCCTTCAGTATCCATAGGCATGCCGTCGGTGCCGGTCACGTCGTAAGCCACACGGTTCATCATGCCACTGACTAAGTTGCCGCCCTCCGGGTAGAATCTCACTGACATCTTGCGGTTGCTCACTATCTTCTCAGTCATGTCGTCCTGGGTCTCCACGCGATTGTCTGGGAGACGGGTAAGATGGCTGTGCTCGTCAATACTGGGTTTGGTGTAGTCGCCAGCCTTTTGTGGCTTGTTGAATATCGGAAATACTCTTGAGAAAACTGCATCAGTGCCCCAGTTGGTCATATAGCGTGTGTATGCCCTCACTTCATAGAATCCGCTTGAATAGATATTGTCAAGCGATATCTGTCCGTCTGCCTGTCCGTTTTCTATCCGCAGTTTGCCGGTATGCACCACGTCGCCCGACGGATTAACCAGTTCCACGTAGAGAATCTTGCTTAGGTTGGTGGCCACGGCATGGTCGGCACGCATCACGTATGCCTTAAACCATATCTTCTCGTCAAGGAAATAGCCGGTGTTGTCGAAATGAAGATATACTTTTTCTTGCGGGAAATAACGGTTGAAGCGGTCGATGCCCTCAACGAAACGGCGGATGTTATACTGCAATGATGTATATGAGGGCTTGTTTTCCGATTTTGCCTGTTCATCACGTAATCTGGCAAGTTCTGCCTCTACCGCTGTCCGCTTTACCACTTCATTTTCTTTCCAGAATTGCTTATCATAACCTATTGCTTCTATCTGTTTTCGTAAATCGGTATTACCTTTAGCATCTACAACTTTCCCTACATTGCGCTTGCCAACGTTATAGAGTATCGAGCGAAAACGATAGTCGGCAAAACTTTTTCCGTATTTTGCATCGACCATTATCGCCTGAACCTCGCCGTATCGGCTCTTCTCGTTGAACATTATCGTCACTTGCACGTCGGCAGGCAGTTTTTCGCCACCTGCTGCTCCAAAGTCCTTTATTATACTGACATTGCTTATCTTACCCTTTGCCATCAGCAGACGGTTGGATTTTGCGTCAACAAAAACATCACCTTCGAATATCTCACGGCTTACTGTCTCACGCGACTTAAACGATATGCGATATATTTTACGCTCACCATCGTCTGCCACTTCATAGTCTGTATCATAGAACTGGCGATAGCCTTCAAATAGCGGAACCACCATTTCGTCTCTCCACAGTTTCTTTCGTCTGCCAACCAGTTGAATCTGCGAGAAAGGATAGAAGTTGGCTATATGAGAGTAGCCGTCAGACTGCTGCTTGTCACGTTCCGAATAGTTTCCGGTAATCAGTTTCATATTAGAAACAGCACAGCAAGAACCAGCATCAAAGAATGCCTCTACCATACTCGACGGCACTCCGTCCACTTCTGTTGTCTGGCGATAAAGAAAGTTGGAACGCATATTGCCATATCTTTCAACCAAATCTACTGATTTCCTGATTACCTTTTCTATCGTTGGAATAAATGATTTTACCGTTACTTCCTTCAGCAGTATATCAGCGAGATGGAGCTTTATAGTCGATTTTATATCGGCTGCCTTTATGCTTACCGACTTATATCCTATGTATGAAATATTCAGTACATCGTCGGCATTGGCTTTAACGCTGAACAGTCCTTCCACATTAGTAACCGTTGATTCCGTTACGCCATGTATGGTTGCCATCGGCAGCGGTTCTCCTGTCTGTGCGTCAACAACACGTGCATTTAACTCTAATGTATTAGAGAATGAAGATAATGTATAAAATATGAAGCAGATAGATATTACGAAACTTCTCATTATATATTATTTTTATTTAATTTAAATGCACAATATCCTTATTGTCAGAAATTATATTTAATACCCTTCATTACTCCATGATATATAACTACCAGAAGGAGAGGCTTCACCACTAAACCCTATTGTAGAACTTATTTCTGATGTCCCTCCTACAATATATTTGACAGGAATAGAGCCTTCAAAAATAAATCCACCACCTCCTGATTCTCTCCAATAATCCTCACATGCCGTAAACACATCTGACAAACCTGTCATTGTTGCCTGTGCTGAAATATTTACGCAACAAACGTCATATTTGCCATCAGAGTTCCAAGAAGCTGAGCATCTACAATCCCACATACGATCTGCAGAAATAACATTATAAATATCAATTCCTGCAGAATCAGCAAAATTTGTCCTATATGAATAATTCTCAACACCTCTGGTTAAAAACTTTTTCTTTTTTGTTTGATTATCTTCTATCAACCTGTATTCGTTACCTCTATTTTCGTATGTATATCTAACAGTTTTATTAACATTAGCTAAACCTTTTATAAAGGTCTCTACTTCATCGAATTTTATCTTATCAACATCTTTAGGTGTAAGTTCGCCTGATAATTTTATAATAACTCCATAATCATTAGCCATTTCCATGATTTTTAACTTTGCATTCTCAACTTTCTGAATATCAGACATTACATTGTCTTCAGAATCAGTAGAACAACCAAAGAACAAGCAACAGATTAAAAGTGACTGCAAAAATAATAAAAACTTTTTCATAATCTTATTTCTTTAATAATTAATACCAGTATATTTTATTGTTTTGATAAGTAAATATTCTTTCTTCACGACCTTTATCTAAATTTAGCAACCAATAAATAGTATTTGAAGGGACATCTTTAAATGTCAAAGTACCAGAGGATGCCCTTTGGATGCCTGCAGACCTTGGGCGTCCATTTTCAAAATATTTTAATTCATAAATTTGACCTGCAACAATATCATTGTCGTCGTTTCGAGCAAGGTAAACAATTTTGCCAATATCAACAGGTTTCCCCATGTCAACACCAACCCAACCGTTTTCGGCTGTTTCACTTGCATAATAGGTTAACTCATTATTGTCAAATACATTTTCCGCCTTTGTGTTATCTAAAGATGCGCCTTTACTAAGTATTTTAGGTATATTCATCTGCTTAGAATCAGAATTAATAAACTTTAATTCCGCCACATTGCATTTTCCACCTTTAGGAGATATATAACGCCAATACCTATATTTACCTTTAAAGGTAGAAATATCAAGAGTATCATACCCTATATTAGGTACCTTTTTGATTGTTGCACAGACCTTAGCATCTGAAAAATCAGCTAAGTTTGCTGCTTCAAACACACCTTTTTTCATTAACCCTCTTAACTTAATTATTCTATTAAATTGTGGATACTTTCGATTTAATGATAATGTTTGTGTTTTAGTGTAATCAGGTTTAAGAGTTTTAACCGTGCCGTTTAAGTCAAGCAGGACAGGGTCGCCAGCTGGCACGCATCCATTTCGTCCCCAATATACAGGCATGTAAACAATATCACTGCCTAAGTTCTTAAAAGTTACAGTTCTATCACCCGAAATCAATGCAAAGTCAACAGGAACCCACTGCTGATTGTCAAATACAGCAATATAAGCAAATTTATCATTCTTGTGGGCATTATTCAATTTTAAGGTGATGCTTCTTCCTACAAAATACTCATTAGAAACGTCTTTCATAAAAGGAGAATTCAGAATTTCCGGAACCTTTTCGCCAATATCCTTGTTCAAGGCATAAAGACTTTGAGGTTGATAGGCAAAAGTTTGTCTATACACTTTTGCCATCCGGCGGCCTTCCTTACTTGGATATCCAGGTTTGCTTTCTGCTCCCATGAATGAAATAGACAGCCCCGTATTATCACGAAGGGCGTTCCAATAATGGTTATGCGCCCTGTCGGGCCATTGTGGAGTAAAATCCAAACTTACAGGGATGCCACATGCTCGCATTGCATAAACTGTGTATGTTGCGTAGTCTCGACATTCTCCCATTCGCATATCTTTCAATGAAGATACAGGTAATCTTAAATCAAATTGCGGTAGAACCTTTTGGTTCTTGAAGCGCAAGGTTCTCAGTTCTTCATTTACATAATATGCAGCCCAATATGATTGTGTATTCATGTCGTCACTAGTGCCTATCGCCCTAATTCTTGACTCAAATTTCTTTCTCAACTCCTCACGCCACCCCTTAGTAGGCTTTTCATCTGCAAGTTTATATGGCAAAAGGTATTCGCAGAAATCCTCAAACGACAAATGACGTGCCCATATCCCATTGCGCCAATCATCGAAAGCCAACTCTATATGATTTATTAAATCTTGCGATGTCATGAAATCCGCATCTTTGACAACTTTAATGCCTACAAGAGGATTTCCCAGTTCTTTATATAGATTATTGTATTGCTCTACACATGCTGGATATTTGAACTTGCTGTTGATTTCCTCAATTCGCTTATAGTAGCTGTCAAGCGTTGGACTATGCTTGAAGGTATGATATTGCATATTGCTAACAAGAAACTCTGCAGCACGCAGCTTCTCTTTATCTCCTAATTTAGCATAGTGGGCAATGACCTCATTGCCCACTATACCATAGTCTTTGTTACTGCCAAGGCATTCCGCAAAAGGAAGCAGCATCATTATGCAACTACACAATAATCGGGAAATCATCTATTTTCTTACTCAATAGTGAAACTTCCTGTTATATCCTCATCTTCATTAGTTACAATAACTACTTGATAAGTGCCATTGCCATAAATAGACAGGTCATAAGTATAAAATGTTTCCGGATTAACATTATAAATACGAGAAATAAGCAGATTACCATCTTTATATATATTGATGTTTGCTGCCTGATAGCCAACAAAGAAAGACAGTGTTAACTGTTTTGTTTGTAAATCCATCACTCCTCCTACGCAGTCTGTATAATTTGCGATAGAACGTTTGGGCAATTCCGTTTCTATATCATCACCATTATCACAATTGACATCATTCTTTATAAAAATTTTCAGTTCCTCAGCATTAATATATTGTTGGAACAGAGGTGCCATTAATGCCATAAAGGCAATGACAAATTTCATTAGGTTTCTTTTCATAGTCTTGTTCGTTTAATTAAAATTACTTCACAAAAGTAGAAAGTTTAAAAGAAACTGCCAAATAAAAAACGGCCTATTTTATTCCAATATTTCTGTTCCGAAAACGGGCATCTTTCTGATTATCAGAAAGCAAACATGATTTTTAGAGCGTTTTTAACAATCAAAATGTAACATCGATGCGTGCCCTTAAACCAGGTTGACTTAAAAAAAGAGAAAAATTAAACCTTTTGCATATTTTTATGAAAAAATAAATTAACTTTGTGAGAGTAATAAAAATTACATAAAGAAAAGGACAAGAAAAACAAAGAACTATGCGAACATTCACTATGCTGCTGATTGCATCTACTATGCTATGGGGATGTAACATAAAGCAAAATGACACTATGATATTGCTATCGCAGGCAGACAGTATAATGGAGTTGAAGCCTGACTCTGCTCTTATGATATTGCAATCGGTTAAGGACACAACAGGTTTAGATGAAAACTCACGCGCATATTATCTGCTACTGCTCACACAGGCAGAATATAAGTGTGATACGGTACAGACTGTTGACATGCTGCTAGACTATAGCATAGCGCATTATCGCAAGGTTGATGATGAGAGCCTGCTTGCGCGCTCGCTTTATTACCGCGGAATGACACAATTCTACAGAGGCAAGCCCGATGTGGCACTAACTTATCTTATGGAAGGTGTTGACATAGCAGAGAAGATTGGCGACATGCTTCAGTTGTCTAAATATTACGAGAGTCTTTTTCAAGTGAATTATAGTGCCAAATATTATGAAAAATCACTTGAGTTTGCAAGAAAATTCCTTGATAACTCTATAGAAAGAAAAGACACAAATTGTATTGTTCGTGGGTACGATCATATATCTGTTAACCATTATCATTTAAATAAATCTGATAGTGTCTTAATTTATTTACAAAAAAATATTCCTATACTACCTTTCGTAAGTAAATCTACCCAAACCGCGACATTAACAAATATTGCTATTACACATTATGACAGACAGAATTATGACAGTGCCAAAAATTATCTGCAAAAGTCATTAGCAATTAAACCACGTTACAACACCAACAAAGTTCTTGGTGATATATACTATAAAGAAGGCGACATAAAACTGGCATCTGAGTATTGGGAGAAAGCACTGGATACTGACAATATCAGACTTAAGATATCTACATTGAAGTCTATATACAAACAAGTGCTGGAAACAAATGATTACGAACAGGCACATACATTATTAATTAAGATAAATACTCTGAATGACTCTGTTGAAAAATCATTAAAGACAAAGGAAATTGCCGAACTGCAATACAAATATGACGCAAGCAAAAAGGAGAAAGAATATTATCATGAAAAGAGCCGCTTATATCTGTTGTTGCTTATCTTGCTTCTCATAGTCTTTACCTCCGTAATTATCATATTTTTCTATCGCCGCAGGATAAAGATGTACCTTGAAGAAATAAAACAACATACAAAGAAAGCAGAGGATTTAGACAGGCGCATAGCAAGAAAAGAGCAGCAGATTAAGGCAAATGAACGCAGCATTAGGGAGTTGGAAAAAGAGAAAGGAAAGTTGATAAAGGAAAAGGAAAAAATTGTATTGAAACATAATGACAACTTGCGCATTGGAAACTGCATATACGACAGCATAAGAAACGGAGAACCAATACCCACAAATAATCCAAAGTCAGAGACTTGTCTTGTCGAATATTTTAAAACGGTACATCCAGAGAAAGTTACTGCATGGGATGAGCAATACGAACAGTTGACAAAACGCCAGACAGTTTATCTGATATTAAAAGATTTGCAATACGATGACAATAAAATAAAGGAAATATTGAGTTGTTCGGACAATGCTCTGAGAGTGATGAAGTCCCGAATAAAACTTATTCAACAAGTTTGAAACGGATTTCGGATGCTATACCTCCAATAAGTGGTTCTGTAGAACGAGGCAGAAGCGTCATTGTTCCTTTTGTTATATCATAAGATTTTATGATATAGTATATGAATTCATCCATTTGGGGATTGTATTTTACAATATAACATCCACTTGAAGATTTACCAACTAATGTACTATCATACGATTGTGGCACATTATCCGTCAGATAATACAAGTATGTATATTCCAAAGTTTTATTACTTCCAGAAATAGAATACCAATAAATCTCTTTATCAGAAAATGAATATATCATATTTGTATCGTCTAATCCTCCCATAACTTTCCATGATGTATTTTTTAACTGCGACAAATACACCGGAACCTGAGCATTGCTATACAAACAATAAAGGAATATAAAGAAAACAATAATCCTTTTCATTTAAAAACTTCATGAAATTGCAAAACAACTACAGCACTTTAAGATTACAGGATTTCTACAAAATTCTTGTAATGGTATTACACGGTGCGTGTAATACCATTACAAGGGTAGAATAAAAAGATTACACGGGCATTGTAAAAACAGTGTTCGTTTATTACTTCACTTCCCAAGTATCATTTGTCTCAAGCAGTTCCATGAAGTTGTGATACTTCTTCTGACTGCTCACCTCTGCCAACTGCTCATGAACGGCATCGTCGTAGGTCGGTGCTTCAACATCACGGATAACGCCGAGGGCTACAGGGAAACCGCTCTCGTTGTCCATCATGGCAAGCTTCAACTGGAGTGTGTTGTCCTCGCAATGGGCATCGTGAACAAGAACATCGTCAAGGGTATAGCCATCCTTGCCAATCTCAACGACCTTCAAGCCGAAACCTTCCTGAACGAGTCCGAACTCATTGTTCTCACCGAACACGAGCTTCTCACCGTGACGAACATAGATGGCGTTCTTCTTGCGGCCTTCCTTGTTATATATCGGGTCGTAGCAACCATTATTGAAGATGACGCAGTTCTGGAGAATCTCACAAACAGACGCACCCTTATGCTTATATGCCGCCTTCAGCACCTCAACGGTCTCGGCATTGTCGGTAGCCACCGAACGGGCGAAGAAATGGCCGCGTGCGCCGAAGCACAACTCTGCCGGACGGAACGGGTCTTCGACTGTTCCGTAAGGACTTGACTTGCTCACGAAGCCGCGTGGCGATGTAGGAGAGTACTGTCCTTTGGTAAGTCCATAGATACGGTTGTTGAGCAGAATCATGTTAAGGTCGATATTACGGCGCATGGCGTGGATGAAGTGGTTGCCACCGATAGCCAGTCCGTCACCGTCGCCACTAATCTGCCACACACACAGGTTTGGGTTAGCCACCTTAGCACCTGTGGCGATGGCTGCCGCACGACCGTGGATGGTCTGCATTGCGTAAGTATTGACATAGTATGGCAGACGGCTTGAACATCCGATACCTGAGATTACTGCCATGTCGTGTGGAGCTACACCCACCTCCGCCATTGCCTTGTGCAATGATGCGAGGAAGAAGTGGTCGCCACAACCAGGACACCAACGTGGCTGTCCTTTTTTATAATCAGCGGCCCCCCACAGGCTCCCCCCTTGGGGGGAGAGATTAGTATCATTATTTATTGTATTCATAATTATTCTTTTTTAAATTATCCTTTATTATTTTCAAAACCTTTTCTGTATTTGAAATAACCTCCTCGTTGGCAAATCGAATTACTTTGAATCCGTGTTGTTCAAGCCACTGTTGCCGTTCTATATCTGATATCTGTTGGTTTGGCAGTTGATGATATCCGCCATCCAACTCAATAATCAATCTTGACGGAATACAGATAAAATCGGCAATAAACTCACCTATAATATGTTGCCGTCTGAACGGCTGTCCCATTTGTCTTCCTCGCAAAAGTTCCCATAAAATGTTTTCTGCTTCGGTTGCATGTTTACGATTATGCGCTGCATAATCTTTAAGCAAGCCATACAAAACGGGGTCGGCGGTTTTAAATTCAAAGTCTTTCATCCGCAGGGGCTTATTCCTCCCCCAAGGGGGAGGTTAGGAGGGGGCCGAAGTTCTGTGTCAAGTTTGCTACGCTGAAGGGTTGTCCCTTAACTTCATTAAACTGATAAGGTGCGAAGCCGTCAACATTGGCACGGAGCCATGTAGCAAGCTGACCGAGGTTCTGTTCTGCCACAACCACCTTCTTGTACTTCTTCAGCACCTCTGCCGTGTTCTTTGGCAGCGGATTGATGTACTTGAACTGTGCCAGTGCAACCTTGTTGCCCTGCTTGCGCAACTCGTCCATGGCACTGTACAGATGGCCGTATGTGCTACCGAAACCGACGATGAGCAGGTCGGCATCCTCGTCACCCTCAACCTCAAGGTCTGGTACAGGAATCTTTGCCACCTTCTCGGCACGCAGACGACACATCATGTCGTGGTTGTCTGGGTCGGTAGAGATAGCACCTGTCTTGCCGTCCTTCTCCAAACCGCCAAGGATATGTGTGTATCCTTCCTGACCTGGCACTGCCCAGTAGCGCACCTTGCTTTCCTCGTCGCGGAAATATGGGGTGTAGTTGCCCTTCATCTCTGGTGTGGCATAGTGAGGAGCGATGGCTGGCAGCTCGTCCATTGTAGGCAGTTTCCATGCAGCAGAACCGTTTGCGATGAACGCATCTGTAAGCAGAATCACCGGTGTGAGGTGCTCCAGAGCAATCTTTGACGCAGCGTATGCAGCATCGAAGCAGTCGGTTGGACTGGTGGCTGCTATTACCGGCATCGGACTCTCTCCATTGCGGCCGTAGAGAGCCTGCAGAAGGTCTGTCTGCTCGCTCTTTGTTGGCAGACCTGTTGACGGACCGCCACGCTGAACGTCGATAATAACCAATGGCAACTCGTCGATAACGGCGAGGTTGATGGCCTCTGACTTCAGACAGATGCCAGGTCCTGATGTTGATGTGGCTGCCAGAGCACCGGCGAAAGCAGCACCAACAGAACTTGCACAACCGCTGATTTCATCCTCGCACTGTACTGTGATGACGCCACATGACTTGTGCTTTGACAGTTCGTGAAGGATGTCTGTTGCAGGAGTGATAGGATAAGAACCGAGGAAGAGGCGCAAACCGGCCTTCTCTGCTGCTGCTATCAATCCGTAGGCTGTTGCCTTATTACCGGTGATGTCCATATAGCGGCCCTTAACCTTGTCCTTTGACTCTATGCGATAGGTGTTTGGCACACCAGCATGAACATTATGACCATAGTCATAACCGGCCTGTACCACCTTGATATTATTCTCTGCTATGGCAGGTTTCTTTGCGAACTTCTCGCGAAGGAAATTGTTTACAAGTTCCAAATCACGATTGAACAACCAGCACACCAAGCCAAGTGCAAACATGTTGCGGCACTTCAGCATTGCCTTGTTGTCCATTCCGCTGTCAGCAAGACAGTCCTTCACCATCTGTGTGATAGGGCAAGCCACCACTCTATCGCTGTCGATACCCATCTCGCCGAGATAATCCTCAGTCTTGAACTGAGCCTTCTCTAGGTCCTTCTGACCGAAGCTGTCGGTATCGATAATGATTGTTGCCTGAGGCTTGGCAAATTTATACTGTGTCTTCAGCGCTGCTGCATTCATCGCAACGAGAACGTCGCACTTGTCACCAGGAGTATAAACCTTGCCTGCACCGATGTGAACCTGAAAACCAGACACACCCGTCAACGAACCTTGTGGGGCGCGGATGTCTGCCGGATAGTCCGGAAATGTAGAAATACCATTACCTACGGTTGCAGAAACCGTAGAAAAGATGTTACCTGCAAGCTGCATGCCGTCGCCCGAGTCGCCCGAGAAACGAACAACAACCTGTTCCAATTCTTTTACTTCCATTTTTTCTGCCATATATAATTTAATTCATAATTTTTAATGCTTAATGCTTAATTGGTTCGCTCAACGTTAATCGTTAATCGTTAATCGTTAATCGTTCAACGTTCACCGCTCAACTAAGAAGTTGCAAAGGTCGCAAAGTTTATCGAGAAAACAAAATGTTTTTAAATAAAAATACAATTAGAATAGCAAAAAGACACGTATTCTAAAGAATTATTGCATTTTTATAAGTTTTTATGCATATTAACAAGAAAAATGTTCATCACAACAAAAGCCACCGGCAAACCTTTTTCGAGCTTGCCAGTGGCTTCCAATTATTGGTTATGGGGTTATGAGGTTATTAGGTTATGTGGACTTTAAAACCTTAAGACCTACTTCATCATCACCTTCTTGATGGTTCCGTCCGTCTGGCGGATTATGTTGATGCCTTTGTTCATTGATGGCATACGCATGCCGTTGAGGTTGTAAATGCCCTTAGGAGCACCGCCCTTGTCGGTTGTCACACCCTCAATACCGTTAGAAACGAGAGGGTCGCCCTCGTAAATCTTCATTGTACCATCCTCGTTCTTCTCGACAGTGTAAATCAATACACCACCCGGACAGCGCAAAAACTGCAAATACTCACCTGCCGTATAACCTATAGTGCAAAGATATGCGCGATAAACACCTGCCTTCATTCTTGAGAAATTAAGTTCTGCAAGCGACAGTTTCGTCAAGGCACCAGTGGTCTCGTCCCTCATTACGAAACCTGCCATTGATGGCACTGTACCATCAGAGCCTTCTTCGTCAAGGGCTTTTGATGAAAATATTGAAGCGAGGATGCTATCATCTATCTTACCGTTGGTATTCTCAAAAGAGATAAGAACCTCACCGTCGAAATCGCGGAAGTTCATGTTCCACATATTATCAAGATAGAGGTCGATAGAATTGCCTGGAGCTGTCTGGAAGATATACTTGCCGTCAGAAACCCACTGACTGACAATAGCCTCACCTTCAACCGGTGCTTCCTTCTTGATACCCATTACCAATGCTGGCATTTCATTATACATAGAAGTAGCGCCACCTACATTAGGAGCAAGATTATTGAAATCGTAGTAACCGTCGCCAGAACCGTTCCATCCCCAGTTTACATGTACCTTGCCTTCAGCATCGATGCCATCGAAGACGAAAGCATGACCGCCCTGCAGAGCATCAGTACCACGATAAAGCAAAGGACGCTTGTTTGAAAGTTCGTAATGAATCATCTCAAGCCACTCCTCGTCATCGTAATACATCTTCCAGCATTGCTGCATGGTAACAGAGTTATAACCGAAGTTGTTTATCAGAGCTAGGGCTGCATCGTTCTGTGAAGAACCACTGAAAGCTGCTGTGTATTCCATCTTTACAGCCGCGCCACAGTCAATCATAAGCTTAGAAACAGCCTCAATCTCTGCGTCGCTATAAACGAATCCATACAAATCACGCATATTGTCCCAGTCGTAAGTGTTGCTGATTCTATGGAACTTTGTTGACAACTTGCCGTTTTTGTCAACAACAGTATAAACCTGCATGCCCGTACCTTTTTCCGGGTATCTATGATACTTCATAATCTGAGCCATGGCAGTTGCCTGACATCCTGTAGGAGCAGTGGTACCATCTACTGAAGGGCAATACTTATTGAACGGATAGTCCTGTCCCCACTGAGTGGTCATAAGTTGCTTCACCGGTTCTACAGCATACTCCCTAGTAGAAATGCCATTAGCCTTGTAGTAAGACATTGACTTGTCGATAGCGTTAAGCCACCATCTGAATCCGGCAGGCATGAACTCGCCGTAATAGTCCTTGTCAGAAACTCCAAGCACAGCATTGAAAGAGTCGTCGTTGCTCACAACAACAAAACCAACACCTGACGCACCGTAGATATTGTAGTTGTTGCCTATCTTCACCTTCTCGATAGAAGATGCAGCCATGCTTCTTGTTATGGTACCCAACAGCTGCTTCTCGGCTATTCTCTGCATTTCATATTCAGAGCGTTCTTCTGCATTTACGCAAAGACTTGCAAATGCCAAAGAAAGACAAAGAGTAAATAATTTTCTCATTGATTAATAATTAATTTTGTTTAAAAGCAATAAACTAACGAGACAAAATACATTATAAATTGTCCCGTTAGTTTAGTTAGTTATCGTATGTAATACGAATTACTTGAGAGTACCAGAGGTAAACACTCCTTCTTTCACATCAAATTCAGGAGCAACAACACAGTTCTGTACCTTAGCTGCAGATGCGTTCAGGTCGAACATTGCAATCTCGTAACCCTGTCCGAAGTAACCTGCACCTACATAGTAGCAAACAGGGAACTGAGCAACGCTTGTCGCTGGGTCGAAGAAACATGGAGCGTCAGAGTATGACATACCTGCATAGTTGTACATGTCAGAGATGAACATATCACCATAAGTAGCATGAATACCTATCTTATTCTCTGGGAGAGTAAGATTGTTGGTTTCCTTATCCCATGTGAATGTAAGATCAATACCATCAGCAGTGAACAGACCTGCACCCCAACCTCTGATGATGTAGATGTTATCTACGTCAGCACGCTTGCGGAGTTCATGCTGTGCTACCTGAGGAGAGTTGAACATGATTGTATATTGCCACAATGCCACACCAGCTGGTTCTGTTGGCAAGTATTTAACTGTCAAGCTATAAGCATTGTTTGGAGAATAGTAAGAAGAATAACGTGGATCATCAATCAAAAGACCCAGAGTGTATGTCTTACCAGCCTCAGCCTTGCTGAAATCAACTGTACACAGAGCAACAGCCTCACCGTCAGCGAACTTAGCCTCACCAACAGTAAATACTTCGTCAGTATTAACTTCTACCTTGAATGGCACGGTTATCGCACCTTGTGTATTCTCTCTTGATACTGCAAATGAATAGGTAGATTCCTCAAGTGTTACTGACTCTGAAGCCTTAACGAATGAAATCTCCTGACAGTTCTCTGCAGCATTCCACTCACCAACACCATCGTACTCATATTCGTCAGTACAAGCTGAGAAGCCAAATACAACGGCTGCGAGCATCAAGCTATTTCTAAATATCTTATTCATAATTCTTTTTTGCTTTAAATGTTAAATCAAACAGTTGATTACTCCTCAACCCATGGTTTGTAGAGTCCTGATGGGTCAGGGTTGTTCATACCAACCAGACCATCGTTGTTGTTAGCCTCATTACGAACGAATACGAAGTTCATCCATGCTGGACGACCGTTTGTATTCAGACGTGTAAGCTCGTACCAGTTTGTACCAGTATAACCGCGGGTAACGCTCATGTTCAAACGCTTGATATCGAAGAATGTCTGACCCTCGCCCCAAAGTTCAACACGCTTCTGGAACACAACTTCGTCAACAACACCCTTTGTATCAGAGAACTGACAAGCGTAAGATGCGTAGCGGTAATCTTTCATGAACTTCTCGAGCAGAGCCTTACCTCTTGCTGCATCCTGATGAGCAGCAGCCTCAGCCTCTACGAAGTACATTTCTTCAACGCGCATGATAGGATAAGCTACAGGAGCACCTGTTGTATGGTCGTCGTAGATACCATCCTTTGGACGGAACTTAACAGAAGCATACTCTGGAAGATAGTTCTTGAATGCAGCATTAACCATTGGAGACATGCCTGCCATTGCACCACCTGCAGGAGCAACCCAAAGGAGCTTGCGGTAGTCGTCGTCAGAAATACGGTTGTACATGCTTGCATCAATCATGTTGTAAAGACCTGTTGCAGGACCAGTGTAACCGAATGTTGTCTGGTTAGAAAGCCATGATACCCAGTTGATGATACCTGTCTGAACAACATCGTCCTCAGATGTCTGCTGAGCACCCCACATGAACTTTGTGATATCGTTGAAACCACTTGTTGTGCTGAGAACATCAGCATCTGTCATAGGAGCAACCTTAGAGTTGTTGATAGCCAAACGAGCATACTTCTCTGCCTGAGCATAGTCCTCTACCCACATGTAGAGACGAGCCTTCAGACCGTAAACAACTGCCAAATCAGGCAACACGCCGCCACGAGTGTCATCGAGGTTAACGATGTACTTCTCAGCAAGGTTCAGGTCTTCCTCGATGAAAGCCTTCATATCCTCACGAGTAGCACGTGGGTTGTTACGAGCTGCATCCTGGCTCATACCAGCCTTAACGATGGGCACGGTAAGGTTCTTTACGATATTGCCGTCGATGTTCTTGCCGTCAGCGTTGAACTCTGTTGGAAGGAACTCATACATGCGAGCCATATCAAGATAAACCAGAGCACGGAAAGCATGACCTGCACCGAGCCAGCCGAGCTGTTCGTCAGTTGCGGTCTCAGGGTTTACACCACCAACCATGTTGTTTGCAGCAAGCACGAACTCACAGTGATAGTTGTAGATATACTGTGGGAAGATATAGCCGTCACCCTGATACTGGTTACGTGCCCAGTAGTAGAAGTGGCTGTGATAACCTGATGGGTTGTCTGTCTGACACATATCACCTGTCATCAAGTCACGGATGTACATCATAGAACCGTAACCGAAACCATGGTGCCAACCGTTGTCGGTAAACTTGTTGAAGTAGGCAGGCATAGCCATAAGCAGAGCCTCACCTGCAGAAGAAGACTGAGAAATCTGCTCCTCTGTTGCCACTGTTGTAGGCTCTGTCTCATCCATACATGAAGTAAAGGAACCAAGACAAACAGCTACAGCACTGACGCCCATTATTGATTTTAATATCTTATTCATATTTTATTTATCCTTTCTTATTTCTTAAACTTCAAATTAGAATGTTACAGTGATACCACCAGAGATTGTGCGCATTGGCTTGTAGTATGTATTGGTGTTGCTTGCACCGATGCTCTGACGTGGGTCAAGACCCTGACGCTTAGACCATGTCCAGATGTTGTCAGCAACTACATACAGACGAATCTTCTGGAGATTGCCGCCATAGAGGTTCTGTGGCAGTGTGTAACCAAGAGTGATGTTTGAAAGTGTCAAAGCTGTAGCATCTGTAAGGAAGCGGTCAGAACTTGATGTCATGTAAACATCGTTGAACTGCCAGCGTGGAATATCAGAATTGCTGTTAGCCTGTGACCAAGAGTTCATAGCGTCAACGTGGATAGCCTGACCGTTGTTGTTGGCGTTCATCAAACCAGCATATGTACCGTCATATACCTTACCGCCAATCTGATACTGGAAGTCAGCAGAGAAGTCGAAGCCCTTCCAAGTGAGGCTTGTACCGAAACCACCATAGAGGTCAACCATTACGTCACCAACATTATAGTAGTCAGCGTCGTTATAAGTTGTTGTACCCTCACGACCAACGATCTTGCGGTGCTTTTCGCCTGTATAGGTTTCCAGGTCCTTAGCTGTCAGCAACTGACCGTCAGGAGTATAGTAGTTCTGGTTGCCATTGGCATCTGTCTCATAAACATTCTTATACCACATTGCCTCACCAGTCTGCTTGTCAACACCTGCATATTCCTTTGTCCAGTAAGAATAAGCAGAAGTACCTTCCTGGAAGAAGTAGCTGCTTGAAGAATAACCGTAACCGCCGATTTCGTCATACCATGACTTGTTGCCCTCTGCCAGTTCGAGAATCTCGTTGTGGTTAGATGTGAGGTTAGCATGGAGTGTCCATGTGAAGTCGTTTGTACGGATAATGTCGCCTCTCAAGTCGATTTCAATACCGCTGTTAGCCATGTCGCCAACGTTGTCGTAGTAACCGCGATAACCGAATGATGGTGGCAGTGAGAACCAAGAAAGCATGTCGCTTGTCTTGTTGTAGTAGTACTCAACAGTACCGGTCAGACGACCCTTAAGAAGTGAGAAGTCGATACCAGCGTTGAACTTACCTGTCTTCTCCCATGTGATGTCCTTGTTACCAAGTGAAGAAGGAGTAAGAGAAACGTTGTCGTTAGAGTTTGCAATGTTATAATATGTTGTGTAGAGGTAGCCGCCGATGTTGTCGTTACCTGTTTCACCATAAGATGCCTTCAGCTTCAACTCGTCAACCCAGTCAACATTGAACCAAGACTCCTTGTTGATAAGCCAACCGCCACCGAATGACCAGAATGTACCCCAACGGTGATCCTTGTGGAAGCGTGAAGAAGCCTGGCGCATTACAGATGCAGAAGCGAAATACTTCTCATCGTAGTTGTAAAGAGCACGTGCAATCCAAGACTCTGTGTTGTAGTCAGACATAGAAGAGTTAGCAGAACCCATAACTACAGCACCTGCAAGTTCCTTGTTGTCAACAGAGAACTGGTTGCTCTTGTCAGCCCAAAGGTCGTAGCCATAGCTGCGGAAATACTCGTGAGCGAGCATCAATTCAACGTTGTTCTTACCGAAGCTCTCTGCCCAGTTCAAACGCTGCTGGTAGTTGTAGCTCCATGTACGAGCGTGCTCCTTTGTTACCATACCGTTGGCAGAAGCATACTGACCGAAGAATGGGTTAGTTGTGCTTGTGTAGCGAGACTCGTTCAGATAAACGTTGTTGATAGAATAGAATGTGATGTTCTTTGGCAAGCGGAGTTCCAATGTACCGGTTGCGTTAACAGTGTTACCCTCTGTATGTCTTGTGTTCAGCAAGTTGTCAGAAATAGGGTTAGACTGTGCAAGATACATACGCTGCAGACCGATGATAGAACCGTCACCGTAGTCATGGCTCTTGATACCAGACTTCTCATCAAAGATGATGTTACCCTGTGCATCACGGATGTACATTGGGTAGATAGGAGCGATGTTAGAGAATGCGAATGCGTTACCAGATGAACCGGCAGAACCGTCGTTGCCAAGTGCATTCTGCTCGAAGTGAGCGTAGCTAACGTTCATGCCAACCTTAGCCCATGGCTTGATCTGGTAGTCAGCGTTCAAACGAGTAGAGAAACGACTATAGTCAGAAGCCACTGTGATACCCTCGTTGTCAAGATAGCTTGCTGAGAGGTAGAAAGAACTCTTCTCTGTGCTACCAGTAGCTGTCACTGTGTATTCCTGACGTGTGCTGTTGTTGTAAATCTCGTCTTCCCAGTCGTCTGGTGTCAACCAGTATTCCTGACCATTGTAAGAGTGCAGACGACCAAGAGTTGCGTTAGGATTCATCTTGTCGTTAGTACCAATCATCAGCTGACCTTCTGGAACTGTGAACACGTTGTAACCAAGACCGTATGTACCGTCATTGATCATCACGCTGTTAGCCCACTTGTTAGCATAACCAGGAGCATAACCGAATGTGTTCATTGCGTAGTTCTTCAAACCGAGATACCACATTTCGTAGTACTTAGCTGGATTCTTGATTGTCTCATATTCAGGAATAGCCTTAGAGTTGCTACCCCACTTTGCATCAACAGTAATTGTTGCGTTCTCACCCTTCTTAGCCTTCTTTGTTGTAATCTGGATAACACCGTTACCACCACGAGCACCATAGAGAGCTGTAGAAGCAGCATCCTTCAAAACTGTCATTGTCTCAACGTCGGCAGGGTTGATGTCATTGAGGCTACCGCTATATGGTGAACCGTCAAGAACGATCAGAGGGTCTGTACCTGCATTCAGTGAGTTGATACCACGGATACGAACAGTTGGAGAAGCACCTGGTTGACCTGTTGCTGTGTGAATCTGCACACCGGCAGCCTTACCCTTCAACGCGTCAATGGCGTTTGTTACCTGCACCTTACCGATTTCCTCAGCGTCGATCTGAGCAGCAGAACCAGTAAATGCAGACTTCTTCTGTGTACCGTAACCTGTCACAAGCACTTCGTTGAGCGAATGTGAGTCTGCCTTCAAATAAACACGCATGTTGTCTGCAGCTACAACTGTTCTTGACTGCATACCAACATAACTTACAGTAAGTTTCTTTCCTGCTGGAACATTAACAGAGAACTTACCGTTTGCGTCTGTAATAGTACCTACTGAGGTTCCCTCAATCCATACGGTTGCACCGATTACCGGCTGACCGTCTTCCTGAGAAACCACAGTACCCGTAACCTTAGTTTGAGCCATTGCCATTCCTAAGCTCAGGAAAAGACAGGCCATAAACATAGTTAGTCTTCTTTTCATAAATTTCTCTTGTTTTTGTTAAATATATAATGTTTGAATTTTGTTTTTCTAAGTTTTCTTTATACCTTATTATATATAGCATTACCACAGAACTCCTCCCGGCCAGAGGTGTAAGGGTACACTATGCCTAAATAAATTCAAGTTGCAAAAATAATACATAAAGTTTAAAAATGCAAATATTTCTATAAAAAATCAATTTTTAACCACTCTCAATTGACAAAAAGCAAGGTTTTCGCTTGATTATTTTGTACATTTTTCACTTTTCAATGCAAAATATTTACAGGTTGGATTTCTGTCTTTTGAATAATTAACGCATAATTATCACATAAATGGTTCGCCATTTGAATATCGCCACATTTACTGGAAGAGTGCATCCAAAGTAAGTTCGTTTTGCACCGTACTGCTATACATGTTCTGTTTAAGACCGTAAGTCGTTATGAATGTGAGATGGAGAGCCTTGTTTGTCTTGACTGACTGGCGAAAAGTCTCTGCGCGTTCAAGCAGTTTGCCACTGTAATGCTTGTCAATGGCAAAGTAAGAGCGTGAAAACTTCATTTCACAAAGATTAACCACATTGTCCATCCTGTCAATTATCAGGTCTATCTGCGCCCCGTCCCTACTGCCTTGTTCTGCCTTTGCACTCCATGCGCAGACATTGCTCAACACTCCTGATATGCCTAATCCTTTCTTGATTTGCGGAATGTGATGCAGACAAACCATCTCAAACGAATATCCCGCCCATGCCGAATGGGCAGGAGTGTTTATCATCAGACTCCAGGTATGTTCGTCCTTACCTTCTATATTGCGGCAGAACCTTAAATAATATAATGTATAGAGGTCGGTCAACTGATAAATCATATCACGCTCTTTCTTACCGAAAGCATGATAGCAGCGAACAAAATCACAAGCTATAAGATTGTTGAGCACCTCTGTAGTGTTGCCGCCCTTTGGCATATCGAGCGCCTTCATTATCTCATTTCTTGTCATTCCTTTGGTCTTCTTGCTCAACAGTTCCACCACTTTCATGTGACTCTGCGAATTTGAGAACAATGAACGGTAAAGGAAATCAAACTCTCGCCTCAGTTCACCTGTTCGTGAGAAAAACAGATTGTCAATATTCTGAGCCAAACTCTTGCCTCTCTCCAGTTTGCTGAGATAATAAGGCGTTCCGCCCATTATCATGTAGCATTCTGTTATGTCATATCTGCTCCATACTATATTCTGCGATTTGAGATATTCCTCAGTCTCACCAAGGCTAAAGGGGGCAAGATACATGCTGCGTGTCACTCTATTGTGCAAGCCCCCCCTGTCGCCTATGAGTTTGTTCAGCATCCAAGTAGTAGCCGAACCGCACACAATGAGTTTAAGACTGCCCTGTGCTGATGCCCATCCGTTCCAGAACAGTTCAAACGACTTTATAAAACCGGAATTGGATGTGTCAAACCAAGGCAATTCGTCTATAAAGACAATTATCTTTTCTTTCTTTATACTTGAAAGATATTCGCGTAATTGCCCGAAAGCCTCATGCCATGTTTTTACAATCGGGTAATTGACACCAGAATAATTACGTAACTGTTCATTGAAAATGAGTAGCAACTCGCCCTTCGCCCTATCCGGTGAGCCTGTCATATAGAAATCAAACGTTTCATCAAAATAGTTTCTGACAAGAAAAGTCTTGCCAATACGCCTTCTGCCATAGACGGCAACTAGTTCAGCCTTCTTTGATTTTATACACTCTGACAGCAAATGCTGTTCCTGACGCCTACCTATAATGTCTGTTCTCATAATCTATTTTGTTGAATATCAGCACTTGCAAAGGTAAACAGAAGTATTTGTAATTGCAAATTTTTGCGCTCCATTTTATGCAATTTTAAGAGTTAGGGATACAAAACTACCATAGGATTGCATCCCTAACTACGTTTTTTTACCACTTAGGGATGCAAAACTACCATAGGATTGCATCCCTAACTATGTTTTTTTACCACTTAGGGATGCAAAACTATCATAGGATTGCATCCCTAACTCATTTTTTACAGGCAAATTGCATACTTTTCTATAATCCCATGTTTTCAAGCAACATTCTGTTAGCCTCATCAAGCCGGTTGTCATCTATCTCTCGAATATAAATCAGTGTCGTGTCAGTATTCGTATGTCCCAAGGCACGCGAGATAACAGGCAATTCTACATTAGAACTGAAAGCCACGCTTGCCCAAGTGTGACGCACCACATACGACGTAAGGACACACCCAATACCCGCCTTTCGCCCTATCCGTTTCAGGGCACGATTGTATTTATTTAATGCCAGTTGGTATTCTTGTTCCTCGCTGCTTTCGCCAGGATGACTGATAAATGGAAATATAAGGTCTCTTGAACAACAACCATAGCGGTTAACGATATCTATCATACACGGTTCAAGGTGCACTTTCACAGGTTGACTGGTCTTGCGCCGATAATAGAATATCACATTATCGGCAATATGTGACCAACACAGATGGGCTACGTCAACGAAAGGCATTCCAAGGGCATAAAAGCTGAAGAGGAAGACATCGCGAGACAATGCCTCAAACGAATCTGGCGGAAGAACAAGCTGCCGCAATTTCCGTATGTCGTCGATTGTTATCGAGCGCTTTCTGGTCTTGGCATTTCCTGTAAAGACATCCTTGAAAGGATTGTCGGCCTCTATCTCCAACCTGGCAGTAGCACTCCGCCACAATGTTCGCAACGAGCGCATATAACAAGAGATTGTATTAGGACTGATGCCTTGATGTTTTAGCCAATGCTCATAACTGCAAACAAACTCATTGTTCATGTCAGCCAACGCTACTTCCGTTCCGGCAAAAAGCATCAGTGAGCGCATGGCTGTCTGATAGTTGGCAAGTGTTTTGGTGCCTCTCATAGGCAAAAGCCTATCTATTTCCTCACTGAACACCGAGCATACGCTGCGCTCCCCTTTCTTCTGTTTCTTGCTCCAGCCATTAATGCTGAAGTTAAAATCCAAGTTAAACTTTAATTTCATAATATCAATATTCTTATTTGGTAAAAAACAAACAATGATTCATGTGCAAGAAACAATACATTGGCGCACACCTCTGGCCGGGAGGACTTAAGCCACACCTCTTTTTATATAAAGGGACGCAAGTGAGGGCATTTAATGCGGAAAAAGATACTTAATTCTAATTATTTAAATAAAAACAAGAGAAATTTATGAAAAGAAGACTAACTATGTTTTTGGCCTGTCTATTCCTCAGCATAGGAATGGCAATGGCTCAAACTAAGGTTACGGGTACTGTGGTTTCTCAGGAAGACGGTCAGCCGGTAATCGGTGCAACCGTCGTTGTTGAAGGTGCCAAAAGCGGCACCGTCACAAATGCTGATGGTAAATTCACGCTAACTGTTCCTACAGGAAAGAGAATTACGGTAAGCTACATTGGCATGGAGACACAGACAGTGACCCCAAGACAAGGCATGAAAATCCAATTAGTGGCAGGCCTCAATCTTCAGGAAGTGGTTGTTACTGGTATGCAGAAGATGGACAAGCGTCTGTTCACTGGAGCAACATCAAAGATTGACGGTGAAAAGGTAAAGATGGACGGTGTGCCGGAAATCAGCCGTGCTCTTGAAGGAAAAGTTGCCGGTGTGTCTGTTCAGAATGTGAGCGGAACATTCGGTACTGCACCAAAGATGCGTGTCCGTGGTGCCACCTCTATCTATGGTAGCAGCAAGCCACTCTGGGTTGTTGATGGCGTTATCATGGAAGACGTTGTTGAGGTTGATGCCGACGCTCTTTCATCAGGTGATGCCGAGACCTTGATATCTTCTGCCATTGCCGGACTCAACGCCGACGACATTGAGAGTTTCCAGATTCTGAAGGACGGTTCTGCTACATCTATCTATGGTGCTCGCGCCATGGCAGGTGTGATTGTCGTTACAACAAAGAAAGGTAGTGCAGGACAGAGCCGCATCGGTTATACAGGCGAGTTCACAATGCGCTTGAAGCCAGACTATTCAACATTCAACATCATGAACTCTCAGGAGCAGATGAGCGTTTATCAGGAAATGGCTCAGAAGGGATGGCTTGGTTTTGCCGATGTTCCTAACTCAAGCGACTACGGTATCTATGGCAAGATGTATAGCATGATAGCTTCTGGCGAACTGCTCAACACAGAAGAGGCACGCAATGCCTATCTTCGTGCTGCTGAATACAGAAATACAGACTGGTTTGACATGCTTTTCAGCAACAGCATCATGCAGAACCACTCTGTAAGCCTTTCATCTGGTACAGAGAAGTCAAACTATTACGCATCAATCAGTGCTATGCTCGATCCAGGATGGTCAAAGCAGAGTGAGGTAAACCGTTATACAGCAACATTCAACTCTACTTACAACATCTCAAAGAATCTTGCATTCAACATGATTAGCAATGGTTCTTATCGTAAGCAGAAGGCACCGGGCTCACTTTCATCTGAAGTTGACGTCGTTACTGGCATGGTAAAGCGTGACTTCGACATCAACCCTTATTCATACGCCTTGAATACATCGCGCGTGCTTGACCCTAATGAGTATTACACACGCAACTATGCTCCGTTCAACATTTTCCACGAACTGGAAAACAACTATATGGACATCAATGTGATTGACTTGAAGTTCCAAGGCGAACTGAGATGGAAGCCTATACTCGGACTTGAACTTAGTGCATTGGGTGCTGTAAAATACAGTGCATCTTCTACAGAGCATCATATCACGGACTTTTCCAATCAGGCCATTGCTTATCGCACAATGCCTACAACTACTATCCGTGACAAAAACCCGTTCCTCTATACCGACCCTGATGATCCATACGCAGTGCCTATCACCGTGCTGCCTGATGGTGGTATCTACAACCGCAAGGACCATTCTATGCTGTCATACGACTTCCGTACCACAGCACAGTTCAATAAGGTGTTCAATGAAGACCACATAACAAACTTCTTTGGAGGTATGGAGATTAACTCTATTGAGCGTCACAGCACTTCTTTCCGTGGCTGGGGTATGCAATACTCAATGGGTGAAATCCCTCACTATGCTTATCAGGTATTCAAGAAAGGCCAGGAAGAAGGAAGTGATTATTATTCAATGGCGAATACAGATACAAGAAGCGTTGCTTTCTTCGGTAATGCCACATACTCTTATCAAGGCAAATACACACTTAACGGAACAATACGTTATGAAGGAACAAACAAGCTCGGCAAGACACGCTCTGCACGTTGGTTGCCTACATGGAACGTATCTGGTGCATGGAACATGCACGAAGAGAAGTGGTTCGAGAGTCTGAAGCCAGTGCTTTCATTTGCATCACTTAAGGCTTCTTATTCGTTGACAGCCGACCGTGGTCCAGCATGGGTTACAAACTCACGCGTGGTTATCCAGAGCCAAACCCCATGGCGTCCAAGCGCAGGCGACCAGGAGTCTGCACTCTACATCTATCAGTTGGAGAATGGCGAACTGACATACGAGAAGAAGCACGAGTTTAATATCGGAGCAAGCCTCGGTTTCCTCAACAACCGCATCAATGTGGAGATGGACTGGTATAAGCGTGACAACTATGACCTCATCGGTTATGTTACCACACAAGGTCTTGGCGGTGAAGTAAACAAACTCGGTAATGTGGCAAGCATGGAGTCAAGCGGTGTTGAATTGTCTATCAGCACAAAGAACATCGTGACAAAGGATTTCAAGTGGACAACCGATTTCATTTATTCGCACTCAACCAACGAGGTTACAGACCTTGAAAACATGTCAAGAGTAATCGACCTCGTCTCTGGTTCTGGTTTTACAAGAAATAATGGCAAGGATAGCAGCCATCCTCTCATGTCTCTCAAGGGTTATCCAGTACGCTCATTGTTCTCAATTCCATTCTGCGGTCTGAACGAAGACGGTATCCCAACATTCCGCGACCAGAATGGAAACATTTCAACTACAGGCATTTACTTCCTGGAACGTAAGAACATTGATTTCCTTGAGTATTCAGGTTCACTCGACCCAACCGACTTTGGTAGTTTAGGCAATACATTCCAGTATAAGAACTTCAAGCTCAATCTGTTTGTTACCTATTCATTTGGCAATGTTGTTCGTCTTGACCCAGTGTTCAGAAGATCATATTCTGACCTAACTTCAATGCCTAAGGAATTCAAGAACCGTTGGGTATTGCCAGGCGATGAGAACTACACAACAATACCTGTTATTTCTTCAGTTCGTCAGAACAGAAACGATGCCAATCTGGCATACGCCTATAATGCCTACAACTATTCAACAGACCGTGTAGCAAAAGGCGACTTCATCCGCATGAAGGAGATTTCTCTGTCATACGACTTCCCGAAGAAACTTATCAGTCCTCTGAAACTTAATGACCTCTCATTGAAGTTGCAGGCAACAAACCTCTTCCTTATCTATGCTGATAAGAAGCTGAACGGACAGGATCCTGAATTCTTCAACACTGGTGGTGTTGCTGTGCCAACTCCTAAGCAGTTTACATTGACTGTCAGACTTGGTCTTTAATAGCTAATAAATACAAAGCAAATAATTAAAACGATTATGATTAAGAAATATATAAAATTAGCATATCTTCTGCCACTGGCATTTGCTGCCGTGTCTTGCGACGACTATCTGGACGAGATGCCGGATAATCGTGCCGAGGTTGATACGTCAGAGAAGATTGAGAAATTGCTTGTAAGCGCATATCCAGAGAACTCCTATATTCTCTGCACGGAACTTGCTTCCGACAATGTTGACGACTATAGCGCATCAAATCCTGAATACGAGCGTATTCACGAAGAGCTATATAATTGGAAAGAAGTAAGCGAAGACGACAACGAGTCACCAAAAAGTGTATGGTCGGCACTCTATGGTGCAATCGCCAATGCCAATCAGGCACTTCAAGCGATTAACGACCTTGGCAACCCTGAGTCAACCTTGGCTTCAAGAGGCGAGGCTTTGCTCTGTCGTGCATACGCTCATTTCCTGTTGGTAAACATGTTCTCACAGGCTTACAGTGCCCAGCATTCAACATCAGACTTGGGTATTCCATTCATGACAGCACCGGAAATAGAACTTAACCCTAAGTACGAGCGTGGTACTGTTGCTGAGGTTTACGAACTCATTGACAAAGACTTGCAGGAAGGTCTGCCATTGATTAATGATGCTATTTATGATGTTCCTAAGTATCACTTCAACCAAAAGGCAGCCTATACATTTGCTGCTCGCTTCTATCTGTTCTATCAGAAGTGGGACAAGGCTATTGAATATGCTTCAAAAGCATTGGGTTCTGCTCCACAGGAACTGCTCCGTGATGTCAGCTATATAGCATCACTGCCTGCCAATGGTCAGGTTCGTCCTGAGGCTTACAACTCTTCTTCACTGAAGTGTAACTTCCTGTTGCAGACTGGTTATTCTGCTTTAGGCCTTGTATTCGGTCCTTACTATGTATACAGTCGTTACAATCATGGTAATATGATTGCCAACATGGAGACATTCAATTTCGCGCCATGGGGTTCGTACGACACTTCAACATACAACTACCGCCGTATGTACAAGCTCTATCCGAATATCTATGCAGGAACAAACCTCGACAAGACACTTGTGATGAGTTCACCATATCTGTTTGAATATACTGACCCTGTTGCCGGTATCGGTTATTACCGCACCGTATATTGTCCATTGACAGCAGAAGAGGCTTTGATTACACGCGCAGAGGCTTACGTCATGAAAGAAATGTACACAGAGGCTTTGGCCGATATCAACACATGGACTGGCAATGTGCTTAATACTAACTACATTGACAATAACCTGACTGACGAGGAAATTCAGGCTTGGGCAAAGAATCTGCCATACCACCAGTTTGACGCTCCATCACCAAAGAAGCACCTTAATCCAGACTTCATGACTATTGAGGAAGGCAGCAAGCAGGAAAGCTACATCCATGCAGTGCTCTACATCCGTCGTCAGGAACTTCTGCATAAGGGTATGCGCTTCTTCGACATCAAGCGTTGGGGTATCGAGATTGCACGCCGTACGGTTGACGGTCTGAACGTTGTTTCTGTTGATGACACACTGAAGGTACGTGACAACCGTTGCGCAATGCAGTTGCCAAGCGATGTCATTGCAGCAGGCATGACACCTAATCCAAGATAAGGATAAAAAGCAAACGAATAAAAATCAGATAGAATATGAAAAATTATTTTTATAGCATACTTGCACTTTGCGCACTGACACTCGGATTCACTGCCTGTTCAGAAGACGACCTTGACGACAAGAGTGTTATCGTTGACTCGCAAAAGGAGCAGAATGAGTTTGACAAATGGATATTTGATAACTATATCAAGGAATATAACATCGATTTCAAATATCGTTATGAGGACATTGAGAGCGACATGAACTATTATCTTGTTCCTGCCGACTACAACCTTTCTATTGTTACAGCCAAGCTTGTCAAGCATCTCGGTCTTGAACCATACGATGAAATAACAGGTTCAAAGGACTTTATCAGAAAGTATTATCCTAAGATGATACAACTGATTGGTTCTGGTGCATATCGCAATAATGGAACATTCGTATTGGGTACAGCTGAAGGTGGATTGAAGATTACACTTTACTTCATCAACAACCTGCAACTCGACCCTGCTTATCTCAACGAATACTATTTCCACACAATGCATCACGAGTTTGCACATATCCTGCATCAGACAAAGCCTTACTCAACAGACTTTGATCAGATTACAGGTGGTGATTATGTGACAGATTCATGGAGTGACGACTTTGTTGATATAGAAGACTATACCGAGTATGTGCCAGGCAAGAGTGACCCAGATGAGAACCTCTCTCTGAACAGCGGTTTCATCACATCTTACGCTGGTAGTGAACCTAACGAAGACTTCGTTGAGCTGATTTCTACTTACATAACCAATACCCCTCAGTATTGGAACAATGTATTGCAGCGTGCTGCATGGGCATGGGAGCCAAATCCAGCATTCAACGCTGCTGCAGCTGAAGACTACCAGAACAATCCAAAGTATGTTCAAGTGGCTTCAAACGGAGCGGCACTGTTGCAAGCTAAGTTCGACATCGTTTACAACTACATGATGGACAAGTGGAACATCGACCTCAATGAACTTCGCGACGTTATTCTCCGTCGCCAGGGAGAGATCGGTCAGCTTGAATTAGACAAATTATAATCAATAATAACGAACAGAAATATATGAAAAAGATATATTATTTAATGCTAATGATGCTTCCTTTCTTCATGCAGTCATGTCTGAAGGACGATGATGAAGTGTTCGACAAGAATCCTTCTGAGCGCATGGACGAGGCACTGAAAGAATATAAGTCGCTGCTTGCATCATCAGAAAAAGGATGGGTAATGGAATACTATGCCGCCCCAGGCCAGATTTACGGTGGCTATGTATTTGCCATGGAATTTACAGAAAGTTCAGTAACCGCGTATAGCGACCTTGCTCTTAATCAGAAATCAACAAGTCTTTATCAGTTGATAGCTGATGACGGTCCGGTTCTTTCTTTCGACACATACAATATGTTCTTGCATTTCTTCAGTGACCCAAGCGCTGACATGTATGAGGCATTCCAAGGTGAGTTTGAGTTTATCCTGATGGGAACATCAGATGACAAATCAGAGATATATCTCAAGGGAAAGAAGACAGGCAACCGCATGACCATGAGAAGACTTGAGGTCAGTGCAACTGAATATGTCGGTTCAACCGTTGATATGTATAATGCTGTAAATACAGCTCCAAAGTATGGTGCTATTGTTGAAGGCGACAGTGTTGACTGTACCATCGCAGGCAACTATCTGTCAATGGCATACACTGACAACGATGCTTCCGTACAGACTGTTGACATGGCTTTCTGCTATACTCCAACAGGTATTCGCTTCTATCAGCCAATTACAATCAACGGTGTTGAGATTGCAAGCATGACATACGATGCAGAGACAGGCAACTTGCAATCAGCAGGCGGAGAACTGATTATCTACAAGGCTAAATCACCTCTTAACGAGATATTCATGACCAAGTTGTGGAGTGTGAATGCCAAGAACAGTAGTGCTGCCATTCAGCCATACTTCGATGCTGTAAGAGCAGCCAGTGCCAAGGAGAACGAGACTGTGGGCTACTTCCAGCTTGGAGGTTCAGAGAGTTTCCCAGGTTACTTTACATGGTATTTCCTCTCTGTTATCAACGGAACCAGCAACGGATATGCAGGCAATATCGTTTATCAGTACAAGCTGATTGGCGATGACAAGATAATGCTGTCTATATACAGCTACGACAGCAACGGACAGTACTACTACCAAGGTGGTTACAGCCAGTTTGCAAATGCGCTGCACGGCAAGACATTCCAGCTTGCTGCTGACAATCTTGTAAATCCATCAGTAATAACAATGACAGATACAAACAATCCTGACTTTGTAATAATGTTGCAAAGCGAGATGTTGGTATATCCTCTGAACTATTAATACTCTGAAAAATCCCTGGTGTTGAGATTCTGAGAGTGCTTTCATTGAGTTTAAGCATAATTGGCACTTATTAGAATCTCAATACCGGGGATTCTTGTATCATTAAATATCTAACCAAACAGTTATTGACAAATGATGAAAAGATTATTATTGCTCACCTTATTGCTTGTATCTGCTACAATAAATCAATATGCAAGAGAGCGAACTGAAACAGAGAAACTGACTATCGCCCAAAGAGCATTATCAAATAATGATAGAGAGAGCGAACAGGTCGGAAAACTTAAAAAGGTAAAAGAGTCAAAGAACTATAGCATATATCAAGCTACTGCCGGCCACGGTTTTGTGATAGTCGGGAATGACAGTGAACTTGCCGAAGTGTTGGGCTGGTCGGAAGGAAATTACAATGAGTCAAATCTTCCTGAAGGTTTTAAGTGGTGGCTGAAAGCAACCGATTACAACCTGTCATTGTATAAACAGGATTTCATACAAACCGAGAAAAGCATAGCGGGAAAAGCCATTCCGAGTTTTATAACAACCATCTGGGGACAGAATAATCCTTTCAACATGTATTGCCCTTATGTTGACGGCACAACCGCTCCGACTGGATGCGTTGCCACGGCCATGGCACAGGTCATGAACTATTATGAATATCCTGCACAAGGAAACGGCGTTGGCGGATATTCTGTTACTGACAACAAAGGAACTACGACCGAAAAGCAAACGGAAATAAACGGAACATACAACTGGGCTATTCTGAAAGACGAATATTTATCAGAAAGCGCAATGTCGGAACGTTTGGCTGTGGCAAGACTAATGAGTGATTGCGGAGCATCAGTAAACATGAATTACAAATCTACCAGTAGTTCGGCTGTACAATTGGATGCTGCCATTGCTCTCGGCAACAATTTTGGATACTGCTCCGCTGCTATCAGATACTACGAAAGAGTATTTTACACTGAAACGGAATGGGAGAATCTGATATACGATGAGCTTTCAAGCAAGAGACCTGTATTATATTCGGGAATAGACAATACAGTTGGCGGTCATGCCTTTATCTTAGATGGCATAGACGAGACAGGAAAGGTGCATGTAAACTGGGGGTGGAACGGTGCTGCCAACGGATACTATGATTTTAAATATCTTCGTCCTGACATTTCTGGCGTAACACAAGACTTTTCATCCAACATGAGCATGGTTTGCGGCATCAAGCCATTCAAGTCAAGCGCTTCAGAGATACCTGCCAGTCAATGGGTGACAAACAAGAAATACATATTTAATGTATATGAACAGAGTTATCTGGTATTCAGCTTGGGCAACATCTACAACATTTCCCCATCTGCTTTCAGAGGCGACATTGCTGTTACGATAGAGCCTGTAGCAGAAGAAAGGCCAACAACCAAAAGGCTGATATTATTTTCAAGCCAGGACTATGAGGATGAAGGCATAGACGGAACCATCATGCCACAATATGGTTTCAGATTTGAGGAAGAGGACGGAAGCCTTATGAGCCTTAACCTTACGAACAATATAAATAATCTACAGAATGGCAAATATCGTTTATATGTGAGCACAAAGGGATATTCAGAAAATGAACAGTGGCAATACCTCCGCTGTCCTGGCGGTCAATTAATATACACTCTTGAAAAAAATGCTGACGGCACAATTAACGTTTACGAGGGCGACCCGCTCGTTTCTAACGGCATTGAGGATGTGACAGTCAACAAGTTGGGTGCTCATAAGGGTATTTACAACCTCAACGGCATGCGTATGCCATCAATGAAATCAGGTCTCAACCTTATCCGTCAGACGGACGGAACAATCAAGAAGGTCATGATGAAATAGGCATCTGTCCGCACATTGCAATCACATATAGAAAGTGGTATCCAGTAAAAGGGTGCCACTTTTTTTACTCCAATTCTATTAGTCACTTTGACTGTTTGCCATCCAGTTTGGTACATGCGGCATGTTTATATGCATGAGTGACAAAAATAATTAAACCCAAACAGAATTAACCATACAACATTAATGCATGAATATGTATGTTTAGACTAATAAAAATACAGTTTTTCTTTCAAAAATCGCATCTATTTGCATCGACACGCCCTCAAGCTCCATTTATCTTCTTCAACCTCTCTTTATCCCCTTCCAATAACACGACAAACGAGCTTGCCTTCTATACTTATTTATATATAGAAGAGGGAAAAATTTTGTCGTTTTGATAAATGTTTGTAAATTTGCACGGAATATTGTGTTGTTTTTGCGTCCCTATTTGAGAATACAATAAATTGGGATACCATGCGTTATATTATCGTGCTTAAGCAAGTTTGTTACATATTATTTATTGTCGTATGCTGCGCTGCACTGCCCGTTAAAGCACAGTACGACCCTGCCTTCTCTCATTATTGGACGATGGAACCATCGTTCAACCCTGCAGCGGTGGGCAAGGAGTCGAAGCTCAACGTGGCTGGCGCATACAACATGACACTGGCAGGATTTGAGAACAATCCTCGCACGATGTATGCCGGCGTGGATATGCCGTTCTACTTCCTGAAGAACTACCACGGTGTGGGGGCGCAGTTCGTGAACGACCAGATTGGTCTTTTCTCTCATAAGAAATTCGCATTGCAATACGCATTCCGATTCAAGCTGTTCGGCGGCATGCTCGGCGTGGGTGTCAACCTGGGCATGCTCAGCGAAAGCTTCGACGGGTCGAAGGTGGATACAGAGACGCCCAACGACCCCGCCTTCCCTACTTCGGAGGCAAACGGTTCGGGGCTTGACCTCGGTGCTGGCCTTTATTACAGGCATGGCCCGTGGTATGCCGGAGTGTCCGTGCTGCACGCCAATGCGCCGGAGATGGAACTGGGCGAGCGACAGACCTTGAAGGTGGATAGAACATATTATTTGACAGGCGGATACAATATTAAGCTGAGAAATCCGTTTTTATCAATACACCCCTCTGTTCTGGGACGTTACGACGGCATAGCATACAGAGTGGATGTGTCGGGTCGAATAAAATACACCAACGACAACAAAGTGATGTGGGCAGGCCTTGGCTACAGTCCTACGAACTCCGTTACGGTGATGATTGGCGGCAACTTCCATGGCATAATGCTAGGATACAGCTACGAGGTTTATACCTCTGCCATCAACATAGGCAACGGCAGTCATGAGTTGTTCGTTGGTTATCAGACAGACCTGAACTTACAGAAAAAAGGAAGAAACAAACATAAAAGTGTGAGAATACTATAAGATATGAATATGAAAAGAAGTATCACTGCCCTTTGTGCTGCGGCACTGCTGCTGTTGACCGGATGCTTTGGCGGAAAGTCAACGATGTCAACAGGCGGCGAAGTTACCGGCACCAGCGGAAGGGCGTTTACAGAACCCACGCCATACGGCATGACTCTCATAAAGAGAGGTCATCTGCGTATGGGTATAGAGAAGCAGGACAGCCTTTGGGGCAAGGAAACTCCGGTAAAGGACATCTCCGTGGAAGGTTTCTGGATGGACGAAACTGAGGTGACAAACTCTCAGTATCGCCAGTTTGTATATTATGTACGCGACTCCATCATCCGCGAGCGTCTGGCAGACCCTGCCTACGGTGGCGATGAGACCTACAAGATTGAGGAAGACAAGAACGGCGACCCGATAAAGCCTTACCTTAACTGGAAGAAAGCTCTGCCACGCAAGCCTAACGAGGACGAACTGCGTGCATTGGAGAGCGTGTATGTAACCCATCCAATAACAGGCGAGAAGATGCTCGATGCCAGTCAGATGAACTACCGCTTTGAGATTTACGACTATGCCACGGCGGCACTGCGCAAATACCGTCTTAATCCGGAAGAGCGCAACCTGAACACTGACGTGACGGTGAATCCGGAGGAACAGGTATGGATTTCAAAGGACACTGCCTTCATCGACGACGAGGGCAAGATTGTGCGCCAGACAATCAACCGCCCGCTCAGCGGCCCGTGGGATTTCCTCCACACATATATAGTAAACATATATCCCGACACCACCTGTTGGGTGAACGACTTCCCTAATGCCGAGAACGAGACATATATGCGCATGTATTTCAGCAATGCGGCGTATAACGACTACCCCGTTGTAGGCGTGACATGGGAACAGGCAAATGCCTTCTGCGCTTGGCGCACCGAGTATCTGCTCAGAGGACTTGGTCCTGATGCCCGCTTCGTGCAGCGCTACCGCCTACCGACAGAGGCCGAGTGGGAGTATGCAGCAAGAGGAAAGGCACAGAACGAGTTCCCTTGGGAGAACGAGGATGTGGCAAGCGGCAAGGGTTGCTTCTTTGCCAACTTCAAGCCCGACCGCGGCAACTACACCAAGGACGGCAATCTGATAACAAGCAAGACCGGCATCTATTCAGCCAACAGCAACGGCCTGTTCGACATGGCTGGAAACGTGGCAGAATGGACAAGCACCATATATACCGAGGCTGGCATAGAGGCGATGAACGACATCAATCCGCAGTTGGAGTATAACGCAGCCAAGGAAGACCCTTACCGACTGAAGAAGAAGAGCGTGCGCGGCGGTTCGTGGAAAGACCCTGAGTCGTATATCCGTTCGGCATGGCGTTCATACGAGTATCAGAACCAGCCACGCTCATACATCGGTTTCCGCTGTGTGCGCAGTCTGGCTAATACAACAAGTGAGAAATATAAAAAATCCAAGAAAAGATGACAGAGTATAGCAAATTCAACATGATATATCGTCTGCAAAAGTGGCTCGACAGCGTGCCCGGCCAGACATTCCTTAACTATGCCTACAGCTGGGGAGCTGCCGTGGTTATCCTCGGTGCGCTGTTCAAGCTGACCCACCTTCCAGGCGCCAACCTCATGCTCTATCTTGGTATGGGCACGGAGGCCATCGTGTTCTTCCTTTCTGCCTTTGACCGTCCTTTCGACAAGACTGCCGACGGCAAGGAGCTGCCTACTCATATTGGCGACGAGGAAAGTGAGCAGGAGGAAGTTGCAACTGCAGGCATTGCCGGCGGTGGCGGTACTATAATAATAGGTGGCGGAAACGCTGGCGGCGGTGCTTTGGGCGGTAGCGGAACGGCAGAAGGAGCGATGGCGGCAGGCGACGGCGGCCCGATGGTTATCGGTGGCGGTGTAGCTGGCGGTGTTATAGGCGGAACTGTTGGCGGCAGTGCCGTAACTCCTGAAATGGAAGAGGCTACCAACAATTATGTTGAAGAACTGAAACGCCTCACCGAAATGCTCGGCAAAGTGGCAGAACAGAGTCAGCGACTGACACGCGACTCAGAGGAGATGGAGAACCTCAACCGTACGCTCACCGGCATCTGTAAGGTTTATGAGATGCAGCTCAAGGGCGTGAGCAAGCAGATTGGCACAATCGACGAAATAAACGAACAGACATCACGCATGGCTGACCAGATTGCAGAACTCAACAAGATTTACACTCGCATGATTGAGGCTATGACGGTGAACATGCCGAAGTAAGGGAATTATGAATTGTCGGCGACAACGAATTACACGAATTTAACGAATTACAGTAAATCAAACAACTTGTAAACTTGTAAACTCGTCAACGCGTTAACTTGTCAACAAAAAAGAATATGGCAATAAAGAAAAGACCATTATCTCCGCGCCAAAAGATGATTAACCTGATGTACGTCGTCTTGATGGCAATGCTTGCGCTGAACGTCTCTACGGAGGTGCTCAACGGATTCTCCATCGTGGAGGAGAGCCTCAACCGCACCACAGCCAATGCGTCGAAGGAGAATCAGGTGATATATGATAACTTTGAAGAACAGCTGAAAGCAAACCCAGCCAAGGTAAAGGCGTGGTTTGACAAAGCTATGGAGGTAAAAAGCATCAGCGACTCCATATACAACTTTGCCGAAGAACTGAAGGTGGCTATCGTGCGCGAGGCTGACGGCGACGAGGCTGACGTGAAGAATATCGTCAACAAGGAGGACCTTGAGGCAGCCAACCAGATAATGCTTGCACCGGAGAGAGGAAAGGGACAACAGCTGTTTAACGCCATCAACTCCTACCGCAAGCAGATTATTGCCATGGTGGCCGACCCTGCACAGCAGGCAATCATTAACGGCAACCTGTCAACTGAACTGCCGAAGAACGCCCTTTCGATGGGCAAGAACTGGCAGGAGTATATGTTTGAGAACATGCCTGTGGCTGCGGCAGTGACACTGCTGTCGAAACTGCAGAGCGACGTGAGATATGCCGAGGGCGTGGTGCTGCACAAACTGGTTACGAATATCGACGTGAAGGACATCCGTGTGAATGCGCTCAATGCCTTTGTGATACCTAACTCACAGACCATCGTGCGTGGCGACAAGTTCTCAGCACACATCGTCATGGCTGCCGTTGACACCACACAGGTGCCCGACATATACATTGGCGAGCAGAAGGTGGAACTGGACAACGGCCTGTACGAGACGGTATGCAGCCGCACTGGCGACTTCACCCTCGCCGGTTATCTGGAAGTGGTTAATGGCGGCGGAGAGAAGATACGCCGCGACTTCAGTCAGAAATATACCGTTGTCGATCCGAGCGCTACGGTGTCTGCCGACCTCATGAACATGCTCTATGCCGGTTACAACAACCCGATAAGCATCAGTGTGCCGGGCGTGCCGCTCAACAAGATTACCGCAACGATGACAAACGGTACCTTGCGTGCCGTGGCACCAGGCAAGTATATCGCCCTGCCTCAGCAGATTGGCAAGGATGCTACGATAACCGTTATCTCAACGAACACTGGCCGTCCGCAACAGATGGGACAGTTTACGTTCCGCGTGCGCCGTCTGCCCGACCCTACCCCATATATCACACTCAAGGACGAAAAGGGAAATCCTGTAAGGTATAAGGGAGGCAACCTGAGCAAGCAACAGCTCATGGGTGCCGACGGCATAGGAGCAGCCATCGACGACGGCATACTGGACATCGGTTTCAAGGTGCTTGCCTTCGAGTGCGTGTTCTTCGACAATATGGGTAATGCTGTGCCTATCGTCAGTGAGGGTTCTTCATTCTCTCAGCGTCAGAAAGACACCTTCCGACGTTTGGCACGCAACAAACGCTTCTATGTGTCTCGCGTAAAAGCCATTGGTCCTGACGGCATAGAGCGACAGTTGCCTACTTCGATGGAAGTAATTATCAAGTAATTTTGAATTATGAATTATGAATTACGAATTATGATTATGAATATATCAAGAATAAACGGGTGGTTAAAGGTGGTGATGGTGCTGTTTGCACTGCACTTCTCACTTCTTACTGTTGATGCACAGCCAAAGGCACGCCGTGCTGCACAGGCCGCAAAGAAACAGCAGAGCAGTCAGGGACAACTGACACGTCGTGCCCAACTGATGTTCCCCACCGCCATAGACATGCCGGAGGATGTGGTGTGGCGCCGTGACATCTACCGCGAACTGGACCTTAACAAGGATGCCAATGCAGCATTGTATTATCCTGTAGAACCTATCGGCAGGCAGCTGAACCTGTTTACCTACTTGTTTAAGCTAGCTCTTAACAACTACATCAAGGTTTATGAGTACCGTCTTGACGGCAACGAGGCGTTTGACGATTCGGCAAGGGTAGATATGAAGACCATTCTGGATAACTTCCACATCTACTACGAAGAGAAGGACGGCAAGCTGCGTGTTGACAACAGCGACATTCCTTCTGCCGACGTTAAAATGTATTACATCAAGGAGAGTGCCTACTACGACCAGGCAAACTCCTCTTTCCGCCGCAAGGTATTGGCTTTATGTCCGGTGATGATGCGTGAGGACGATTTCGGAGGCGCTGCTTCAAAATACCCGCTATTCTGGGTGAAATACAGTGATGTGGAACCGTTCCTCAGTCGTCAGAGCGTGATGACAAGCAACTTCAACAATGCTGCCACCATGGGAATGGACGACTATTTCACGCTTACCAAGTTTGACGGCAAGATTTACAAGACAAACAACATGCTTGGTCGTACACTGGCACAGTACTGCCCCACCGACTCGGCAATGGCAAAGGAGCAGAAGCGCATAGAGGCAGAACTGAAGAAGTTTGAGGAGAACATCTTTGGAGACAAGGCAAAGAAAGACTCGCTCGACAGCATTGCCAAACTCGACCCTAAGGCTGCACGCGCGGCTGAAAAGATAGCAAAGAAGAACCGCCGCACCGCTGGCAATGATGACAAGGAGAAGGTGAGCAAGAAACCAAAGACACGCTCCACATCCAGCTCTTCGTCGGCTCGTGTTTCTGTGCGCCGCCAACGTCGCTAAACCATTTAAACTTTATATTTTATGAAAAAGATTTTTACTACTTTGATGGTTGTTGCCGCTTTGTTCGTGGCAACTTCTGCCCAGGCACAGATCAAGCTCGGTGTGAAGGGTGGTCTTAACGTTACTGACATGAGCCTTAGCGCCAGTGTTATCGACAAGTCAAACCAGACAGGTTTCTTCATTGGTCCTACTGTAAAGTTGTCTCTCCCACTCGTTGGCCTTGGCATTGACGCTGCCGCTCTTTACGACCAGCGCGATGCAAAGATTAATGACGAGAAAATATCTCAGAAGAGCATTAATATCCCTGTAAACCTCCGCTACGGCGTTGGCTTAGGCAGCTTGGCAAGCATCTACTTCGCTGCCGGTCCGCAGTTCGGTTTCAACATCGGCAACAAGGATTTCGGTTGGGGTTCTGACGAGTATGCCAACACATTCCAGATGAAGAAGTCAAACTTCAGCATCAACCTTGGTGCAGGCGTTTCTCTTCTCAAGCACCTTGAAATCGGTTTCACCTATAACATTGCTTGTGGCAAGACCGGCGAGGCTTCTGTTTGGAACGTAGCCCAAGGCGTAGGCAAAGACATTATCACGAAAGACACCAAGACAAATGCTTGGCAAGTATCTGCTGCTTATTATTTCTAAGCAAGCGATAATGAATATGAATAAAAGGCGCATCCTATCCAGATGCGCCTTTTTTTTACATTTATGATTGAAGAAGATAGAGGTAGATAAATGATATTTGTTGACGTTTTTCAATCTTCAGAAAGAATCTCCATATATTCGTCGTAGCTTATGAAGCGCCCGCCCATGGACTTGAGATGGGGCGTTTCAAGTTGGCAGTCGATTATCAAACCGCCATTCTTACTGAACAGTCGGGCAAGATAGATGAGGGCAAGCTTGCTCGCACTCGGCACAAGCGAAAACATGCTCTCGCCAAAGAAAGCACGACCGATATTGACACCATAGAGTCCGCCAACAAGTCGTTCTCCATCCCAAACCTCCACACTGGCAGCAAAACCCTGATGGAACAGCTCTGTATAGGCACGCTTCATGTCCTCGCCCAACCATGCGCCCTCTTCGTTGATGCGCATACTGCAGCAGTTCTCAATCACACCTTCAAAGTCCTCATTGATGCTAAGCCGGTATTTGTTCTTGTTTATGAGCGTGCGCATGGAGTGGGAAACATGAATTTCGTCGGGGAAGATGACAAAACGCTGCATGGGGCACCACCACATTATCTCCTCATCGCGGAACGAATACCACGGGAAGATGCCATTGCTATATGCCAGCAGCAGGCGGTCGATACTTAAATCACCGCCAACAGCAAACAATCCGTCAGGCTCGCCACGGCGAGGGTCGGGAAAAGCTATTCTATCACTTAATCGGTAAATCATATTTGAGGCCTCACCTAACCCTCCGAGGGAGGGGAAAAATGTAATTCATTATTTAAGGTCACCACCCTAACCTTGCCACCCCTCTTCAGTTTGCCAAACAGAATCTCGCGCATGAGCATAGGCTTCAGTTCGTTAGCAATGACACGGTCAAGTTCACGAGCACCATACTCACGGGTGAATCCTTTGTCAAGCAGATAGTTGCGCGCATCGTCATCAAGAGCAAGTTCCACCTTGCGGACAGAGAGTTTGTCTTGCAACAGACGCAGTTTCTTATCAAGAATCAACGACGCCATGGTACGGTCCATATCATTGAACATCACCGTTCCCGACAATCGGTTGATAAACTCTGGTTTGAACGTCTTCTTTACCTGCTTCATCATCGCCTCACTGGCAGATACATGTCTGTCGAAACCGATGTTTGCCTGAGCAGCATACTGTGCACCGGCATTACAGGTCATAATCAGCACCACATTGCGGAAGTCGGCCTTGCGCCCCTTGTTATCTGTCAGCCGGGCATAGTCCATCACCTGCAACAATATATTATATATGTCTTCATGTGCCTTTTCTATCTCATCGAGCAGGAGCACGCAGTTGGGCGTCTTGCGCATGGCATCGGTAAGCAGTCCGCCATCTTCATATCCCACATATCCTGCCGGCGAACCGATAAGCTTGGCTACGGTGTGCTTTTCGGTGTATTCGCTCATGTCGAAACGAACAAGTTCGATGCCCATCTCCTGAGCCAAGACGCGTGCCACCTCTGTCTTGCCGACACCGGTAGGACCGACGAAGAGAAGACTGGCAAGCGGTTTGTTGTCGTCGGTGAGTCCGGCTTTGGACATCTGTACAGCCTCTACCAACTGCCTTACAGCCTCATCCTGACCGTATATCTGCGAGAGGATTCGCTTAGCGAGTGTTTTGAGCATGGCATTGTCGTCTTCCTTCATTGCCAGAGCATCCACCTTGCACACCTTAGAAAGGATTTCTGCTATCAGAGCCTTGTCAACAGTCTGCTTCTTCTGTTCAAGAGGGTGCATCACGCGATAAGCGCCAGCCTCATCTATAAGGTCGATGGCCTTGTCTGGCAAGCAACGCTCATTGATATGCTTGGCACTGGCTGTAACGGCGAACTCTATGGCCTTGTCGGCATACTTCACTCCATGGAACTGCTCGTAGCGCGGTTTCAGTTGCATGAGAATGCGTATTGCCTCGTCGGTTGACGGTTCGGCAATGTCTATCTGCTGGAAACGGTGGATAAGCGTTTTTTTCTTTGACAGGCGACGGTTGTACTCCTCGTATGTAGTAGAACCGATAAAACGCACCTTGCCCGACTCCATATATGGCTTTATCATGTCGGACGCATCAAGAGAACCATCATTTGTATTGCCAAGACCGACAACGTTGTGTATCTCATCGATATAGACGATGGCACTGCCCTCCTCTGCCAAACCGTCCATTATCTGCTTTATGCGCTTTTCAAAATCGCCTCGGAACTGCGTGCCTGCAAGGATTGAGCCCATGTCAATCTGGTAGATGGTAAAGCCGCGCAACTTCTCCGGCACCTTGTCTTCGTTAATCATGCGTGCCAGTCCGTATATCAACGCCGTCTTACCTACTCCCGGTTCACCGATGTGGAGCACATTGTTCTTCTCCTTGCGGCAAAGCACCTGAATGGTACGCTCAAGTTCTGCCTCTCTGCCTACGAGAGGATTATAGTCGTCGGCTGCAGCACTGATATCGGTAACAAGTTCACGCCACTGACTGACAGAAAGACTGCTCGGTTTGTCCAAATCCATTTCCCCGTCATCAAAATCTTCGTCGTCATCAACAAAATCTTCCTCACCTCTGAAAATCTCGTCATAGTCAATTTCAATGTCATTATAATATGATACAAGACGACTCATGAACTCATTGAAACATTCGTCCGGAATATAATTGGTCAGGACACATGCCGCCACCGAGTCGTCGCCAAGAAATGTCATCGACTTGACTATATGCGGTATGGTTGTTACCGCCCTGCCAGCAGCCGAAGCAATGTTTGCTGCATTAAGCAAAACCTGATGCAGGCATACAGAAAAGGAAACGTCAAGTTCATAATCATCGGGCACTGGGTCGGCATCACGCAGTTCTATGCGAACCGCATCCTTCATATTGACGATGTCATCGCAATACTCAGAGGCAGCCTTAACAAACTCGTCTTGCTTGAAAAGTGCCATAAGGCAATGCTCGGCAGTACAATATTCATGGCGATAGGTTCTGCACAGATGCTCTGCATCGTCAAGCATCTTCATCACCATCTGACTATAATGTATAGGCATAATCTATTCGGGTTTAACTGTTAAACGCAAAGGGAATCCCTCATCACGAGCCATGCGAGTGGCCTTGTTTACCTTTGTCAGAGCCATGTCGTAACTATACACTCCTACAACAGCCTGACCCTTCTTGTGAACGTCGAGCATCAGTTTCTCCGCCTCAACTGCGGATTTATAAAATACAACAACCAACACTTTTACCACGAAATCCATGGTTGTAAAGTCATCGTTGTAGATGATTACCTTAAACCTGCGCGGTTCACGCAAATTGGTGCGCGTGCGCTCTCGCAATGACGATTGTTCTTTTGCCATAATGCAAAGGTACTTAAAAAGTGCTAAATAGCAGTATCTTTTACATAATAAATGTATAAATACTTTTGTAATTATTACAAATATAATATATTTGCAACGAAGAAATAAAGAGTATTAATCATTAAAATCCAACGTATTATGAGAAAGAATTTAGTAAACAGACTATTGGTATTTGTAAGTGTTATAGTATTGAGTACTGCAGCTTTTGCAGACAACGACAAACCAGTTGAAATCAACCAGTTGCCACAGACGGCACAGCAGATTATAAAGAAATATTTTGCAGGCAAAGACGTTGCAATGGCTACACTTGAGAGCGGCATTCTGGACAAGGAATATGATGTTGTATTCACCGACGGCAACAAGATTGAGTTTGACCGCAAAGGACAGTGGACAAGCATAGAGTGCAAACCGCAAGTACCTGCTGTCCTTGTACCGGCAAAGATTGCTCAGTATGTAGGCAACAAGTATGCAGGCCTGAAGATATTGAAGATTGACAAAGACAACAAGGAGTATGACGTAAAATTGTCAAACGGCCTTGAGATAACCTTCAACAAGAACTTCAAGGTGATTGAGATAGACAAAGACTAACTCCATAGACTATCAGGCCAGTGGCTTGGTGACTTCCTCCAACCAAGAACGTTCATCGAACGTCAGATGGCGTGAAAGTTTGTCGCGCACGGTGAGGTGGTAGTCGTCAAGCCACTTCTTTTCTTCCTCACTGAGCATCTCCACTATTATCGGTTCCTTGTCTATCGGACAGAGCGTCAGTGTCTCGAACTGCAGGAACTCGCCGAACTCCGTTGATATATACGGCTTTACCAACAACATGTTTTCTATTCGCACGCCAAAGCGTCCTGAGAGGTAAAGACCAGGTTCGTCGGTTACCACCATGCCCGGAAGAAGAGGTGCCGGACGATATTCCATACGTATCTGATGAGGTCCTTCATGAACACATAGATACGAGCCTACACCATGACCAGTGCCGTGCATGAAGTTCATGCCTTGTCCCCACATCGCCATACGCGCAACGGCATCAAGCTGGGTGCCGCTGGCTCCATGCGGGAACTTCAGCATCTGCAACTGGATATGTCCTTTCAGCACTAACGTATATACACGCTTCTGCTCCTCGGTAAGCGGACCAAGGGCTATCGTACGGGTAATGTCGGTTGTGCCATCAAGGTATTGCGCACCAGAATCAAGTAACAGCAAACCTTCTTTCTGCAGTTTCACATTGCTCTCCTTCGTCGGTTCGTAATGAACGATGGCACCGTGAGCTCCATAGGCTGCAATGGTGTCAAAGCTGATGCCACGGAACTTGTCCTGGCGACTGCGCTCACGCTCCAGTCGTTCGCTAATGGAAAGCTCTGACTGCAGACTGACATCAGGCGCGGTCTTCAGCCAATACAAGAATTTCACCATTGCCACACCATCACGAACCATCGCATTGCGGAATCCCTCTATCTCTGTATCATTCTTCAATGCCTTCATAGCAGGGATTGGCGACGGCGCGTCAACCTTCACGCACTCTATAGCATTGTATAGCGTATGGTTTATTTCATTCGGGTCGGCAAGGATATTATATTCGCCATAATAACGAAGTCTTTTCTTCACGACATTATAGTCATCTACAGAGACACCCTCACCCTTTAGATAGTTTACCACCTCTTTTGACAACTTTGCCTGATCAATGAACAACGTCGCCTTTTTCGGTTCAATCAGCAGATACGCCACGAACACCGGATTGCAGTGAACATCACTGCCACGCAGGTTAAGAACCCATGCTATATCATCGAGAGCAGCCACCAGCATACCTCCCGCATGCTTCTGGCGCAATGCGGCACGGATGCGCTCCAGTTTGCTTGCGCACGACTCACCGCTATATTCAAGCGGATGAATAACAACCTTGCAGTCAGGCAGTGGCGGGCGGTCTTTCCATATCCTCGCAAGCGGGTCAAGCGATGTATGCAACGCTATGCCTCCCTGGCTGCGCAGTTCTTTTGTCAGCTCCATCACCATAGAAGCCGAGCACACGCTACCGTCGATGCCCACATACGGGTCACGGTCATCGACAAGTTTAATACCCAACCATTTAGGGATGGTTGGAGTCTCAGGCATGCGCTCCTTCATCAGTAGGATACCAGTTCCGGCCAACTGCTCTTCAGCAGCAATGAAATAGCGCGAATCAGTCCACAGCGCTGCTTCATGCATCGTCACCACGGCAGTGCCTGCAGAACCGTCAAAGCCAGTAATCCATTTCCTGCCCTCCCAATGCGATGGCACATATTCCCCGTTGTGCGGGTCTGTGCTAGGGAATATAAACGCATCCAGTTTTTCACGTCGCATCAGCTCTCGCAATGCTTCTATCCGTTCTTTTATTACAAGTTTCATAGTCTTTATAATTTTTTATAGGCACTATAAGTACTATAGGCACTATAGCGACCAGCCCTTTTGCCATTTAGACTTTACAAAGATACACGTTTTCAGAATTAATAACAAATTAAATCACAGATAAAGTGTGAAGATAAACTTTTTTTGTTAACTTTGCAAAGAATATCGACTTATAAGTTAAACATATAAATAATTTACGACAATGAGTTTCTTAACAAACGACAAACTTGTAATCGTTGGTGCTGGTGGCGCTATCGGTTCTACTATGGTTCAGACAGCTCTCACAATGAAGCTGACTCCAAACGTATGTCTTTATGACGTTTATGCTCCAGGTATGGAGGGTGTGATGGAAGAAATGTTCCACTGCGGATACGACGGTGTAAACTTGACAGCTACAACAGATGTTGCAGAGGCTTTCAAGGATGCCAAGTATATCATCTCTTCAGGCGGTGCTCCACGTAAGGCTGGCATGACACGCGAGGATCTGCTCGCTGGCAACTGTAAGATTGCAGAAGAGCTTGGTAAGAACATTAAGACATATTGTCCTGACGTTAAGCACGTTGTGGTTATCTTTAACCCAGCAGACCTTACCGGTCTTGTAACTCTGCTCTACTCTGGTTTGAAACCAGGTCAGGTTACAACACTTGCAGCTCTTGACTCAACACGTCTGCAGAGCGCTTTGGCAAAGAAGTTCGGCGTTAAGCAGTACGAAGTAACCGGTTGCGCTACATACGGCGGTCACGGTGAGCAGATGGCAGTATTCGGCAGCGCCGTTAAGGTTGCCGGCAAGCCACTGAACGACCTCATTGGTACTGATGCTTGCACAAACGAGGAGTGGGAGCAGCTGAAGATTGACGTTACTAAGGGCGGTGCCAAGATTATTGAACTTCGCGGACGCAGTTCATGGCAGAGTCCTGCTTACTGCTCTGTAGAGATGGTACGTGCCATCATGGGCGGTGAGAAGTTCCGTTGGCCTGCAGGTACATACGTAAAGAACGAGAAGTATCAGAACATCATGATGGCAATGGACACAACTCTCGACGAGAACGGTTGTTCATACAAGATGCCTGTTGGTACTCCAGAAGAACTGGCAAAGCTTGACGCAAGTTACGAGCACCTCTGCAAGATGCGCGATGAACTTGTAACTCTGAACATCATTCCTGCTGTTTCTGAGTGGAACAAGATTAATCCAAACCTCTAATAAGGTGTTGCCCGCTTTAAAACGGGAATATATAACAAAACCGGCACACCCCGAAAGGTGTGCCGGTTTTTATTCCGTCCTAATTATATGAAGTCTATTCCATAAACAACATTCATAATCGCCAGAATAGCGATTATATTAAGCATTTTATGTTTTCCCATAACCCTTATAGTTTAGATAAAAATTTCTCTCTGTTCACAATAAAGCGCAGATGTGTACCTTCGCCGATAATCGTTTCTCCCTGACTGGCAACAATCTTAAAGTAAAGTTTGCGACCGTCAATCTTCTCTAATGTTGCCGTTGCCGCCACTTCTGTTCCTACTGACGTAGGGCGCAGATGTGACGATTCAATATGTCCGCCAACGGTTGTTTCACCGTCTTCTAATTCAGATGCCACAGCAAGCATTGCTGCATTTTCCATAAGCGCCATCATGGCAGGCGTTGCAAGTACAGGCATATCGCCAGAACCCAAAGTGATAGCAGTGTTTCCGTCAGCAACAACAAGGTTGCTTGTATGTGTAAGTCCTATTTCTAACATGGTCTTCAATCTTTCAATCCTTCAATCCTTCAATCTTTCAACCCTCCGAACTCTTCAATCCTCACATTCTCCACCTTTCCGTCTTTCATCGTTGCTTCAACAACACGGTTGCCACTGGCACGCAAGCGGAATGTCACATCCCAATTCTTTGGCCATGCAGGAAACAAGATGACTCTGCCGTCAACCTCCTGCATCAGCATTTCCTGCATTCCAATCATACCACTGCCGCCCCAGTTATGGTCAGGAGTCCAGTCGTAGCCCGGTCCCCAGAAAGCAGGGAATCGATGCTGCCCATTACCCATCTTGAGTTGTGCCAGTCGCGCAGCCTCATCCGTCAGTCCCAAACAGGCCGCCCAGATGCAGTCTTGCTTCCATCCAATATGCGAACGGAACTTCTTTGAATACGGGTCATGCCAATAGGTGTCGAGAGCCAACTGCAGATTATCTCGCTCTATGCCGTATATACGCCATGGGAACACAGGATAGAGCATAGGATTCTCGATGTTGTTTACTCGTTCCCACATAGCAGCAGGTGCTATCACTTGCTTGCCATCGACAATACGGGTAGGAATATCTGGTATTCTGCCAAGCAATGCCTTATATTTTGCTACGGCAACGGTATCATCTTTAAGATAATCGATAAGCGACTCTGTCACCACACGCAAACCAGTTACAGTCGGAGTTGAGTTGTATGCCATCTTGAATGTCTCGCATGCACTAGCAGGATACATTACCAGTTTTCCATTCTCGTCGAGCGCCTTTGCTCCTCTACGCTTTGCCAGATATTGATAATGCTCATCGAAGAACGTTACAGCCGACTCTATCATCGGGATATACTCTGAAATGTCCTTTCCTTCGTAGCGGTTCATCTCGAAAGCCATCTCGCAGAATTCGAGTATAGTGTCCCAACAGTATTCCAACCATGCGTTATATTCCAATCCTGGATCAAAGTCAGCCGGACGCTTCTTGCCATACTCAGCATAGTTAGGCAGTCCGTAGTTCTCTATCTGCTCCGTATAGCAGGCGCCCTCATGCCCCCAATACAGACGACTGCGTTCTTCTGCGTTCTTCAATATGCGGAGATAGAAGTCTAATTGTGGCTTCATCATGTCCGCATCACCGTTTTTCAGCATCGGCCAATACACCAGGCGCTGATTCTGTGCCGTATGCACTCCTCCGCCCCAGTTGCGGAAATCAGCTGACAATTGATACTCAGCCTCTCCCACTTTCACGTATTCAGGGTCGAAAGTGAATAGTCCGCCGTTGAATTTTGTTGGCCATTTGCCGTAGGCATTGCACCCCAGCATATAGCGGAAGAGGTTGTAGTTGGTGGTTATGTCTCGACAATCTGGGTCATTGCTAATCACATAACTACGCTGCCAAAACTCGTTCCACCACTGGCGCGAGGCCTTTTGGTCTTTCTTCTTGTTTACAGCAGCTGCAGTTTCGTTGAGCACAGTCATCCATTCTTCTACCGTTCCCTGCTTCTCGGCAAGCACAATCTGCAACGACTGGTGACTGCTCTTCTTGGTTGTCTTATATGTCCAGCCAACAAAGTCGGTACTTGCATATCGTCCGTTGTTCATTCCCACATACTGCAACGATGTTCCAGTCATCCTACCGCCGAAGGCCAGTCGATGGATAGGGTTATAGAGTTTGTCTTTTACCACATCCATCTGCTGTTGCTTGACGGTAGCGTCGAAGTTGGTACTGTCACCGTTATGGTGCAGGAACACGATGTCTGCCGGATTACTAATTATTGAGTCGTGGCGTGTAACAAGTCCTTTGGGCGAAGCGAACTTATAAGATGTCTGGAAGCGCTCGCGCTTGCCAATCTTAATGTCTTTTGTTCGCCAGTTCTCATATGTCGCCTCCATTGCTACAGCGCTTTTGGCTTTCACTTCAACATGTACAACTGGTTTGAACACGTCGGCCCATATCTCAACGGTCTTCTTTCCGTCGGTAATCTCCACATAACCGTCGTTAAGGCAAAGGGTCTGACGGAATGCCTCTCCACATTCCAATGCAGGGGTCAGCTTTATCCTTACCCTACCCTGCTTCAGCAATGTGTTGTTTTCATCGAAAGCACCGCTACGGCTCAGGTAGAACCAGATGTCGCCATCTTCTACCCACACGTTCATTCCAATGCTACCACCGCCGCAAGGCATCGACTCCGACGCATTCTTGCTTGGTGTTGTCCAAGTATAATCTGCCGGTTGCGCCATTACATTCAGAGCTGCAACAACAAACAGCAGAAGAGAAAAAAGTCTTTTCACCATAATATATATAATGTATAATCTGCAAATTTAACTTATTAAAGACGAAAAGCAAAAGAATATGCCCTCTTTTTATCGGGAAATATGTATATTTGCATTAAAATATTAATAAAAGACAAGAAACATGGCACTGATAAAATCAATAAAAGGACTTACGCCGAAATGGGGACGCGAATGCTACTTCAGCGAGAACGCCACCATAGTGGGCGAAGTGACAATGGGTGATGAATGCTCAGTATGGTTCAACGCTGTTGTGCGCGGCGATGTGGCTCCTATCACCATCGGCAACCGCACAAACATACAAGATGGTGCTTGCGTTCACGTTACTAACACCACTGGACCTACCGTGATTGGCAATGATGTGAGCATTGGACATAATGCCACCGTTCATGCCTGCACCATCCGCGACGGGGCTTTGATTGGCATGGGAGCAACATTACTCGACCACTGCGACATCGGCGAGGGTGCCGTCATTGCTGCCGGAGCATTAGTACTGCAGGGAACAAAGGTTGGTCCTCACGAGATTTGGGGCGGCGTTCCGGCAAAGTTCATCAAACAAACAAAGCCCAACCAGGCTGAGAGTTTTGGTCAGCACTATGTAGAGTATTCAAAGTGGTATCTTGAGGAGGATGCGAAATAAACCTATTTAAATCGAGAAAGTGTCAGAATCCTATTGAAATCTGACACTTTCTCGATTTTTATTATAACTTATTACCAATGTCTTGCTTGCTTTAAATAGTCCATAACCAAATCTGCCGACTCATTGTTTTTGCTATCTTCCTTTTTGTATTGCTCCAATAATGTAGGTGAATCAGATAGTAAACCAAGCATCAGCTTCTCGTCAACAAGTTCAACAGTTTCGCTATTCATATTAAGGATATAGCATCTGGCATTGCTTTTGCCTTCATCCACATTTAATACCAAATGTGCAGCTAAAGCACCTGCAGCCCCACCTACTATAATATGACGAGAATACAACTCCTCGCGTGACAATGTTGCGCGAAATAGTATAAGGTCTGTGTCTTTCATAGGATATGCCTTGGCAAAATAATTTCCTAATACTGTCTTTTTGACAATAAAATTACTACAATTTATGTAGAGGGTATCATCATGCATTATAAATGCAGCCTTTTTCAAAAGCATCTTGGCCTGCTTTTTAACTTCAGACTTAGGCAAAAACAACTCCGATTGAAGTTCATATTTGCTAATTTTCAAACCTTCGGCTATTTTATTGTTAATGGCTTTCTGGGTATCCTTAACCATTTCTAAACTGTGGCAGTCTATCCAATTATCTGAGATAAAATCAGCATAGGTCAAACAGTATTTACTCTGTCCCATCGCTGTCAGCGCGACCAAACACAGACTTAAAAACATTAACTTCTTCATATTCACAGTTATATCATTAAAACTTGATTCCCTTTAAAACAACGTCTGTTGCGCCAGCCTGACTCTTTACAAAGTCACCGGCTGCAGAGCCTGCAGCATTAAGCGAAGCCTCATCGGCAATGAAACCATTCATGACCGAAGCGAAACTGTCGTAATCGGAGATTTCAAAACCACCGCCAACACGTTTCAATCCCTGCGCCTCAGCAAAGCGCTCGTTATTAGGACCGAATATAACCGGAATGTTCCATACAGCTGCTTCAAGCACATTGTGAATGCCGACACCGAAACCGCCACCGACATAAGAGACAGTTCCATAGTTGTAGATGCTGGACAGCAAACCGAAGCAGTCGATTATCAGGCAACGAGCATTGAGCGCCTCCTCTGGCGTGGTCTTGGTATAACGCACCACTGGCATATCAAGTTGCTTGACAATCTGTTGCAAATGACTCTCGCCTATAACGTGAGGTGCAATGATGAGTTTCCAATCGGGATGCTCGTTGAAATACTTAATGAATATCTCCTCGTCGGGCTGCCAACTGGAACCTGCAACGAAGACTTTTTTAGTTGACGAGTTGACGAGTTGACAAGTTGACAAGTTGCTTGACTCAATTGCCGAGTTGCTTGCCAAGCTATTGTCTGCACTCCTACACTCCTGAACTCCTGAACTCCTAAAAGCATCCTCAACAAACGCCTCAACAATATCCAACTTCTTTGCCTGTTGCTTGATTTCAAGCACACGGTCGAAACGGGTGTCACCACTGATTGACACGTTTGTTATACCTATGCCAGCCAGCAATTGGCGACTCTTCTCGTTCTGAACAAAGAAATGGGTAAAGCACTTCAGTACCCTGCCATACTGATGACCATACCAGCGGAAGAATATCTGCCCGTCGCGGAAGATGCTCGACACGCTGTAGGTAGGAATGCCACGATGCTTAAGTATGTGAAGATAGTTGTACCAGAACTCATATTTAATAAAGAATGCCATTACCGGACGTATTGTCCGCAGGAAACGGCGGGCATTGAGCGGAGTATCAAGAGGCAGATAGCAGATGATGTCTGCTCCCTCGTAGTTTTTGCGTACTTCATAACCAGACGGCGAGAAGAACGTAAGCAGTATCTTGTATTCTGGATGCTCCTTGCGCAAACGCTCCATTATAGGACGTCCCTGTTCAAATTCACCGAGCGATGCTGCGTGAAACCACACATACTGCGCATAGGGGTCAACTTTGCTGCGCAACACATCGAATGCCTCGCGCTCGCCTTGCCACATCTTCTTTACCTTCTTATTGAAAAGACTTGCTATCGCTACGCCTAAGAGGTAGATATAAATTATTATATTGTACATAAAGCCCCCTTACTGCCCCCGAGGGGGCTCAATTGCTTTAGTAATTTAATTTTTCTTTAATAATCTCCAATACATGCTCAATATTCTTCAACACATCTTCATTAGAGAATCTTATCACTGTAAATCCTTTTTCCTCTAACCATTCTGTACGAGCAGCATCGTTTCTTTGTTGTTGTGGTAATTGATGATACCCACCATCCAATTCTATTATCAGACTATTAGGCAAACACACAAAATCAGCAATGCAATCGCCTATGATGTGTTGTCGTTTAAATGTCACTCCCAAACCATCAGAACTTAGATAGTTCCAAAGCAATTCCTCTGCAGGTGTAGGGTTATTCCTATTGTGTCTTGCATATTCCTTTAATAAAGGATACAACAAAGGATCTGCTGTCTGGTAACTATACATACGCCTCTCTATCTAGTCATTTGTAGCCCCCTCGGGGGCTGAATGGGGGGCTTAAAGCTCTACTATCGCCCTCTTCATTCGAGCAATGGTTTCTTCCTTGCCCAGGAAGGCTGATATGTCGAACATGCCCGGTCCCTTACCCTCACCTACGAGAGTCAGACGCCAAGCATTCATGATGTTGCCCATCTTGTATTCCTTGTCCTCAATCCACTTGTGGACAACCTCTTCCTGATGCTCAAGAGAGAAATCGTCGAGCGACTCCAGTACGTCGATAAGTTCTGTCAACTGGGCTGCAGAGTCTTCCTTCCAGCGCTTTTTGCGAGTCTTCTCGTCGTACTCTGTAGGTGCTACAAAGAAGAAAGAGCACAATGCCCACAACTCATGCACGAAGTTGACACGGTCTTTCATCATTGCCACCACCTTTATTATGCGCTCCATCGGTTCGTCGATGCCATGTTCCTTGACGATTGGCGCGAAAGCCTCTGCCACCTCTTCTGCCGACTTGTTGAGTATATATTCGTGGTTGAACCAAATACCCTTCTGATAGTCGAAGCGGGCACCTGCCTTTGAGCACTTGCTGATGTCAAAGAGTTCAACAAGTTCGTCGAGACTATACAACTCGCGCTCTGTACCAGGGTTCCATCCAAGGAACGCGAGGAAATTGATTACTGCCTCTGGAAAATATCCGCTCTCACGGAAACCAGAACTTATCTCGCCGGTCTTCGGGTCGTGCCATTCAAGCGGGAACACTGGGAATCCAAGTCGGTCGCCGTCGCGTTTTGACAGTTTGCCCTTGCCTTCCGGTTTCAACAGCAATGGAAGGTGAGCAAAGCGCGGCATTGTGTCTTCCCAGCCGAATGCCTTGTAGAGCAGAACGTGGAGCGGTGCACTTGGCAACCATTCCTCGCCACGGATAACATGGGTTATCTCCATTAAATGGTCATCGACGATATTTGCCAGGTGATATGTAGGCAGTTCGTCGGCACTCTTATACAGCACCTTATCGTCGAGGATATCGCTCATAATCTTTACGTCGCCACGAATGAGGTCATCGACATGCACTGCCTCACCCGGTTCTATCTTAAAGCGAACAACATACTGGTTGCCGGCTGCAATAAGAGCATCAACCTCCTCCTTTGGCAAGGTCAGAGAGTTGCGCATCATGCCACGAGTGCTGGCATCATACTGGAAATTCTCTATTTCCGCACGCTTAGCCTCCAGCTCTTCTGGAGTGTCGAAAGCAATGTATGCCTTGCCGGCATCAAGCAGTTGCTTTACATAAACTTTATATATTTCGCGGCGCTCGCTCTGGCGATACGGACCGTGCTCGCCTCCGAAGCTAACTCCTTCGTCAAACTTTATGCCGAGCCATTTGAAAGACTCGATGATGTATTCTTCTGCTCCTGGCACGAAACGACTGGAATCGGTGTCCTCTATACGGAACACGAAGTCGCCGCCATGCTTGCGTGCAAACAGATAGTTGTACAGTGCGGTACGTACACCGCCGATATGCAATGCCCCTGTAGGACTTGGTGCAAAGCGCACCCTTACTCTTCTTTCGCTCATTTGTCTTAATTATTCAATGCTGCAAAATTAATGTTTTTTTTTGAATTTTTCGTTCTTACATCTATATAATATACGCTTTTGGGCGAAAACCGATTGCATTCGGGCAGTTTTTTGCTACTTCAAAAGCAAATACTTTTGCCGTATCAAATATTTTTATTATTTTCGCAAACATAAACCAATAGATATCCAAATGACAGCACAGTTGATTAAAGGAGAACTGACCTGGCGTCAGTTTATATTAAGAATAGCCATCGTCATTGCCACCGCCGCACTCATAGTATGGATAATGCCAAGCAGCAGTAGCAACAATTTCCATGCTGAACTGGGCAAACCATGGAAATACGGCGAACTGACTGCACCTTTCGACTTCCCTATATACAAATCGGAGGAAACCATCAACAAGGAGCGCGACAGTTTGCTGCGGGCATATGAACCATTCTACAATTACAATGAGCATATTGAAAAGGAGCAGATAAAGCGATTCACATCCGACTTTAGCAACGGCATACCAGGACTGGGACATGAATATGTAAAGATTATTGCCAACCAACTAAGCAAAATCTACCAGAAAGGCATAATCAGTTCACCGGAATATGCCGAGTTTCAGACGGATTCTGCCAGTGCCATACTCATCGTCAAGGGAAAGAATGCCGTAAGCACACCTGTAAGCGAAATATACTCAACAAAGGCGGCCTATGAAATGCTGTACAAGGAGCAAAGACTTGCCGCATACAGACAGTCCCTGCAGAAATGCAATCTCAACGAATATATAAAGCCTAACCTGATATATGATGAGATGCGCAGCGAGTCAACACTGAACGAACTCCAGAACAGCATTCCGCTGGCAATGGGAGTGGCACAGAAAGGACAGAAGCTTATTGACAGAGGCGACATCGTTGACGAATACAACTTCAGGGTTATCGAGTCGCTGAGACAGGAGAACGACAGAAGAAGCTACGACTCCACACAGATGGGAATGAAGACAACAGGCAACAGCCTTTATATTCTGATTCTTATCTCATTCTTCACCATATATCTCATACTGTTCAGAAAACAGTTCTTTGAAAAGCTGCGCAGCATGACAATGCTATATGCCTTGATTCTGCTGTTCGCAATACTTACGTCATTCCTATCACGAAGCAACATCGGCCATGTGTTTATACTGCCATATGCCATGGTACCAATCTTCATACGAATATTCATGGATTCGCGCACTGCATATATCACGCACGTCAATATGATTCTCATCTGTGCCATCATGATGCAGCACCCGTTCAGCTTCATCGTTATTGAGATTGTTGCCGGTATGGCAGCCATTTATTCGCTGCGCGAACTATCCACTCGTTCGCAGATATTCAAGTCGGCAATCATCATCACCCTCATGGCCATGCTCACTTGTTTGGCATTCGACCTGACCAGTATTTCCATGCTCAGCGAGATTGATTTCTCACAATACCAGTATCTAATGGTCAATGGTCTGCTGTTGCTCTTCGCATACCCGCTGCTTTATCTGATGGAAAAGACCTTCGGTTTCATATCCGACATAACGCTGATAGAGTTGTCTAATACCAACAACGAACTGCTGAGAAAGATGAGTGAGGTAGCGCCAGGCACGTTCCAGCATTCTATTCAAGTAGGCAATTTGGCGGCAGAGATAGCCAATAAGATTGGGGCAAAGAGCCAGTTAGTAAGGACAGGCGCACTGTACCACGATATTGGAAAGACGCTCAACCCTATCTACTTCACGGAAAACCAGTCGGGCGTCAACCCTCATGAACATCTGTCGTATATTGATAGTGCACAGACAATCATCAGTCACGTAACAGAGGGGTTGAAACTGGCAGAAAAGCATAACCTGCCAACAGTTATAAAGGAATTTATTAGCACTCACCACGGACTGGGAAAGACCAAGTACTTCTATGTGAAACAGAAGAACGAGAATCCAGATGCATTTATCGACGACCTGATGTTCACCTACCCTGGCCCTAATCCGTTTACCCGCGAACAGGCAATCCTTATGATGGCTGATGCCGTAGAGGCATCTTCACGCTCATTGCCCGACTACACCGAACAGACCATACGCGAACTGGTAAACAAGATCATTGACGGCCAGTTGGCCGACGGTTATTTCCGCGAGTGTCCTATTACTTTCCGCGACATCGCTTATGCCAAGACCGTGCTGATAGAGAAACTGAAAACTATCTACCACACTCGCGTAAGCTATCCGAAGGAGAATAAGTGAGAAAATCATTGCTCATTTTAAACGCATTTGTGCATAATTTTATTGCACAAATGCGTTTTTTTGTGCAACAACAATTGGTTTTTCTGTTAATAAATGCTAATCAGAATGCTTTCTTAACCGAAAATCAGAACACAATATCTAACTTTGCAACCAATTTATTAAAGGTTTTTTATAATGAAAAAGTTAAAATTTATTTGTTCAGCCATTTTTGCAATGGCAGCAACAGTAAGTGCAACAGCCGGCGGCTTGTTGACAAACACCAATCAGAACGCAACCTTCCTCCGCAATCCTGCTCGCGATGCAGCAATAGCTATTGACGGAGTTTATAGTAACCCTGCAGGCATTGCATTCCTGCCAGAGGGTTTCCACCTTTCAGTTAGTTGGCAGATGGCCATCCAGAAGCGTCAGATGGACGTAATCAATCCTTTATTTGGTCTTAACACTAGCAATCAGAGCGCAAACCGCTCATTCGAAGGCGAGTCGTTAGCCCCTGTCATTCCATCAGTACAGGCAGCATACGTCATCAACGACAAGTGGTCAGTATCTGCTCAGTTTGCTGTTGGCGGTGGTGGCGGCAAGTGCGAGTTTGATAACGGTCTTCCGATGTTCGAGGAAATGGTAGGCGGTGCCGGCATGACCATGGCAGGCGCTCCAGTTCCATACTCTTTGAACCAGAATCTAACTGGCGAACAGTATTTCTATGGCATTCAGGTTGGTGGTACATATAAGGTACTTGACAACCTCTCTGTATTTGGCGGTCTCCGCGGCGTTATAGCAAATTGCGGTTATGAGGGTGCCATTACAGGAATCAAGGTTAACGGCAAAGGTTCTGCCGACTATTTCACTTTATCTCAGCAGGCTGCCGGCGCAGCAAAGCAGTATGCAGATGCTGCAGAGCAGTACGCAGCAGCAGGAATGGCAACAGAAGCAGCTCAGGCCTTAGAGGCAGCAAAGCAGTATGTTGCAGCAGCAACACAGGCAGGTACAGCTGCTGTTCTTACACAGGATTATCTGCTTGACTGCTCACAGAGCGGTTTCGGCATCACTCCAATCATTGGTGTTAACGCAAACCTTGGCAAGCTGAACCTCGCTGCAAAGTATGAGTTCCGCACAAAGATTGACCTTGAAAACGAATCTACCAACAGCACAAATGTTGACGCTTTAATGCCAGCATATGCCGACGGAGCAAAAGTTCGCTCAGACATTCCTGCCCTGCTTACAATCGGTGCTGAGTATGCAGCAATGAGCTATCTCCGTCTCGCTGCCGGTTTCCACTATTATTGGGACAAGGATGCCAAGGGTACTGCTATCGTGAAGGGCGACAACACATGGGAGGCTGTTCTCGGTGTAGAATATGACCTGAACGACAAGATTACGCTGAGTATCGGTGGACAGAGCACAAACTACGGCTTTGACGACAGCGATATGAAGGACACAAACTTCAACATCTGTTCAAACGCTCTCTGCCTGGGTGGTGCATATAAGTTCAATGAGAACATGAAGCTCAACGTTGGCTACATGCACTCATTCTATACAAACCAAGAGTTCACAAATGCCAACGGCACCGCTTGCGACTATACACGCAAGAACGATGTTGTGGGTGTGAGCTTGGATATGAGATTTTAATTGGGTTGACAAGTCAACTAATAAACTATAACGGATCTACATCATAATAAACCTGTAGAGCACCGTAACGCTTATCCGTCAACATCTGTTGCTGAGCATGCAGCAGATATTGGCGGACTTTTTTATTGTCAATTCCGTTCTCTAACTTAAGAACGATTTTCCGGATATTCATAGCCTTCACCTTTGCGACTGCTGGTTTGTCAGGTCCTAAGACACGAGCGCCAAACCACTGTCGCAACCTGCTGGCAAGTTCAAGCGAAGCCGTTTCCACTATATTATCATGCTTATGCTTCAAGAAAACATATATCAGATGATGGAATGGAGGATATTTAAACAGTTGTCTCTCTGCCAGCAAATCCTTGTACAAAGCTTCATAATCATTGCGCACCACATAATCGATGAGCGGCGATTGAGGACTCTTTGTCTGCAGCACCACCAGCCCCCTTTTGCCTTTCCTTCCAGCCCTTCCGCTCACCTGCGCCATCATCATAAACGCCTGCTCGTAAGCACGAAAATCAGGATAGTTCATCATAGAGTCGGCATTAAGAATTCCAACAACACTAACACGGTCGAAATCCAGGCCCTTACTAATCATCTGCGTACCGATAAGAATATTCGTACGTCCAGAAGCAAAATCATCAATGATGCGTTCATAGGCATTTCGAGTCCTCGTTGTATCAAGGTCCATGCGCGCAACCTTTGCCTCAGGGAATATGTCCCTAACCGCCTCCTCTATTTTCTCCGTTCCATAGCCACGGGTACGCAGTTCTCTCTCTTCGCAACTCGGACAGACATCAGGAACACGATAAGTATAACCGCAATAGTGACATGTCAACTGATTCATGTTTCTATGCAACGTCAGACTCACATCGCAATTTTGGCATTTTGGTACCCATCCGCACTTCTTGCACTCCACCATTGGTGCAAAACCGCGACGGTTCTGAAACAATATCGCCTGCTCTCCTCGTTCCAAAGCCTGACGCACACGATTAAGAAGCAACGGCGAGAATGGTCCGCTCATCATCTTGCGATGCTGCAGATCCTTTATGTCAACAATACTTATCTCAGGCAACTCAATACCCTGATAACGTTGTTTCAGTTCCACAAGCGCATACTTGCCCTTCATAGCATTATGATAACTCTCCATCGAAGGTGTTGCCGTACCGAGAAGAGTCTTCGCACCATACATCTGCGCCAGTACGATGGCCACGCTACGGGCATGATAACGTGGCGCAGGGTCCTGTTGCTTGAAACTGCTCTCATGTTCTTCGTCAACAATAACGAGTCCTAAGCGCTGGAACGGCATAAAAACTGCCGAGCGAGCACCTAAGATAACGTCATAGGGATTGGCAGACAACTGCTTCTGCCATATTTCCACACGTTCAGCATCAGAGTATTTAGAGTGATAAATTCCAAGCTTGTTGCCAAACACCTTCCGCAAGCGGTCCATTATCTGAACCGTCAAGGCAATTTCAGGCAACAGATAGAGCACCTGCTTCTTCTGTTCCAAGGCTTGCTTTATCAAGTGGATGTAAACCTCAGTCTTGCCACTTGACGTAACACCATGAAGCAGTGTCACATTCTTTTTAAGAAAAGAAAATTGGATATCATTGTATGCCTTCGTCTGTACCTCATTGAGCGGTTTTATTACACTATAATCCGGTTCTCCACCATAGTTCAACCGTCCCACCTCAACCTCATACGTCTCCAGTATCCCACGCTTCACCAGTTCGTTAATGACCGTAGTAGAGCAATGGCTCTCGTTCATCAGTTCCTCACGGGTAACAGGATTCTTTTCCTCGCATCGGGCACCCTCATCATTGCCAACAGGAGAAACATCTGCTAAGCCGAGATAGCACAGCAGCACCTCACTTTGCTTTTTTGCTCTCTTCATTCCGTCAAGCAAGGCGTGCAGCTTTTGCTCATAACAGCAGTTCTCGGTAAGTCTGATATACGTTTCCGTCCGTGGTTTATAGCGTTCTTCCACCTTCATGCCTGTAGGCAGCGAGGCATTATATACCTCCCCTATCGGTGACATGTAATAGTCGGCAATCCAATGCCAAAGGCGGTATTGTTGTTCTAGTATGACTGGCAAGTTGTCCATTACTCCGGCAATCGGTCGCACAGCGAAACCCTCCGGCTTTTGGTCATGCACCCTTACCACAACAGCCAGATAACTCTTGCTGCGCCCGAACATAACCTGTACACGCACACCAAAAGTGACCTGTGACTCCAACTCCGGCGGCACAGAATAGGTGAACAGTCCTTCAAGAGGCAAAGGCACTATGACATCAACATACTTCATGATAATGCAAAGGTAATACTAATAATTAAGAATGAAGAATCATTTTAATGAAAAATGAAGAGTGAAGAGTGAAGAATGAAAAGTGAAGAATGAAAACAAAAAAAGCGGATTGCGCTGTATGCACAATCCGCCAATCATATTTCTATATAGAAGTTATTACTTCACCTCAGTAGCCTCAGCTGGTTCTGCATCCTTTTTCTTGGCAAGATACTCCGGAAGGTTGAGACCTGCCATGTCAAAAAGTTCGTTCAATGGAGGAACAGACTTCATCAGTCCTGATACAAAATTGGCTGTTGAACCTTTGCCCTCTGCACCATTGCCACCATCCCAAACTGTAACGTGGTCGATATTGATGCCCTTGACAGCCTCAACCTGTGTCTTAACAAGATCAGGCAATTTTTCAAGCAACAGAAGCATGTAAGCCTTTGTTGCGTCGCCGCCTGCAGCAGTAACCATATCCTTGTAACCAGAAGCCTGCTTTGTAAGCACCTCGTAGAGACCTTTAGCCTCTGCTTCCATCTTGGCGAAGATAGCATCAGCATCACCCTTTGCACTTACACGAATCTTCTCTGCCTCAGCCTCAGCCTCGATAATACGACGACGCTTCTCGATTTCCTGTGGCACAAGGATGTTGGCTGTCTGTGTAGAACGCTCACGCTCAGCACGAGCCTCTTCGGCAAGTTTCTGTGCTGCGTATGCCTCTTCAAGAGCCTTAGCTTCCTGAACCTTCTCAGAAGCAGTAGCCTTGCGCTGTGCTTCAGCCTCACGCTCACGACGGTAAGCCTCACTGTTGGCGATGGCAACCTTTGCTTCATTCTCTCCCTTTACAGCCTCTGCATTTGCTTCTGCTGTACGGATACGTGTTTCACGGTCGGCCTCAGCCTTACCGATTTCACCCACCTTATCCTGCTCTGCTACGCGTACCTTTGCTTCGTTGATAGCACGTGCTGCTGCCTCACGACCGAGAGCCTCGATATATCCAGACTCGTCCTTGATGTCGGTTACGTTAACGTTGATAAGGCGAAGACCGATTTTCTTCAACTCAACCTCAACGTTGGCAGAAATACTCTCCAAGAACTTATCGCGGTCGCTGTTCAGTTCCTCGATACTCATCGTAGCGATAACCAGACGCAACTGACCGAACAAGATATCACGCGCCAATTCCTGAATCTGACCCTCTGACAGACCGAGCAGACGCTCAGCAGCCGATGTCATATACTCAGGGTCGGTAGAAATACCAACGGTAAAGCGGCTTGGTACGTCAACACGGATGTTCTGACGAGACAACGCGTTAGTAAGATTGGCATCTATAGAGATTGGTTTAAGACTCAGATACTGGTAGTCTTCGATGATAGGCCATACAAAAGCACCGCCACCATGAATACACTTTGCCGAAGCCTTACTACTCTTATTTCCATAAATCACAAGAATCTTGTCCGATGGACAACGGCGGTAGCGGTTGATAAGGGCAACAATAGTAAATACGCCCACCACTACTGCAATGATAATTAAATGCATTGGTTCCATTTGTTTTGTTTTTTTTGTTATTAGTAATTCGTAATCATTTTACTCTCACAAGCGATTTATCTATCACTTCCACCACAGTAACCTTACGCCCTGTAGGCAACTCATCGCCATCAGTGATAGCGTCAAGTTCATGTACAGAACCGTTAACGCTAATCTGTATCTTGCCCTGACCGTTGCGATTGGCTGGTATGCGAAGATATACATCAGCCACCTTGCCTTCACAATTTGTAATATTAAAGGCTCCGTTGCTCTCAAGACCGCGCATTTTCTTGAAAAGCCACAGGTACATCCAAGCAAAAAGAATACCTATGAGCAATGCCACCAAAACGAGCAACAGTTTGTTGTCTATACTTCCAGACAGACAGACACCACCCCATCCGAAACCAACGATGAAGTTGATGAGCGACTTTATTGACAACAGCGACATACCGCCACCGAGGTCCAGCGTATCACCTGTATCAAAGTCCATGTCTGCCACATCAGAGTCGATACCGATGAGCATCAGTACCACCTGCACAACAAATATTGCCGAACCGACAATAGCACAACCCCAAAATATCTGCATTACAAGGGTCAGTTCTGTAAACCAATCTAACATAGTTTTTATATAATTAATAGGTTATTAAACACAAAGGTAATAATAATTAAGGAAACTAACATTCCATTAACAAGAATTAACCTTATTGGGTTTATAAGATCCATAAGACTTATAGGGCCTCCATTCGCTCCTTAATACTTAAACGAGCTTCCCCCAAGAAACTCCCTCAACAGCGATGTCGGCGGCACCTGATTGGCTGGCAGCGGCTTAATGTAGCGCAGGAAGCGCAACAGGCGATATGCCTCGCTGTACTGCTCGCTGTTCTCCGGCACCTGTTCTAACAACGGTTCTGCCTGTGTTTTTATGATTGCCAGTTCAAAGAGCATAGCTGTGTTAATCATTGCATCGGCATTCTCCTGGAACGGGAATATCCATTTGTTCTCTCCTGCACGCACTGACGGCCAGCGGCGTATGCTCTCCTGTGCTGACACGCCACGATACTTATAGTCGCGTATGATGCGACGCAACAGGCGGTTATCGGTAGTCGGGATATAGTTGTGGGTGTCGAGCAATATGGATGTCAATGCAGAAGCATAAACCTTATATTTCTGATTGTCAGGTATCTGCGAAGTCAGTTCGGGATTAAGCGCATGTATGCCTTCAACCACCAGCACCTCGTTGCCGCTCAGTTTCATCTTCTTTCCGCTCCACTCGCTCTTGCCCGTCTGGAAGTTATATCGTGGCAGTTCCACCTCCTCGCCAGAGAGCAACGCTTTCAGTTGCTGGTTGAGCAGAGGCAGATTGAGCGAATAAAGACTCTCGAAGTCGTAATCGCCCGAAGCATCGCGCGGCGTCTTGTCACGGTCAACGAAATAGTCGTCAAGTGACAGCGGCACTGGGCGAATGCCATTAGCAACAAGTTGGATAGACAGACGCTTGCAGGTAGTGGTCTTTCCGCTTGACGACGGTCCGGCAATAAGCACCATCTTCACTCCGCCACGCGCAGCAATATCGTCGGCAATGTTCACAATCTTCTTTTCCTGCAACGCCTCTGAAACATTTATCAGTTGGGTGGCGTTATCGCTTACGATGGCTTCGTTGAGGTCACCTATCGTCCGCAGTCCCAAAACATCCTGCCAACGATGATGCTCCTTGAATATCTCAAACATCTTGTCCTGACGGGTCAGTTCTGCCAGTTCGCCAGGATTAGTACGCGACGGCAGACGCAACAGCAAACCGTCGTAATATTTCACCACATCAAAGAGATACAGTTCCGAAGTGTTTCTGAGCAACGCCCCATAGTAATAGTCGTAATAACCGTCGATGTCATAATAAACAGTATAGAGACGACCCGTACTCTGCATGAGCTTCACCTTAGAGGCATCATCCTTTTTCTTGAACAACTGTAACACCTCCTCAGTAGGCTTATGGTGGCGACGCACAGGAATGGCTGCCTTTACTATATCCTGCATCCTCGTACGAATCTTTTCCACGTCTGCCTCTGTCACGTCATGCCCGATGCGCAAGTCGCAGTAGTAGCCGTTTGACACCGGTATGTCAATCATCACTTCGCCCTCTGGATACAGTTCGTGCACGGTCTTGCACAGCACAAAGAACAAGGTGCGGGTGTATGCCCTCTGACCAGAAGAGGAGTACATATCAAGGAACTCCACATCCTTATTATTATATACGCGGAACTGCAAGCCCTCGACCTTGTTGTTTACCTTTGCGCTTATCGGTCCGTACTTCATGTCAAGACCTGACTCACGGTACACCTCTCCAAGTGTGCTTCCCACCGGCACACTCACGGTCTGCATGTTGTTCTTGCAGCGTATAATCACTGTTTCTTTCATAGAAAAATCCTTTAACGTTTCAATGGTTACAAATTTAAATACTTTTTCAGAGACGACAAAGGGATTATGTTTTTTTAAATGTTAGGTTATAAAAAATACAAGGGCCTTGTACGAGTAATACAAAACCCTTGTAAAAGCATTACAAAGCACTTGTACGAATCGTACAAGAACCTTGTATGAGATTATTTGACTCCTAAAACTTTCTTTACCTGCTTGCCGTTGACGTTCAGCATTACGCCATTGTTGCGCACTGCCTTGCGACCGCCAAGGTCATAAACGGCTGTCGTGCTGCCATTCTCAGCCTCAATGCCTTCAATGCCGTCGGCCTGTTCCTCAACAGCACCGCTGATAGGCATAGTCTTTCCTGCCCAAGAGTCATGAACAGGCAGTCCGACGGTCTTGACAAGCACGCCTGAATAATTCTGCATTCGAGGACGATAGCTTGATGAAGCACGCTTCCACTCGCCGTTTTCTATCAGATAATAGCCAACTGGTGTACGATATGCTGTCTCGAAGTTGCCTCGGAGGTTGGCATCGTTGGTCTTTGCCGACTTCACAGGCGTGCCGCTCTCATAGAAATCGACAACTTTTTCTGTTGTATAATAGACATACGGCATACCGGCTTCGCCTTGTAACACCTCTTCAAGACACAGACTCTGATAATCGGATGTAATGCCTGCAATATTGTAAAGATGCGTATCGGAAGACACCTTTATATCGCGCGGTAGGCACACAACACCCCAACCGCCGGCAGGAGCGGCAATGCGATACATCGGACTGAAACGGAAGACAAAGTCGGTGGCACACCACCAGCCCTCGCGCTTGTCGCCATTGTCGTCTGCCACACCAAAGCGTTTCCACTTGTTGTCAACAGTTCCCTGCTTAGATCCAACGAAGCCAACGGTAACGGTGTCGCCGTCATCAAGATAGATTGGAGCTGTCTGCAATGTCTGCCACATGTCTGCCTCTGCCACCGACGGCAGGTCGAGATAGGCAGCAGTAAGGTTAGGAGAGACAACGGTATCGGTGCCATTAACCATATATGCGTGCTGGTCGCCCAGGCAGAAATGCTGAGTTCCAGCCTTGCACTCCAACACATACAGTCCATGGTCGAATCCCTTTATCGTCTGGCGTATCTCCATTGTCTTGTTCTTGCCCTCAGAGGCACTGATGCCAGACCACCATGCGTTCCATGCAGTCTTTGTGCCGTGTGTCGCCACACGCTGGTCGCCACCGGTAAATGTTCCGCACTTTACTGTCCAGCCATTGTCGCTGTTCTTGAAGTCGCCGTTCACCAGACTGATGTCTGCTATCGACAAAGGCATGCAGCGGTTCATGGCTGTCTCTATGGCCGATAGGGTTTCTATATAGTCGGCAGAAGTGCTACATTTAGACACATTATCAATGGCTGCACACAGTTCTGCACTTCCAGGCATGCCGATGGCTGCAATATGGTTTGCCGACGGCATGAGCGAGTCGATGGTATGCTTGGCAGCCATTGCCTGAACAACATTGTCGATTGCTGACATTAGTGTCTGATAATCTTCTTCACCGCCTGTTGCCGCGACTGCTGCATCGCGCAATTCTGCTGCCATGCCTGAATAATCGGATGCTATTAGACCGGCAAAGGTCTCTGCCTGCGCCTTGCATTGTCTGATGCCATCGGCAATAGCATCTTCCTTGGTCTCAAACAGACGGCATACAAACACCTTGTCGATTTGAGCACTTGCTGCAAGACGACGCAAGGAAACAAGCAACTTGCCGTAGTTGCCACTATAGAAATGTGACGACTGCATCTGCCACTGGTTTGTGGCACTGAGCGTAAGCACCAGACTGTCTTCCTTATTGTTGCCCGACGAAAGACTCATGCGCTGCAAGGTTATACCGCTGCCAGAGTTGAGAGTGGCAGCCGAAGCGTAATAGTAGTTATGGGGCTCTATATCTATTTCCTTCAGCACTGACTCAGGCCGGTCTGTTGTGGCATTGCCGTATGCCTGAAGATAACTGCCTCCATCGAATCCGCCAACAGGCACTACCTGGAAATACGGTTCAGACAACGGATTACCGTCACCTGCCTTCCATCCCATAAAGCCAAGGTCGAAATCGCCGTTGAACACACGGTTGGCACCTGCATACAGCAGTTTGCCATCTATCTGCATCGGCATTCCTGTCGTTACCTTGTTGGGCACAGCTCTCATTGAGCGGGTATAATGGGTCTTGCCTGTTGCGTCGATTACACAAATACGATAGTTATAACCATAGGCAGCGGTAGAATCGGCGAACTGATAGAAGGCACCGTCTTCCTCGAACGGTACATTGGTTATGTCTGACCACTTGATGCCGTCAGATGAGCGTTGCACCTTCATCGACTGGTTATACTCACCATTCGGCTCATACCATGACAGGTTGGCAATGCCTTTGTCACTATCAAATTCAAGCGATATCTTCGACGGTCCGTACATCTTAGGCAGCTTTGGCACTACCTCATATCTTGAATCGTATGCTATATTAGATTCCTTGTTGGCATAGTATTTACCGAAAGGAGTCAACTGCATCTTGCCATCAATAACCTTTCGACAGTCTTCAACCCAGTTATATATAGCATAACGCTCCAACCAAGGAGTTTCTTCCAAACCATCAATGACAGGATTCATGTGCTGAGTCTGTATTGCATAGTTAGCATCACTGCCTGCACGGTCACTACCCGGCCATCCTGTCCAGTTAGCACCGTAGTTCATCTCGGTAATCCATACAGGACGGCCGGTGCGGTTGCGCACATTCTGCAATGTGTTCTTCCAACTGGGCCAGTCGCTATAGTAATAGCAGTGCATCACAACGAAGTCGCAACGCCAGCCACGGGCATCGATAGAATCGAAGAATTCATAGAGCCAGTTAAGATTGCTTGCCATTGCAGGCGAACCAAGACGGCGGCCTGTTGCCATCATCTCAGGCCATGTGGCAAGGACCTCAGCTACGCTATTCACCTGCTCACGGTCATCACCGGTATTATCCGGCTCATTATTGCCAAGGATATTGGCTGATGTTCCATTGTTTCCTACATCGGCAATACCGGGCCATCCTTCATGGTGATGCTGTGTAACATACTCACGGTCGGTCCAAATGTTTATTCCTGCATCCCAACTATAACACCAAGTGGTGTTCAGCGGGTCGTTGTATGCAGGATCCCAACCGGCATAACCTTTCTTGCTGGCATCGTTCCACTTGCTTACACGCAACGCAGAAATAGAATTGCTGAGGATAGTCGGCAAATCGACTGATATAGGTTCTTTGTCGGCAATGAACACACGGTTGTATCCTTTGCCGTCGGCCTTAGTTGCGAACCATGCCATATAACCGCGCTTCAGGGTAAAACTCTTGATACGGTTGTTCAGTGGAGAATCTTTCAATGTTTGACGGGTGCTCACGCCATATCGGGCAAGTTCTCCTTGCTGTCCGTACTCGGTATATACGGTAAGGGGCTTGTCGTCTGCATACGGCAGCAATATGGCACCGTCGCCATGTATGCGTGCTTGGCTGTTTATTGACGTGGCACGTTGTCCGTTGATAAGAATATTGTTGTAATAGTTCTTTACCAGAGAAGGTTTCACTGCCTTTAGTATAAGTACAGCGCTATCGGTATTGGCAATGTTTATCACTGCACCTGATGCGAAAGGATTTTCAGATGTGACTATATAGTCGACACCTGAGGTCAGAGTGATTCTTCCCTTCACCTGCTCTACCGTCTCTGTTGTGTTGCCGTAAGCAGAAAAGGCAACGGCGAGGAGCATCACGCTCCCCACCATTGCCTTTCTTGCGGCATTAAATATTAATTGCCTTTTCATGATGTTTTCTATAATAATTATTATGAGGTCTATTGGGCTAATGAAGCCCATGGGCTTATGGGGTTCATGGGCTCTATGAGGCTTATTGTCTTATGAGCCCAATTGCCCATTACTTCACCCCAATCTTTCCGTTCCAGTCGAGATACCAGTTGGCTGGAGTATAGAGGTCTTTCTTTATCTCGCTCTTCATCGCGTCTTTGTTTTCTTCACCACGACGCATATAGATACGGTCAGCAAGATAAGCAGGGTCGTTGCGACGCAAAGCCACACGCATGAGGTCGTAGAAGCGGATGCCCTCGTAAGCAAACTCCAGTGCGCCCTCGTTAACTATCATGTCCTCTACCTTATCTATCTGGTAAGCAATCTGCTCTGCACTCAACTGGTCAACAATCATAGTATCTTTTTCCACTCCATTGACGGTGTATTTTGCTGCAACCTTCAAAGTAGTGTCAACCGGCATGGCATAGTATGGGTTGTACAAGCTCCATCCAGCACCGCGGTCATGAATACCCATGGTATTCTCTCCTGACTGTCCTTCCGGCGTGCGCAATACATACTGGTTGTTCAAGAAACTGAACGAGCGAATAAAAGTTGAATCAGCTCCATAATATGGCACCACCTCCTGCTCTATCACGCGGTTGTTGACACCACCTGCCAATATTCTGTAGGCAAAGCGGGGATAACCGGCACGGTTCAATGCCTCTGCCAGACGCAGATAGACCATAGAACGGCGATAGATGTGAACGTTGCGGGTTTCATACTTATTTGAATACTGATATGGCAGACGTTCGTTGTTGGTCATTACCCAACTGTTAAATTGCCATGATACACGATAACGAAGGTCACCTGAGGTATAATCAGGTGTTTCAAGTGGCACGATAATTGTATCGTTAGAACTTGTAATGTGGCAGTAACGCTGAGTAGATGATATTTCCCAATGTCTGTCGGAAGCAACAAGCCATGGCTTATAATCATTGTCTGAGGTTGAATTGATGATGTTGCGCAACTGGCTGTAATAACCCTCAGATGGTATAGAGTCGCCAGGGAGCATGGAAATCAACTCTGAATTGGAATCATAATTCTCAGAAGTGAACTGACCAGTCCAAGTGTATGAATAACTGTTCCAATTAGTTGTGTTTTTCGCCCACATTACATAGTTCTGACCTGTTGGATAGGCACCGTTCATGCCATTGCGGGTGCTTATATACTTATAGTAGTTGACCGCAGCATCCTTGTAGTTGCCAGCCCATAGATTAAGATCTCCAAGGATGACATACACTGGAATATTCATCAAGCGTGAGTCAACACCACGAATCAAGCCATACTGTGGCAGTTCGATGTCGCCCAATCCCTGGAGGTCGCGAACGAAATAGTCGCAAACGCCCTTGATATCCATACGAGGATAGTCACGGTCGGCAGCTTCCTTGGTAAGTATTGGCTCGGTTACAAACGGTACGCTGCCATAGTTGAGCGCCAACTGCAGATAGGTCCATGCACGGAAAGCCTTAACGGCAGCATACTCCTTCATGAATATCTTCTCGTTACGATTATTCTTTAAAGCTGTATCTGCATTTGCAATGAAGTAGTTGCAGTTGTTGATGATGGCATAATAATCGCGAGGCTGGTTGTACATATTCTCACTGCCCACATTGAACAGAGCCACATCGCGCAGGTCGCTGGATGTAACTTCTGTTATATCCATCAGGTCGCCACGTGCCTCTCCAAGAAGAATTGTCCTGTCTGCTACAGCCTGCATCTTGTTCATTATGCCAATAACAGAATACATAGTATCGGTTGCGCCAACGAGATGGTCTTTATCAGAATAGATGACATGCTTTGATTCCTGTTCAAAGAAGTCACTGCATGAAGTCACTGCTGATGATGCTGCCACAATGCACAACGCACCAAAGGCAACACGCACCGAGCGCAATATCTCTTTTTTAATATTTCTTGCTTCCATATATTTTTACGTTTTGCAATTTAAATTTTGTTTTGCAAGTTCTCTGTTAAAGTAGTTATAGGAAGATATAAGAAGATAGAGGAAGATAAATGACAATAGCACTATTTTATGCTAATGTTCAATACTATTTCTTCACTCATCATTTGAATTGTAATGTCTTCTATCTCCTTATATCTTCTTTTATCTTCAATAATTAACTTACAACCCTTGTTTTTACAGTTTAATCTTCACACCAGCCACGATTGATGTACTGTTTGGCATACGTCCGAGGTCGATACCCTGACCGATAACGGCAGATGTCATGGTGAACTCTGGGTCGCTGCCAAGATACTTGCTCAATGTAAACACATTGTTAGCCTGTACCCAGAACTGGAGTCCCTGCAGGAACTCTGACTGCATTGGCAGGTCGTAAGACAATGTTACGGTCTTAAGGCGCAGATAACTGCCATCTTCTATCCAGCGGTCACTGAAACGAGAGTTGCCCATTGGGTCCTGGAACATTGCGCGAGGCATGTCTGTCTGCTGTCCCTCTACCTTCCAGCGGTTAAGCATGGCCGTTGTCTGGTTCATAAAGCGACTACCGCCTTCCAACTGTGAACGCATATAGTTGTAAACATCGTTGCCAAGTGAGTAATTGAAACGCACGTCAAGTTTAAGACGCTTCCACTGCAATGTGGTGAAGATGTTACCGTAAATATCCGGATTAGGGTCACCTATCACTACACGGTCGGCTGCATTGATTTCATTGTCACCATTGATGTCGGCAAAGTGCATGTCACCAGCCTTGAAGTAGTTCTTTGTCACACCGTTATCTGCGAGTGTATAGAGACCGGCAGCCTCTGCTTCTTCGGTTGTTGAGAACACGCCGAGTGTCTTATAGCCGTAGAAAAGGTTTGCTGCCTGACCAACCTGGGTACGGATTGTTGCACCATAGATTTCGTTGTCAACATACTGGCGACCTTCTGCCAATTCTGTTATCTTGTTCTTATAGTGACCTACGCTGGCACCAAGTTGCCACTGCCAGTCTTTCATAGCCAGAACCTTTGCATTGAAAGCGAAGTCGAAACCTTGGTTCTCAAGCTTGCCACCATTAGACCAGTTGTTCTCAAGTCCTGATACGAAACCGAGCGACTGACTTGTAAGCAGGTTATCTGTATTGCTCTTGAAGTAGTTAACGCTCAGGTTCAGACGGTTGTCAATGAGGTTTGTTTCCAGACCTACGTTGAAACGGCGTGTTGTCTCCCACTGAATCTCGGTGTTTCCGATACCGTCGAGAGTAAGACCAGAGATTGCATTGAGGAACTTGCTTGCACGGAAGTAACTGCGAGCAGCATAGTAGTCGATATCGTCGTTACCGCTGACATCATAGCCGGCAGTCAATTTCAAATAGTCGATGCCCTTGACCTTTGCAAACCAAGGTTCGTTAGAGATAACCCATGAAGCTTGGATTGCCGGGAAGATGCCCCATGCCGCATCGAAAAGTTGCAAGTCGCCGGCATCTGTACCGAAACGTGAAGAACCTTCGGCTGTGAGGTTTCCTTGCAAGAAATAGCGACCCTTATAGTTGTACTCCGCCTGTGCATACCATGCAATAGAGTTCCAACTGTCATTGGTACCGAAAGTCTGTGCGTTCATCAGGTTTGCACCCATGAACGGAGTCTTGTCGCTACCTGTGTTATAGCCAAGCTGTGAATTGAGCGTGTATGTCTCCCAGTTGATACGTGCACCTCCGAATACATGCAGGTCGTGTGCACCATAGCGGTTAGTCCAGTCGATACGGGTGTCGCTGGTCACAGAGTTCTGCTTAGAGAACAATGCACGTACCTCGTTCTCACGATAAGCACTGACACTCTTTACATAATAGTCTGGCACACCGTTAACAGGAATATAGTACTTCTCGTTTGTGTTCACAAGATTATAACTGAAGTGCTCGCTGACATAGAGATTTGGATTAATCTGGAACTTAGGCTTAACAGAGATGTTGAGCATTGAGTTCTCAAAACGGTTCTTTGTTGCAGCATCTGCATACTCGTTGAGAGCTGCAGGGTTAGCAAGCTTGTAGTTATAGTTTGCATGGTGTGCAAGAGCCTCATCAAGATAAGTCTCGTCAGTGATGTCAAAGTGATTGTCTGACAACACACCGCGTCCGTATGTATAAGGACTCAAGAACGGACTCTTTGCGTATGCAAGGAATGCCGGTGATGTCGGAGTTCCTTCGTTATACACTTCAGGAGCGCCATCGTCGCGTAAATTACGAGTCTGATTGCCAAAAGAAGCATCGAACTGAACAGACAACTTCTGAGTAATGTTGATGTCTGTATTGAATCGGATATTCAAACGGTTCAGATTGTTATAGTCGAGATTACTCTCTGCTGAGGTATAACCTACAGAAAGGTTGTACTTTGCCACGTTGTCACCACCCTCGATATTAATACCATAGTTCTGGCTGAAAGCTTCGCTGTAAACATAGTCTTTCCAGTCGGTATTGTTATGGTACTGCTTATAATAATAGTAGTTAGGATCCTCGTTGAGGAACTTAAACTGGGTTATCTTGGTGCCTGTACCCTTCAGCAATTCTGATGCATAGTTGCGGTACTGGTCGGCATCCATTACATCAAGGAACTTTGGCAGAAGTGTTATACCTGCAGAGGCAGTGGCAGTGATACGTGTAGCCATTGACTGGCTGCGGCGTGTCTGAATCTGAATTACACCATTTGCACCCTTGGCACCATAAAGTGCAGTACCGTTGCGAAGCACTGTCACCTTCTCTATGTCATTGATATTGATGTTTGAAAGGATGTCGTTGTAAAGACCGTCATGCAACAACGTGCGGCTGTACTGCTGGTCAATAATCACTCCGTCAATAACCACAAGCGGCTGGGCATTAACGTTTAGCGAGTTGAGACCTTGCATAAACATTACAGAACCTACACCTGGAGTACCATTATAATTTACGGTACGAGCGTATGCACCAAGTTGCTTCTGAATCTCATCCTTGATATTCACTGCATTTGAATACTGGAAATCAGTTGCGCTCTTGTCATTGCGCAGGTTCAGATTATCAACATATTCAGAATCGAAAGCAGATGGATAGAGTTTGGCAACCTTCTGGTCTGTATCATCCGATAAACCAATCACTACTGCATTATAATCAGGCGTAGATATGCGCAATGCAGAAGCAAAAACTGGCGCTTTCAACTCGTAATTACCCTTGTCGTCAGTAAGAACACTGTAGCCATTTATGCCTTCTGCGCTCACGATAGCACCGGCAATTGGGCTGCCTGTTGTGGCATCGAGCACAGAACCTTTAACGACACGTGTCTCATACTGCTTTTTCTTAGGCGCAATCTTTCGCACATCGGCCTCTGTCTGCTCCTCAAGTATTTCATCCTGGGCTGAAAGGCTTAAAGGGCAAGCCATCAGCAGTGTTATTCCGTATAAAATATATCGTTTCATATTCATATCTGATATTGATTATTCATTATACCTTAATTCTCCTCATGGGGCTTCAAGATAAGACAGTCGATACGAAGTGTCTTTGTATGAGTCTTTCTTTGGTTAGCCTCAGAGTTGGAAGCGACACTCGTCACCTTGATAGCAGACTTTGGTGTCTCCAAACCATAAGAACATGTAGGGAGAATCAAATCGCTTGCGATGAGCAACGTATCCATTATATCGGCTTGTGATTCAATTGTTGACTTCAATGTCTTTGTCTTAGATGTACCCTTCTCGTCTGTATATTCCAAAACTACCTGCATCTTAGTCTTCAAGCGCTGTGACGCTGGAGCCAATGTGTCGGCAGCTATGGCTGGAGCACAAACAAGGTAGAGGTCGTATGACAGATTTGAATATGTATCTGGCAGATAGAACTTACCATAAGGACGGGCACTTGGTGTCACAGGAGCGATTTCTACAAATCCGTTGTTGCTGACCTTCTTGTAGAAAGGATTGTTGGTTGGTACTGTAGAAACTGCAAATGGCTCGATTGTTGCCTTATTTGTTGTATCAGGTTTCTGATTGTACGTGTACTCAGCTTCAACCTTTATGCGCTGATAGAATGTCTGACGCTTGTCAATATTCCATGTAGATGCCTTCATGACCTGACCATTACTTGCCTGAACGTTTTCAGTGCCATAGAAAACACCGCCAGGCATGAATGGCTTGAAGTACTGATAATAAGCAACATCCGTGAATCCGTATCTCAATTCACGATAATTGTATGGGAGGGCATTTATTGACATTGCAGAGTCCTGAATTGCCGCATCAGGATTGTTGGTTCGGCTAAACACTGCTCCATTGAGTACAAACAGACGTGGCAGGAGGTAGCTCAGAGAATCGCGTTCACGCTTGGCAAACTCGCTCTCGCCTGTTTCTGGCGCATAAACAAAATACGGAGAATACTCCTCTACAAGACTCTTCCATACCTCATTGGTAGGAGCAACTACCCAATAGGCACTGTCCTCTGAGTTTAAACGTCCCAACTCTCTGAACAAATCGTTCTGAAGAACGAACACCGAGTCGAGATATACGGTTTGACCGTTGACTATGCCACCAGGCACACTCTGCTCCGGGTCAAACTCATACTTGCTATAGCTATAAAGGAATTTGGCTACACTGTCAAGATCGGCATCTTTACCAAAATACTCGAAAACATTAGGGAAGTATGATACCTTGTTACCAAGCGTAAACAGCACTCCGTTGTTGTGCAACTCATTTGACTTTATTATTTGTTGACCGCCGAAGGTGTTTGAAGTAAGAACAGAATACTTGCCGTTCATCATCACTATCGAATCGTTGCTGTTTGCAGAAACAGAATAGTTGTAAAGAGCTATATGGTTCTGGACAAACTCCTTTATTGCACTATTGTCACGCTCAACAATACCTGCATCCTTATCTGCATTATATACGGCAATGAGACTGTCTGCCTGATCTTCCGTAAACTGGCTATTGGTAGGTGCAAAAACTGTGAACATCTGACTGCTGTTAAGTGCAATGTCATATCCGCATGCCTTTATCACCTTTGCAAAATTGCTGTATTCGTTATTTGTCGAAATAGTCTGCCACAATGTAGCATCCACACCGCCAACCTCATTGTTCACATCGTAGTGTTCGTTCCACTTGTCTGAACAGGCGGTGAGTGAAAGGGCAGCCAGCACCACCCCAATCACCTTACTATATATATTATTGTATTTCATAAATCGTCAGATTATTGGTTTTACAAGTCGTCTTCCATATCACCAGCTGAAGCAACACCGTAAACGCTCTTTGGAACAAGTTCCAGATAGTCAAGCATGAACTCGTTGTTGTTACCCAGCTTGCTTGTTGATGTACAGCGGATGCGCAGGTAGTGATCCTTGTTGGCATCGATGTTCACCTGACAGAGCACCTTACGATAAGTACGTGGGTTTGTAACAAACTCGTTCTTCACGTTACCATCACTATGGAAACCACCGTATGCACCACGATAACAACCCTTATTCTTCAAGATTTTCTGGTCTTGGGCTTTCTCCTCGTCAGTCATCTTGGTATAATCCTTGGTGCTGAATGCAGTACCCATGATTGACTCGTGGTCAAGGCGCTTACGCATATCAATAGGAATACCCTGTGGCTTACCGTCGAAATAAATCTGAGCCACACCACGAGTATCAAGAGCACAGAAACCGAGACGAATCTGATATTCACCGGTATATGGAACTGGCGGAATGCGGAATGTAAAGTCATAGTCGCCGAAGAGGTTGAACTCATCACCTTCGTATGACCAGAAGTTCCAGTGAGGACGGCGATATACGAACTGGCAGTTACCAGAAATTGTTACATTTGCCAAATATCCCTGAGGGAAGTAATAGTTGCGGCCATACTTGTAACTCTCATCTGCTACATTTGAATCATCGTCCTTTGTAGGATCACCATTCAGACGAATGTCGTTGGTCATCAACTCAGGGAAGATAGTAGAGAAATCCATACGGATACGCATGTTCTGAACCTTGTCGCGCACATCGGTAGTGAAAGCTACAATATCATTAACATAGAAATAACGTCCGTTAGGTGCATCCTGAACATACTCATCCTCGATAGTCTGTGATATTTCTGCACCTTCAATAGAGTACTCGTCATCATAACGACGGTTGATATAACGCTCGTTCTTCTTTCCATTGCCGATATATCGGTCCATAGTAAGCTGCTCGAACTTCATCATGGTGTGAGGCAACATTGTCTCATACCAGTCGATAGGATTCATCTTCTCTGTGTGAATACCGATGGCTCCCTGTACAACACCCTGATTCATTACGAGCGGTGTCAGATAGTCCCAACCCTTCACGTCGCGTGTCAGAATATGATAGGCAACCAAGCGGTTTAGAGGATTGCGACGGTCTGTCAGTTGGTCAAAAGCATGGTATGGCTGATCTTTATCGTCTGGATAAACGGCATCGTAAATCTCACAAGCTTTCTTGTAAAGATCTTCAAGTGTTTCTATTCCATACTTTTTCTTCAGCACATCGTCTGTAGGTACAAATAAGGTGAAACCTATTTTCTTTGTATCAGGAACTGTTGCCACTTCTTTCCAGAAGTCGGAAGTGTACCAATATTTTGAATATGTCTTGCGCTCTGCCTCCCAAGCTTCGTCCTTCATCGGCATGATAGAGTCACGCAATCCTGTTGCAGTCAATGCATCATAAAACAACCCTACTCTTGGATTTTCCTTTATAATGTCGGCAACGGTACTGTTTGAACTCTCAAGCACCATGTCGATAGGCTGCACGATACCGTTCTCTACCGAATCGTCCTGCAAAGCAAAGTAAATCTGTGCAGAGCGGTTGAGCACAACAACAGAGTTGCTGTCGGCATCAAATCCGTGGGTAATCTGGATGTAACGGCGGTTCATATTGGCTGTATGCAGAGTACCGTCGCTCATCTCTATTGTTGAATACATATTGCCAACGAGGTGTGTGCGGGCTATTGTGTCGCACTCAGCATCCGTAAGTTGGTCAATAGACGACTTGCCTTTCTTCTGCAGGTATGTAGCAAAAGCACTGTCTGATGGCAGGAAGCAGGTGTAGTGTCCGTAGGTTGACAGCAAGTCCATCATGTTGGCACGAGTGACAATCTGCGTGAAATTGCTGTATTGCGGACGAGTCTTGAGATAATCGCTCATCATCTCGCCTGTAAAAGTGTAGTAGTTCTCGCTATCAGGTTCATCAGAACATCCTGTAACACAGAAGGTACAGACAGCACTGAACATACAAATGAAAATATATTTGAGTCTCTTCATATTATACTGTTCTTTTAGTTATGACTTTACTTTTTAGTTGAATTGGTATAACTGTCGTTCTCACCACTTCCGAATGCCGGATTCTGTATGAGATTCTTGTTTACCTTCAACTCATCTATATTATACGGCCAGAAGATTGCATCCATCTTGGCAAGCTTGTTCTGCACTACAGATGCATTGCCACTATGTTTCTTGAGCGTCTCAGTTGTAAGATACTGAGTGTTGCCTTCACGCATTGAGCGGCGCACAAGGTCAAACCAACGCTTGCCTTCAAACATCAGTTCGCGCTGACGCTCCTTATAAACAAGGTCTGTCATCTGTGTCTTTGACGCATAGTCTGTATAAACAAGTGTGTCTTTCAGTGTTGCCTGGCCCACAGAGCGCTTGTTTACTGCATTTACCAATGTAAACGCCTCACGCAACAACTTATCGTTATTCTCTTTTGAAACGTCATCTGTCGCTGCAGTCATTATCTGTGTCAAGGCTTCTGCCTTAAGAAGCATTATATCTGTCAGACGATAGAAAATCCAACTGCTCTTGTTCTTTCCTTCCGGATTAGTTGCAAATGACATGCTCCATTCTGTACCTGTTGAATTAATTGTAAGAGACAGGCTCCTCGAAACAAATTTGTTGATACGGAATGTAGAAGAACCCTCAGCCTGAATATTCTCATAATTACGAACATCAAACGGACTATCGAATATTGCATAAACTTTGTTGCTCACGTCTGCTCCTACACTTGATGAAGGTGCTGCATAGCCTATCATCTTGTTTGGATGTCCATAGAGTGCATTAACAGCAGAGTTTGACAGAGCATTATCTTTATCCATGAAAGTCAGTTCAAAAATAGACTCAGAACTGTTACCGCTTCCAAAGATTGCATTATATGCCTGACCGAAATCTGTTCCACCCACACGCATATATGTAGGTATAAGCGGGAATCCGTCAATGCCATCGCCATAATCCTGAGCCATGCCACTGCCGCTGTTCTTCTGCTGTTCTTCTTCTCTTTGCTTTTTCTTTGCCTCTATCACGAGGTCTGCATACTTGATACAGTTCTGATAGTCTTTCTTCCAGAGGTACATTTCGCAAAGCATGGCATGAATGGCATCCTGTGTGATACGACCAGTCTGGAACAACGGCTGTGTTTCAGGATACTTCTTCACTGCGTATGGACGCACTTCCTCAAGGTCTGTGATAAGACTGTCGAGCACGTCATCAAACTTCGTTGCCGGCAAATCCATCTTCTGGTCATCACTAAGGAACGGATACGATGAATATGGGACATCGCGGAATGTACGGATAAGATAGAAATAGCACAATGAACGAAGTGCAGTCACCTCAGCTATTGTCGCCATCAGTTCACTTTCTGAAAAACTGATGTCTTTCTCTGCCACCTGCGGTGCATAGTAAATAATCGTATTGCATCTGTTGATGATATCATAGAAACCATCCCAAGTGGTATATACGTTAGAAGCATCGATATTCGCCTTGAATACATTTTCCAAATGAATATCATCGTTTATGTTCTGTCCTGCAACAGTATTGTCGCTTCGGAACTCGCCCCAAACCATCATCCTCCTCATTATGTGGTCTGCCTGCATTCCTGAGTAACAGCCAAGAACGATACCGTCAACATCGGCTTTCTCATTCCAGAACTGCTCAAGAATAATCTCGTTCTGAGGTTCAATCTCGAGGAAGTCGCTACAAGACGACAAACCGCAGACAGTTCCGAGGGCAAACATTATATTATAATATATTCTCTTCATAAGTTTATCTCCTTTGTTTTGTTACCAATTAGAAGTTTACAGTCATACCGAAAGTATAAGAGCGTGAACGCGGTGTCTGGGCATTGTCCATTGCCGGGTCGTAGCCACGATTAACGATATCCGGGTCAACACCTGAATACTTTGTAAGTATGAATGGGTTGTTGGCACTGGCATAAAGACTGATGCCATTGATGCCGAGCCACTTCAGATGCTTAGCCTTGATGTTGTAAGACAGCTGTGCATAACCCATACGCAGGTAGTCACCATCCTCTACGAAGCGGTCGCTTACCAGAGTATTATAGTTTGAGGTCTCACCAAACATTGCGCGTGGTATGCTTGTCACATCACCTTCCTTACGCCAACGGAAGTTAACCACCTCACTCTGGTTGTCGTTACCAGTCATCGCCTCTGCACGCAGACGGGCAAGGTTAAGAATCTTGTTACCCAAACGATATGTGAACTGTGTGGTCAGACGCCAGTCACCATAGCGGAATGTAAATCCGAAACCACCGGTGAGCTTAGGAAGAGAGCTGCCAAGATAAACAATATCGAGCGCATTGATATTACCGTCGTGGTTCACGTCTTCATAAATAGCATCACCACCGGCAAATTTGTATTCGCCAATAGCATCGTTCTCATAATTATAAACCATTCTTAGCGGATTGCCTTCGGCATCAAGGACAACATTACCAGCAGCATTCTTCACAATAGGAGCAGTCTTGCCTGCAGCGATAAATGCAGCACGCTCTTCTTCGTTCATGTTCTTGAATGTGTCATAGTTGTACTGATAAACACCTTTGTACTTGAAACCATAGATAGCACCGAATGGGTTATGCACCTGAACGCGGCGCAACCATTCTCCATTCTTGTATGAGAATGTAGAGTTCAGGTTATTAAGAACGAACTCGTCCATCTCAAGAATCTCATTACGGTTGTTACCAAAGTTGACATTCATGTCGAATGTGAACTTACCAGCCTTTATCAACTGATTTGTATTGATATAGAATTCCCATCCGGTATCTCTCAACTTACCTGAGTTTCTATAAGGAATGGTCATTGAACCTGTATTTGAAGGAATACGGTATCTATCCAACAGCATATCTTCTGTTGTATTCTGATATGCCTCGACAGTAAGTTTCAACCGGTCGTTCCACAGTCCCAATTCCATACCGAGGTTATAGCTTGTCTTTGTTTCCCACTGCAGATTGGTTAGCTTGATATTCAATGGACGCATTGTATTTACATCAAGATAGCTGTCTGAAGGACCGTACTTACTTGTGAACAGATATTCCTGATTTGGCTGCCTGCCCACACGTCCCCAGCTTGGACGGATTGACAGGAACGAGAGCCATTTCTTTGTAGGTTCCATCCAAGGTTCATCACTGATAATCCATTTCAAAGATGCTGCAGGGAAATAACCCCAACGGTTGTTTGGTCCGAACTTGGTTGTACCATCGGCACGCATAGAGAAGTCGAAAATATATCTTCCTTTATAAGCATAGTGGGTTGAGAATGTAAAATACATTGAACGCCACTCTGAATACCATGAACTGAGACCAGTTACCAGACCGCCGGCATCAGGACTCTCTATACCGCCTGACGGCAAGTTCTTGCCGCTAACAGACTGTCCGCTTCTTGAACCTGTTGTCAACTCGAAACGTCCCATCGCCATCAGCGAGTGGTCCTTGTTTTTAAATGCAGGGATAAGTGTAAGAGTCTGTTTTGTGTTAAACTGCAAACTCTTTGAGCTTCCTGAACTTGACGTGTTCACACCACCGCCGTCAGACCACTTTGTTGTCAGCAGTTCTGCTGGATAGAAAGAGTCGTCATACTGGTTGAAGACAGACATGTTAACCTGTCCCTTCCAGTTCAACTGCCAATGTTCTTCGTCTAGACCGAGCAGACGATAGTCAAGTATAAGTTCAGGCATCAAGTCGTAAGTGCGTTGCTGGTTCTTTGCCAAATGAGCACTTGCCACAGGATTAACCATATTTTTCTGATTCTTGTCGAATACACTTGATGCACTCTGAAGCATTGCATAGTATGCCGATGTGTTCTCACCAGTGATTGGATCCTGCTCATAAACAGCCATGTTAGGCATCTTTTTCATTGCAATCGCCAACAGGTCATCGCTATTCCTATCGTTCTTAGTATAAGTAAGAGCGAAGTTGGTCTGAACCTTGATACGCTCACTGATGTTATAGTCGAGAGCCACACGAGTAGAGAAACGACTCAGCTTCTGCTCTATCATGGTACCCGTTTCATGGTCAAAACCTCCACCGATACGGAACAAGGCTTTCTCGCCACCACCTGAAATCTGTACATAATGGTTCTGACGCAGACCCCACTGTGTAACTTCATCACGCCAGTCGGTATTGTTGTTATACTGCTCATATTCAGAGAATGTAGGGTCGTAGTTCAACTCGCGAATATTACTTGCCGCATCACTCTGCTGAGGATTGAAGTATGACTCTTTCAGAAGCATGGTATAATCGTCACCGCTCAACAGCTTATAACCGTCTGGTTGGAAAGTACCAGTCAGTTTCAGAGAGTAAGAAAGCTGCGGTTTGCCTCTTGTACCACGCTTGGTCGTAATTTCGATTACACCATTACCACCCTGGCTACCATAGATAGCTGTAGCGGCAGCATCCTTAAGTACTGCGATGTTGGCAATATCCTCAGGGTTGATGTTCAGCAACTGAGAGAACTGCTCTTCGTTAGCTGTGTTCAAATCGAAAGTTGACATATCCACATTTCTGATATTACCGTCAACAACTATAAGAGGGTTAGAGTCGGTAAGCGTAGATATTGAAGATGCACCACGCAAACGCATGGTTGATCCTGAACCAAGGTCACCAGAGTTACCGATGATGTCAAGACCGGCAATACGTCCCTGCAAGGCCTCATCGACAGAGGTGATTCCCAATCCCTCGAACTCTTTCATTGAGATTGACTGAGTTGCGATAGACAACTCTCGCTCTGGAATAGGCAGCGAGTTACCCTGCATACGCTTCTTTGACTTTACCGTCACTTCCTTCAATACTGTTGCCGAACTCATGGTCAGGTTGTATGAAGTCTTGTTCAAAGGCAATGTCAGAGTCTTCATACCGACATAGCTGATACGCAGTTTGTCTTTGTCGTTGCGCACTTTCATGGTAAAGTTACCGTTCATGTCGGTAACCGTACTTTCTATAATACGTCCATTAGCATCTATTTCACAGACAGTAGCACCCATAAGCGGTCCCATATCGTCATTCACGGTTCCGTGTATCGAGGTTATCTGTGCCGAAACAGCAGTTGCAACAAGCAGCAATACCGCCATTGCAAACATACGGAGTTTACCTTCCAATATTATATTTTTCATAGTTTATTCTCCCTCAAGTTTTAATGCTTCTTCCCATGTCAACTGCCAGTTTGAGTTGTAGAACAATGGTCCGTCAATCAAATGCACCACAGCATCTGAAGAAGTATATATTATCTCATATCTTCCACTTGTCTCAAGCCATATATCACGGCAAAGGTTATTGTACAATCCTTTCGCGCTTGTATTCACATTACGCGTATTGCCCATCACGTCTGTCACAGTTATGGCGTTTGTCTGCTGATTAACCTCAAGAGAATAGAAACGCTTGTTCTCAGGATTAATCTTCATCGTCTCATATTTGTTAGTGAACAGGTAATTGCCTACCTCATCCTTGTCTGGCGCACCGTTAACAGCCACGGAATGGTCTTGAACATGATAACGTACGAAATCTGTTATTCTGTCCTTGATGAAATTCTTTGCTTTCAGCGCATAAGCCTTTTCAGCATCTGTTCCATCGCCCTTATAAATAGAGTCGTATTCTGCATAATCTTCCCATGTCGGCAAAATGTTCTTGTCTATAAGTTCACGAATAGAAGCATTGCTTGGCACATAAACAGTATAGTTATAGTTGTCAAACAAGCTCATATTATAGTTGTCATCCTGATTAACACAATAATAGTTTGTCTTGCCAAGCTTCTTTGTCATCAAGTTCTCTTCCGGTTTTTCTTCATCACCACCCATCAGGAGCTGCAAGAACTCAGAGAATTCCGGATTCTCGCTAAGTGTCATATAAACAGACTTTGTAGAACCAAGCGGCATCTGCTCTGAAACCATATATGCCTTACCATTACCGGTCATTGACATGTCGTAGATGGTGTCAACAGCCAACGGTCTGTTGTAGTCGTCCTGCCATGCGCCCAAAAATGTCATCTGTCCAGCCTTACCGGCATTCTCTACACGTACAAAGTTGCCAGCCTTGGTCTTATAGTATTCAAATCCATCTTCAACGTCACCAACGATAATCATCTGGTTCATCATGTCTTCCAGACGGTCATTCATCAAGTTGCTTGGCATTTCTGCCAGTATTCGGTTGCCCAGTGTCACCTTTCCGTCTTCTCCTACTGTACAGTTATAGAGATCGGCCTTCAATGTATTATCCTCTTTGTCAAAATAGAAAGAATAAACTCTCTGTTGTGCTTCTCCATAATGCGCCGGGTCAACATAATATCTCATGGCACTGTCTGTTGGCAATATCAAACTATAATATGAATCCATTGAGTTCAGATATGGCGTGAACTCAAGATTGTCGATAGCCCAATAGATAGAACTGAATGAAGCCTGATGAGCAAGTGCCGGGAACGTAACGCTTGAATACTCGCGTGGAGGGAACACACGGTTCACCAGATATACAAGACCATTGCTTCCCATATAACTCTTCACGATGTGGTCTTTCTTTATACCCAATGGCAACTTCGCATCGTCCACGATGTTGTCAAACTTTGATACGACACCCTTGTCGGTCATTGTCTCGATCATGTTTACATTAATCAACTTTGACAATGTCAGCAATGGTATATCTTCCCATGAGCCGTACTCATCCTGAAGCACCTTACCGTCATGCTCCCACCAGTATTGGAGAGCCTCATTTGTAGGTACAATCATCATACCTGCATCATAGTGCATGTCGCGTCCCATCGTATTAGAATACATATAATGATTCCATCCAGGATCGAATGTCAATGTTGCAGGAACCTTCATACCGTCAGGGTCATTCAGCTGTGCAGAACGGTTATATCCTGCCTTACTAAAATAGCGGAGCACAAATGCCGAATCTTCTGTATTATAAAGACGGTTGTACTCATCAGATATTGTCTTGTCGAAATATGGAGCACAGAAACGGTCGAGCAAATCTGACCACATCTTCATCTCCGGAGTGGTGCGGATAATTTCTGCCATATTCTGTGCAGATTCTACCACACCTTCTACCTTGTGGATATATCCGTTCTTACAAGTAATATCACGCTCAATAACCTTCTTGCCGTTAATCCATGCCTCGCTTGCCGACTGTGCCTCACCGTTAGTCATTATGTTCAGGTCTTCATCGGTTATCTTGTTGCGCTGCATGAATGCTGGCAGGAAGTGAATCATCGGTGACGAAGTATTGTCTTTAAACAGCACTATACCGTTCTTCTTGCTTCTATATCTATCCCAATAAGATGTCTTGGGCATCTCTTCTGGTTTGATTACATATACAGAATCATAAATGGTCACTGCTGTACTGCGGCGCATACACTGTCCTGCCTCTGGCGGATTGCCGCTTACGTTTGACATAAGCTCAATCAAGTAGGCATTGTTAATCATCGAACTGTTCAGAAGCAACTTCTTCTGCGCCAATGACAGTTGGTCATAATTACGCACTCCCCACTTGTTGTTTTTAAACCACTCGGCAAAAGCATCATCATTTGCCACAAACAATGTTTTGGAACCTGTGTGACTGAGCACTTCCGTCTGATTCAAGTCATCAATAAGCTGAAGTGTGGTCTTGTAATTACCTTCTTCTGTTAGCCGCTCATAGATTGAGTTTCCCAGCCATGAGGGTTGTCCTTCAGGCAACTCATCATCACAGGCATTGAATGCAAATGCCGTGCTGAGCATCAATCCGACAGCGAAGAAAGGCTTTACAACCTTGTTTCTCATCGATTTGTGTTTCATAATAGTTATTATTTTTTGTTATTGTTTTTTCCCAAATACCTCAGTTTGAAGTTATCAAAGCAGCACCAGTCGTTCTGAACATGTGTGCTCTTGCGGATGCCGAGCTTTAATTTCTCGCCTTCCTTCAAGGTCAGTTTGATAGTGCATGTATATTGATTCTTCTTGTTGAAAGCGTCGTTTGCCATCGCCACATTATCCGGATAGCTGTATGGCTGCATTGAATAACCAGTGATGCTCTTGTCATAAAGCCCAGTCACCGGCTGTGTCTTGCCGTTGGCATACACCACTGCATTTGGTCTGTATGCTGCAGCGTCTCTTGCATTGCCCGTGCGATAGAAAGCATGTACAGATACCTCGTACTCGCCAGCAGGCAGCCCTTCTATCGTTTGGTTGAAGTCAAAGTTGGTATTGTAGTACTCTGCCACGCTGCCATTAGCTGCCGTAAAAGCTGGAGAAGCGGTCCATGCAGCAGCACCGTTGCTGAAGTCGCCGTTATCAACAAGCGGAGAAAGGTCGGTAGCCTTACCCGTCATGGCCTGCTCCAGCACATATTTCTTTAAGTCCGGCATGTCGGCAGTTGTCTTTTGCAAGGTAGCAAGAATCTCGTTCATTGCCTTCTCGTTGGCATCGAAGCTTCCGGCATCAGTAGCCAGCACCTTCTCTGTCTGCGCTATAACAGCTGCTAACTGCTGCTCCTTGCTCACCTCATAAAGCTTCTTTATATCCTCAAGCATGATAACCACCTTCTCCCAATTCTCCAGATGGCGGTATTCACGCTTGGTCAGTTTAACGAAAGAACCATGCTGAGCAGCCAACTTACCGTTTATATCCACACGGTTGGCAGGAGCCATGCAGTGCTCGTCGAGCGACATCATTCGGTAGTTATATCCGTTACTGTATTTCTGATAACCAAGTTTCCATGTCTTCTGACCGATAAAGCGGAACATGCTCGGAGCCTCTATCGCCTGTCCCGGTTCGTCGATGCCGAAACCGTCAACCAGCTTCCACTGGCACCATCCCGTCTGCTTGTCGCCTGCCGGCACGATGGTCTTTGCCGTTGCCATGCTCAGAGCACGGTCGCCCTCACGCTTAAATATCATCTTGTATTCCTTGTCAATGTCATTCCACACTATGTCAGCATCGATAACGTCGAAGCCTGGCGCAAAGAACACCTTCGGTTCTGACAAGATATTGAGGTCTTCATCTATAAGAGTATAATAGATGCGGTGCATGTCGGGGAAACCGACACTATAGTAGATAACATATTTCTCAGTAACAGGGTCGTAAATAATCTGTGGCGCCCATGCCGCCTTCATGTCCTCTGCATTGGCAATGCCCAATGCCTTAAGGTTTTCCGGTGATTCAAGGTCAATGCTGATGTACTTGTCCCAATGCACAAGGTCGTTGCTGAGCATGAAAGTCATCTTGTGGTTGCTTGTCCATCCCAGGCGTGAAGTCATGTCAGTACCTGCCAGCATGAACTTGCCGTTCTGTGTGCGATAGACAAAAGCGTCGCGCATGCCGCCGGTGCTTGTGAACTTTGCTGCAGGGAAAACTTCCTTGCTGCCGAAGAGGTCGCGCCAGTAGTTGCCGTTCTGACTCAACGCATAACAAGTCTTTTCCTCTGTCGTGTGCATGTGTGCATATAGATAGCCGTATTTGTCGGCATCCTCTTTGTCGTAGAGTGTCATTTCCTTTTTCTCCGCTGCCACATTGCTCACCTTTATTCTATATATGCTGAGCGAATATGCAGGTGCGTCAAGCTGCATCGGATTGAATGTATATGCCTTCCAGTCAGTAGGTTTCACGTTCCAAGGTTCATCCATGGTATTCTCGTCGAGTCCGCTTGCCGATACCAGACGCATAACCTTAGCCTCACCCATCTGCATATTGCTTACATTAAGGTTCACCGTCTGCATCCTGCTTCCCGGATTGATGAGCTTCACTATCATCTCACCTGTATTCTCGTCGAGCTGAACACTCTGATAAACAGCCTTTGCTTCAGGCATTGTTATCTCGTGAACCACATTGCCGTTAAGTTTGCAAACAACCTTGTTGCCAGCCACCTTTATTTCTATGTCGTACCAGCGACCAGTCTGTATTCTTCCTCTTGCGGTTGCCACTGTTGACTTGCCGCCTTCGTTGCACATCTCGATGCCATGCTCGGTGTTGCCCCATCCTCCGAGATTCCACCACGCATAATTCCTGTTGTCCTTGCGGTTGAACATGATGAGGAAACCTTCGTTGCCGCTGTCCTTTCGCGCACGAACCTTATATATATAATTACCGTCAACAGGCACGTTAAGCACAGCAGTACAGTTTTCTGCATGGGCGTTCTGGAACATCTCGCCGTGAGCCATGCCCCAAGAACCGTTGTCTGTTGACCATCTGTGCATTCCGTTGGTGAAGTCCTCATTGGCAATCACATTTCCCTCAAGGTCGGTCACGCTGATGTTGTCGTAAGTAACAGCTGTGCCCCACGCACCAACGCCAACCTTCATTGCCGTCTTCTCGTTCTTCACGGTGTTGCCAGTCTCTGTCCAAAGCAGGTTCTGTGTTCCCTGATTATTAGGAATAAGCTTCTGAACATAGTATGAAGGAGTAACGAAATTGTTGCTTGAGTTGAAATGAATCATGTCGTAATGCCAGCGCGGATCCATCTCGTGGGTGAAGATTGGTGCGAAAGAAGCCAGCTTCACCACATCACTGTTCTTCTCCATACCCAACATGAAGATACCTTCGCCCAAGGCGCTGTTAAGATTTCCGTATCTGCCGTAACCGCCGGCATTGGCTGCATATTCGCCCACATACACGCCAATCTCGCGAGGATAACTATCGTACTTATTGTAGTTGTCCTTCATCCAAGAATAACTGCGGTAGTAGTGCTCGTCAACCAGTTCCACGGGATAAGGATTGCGCCATGTTGGATTGTCTGTACCCCATGCCTCCACGTTGCCGATGGTAATGATATCAGGATATTTTGCCTTGATGGCATCGTAGAACATCTTATAGCGCTCGGCATACTGCTGACTCTGTGCATTAGGGTCGGTCTGATAGTTCTCGTTGCCTATCTCTATGAATTTCAGATTGTACGGTTCTTTGTGTCCGTTAGCGATACGCTTTGCGCCCCACTCTGTAGTGGCATCGCCGTTGGCATATTCTATGGCATCAAGTGCATCCTGCACCAGTTGCTTTGTTTCTTCAAGTGTGAATGTGTAGCCATGACCAAGACCCACGTTAACCACGAACATAGGTGCAGCACCGAGGTCCTCGCTCAGTTGCAGATACTCGTCATAGCCCAGTCCGTCGCACGACCAGTATCTCCAGTTCTGGTTCATGTGTCCCGGACGCTCCTCTATCGGACCGATGGTCTTCTTCCACTGGAATGTCTGTTCGTAAGAGCCTTCGCCCTCAACATAGCATCCGCCTGGGAATCTGAGGAATGTTGGTTTAGTATCGGCAAGCAGCTGCGCCAAGTCTGGCCTCAAACCGTTCTTTCTGCCCTTCCAAGTGTAAGGGAACAGCGAAACCACATCTACATAAAGACGGCTGTCATGGCTCGTAAGCAATGCCAGCTGTCCTTTCTTATCAGAACCTGTAGCCTTGAGTGTTGCGGTAAGCTTTGTCCACTTGTCGCTTACCTCGCCTTTGAGTGTCGCCTCGCCGAGTACAGTATTGCCGTTGCTTGTTCTCAGCTGTGCCTTGATGTTATTAGTATAACCCTTGTCGCCTCTAGCCCAGAGCGTAAGGGTGTAGGTAGAATCCTTAACTACGTTCATGCCCCAATAGCCGCTGTTCATCACGCCCATGGGCTTTGCCTGTGTCGCACCGCTGGTAGAAATCATCAGCGCACGCTTCTGAACGTCGTTTAGCAGCATGCTTTCAGTAATTTCAATCTTTGCACCGCCTATGGCTGTCCATGCTGCCGTTCCTTCATCGAAAGAGCGGTTCTTCACGAGTTCGGCATAGAGTCCGCCCTCTCCTGCATGGTTTATCTCTTCAAAGAACAGACCATACTGATATTCACTTACCATCGGGCCACGACGTGTGGCGTCGATATTCATTGTTATCTGACCGAATGAATAGATTGATGTTGCTAATGCAATAGCTGTAGTTAGGATAGCTTTCATAGTTGTGCCCCCTCCTATCCTCCCCCTTGTGGGAGGCATCAGGGTGTTTTTAGGAGAAAACCCTCCACCTAATCCTCAATCAAGAGGATTAGATGCAGGGATATTCTGTGTTAATTTGTTATTATCATATAAATAAGGAACCTTAGCCCCTCCCAAGGGAGGGGTTGGGGTGGGCCATTATCTTACAATAAGTTTCTTCACAACAACACTACCGTCGCTCATTGTTGACTTAACAATGTTGATGCCCTTCTGCAGACCTGATGTCTGTGCACCATTAACGCCGAAGAACTCAACCTTAACAGTCTGAGCTGCTGCGTTGTCGATAGACTCAATGCTTGATACGATGTCACCGCTAGGTGTCTGAGCACTGTTCTCACCGAAGTACTTCAGTGTCCAGTTGTCCATGATTACCCAGTCTGCACCAATCTGATCTTCCTTCTTGATACCGATGCGGAGCTTACCGTCTGTTACCTTAACGATTACAGAGTTCTTGTAAAGACCTTCTGTCTCGAAGTAGTTCTTTGCAGAAACCATGCTATTTGGAACAACAAGTTCTGTACCTTCGATAGTAGCTGTCTCTGAGTAACCCTTATCGCCTGCTGCGTCTGCTGCAAGATGCTTCAGATAAGCTGTAGCCATCTGTGTGCTGTCGTTGCCTGGTATAGCATAGAGCCATGCTTCGTTGTATGATGGGTCAGCCTGGAACTTAGCATAGTCGTCAGCTGTATTACCGAAGCGGCAGAAAGCAGATACGCCTACTTCATAAGTACCGTTTGGCAAACCGATGATATCCTGATACATGTCGAACTTCTTTTCGAAGAACTCGAGCAAGAGAGCGCTCTTCTGAGTATCGTCGTTACCGAAGTTGTAACCGCTTGTACCGCTCCAACCATCTACAGAGTTAGCACCGTCCTTATCGAAGTTTGGATTCTTGATAACTACAGTCAAATCAAGAGGATTAGCGTCAGAAGCCTCACCTGCAGGGATGCTGAGCTTGGTTGTCATTTCAGCAATGCGAACAAGCAGCGGATCGATATCTTCGTTCTTATAAGTACCGTTGTCGATACCGTCCATAATCTCAGCGAACAATGCCTGAGCAGCAGCCACTACGTCTGGAGCAGCTGGAGAGAACTCAGCAGCTACGTACATTTCAGAAGCAGCATCAGAAAGCTTCTTGTAAACAGCGATTGATGCAGATGCTGAGTCATTAGCAGAGTAGATTGCAGCAAGAGCGTCGAACATCACCTTACCGTCTTCCTGAGCGAGAGCAGCCTTACCGTCTTCTACAGCCTTTGAGAACAGAGCCTTTACATCAGCACTCATTGGATCGTTAACTGCAGCATTGTCAACAGCCTTCTGAAGCTCTGGCTTAATAACTTCTGCCTTGAAGCCACGATAATACATCTTGAAGTTATCCCAGATAACCCATGTAGCGTCCTGGTACTTACCTTTCACACCAAGACGGAGCACGTCGCCCTTCTTAGCAACAAGACCGAATGCAGATGCCTGATACATGCCCTTAGCAAATGCCTCGTTTGCACTCTTCATATCGTTAGGGAAGCAGAGGGAGTCACCTGTCTCTGACTCAAATACAGTAAAGTTACCCTCTGCGCCAGATGTTGTACCTGAATAAATGTTCTCAGTCTTAAGAACAGGCGATGTAAATATACAAGGAACCTCTGTCTGGTTGTTGTTTACATATACATGACCCGGACACTTCTGTTGGTCATTCAGCCACATTGTCCATGCATCATTACCACGTTTTACACGATAGAAGCCTTGGAGAGAAACCTCGTAAGCACCGAGAGGAGCACCCTCTACAACCTGATAAGCATCCCAGTCACGTGCGTAAGCCTCCATACAACCTTCAGCGACAGCACCCCAAGTTCCTTGCCATCCCTTTGTTCCTTCGCTGTAGTCAGCGTTTACGAGGAACTTAGTTGTTACGTCGGCATCAACCATTATATTGTTCTTAACAACATCGTTAGTCATATCGCGCAACTTGGCTGTCTCTTCTACAATCTGCTCTGTTGTCCAATCAAGAGTTTCCAAATGAAGCTCTACCTCGAATGCATAGTCACCGAGAGTCCACTTAGCCTCACCGTCAGCGATTTCAGTATCATTCAGCACTTCGGCAGCCTCATTGAGAGCAGCCTTAAGGTCTCTCCATGCAGCCACGTTTGCAGTAATCTTGGCAACAGCCTCGTCGATTGCAGCCTTGGCAGCCATAATTTCAGCCTTGTTTGTTGCCTTGTTGTTAGAAGCCAATACTGAGTTGTATTCGTCTAACATGCCTTCAGTAATCCAAAGTTCTTCTTCCTCCTCTGGGTTGTACTTTGGAGCAGCCTCCAGAAGCTGGTCAACCCATGCCTGATAAGCGTCTTCCTTGCTACCGTAGTATGTCAGAGTGAAGTTGTCCAAGATTGTCCAGTCTGTTTCAAGCTGTTTTTCCTTCTTCACGCCGATACGTGCTGTATCACCGTCAACGGCAAACATCATCTTGTGCAAGAAACGGCCTGCTTTGAAGTAAGCAGCTGTAGAAACCATATCATTCGGAATATAAAGTCCATTGCTTTGAGCTTCGCTTCCTTCGCCAATCTTATCTGCAGAACCGCCTTCAAATGGAGTCATGATAGGAGTTGTAATAGTGTCGCCATCTGCTATGGTATACATCGTTGAGTTATAGTTCTTTCCTTCCTTCCAGTTCTGATAACACTCATTTGTACCACCAGAACGGTAGAATGCCTGCATTGTAAGCATATAAACGCCCTTAGGCATACCACTTAAGTCCTGATACATATTATAATTCTTGTTATAGAATTCAAGTGCAAGAGCTCCTTTTTGGGTTGCGTCATTACCAAAGTTATAGCCACTTGTTCCGCTCCAACCTTCAATAGAGTTAGTACCGTCCTTCTCAAAACTTGGAGTTGCTATCAAACCTGTCATATCCATTGGATTAGCAGCAGATGCGACAGCCTCGTTGAGAGCAAGTATTGCCTTCTTAAAGTCCTCGACAGTAGAAGCAGCATTGTTGTAAACAGCTTCTGCAGCACTTACGTCAGCACCCTTAGCAGCTGCGTCTTCGATGGCAGCTTTCAGCTCCTGAGCAGCATTATACACGTCGAGCTGAGTGTAGTATGCCTCAACATCTGCAACTGCGCAAACAGCCCAGTCAACATAGTTGTGCTCTGAAACAGGACGGAAAGAGAACACGCGTGTGTAGTCGTCCTTACCACCGTTGCCATCAACTGTTCCAGGAATTGTGTCGCACCATCCCCAGTATGTGTTAGGGTGTGTGTCAACCTGCCACTCCTGATAGTTAGGGTTAGCCTCAGCCATTGAAAGGCGATAGTAAACATCGTTCTTCTCAAGCTTCCAGAAATAGTTTGCCTGTGAACCGCGGTCAACGAAGCAACCACCATTTACATTGTCGAAGAATACGTTCATCTTCTTGCCTGACTTGGCAAGACAAGAGTCGAGGAACTCAACTGTTGTTCCGTCCCATGCACCGTCAACAAGATGCTGCTTGAAATAAACCCTGTAGCCTACTTCGCCCACACTACTCTGTGTGCCCCAAGAGTTACCGCCGCAGAAGAATTTCTTTGCGCCCGGATTGTAAAGATACATAGAGGTTGTACCATCGGTATAAGCCTCAATAGGATTAGGTGTGAAGACAGGCTTCTGCCTCTCCACCAATTCCGCCATAGCATTGCCACCAATAAGCAGCATTGCTCCAAGAAAGAGTAATTTCTTAATTTTCATAAGCGTTTTTAATTATTAATGTGAATAAGTTAGTAAATTTACTTCGTAATGTATTAACTATCAGTTAGTAAGCATGTATTTCATCACCGCAGATTCTTTAGAATAAGGGTAAATTATACAATTATTTAGTTTCAGGTTATAAAGATAAGCAAATATTACATAATTTAGTCATTGAGTATTTGATATTTAATAATATTTAACTTTTAAACCAAGGAGCATAGGAAGACCAATAAGGTTAATGAGGCCAATGAGCCTATAAGCCCTATGAACCCCATAAGTCCCACACCCCTTATATATATAAATATGTGTGCCCCAACCGAAAGCAAAAATAAATAAGTCAATGCTAATATTTATTATTTTTTTATTATTTTTGCAAACTGAAAGTTCAAAGTATTCGGAGTTCTCAGAGTTTTCGGATTATTCAGAATTATTTAAAAACTCAAAATATGACATTGGTAATTATCTTTCAGATTATCGGCTCATTGGCTCTCCTCATCTATGGAATGAAGATAATGAGCGAGGCTCTGCAGAAGATGGCGGGTTCGCAACTGCGCCACATCTTGGGAGCAATGACTACTAACCGATTCACCGGAATGCTAACCGGTATGTTCGTTACCTGCTCTGTACAGTCGTCATCGGCAACAACGGTGATGACCGTTTCGTTTGTAAACGCCGGACTTCTGACGTTGGCACAGGCCATCTCCGTGATTATGGGTGCAAACATCGGTACCACGCTGACAGCCTGGATCATGTCGTTGGGTTACAACGTTGACCTCACGCTAGCTGTCTATCCGTCGTTTTTCATTGGTATCTTGCTTATCTATACACGCAGATTCAGATATATCGGCGACTTCCTGTTCGGTATCGCATTCTTGTTTTTCTCGCTCGTATTGCTGAGCGGTGCGGGCAAGGCGCTCGATTTGGCACACAACGCCGACGCTATAGAGTTTTTCTCTTCATTCGACACAAGCAGCCATTGGTCTATTCTTATATTCTTGACAATAGGAACGTTAATCACCTGCATCGTGCAGTCATCGGCTGCCGTAATGGCAATCACCATCCTGCTCTGCTCTACCGGCGTACTGCCAATACACCTTGGCATTGCTCTCGTAATGGGCGAGAACATCGGTACAACAGCCACTGCCAACCTTGCAGCTCTTGGCGCCAACAGTCAGGCACGCCGTGCGGCTCTTGCCCACCTGGTGTTCAATGTGTTCGGTGTTGTATGGGTGCTCTGCGTGTTCTTCCCATTCGTTGATCTCGTTTGTTCGCTCGTAGGCTACAACCCTGCCGACACATCGCTCACCGACGCCAAGCGCGCGGCCATACTGCCAATAGTGCTGGCCATGTTCCACACATGCTTCAACATCTGCAACACATTTGTGCTCATCTGGTTCATACCTCAGATAGAGAAGGTGGTTTGCTGGATTATAAAGCCAGGCACAAAGGAGGAGGAAGAGGACTTCCGCCTGCGCTATATCGGCGGCAACAACATCATGAAGACCCCAGAGCTCTCACTGCTTGAGGCTCAGAAAGAGATACAGTCGTATGCAGAGCGCACACAGCGCATGTTCGGATTCGTTCGCGAACTGCTCACCATCACCGACGGCGCAGCCTTTGCCAAGCTCTACTCTCGCATAGAGAAATACGAAAGCATCAGCGACAACATGGAGATTGAGATTGCCAAGTATCTCGACGGCGTGAGCGATGCCCACCTCAGCGACGACTCAAAGGCAAAGATTCGTGCCATGATGCGCGAGATTACCGAGATTGAGAGCATCGGCGACAGCTGCTACAACATTGCACGAACCATCAACCGAAAGATGGACGGCAAGGAGGACTTCACCGAGAAGCAGTATGAGCACATCAACCAGATGATGCAGCTCACAGACAACGCTCTTACAGAGATGAACACCCTCATGCTAGGACGTAAGGACAACTATGACGCTAACCGCTCATTCAACCTTGAGAACGAGATAAACAACTACCGCAACCAGCTGCGCAGCCAGAACATAAACGACGTGAACAGCCACGAATACACTTATGCCATGGGCACAATGTACATGGATATCATCAACGAGTGCGAAAAGCTGGGCGACTTCGTTGTGAATGTGGTTGAAGCTAGAAAGGGCATCAGAAAGAGTTAGTGATTTAGGTAATTCTAGTAAGTCCTAGGAGAGTCTAGAACCTCATAGGACTTCCTAGGTCTTCATAGGAACCCCTATAAAAACAAAAAAATGAAAAAAACACTCATAGATCTGTTCGAGCAATCGGTAAAGAGATTCCCGAACAACACTTTCCTCTTGGAGAAGACAGGAAAGAAGTTTGAACCAACAACCTATACACAGGTGAAGGAGCAGGTTTATCGCCTAGGCGCAGGCCTGCAGGCATTGGGCGTAAAGAAGGGCGACACCATGGCACTGCTCAGCGAGGGCCGCAACATGTGGGTAATAGGCGAACTGGCAATGTTCTACGCCGGAGCCGTGAACGTGCCTCTGAGCATCAAGCTCGAAGAGAGCAACGACCTGCTGTTCCGCCTCATCCACGGCGATGTGAAGTTCATCATGGTGAGCGGCACGCAGTTGCGCAAGATACGCACCATCAAGGAGCAGCTCACTGACGTTCAGAAGATTATCGTCTTCGACAAGCAAGAGAGTTACGAGGACAAGGAGATTGCTCTCGAAGAGGTTTTGCAGATGGGCGACGAGTTCCTGAAGAGCCACACTATGGAGGAGTTCCTTCAGGTGGCAAACTCTATTCAGAACGACGACTACGCCACCATCACCTATACCAGCGGCACGACAGCCGACCCGAAGGGTGTGGTGCTAACCCACCGCAACTATACTGCCAACGTGGAGCAGTCGCTGACGCTGGTAGATATCAACGAGCACTGGCGCACACTCATCATCCTGCCACTCGACCACTGCTTCGCCCATGTTGTGGGATTCTACATCATGATGTCAGTGGGTGCTACAGCGGCAACGGTACAGGTGGGACGCACTCCGCTGGAGTCTTTGAAGAACATTCCGCTTAATATAAAAGAGGTGAAGCCTCACTTCATCCTCAGCGTGCCTGCACTGGCAAAGACCTTCAAGAAGAACATCGAGCAGGGCATTCGTGCCAAGGGCAAGACAACGGTGCGCCTCTTCAACTGGGGCATGAAGATACGTCAGGTGTATTTCGGCGACAGCAGTCTTGACCCGAAGGGCGTGCGAATATTGCTGAAGCCGCTGGTTGATTTGTTCGACAAGATACTGTTCTCAAAGGTACGCGAGAACTTCGGCGGCGAACTGAAATTCTTTATCGGTGGCGGTGCGCTGCTCGACAAGGACCTGCAGAAGTTCTACATCGGCATCGGCATGCCAATGTTCCAGGGCTACGGACTGAGCGAGGCAACACCGGTAATCTCTTCTAACGGACCAGGTCTCTACCGTTTCGGTTCAAGCGGCAAGCTTGTGAAGCCTATCGAACTGAAGATTTGCGACAGCGAGGGCAAGGAACTGCCAACAGGCGAGATGGGCGAGATTGTTGTTAAGGGCGAGAACGTGATGGCAGGCTACTGGAAGAATCCGGAGTCAACAGCCGACACCGTCCGCGACGGCTGGCTATATACCGGCGACCTCGGCTATATGACAAGCGAGGGTCTGCTCTATGTCAAGGGCCGCTTCAAGAGTCTGCTTATCAGCAGCGACGGCGAGAAATACAGTCCGGAGGGCATCGAGGAGGCAATGGTAGAGAAATCGCCATACATTGACCAGGTGATGCTCTACAACAACCAGTCGGCTTACACCACTGCCGTTATCGTGCCTAACAAGGACCAGCTCACACGCAAGCTGAAGCAGCAGAACCTCACTCTGGCAACGGAAGAGGGTCGCAAGGCTGCGCTTGAGATATTGGACAAGGCTGTGAACAAGTTCAAGAAGGGCGGCGAGTTTGAGGGTATGTTCCCTGAGCGTTGGTTGCCAAGTTGCTTTGCCGTTCTGCCAGAACCGTTTACCGAGCAGAACCAGATGATTAACAGTACTATGAAGATGGTGCGCGGAAAGATTGAGAAGGCTTACGCTGCACGCATCGAGTATATGTACACTGCTGAGGGCAAACAGCTGATGAACCAGCAGAACATCGACAGCTTGAAGTAGTTTTTTTGAACAGAAAGACAGGCTCTTTTTGGACAAAAAGACAGATCTTTTTGAAACAACGAATTGAACGAATTTAACGAAATTATTTGGGAGAAAGACAAACCAACTCGTCGTAAAATTCGTTTAATTCGTTTTATTATTCGCATTCGCTCATCAACTCGCGTGAGACGTCTTTGTGTCAAAAAAATCCCTAGAATCCCTATACATAAATTTACGTGACGCGACACTCATCCAAAAAATATTTTCAACATTTCTCATACATCCTACATTTTTGTGACTAACCAACTGACACAGTGATTGTTAGATGCAG
>JAZSAV010000018.1:0-28900 GCA_045602085.1 Prevotella sp. | reverse complement strand
TCGCAACGTGTTCCGTCCGCTGAGTCAATGGGTGCAGTTGGTTGTCTGCATGGGACTCATCTTCTTTACCTCGGTCATCATTCTGCAACTGCATTATCTGCGCAACAGCACTGATATAGGGTTCAAGTACCAAAACCGAGCCATATTCTTTTCTTTTCAGAATCCCGAGAGAACAGAACAGATAGCACATTATCTACGTAGCCTTCCTGATGTGGAAGATGTAATGATTGGCTGCAAGGATATATATACACCTGAATATAGTCGATTGATATACAACGATGCAAGTATTCTTACAAAAGACATCGCTATTAAAGAGATTTCTCGAAAGGAGATTGATTTCTGGGGATTGGAACTACTGGAAGGCCGCTGGATAGAAGACAACGAAGAAGGATTTGCTTTAGCAAACGAATCGGCTGTGAAGTACTTGGAGCTAATCCAGCCTGTAGATACCTTTGTTCGCGATGTACGCTTACACATCAAAGGAGTGGTACGCAACGTCTGTGCCCGGTCGCTCATCAATCCTCAACGGCCGATGCTCTATGTTCCGAAACCAAAAGAAGAAAAGGAAAATGCCTGGCAATACACAATAATCAGTTACCGCCCTGGCACATGGCCAACCATTCGCGATTCTATAAACAGTCATCTAAAAGTTTATTACAACAATAATAATGATTGGCATCTAAGCAACGTTGAAGAATCATTCAACAACCTGCTTCATTCTGAGGATAAACTGCTGGGACTGTTCTATATTATGACAGCTGTCTGCATCATCATTGCCTTGTTTGGCACCTATTCGCTGATAACCATCAGTTGCGAACAACGACGCAAGGAGATTGCCGTGCGCAAAGTGTTTGGTGCTCGTACTGGCGATATACTGCGACTGTTCTTCATTGAACAGACTGCGGTACTCGTTGCTGCTGGCATCGTTGCCTTCCCCATTGCCTACGTTTGCGTAAAGCCATGGTTAGAGGGTTACATACATCAGGTTGCCATTCCTCTATGGCTTTATCCGGCAATATTCCTCCTCATCACCCTGCTCGTAACTCTCTGCATCGGTTGGCGAGTGTGGAAAACGGCGCGTGCTCACGCGGCGGAGGAGATTGGGAAGGGGTAATGCCCCCTCCTGACCTCCCCCTTGGGGGAGGGAAAGAAAAACTCACCCGTGGATTAAAGATTAAAGATTAAGGATTAAAGATTAAGGATTAGAGATTAAGGCTTGTTACCACTCCCCTCGCCCTTTGGAGAGGGGTCGGGGGTGAGGCCGTCTGCACTCCTACACTCCTTATAGTATTGTCTGAATTCCGAACTTCTGAACTCCTAATAAGAAAAGATATGAAACAAAAACTATTAATAATCCTGCTAGCAGGCTCAATGCTATCCGCAAGCGCACAGGACAAGCAAGTGCATACACTGACATTAGAACAGGTGATACGCATGGCACAGGAGAAGTCGCCCAGTGCTGTAAGCGCACGACTAAACCGAGAGTCGGCAGAGTGGAGCTACAGGTTCTACAAAGCCAACTACCTGCCATCGGTAACGCTGACCTCAAACCCAAGTTATGCTCGGAGCATCAATAAGATTACGCAGCCAGACGGTACTTTCAAGTATCTGGAACAGAACAGTCTATCCACCGACCTAAACCTGAGCATACAGCAAAACATTGCACTGACAGGCGGAACATTCTCAATCACCTCGTCGCTGGACCGCTCTGACTTCTTCCGCGAAGGACAAGACAGGGAGACATCTTACAGCTCACGCCCCATATATATAGGATATAGTCAGTCGCTCTTCGGACTGAACTCGCTCAAGTGGGACCGCCGCATCGAACCGATAGCTTATCGTGAAGCCTGCAAACGCTACAACGAAACAATGGAACTGGTGGCGTCGAACGCATGCAGCTATTTCTTCAATCTGGCTGCGGCACAGGTTAACGCCGAGATTGCCAACTTCAACTACGCCTCTGCCGATACTCTCTATCGCTATGCTCAGGGGCGCTACGGCATTGGCACCATTACAGAAAACGAGATGCTGCAACTGGAAATAAACAAACTGAGTGAGGAGGCAAACCGCATAGAAGCACAGTTTGCGGTGGAGGACAACATGCAAGCGCTGCGTTCGTTCCTCGCCTTGGAAGACAATGTGGAAATACGTGTCGTACCAGACGACTCGGTGCCACACTTCACGGTATCTGCCGACAAGGCCTTGGCAATGGCGTATGAGCATAACCCCGACCCGGAGTATTTCAAACGCGCCCGACTGCAGAGCGACCGCAATGTGGCAAACGCCAAGGCGAATGCGGGACTGCGTGCGAATATATACCTGCAGTTCGGACTTACGCAAACGGGACCTGACGTGCAGACTGCCTATCGCGACCCGATAAACTCACAAACAGCAAGCGTAACACTGTCGCTGCCAATACTCGACTGGGGGCGAGGACGCGGACAGGTGAAGATGGCTCGTTCTAATCGCGAACTGACATATCTGAACATCAATCAGAGTGAGCGTGACTTCCAAGAGAATGTCTTTCGCATAGTACGCCAGTTCAATCAGCAGGCAGCAAAAATGAACATCGTGGCGAAGACCGACATCACCGCCGAGCGACGCTTTGAAGTGGCAAGACGTCTCTACCTCATGGGCAAAAGCAGCATTCTCGACCTCAACTCCGCCACAAGCGAAAAGGATGCAGCACGGCGCAATCACATCTCCGCCCTGCGCAACTACTGGAGTCTCTACTACACTCTACGCAGCCTCACTGGTTATGACTTTGAGAGGGGGAAGGAGATTGAGTGGGAGAAGTAGAAGCCCCCTCCTAACCTCCCCCTTGGGGGAGGGAACTGGATGAGGGATGAAAGATTAAGGATTGATACCACTCCCCTCGCCCTTTGGAGAGGGGTCGGGGGTGAGGCTCTTCTAAATAAACAAAAAACAAAAAAATATGGACATTCAACTAAAAAAACGACCGTGGTACATACGCTACAAGTACTACCTGATGGCTGGGGTTGCCTTTATGGCCTTTATGATTTATGTCGTGTTACTATCCATGGGACCACGAAAGCAACGCATCGACACCGACAGCATTCAAATAGCCGACGTTGAGACCAACCGTTTCATGGAATATGTGGATGTGGAGGGACTGGTACAACCTATCCTCACCATCCAAGTGAACACCAAAGAGGGCGGCAGCGTGGAACGCATAGTGGCTGAAGAGGGTGCCTTGCTGCAAAAGGGCGATACCATATTAACTTTGGTGAACCCCGAACTGACTCGCTCTATCAACGACAGGCGTGATGAGTATGAGAAGCAGTTGGTGAGCTACCGCAACCAAGAAATAAACATGGAGAAACAGACGCTGAACCTGCGCCAACAGATTCTGCAAGCCCGCTACGAACAGAAGCGGTTGAAGAAGAACTACGAACTGGCAAAGGAGGAGTATGCCATGGGCATCAAGAGCAAGGCGGAGCTAGAGGTGGTGGAGGAGGAATACAACTTCAAGACTCAGACAGCCGCCCTGCAGATGGAGAGTCTGAAACACGACTCTGTTGCCAGTGCCCTGAGCCGTCAGATGCTGCAGGCTGACCGTGAACGTGAGCGAAAGAAGTTCGACCGTGAGATGGAGCGCCAAAACGATTTGGTGGTGCGTGCTCCCATCAGCGGACAGCTAAGCTATCTTCAAGCCACACCGGGTCAGCAGGTGGGCGGGAACAGTCGCATTGGCGAGATAAAAGTGCTTGACCAATACAAGATTCACACCTCGCCGAGCGAATATTATATCGACCGCGTTACTAACGGTCTGCCTGCAACCATCATCTATCAGGGCAAGCGTTTCCCGCTGAAGATTACCAAGGTGGTGCCCGAGGTGAAAGAACGCAGTTTCGATGTCGATCTGGTCTTTGCCGACAAGATGCCTGACAATGTTCGTGTGGGCAAGAGCTACCGCGTGCAAATTGAGTTGGGGCAACCCGAAGAGGCGGTAGTAATACCGCGCGGCAACTTCTACCAGGCCACAGGAGGACAATGGATATATAAGGTGAACGAGGCTGGCGACCGTGCTTTCCGCACTGCCATCACCATAGGCAGACAGAACCCGCAACAGTATGAAGTGACAGCAGGACTGAAACCCGGCGACCGCGTCATCACCACCGGCTACGACCAGTTTGGAGATGCAGAGGTGCTGGTGCTGGAAGGAGGTATCTCTTTGGATGAGAGATGAGAGTTTAGGGATGAGGGTTTGCTTGCACTCATAATTCAAAATTCAAAATTTCTAATTCAGGCGTGAGGCCGTCTCCACTCCTAAAAAAGAAACCAACTTCTAAAGATAATAAATCTTATGTTACAACACAATTTAACAGTCGCTTGGCGAAACATACACAAATACCTTTCACAAAACATAATAAGCGTGCTCGGTCTGTCGGCCAGCCTGCTATGCTTCAGCCTGTGCATGCACTTCTGCCGCTACATCATTGGCACAGACAAACATTTTGAGAATTACGACCGAATAGCGGAGATTGTCTTTCAGCGACCCAATGGGGAACTTTATTTATTTTCTCCTTTGGAAGGCAAACTGATAACGGAGGCTCCGATGAATACATTGGAAAACCGATGCATGGTGGTAAGCATTGCACAGATTGACCACCACTATGTAGATGAGAAATCGGGAAAGCAGGTGCCTGTTGACCTGAAAGGAGTAGAGACCGACGGAACTTTTGACCGAGTGTTCGGTGTGAAGGTGGTAGCGGGCAGTTGGAAACAAGCATCCAGCATGCCCAACTCCATCGTGCTCAGTGAATCGAAAGCTCAAAAGCTGTTCGGTTCGGCTGCTGATGCCGTGGGACGGCCCATCTACACGTCTGGGCGTTACCAAACCATCTATACCGTACGTGCCGTAATGGCAGACATGCCTCAGAACATCAGTTTCTTTGAAATGGGTATCGACATGCTGAAACTGAACGACGAGAATAGTCCTCGCAACATGGAGTATGGTTACAACTGGCATGCCTACATCTACGGACTGATGCCCGATGGCGTGGAGCTGGAGGACGTGAACCGTGAGTTGACAAACAGCGTCCAACAACGTATTACGCATATTGTAGGGCAAGAACGGACTGACGAAACCATCGTGGCTACACGTATGGGAGAACAGGCTGCCGACAACATCTCCATACTCACCACTATCCTCACCACTTTTGCCGTGCTTATTCTTTCGGTGGGTTTGCTCAACTTCCTTCACTTCTTGGTAGGAAGCATGGTGAATCGAACTCACGAATACAGTCTTCGCCGTATGTTCGGATGTCGCCTGCACAATCTCTTCGGTCTGCTTTTCACCCAAACGTTCCTGTTGCTTGCAGCCACAGCCTTGGTCTGCACGTACGCCACAAAGGCATTGATTCCCCTCATTGAGATGCCTGCAATGTTTGCCGATTTCTTGCGTATTGACACAACGCTTATGTGGTGGCAGACGGCAGAATACATAGGTTGGCTGCTGATTCTCTGCGCCGCCATTTGCTTAGGGGTGAGCATCTTTATCCAGCGCATTCGCATACAGCAGGGCATGTCGGGAATGAGCAATGCACCGCGCATTCGCCGCCATGTGGGGCGCAACCTGATGATGGGTTTGCAGTTCTTCATCTGTTGGATTTTCGTAAGTCTCACTGTGGCATTCTACCTGCAGGCACGTCTCTCAACAAGTACGGTGCTCGGTTCCTTGTCGCGAACAGAGAAAGAGCAGATTATCTCTATTCCTATAAACAGCAAGAAAACACTGATGCGTCCAGACGAGAAGATGGTGCTGGTGAAACGTCTGAAGGAACATGCCGGCGTGAAGGATGTGATGACAGCCGATGGGGAGATGTTAAGAAGCATCTCCGGCGACGGAATACTGACAGAACGGGGCAACATGGACACGAAGATTGATGTGCTTATAGACAACTTCCCCACAAACTATTTCAGTTTCATGAATCTCGAGGTAGTGAGCGGTGTGCTTCCAAAGACACAGGGACAGATTGCTGCCGACACTGACTTTGCCGCCCTCTTTGACGAGGACATCTTAGGTCGCGTGTTCTACGAACCGCACAGCGGAAAACCTTACACCGTGACAGCCATCGTGCGCAGCACACCTAGAACAGTTGGCACCAAGGGATGGATTAGTCATAACAAGTATGGATGGCTCTATATGTGTGAGCGTGAGTGGGCTGCCGACCCATACATTGGTCACATCTACCTGAAGTGCCATCCAGGCCAGGTGGAAGCTGTTCGCGAATATGCGATGGAGGAATTAAGCAAAGTGTTTGCAGCCAGCATTGAGCCAGAGATTAACACGATGATGGATGACATTGAGAAAGACCAAGGACCTGAGGTCGCTCTGCAGGACATCATACTCTTCTTCGCATTGGTTAGTCTTGCCATCACTTTGTTAGGTGTCTATTCTGCCATTACCCTCGATACTGAACGCCGCCGTCGCGAAGTGGCTCTTCGCAAGGTTCACGGTGCTCGTTTCAAGAACATCCTATGGCTATTCGGTCGCAGGTATTTCTATCTGCTGGTAATTCCAGCCGCCCTTGCCTTCCCACTGGTAGGCCTGATACTTTCCATTCTCAAAAAGAGTTACAGCGTGTTCATTGATTTAGGCGTCCTCTTCTGGACAGGCATATTCTTTGGCATTGCCTTACTGGTGGTGCTCACCGTATTATGGCGCATATTGCAAGTGGCTCACACTTGTCCGGCAAATGAGATAGCCAAAGGTTAGCTCTGAAGGACATACACCTGCGCAAGTACCGCAGTCTGTGCAAGCATCTGCATTAATTGAATAGAAATCACCCTCAGAGATAGTGTTCGGTTCCTTGTCGCTAACAGAGAAAGAGCAAATTCTCTCTATTCCTATAAACAGCAAGAAAACACTGATGCGTCCCGATGAAAAGATGGTGCAGGTGAAACGTCTGAAGGACACAGTTGGGGAAAACTTACACGTTTTTTTCTTTCTCCAACTTTTTAAAATCACAATTTCTCATACATCCTACATTTTTGCATTTAACTCTCTGTCTTATAGTGGGTTATATGCAGTGTAGGAGGATTTTTATCCTACATTTTTTGCCCCATTTTTGCCATTTTTTTGTAATTTTCTGTTTACAATCATCAGATAAGTACAATTCGTTCATTAGATTATAGTACGTTTTCCTTGTTGATTTTGTTATGTGGGTAAAACAATATGTATTGAAAGTGCCCGAATAATTTTCTAAAACGCCCGATTAGACACCCTAAAAGGCCCAGTTACGAGTGCTAAATGCACCACTTTCGAGCAGGAAGTGGCGCAACAAAAATTAGCAACACCAACATCTATACACTTGAAAAATTACAAGGCATTTTGCACTAATACACAAGCGTTTCCATACATAACAGCCAGTATATCAGCAGATTGCAATAAATTTTGCTAAAATATAGGTAGTGTAGGTTTGAAATCCTCCTACACTGCATCTAAACCACTATAAAACAGAGAGTTAAAAGCAAAAATGTAGGATGTATGAAAAAAAACAAATTAAAAAAATAATTATAGCGCCACCCCATCCGTCACAAATTCCTATTAATATTTTGTCGGTTCAAGAAATATATTTATTTTTGCTTACAAGCTGTTTGAAACAAGATGGAACTTGCAGAAGACGGGCACACGCCAGTTTTGCACCTTTATACATCAGCAGGTAGTCGGCTTTCTTTGGCATATTCTTCACCGTCTGACTTATTTTCCCTTTGGTTATGGGATATTCCGTCATTATTCGTGTATCGTCAGCCACGCCCCACATTGCCTTTTTTAGCATCGGGTCAATCTTATGCAATCGGGTATCAGATTCGTTCATAATTTATTATTTTTATTTTGATTTTTCGAAAATTATAAGTATCTTTGCATGTAATAGCAATAAATTCTATGGATTATGACATTTCTAAACCAGTTTCACAAGGAAGTTACGGAACGCAAGATGCGGAAAATAGCCGCATCGCAGCAATCGCCGATAAACTCGATCGACTTTGCGAAATACATGAAACGCAACTTCGAACTAGCCAAACAGATGTAGATATCTTCGAAGTTGAACAGCGAGCAGCTGAGAAACTTGCTAAATCGCAAGGTTTTTGGATTCCTATGATGGACGTTTTTGACCTTGGAGTTCCAGGACCAAGCGGCAATGAGAATGATACGTATGTTGCAGACAAGGTTATTTATAAAGTAAACAATCTGCTTAATAGCGGTTGCATAAGATCTCTTCTCAATAAGATTTTGTTGCACAACATCATATTTCCCGATACAGCTTATAAGTTCCATGGTTTTGCTGGTTTTGACGGCAGAACCATACAACCTATTATCGTTCAACCAAGAATAGCCAATGCCAAACCTGCCACGCAGATAATGATAGATACATATATGGCAGCCCTCGGTTTCAACAAGACAGATAGCATAGGGCGGTTTACCAATAACACTTACGAGATTTGGGATATTGTTCCTCGTAACGTTTTGGTTGACCAAGAAGGAGATATTTTCGTTATTGATGCAGAGATTAAACATATTCGTTTATAAAATTACAATTCTCCATTAAAAGCCTGTCGCAAAATTGCTTGTTTCAAGGCATCGCACTCTGCTATTGTCTTTCGTTCTGCCTCTTCAAGCTTCTTGCATTTGGAATCCAGTACTGTTAGTTTGCCTACAATGTTTTCTTGTATATTTTTATTTATTAAAGGTAAAGGAATTTCCTTGATTTTTTGCTGTGATATATTTGGTTGAGCATTTCTGCCTTATGGATTCTTTTTAGTTTCGGGTATTCGTTCACGGTGTTATACTTCGACACTCTGCCTGAAGTTACCATGCATTTGGGAGAAGGATTCTGGTATTACTTTGGTGCAACCACCCTGTTCGCCAATATAGCTATATGGGACTTTATGTTGCTCACAAGCCCCGACTAATTGCTTACATAAAGTCCAATTATTAACGACTGGATAGTATCAATGCAATAAAATCTGCGGGAGTTATCACACGAGGGGTGATGGGATAATGTTTTAAATTTCCGGTCACAAGAAAAGAATCATCATGACTCAGAGAAACTTCATAGAACACACGGTCGTCTTCATCTGGCATTGCCCCTTGGTAATCAACCCTTGAAGCCTTTATGCCAAATTCTACAATATGGGCTATCAGCGCATCGGCAACATCTGGACGAATATGAAACTTTGTCCTGTGCAACACTTCTTCATATTCTGCTATGATGTCCTCATCGTACATGGGTACAAAGTCTTGCTGCAATAGTCCTCTTACCACCTTTGCCGTTGCCGATTCCGAATTGTGCGTAATAAGAGCCGACACCAGCACATTAGTGTCAATCACGGCGTATATCATAGCTTCTGCTTATTTTTACGACGTTCCTCCCTTGCAGCACGTATTTCTGCGTTTATTTCTTCAAGCGTCAGCTCTGGTTCACTGCTGGCCTCTGCTGCCTTGCGTTGCTCCATAAATAAGTCGAGTGCGCTGGATACTTTCGCGCCCTTGATGGTAAACGGGATGCTACGACTTCTTACCACCGCATTCACAAAGATATTGAAAGCGGTGTTTGCGCTCATGCCAAACTCCTCGCAGAGCTTGTCAAACTGTAATTTCATCTCCGAATCTATCCTCACGGTTATTGCCGACTGTGCCATAATATTATCCTTTATTGATTTATCATGATTGCAACATGCCACCATTACGACGGCAAATATACATCTTTTTCACGAAACTACCAAATAATAGCAGTAGATTTGCACTTGAAAAAAACTGTTCGAACTGTTCGTTCGCCTAAAAAGGCTGTTAAGTCACTGAACTAAAGGGCTTTCACGCAAGCGAACGAACGAACAGTTCGAACAGTTTTCTGTTAGCAAAATGCAAAACTGATTCGTTGTCTTCATAATAAGCGCCGTTAAACTCTGAACTAATCTCACTGGCAAAGATATTACGGATTTGATGGTCGCACATTACGGAGCGCTCGCAAAAAGCTGCGTAATAAGGGCCGATGCAAGAATTGTTTCAATTCGTGCTGAAAATCGCTCCAATTAGAAGGTGAAAATTTGGAATGGCAAAGAAAATGTTGTAATTTTGCAGAGGTGATTGGGGGATGAGGGAGAGGGCCACTCCTAACCTCCCCGAGATGGAGAGACTGGTTGAGGTGAGGTCGTTAAAAAAAACATAAACTTACAAAAACAACAAGACGATGAATAGAATTTGTGAACTTTTCGGCATAGAATATCCGATAATACAGGGCGGAATGGTATGGTGCAGCGGTTGGCGACTGGCTGCCGCAGTTAGCAATGCAGGTGGTTTGGGACTTCTCGGAGCCGGCTCTATGCATCCGGACACGCTCGTTGAGCACATTCAGAAGATGAAGGCTGCAACCGACAAGCCTTGGGGTATCAACATACCGCTGATGTATCCTGAGATAGACAAGCTAATGGACATCATCATCAACGAGGGCGTAAAGATTGTATTCACATCGGCTGGAAGTCCTAAGAAATTTACTGGTCGCCTACACGAGGCTGGCATCAAGGTGGCACACGTTGTTTCGAGCAGCAAGTTTGCACGCAAGTGCGAGGAGGCTGGCGTTGATGCAATAGTAGCCGAGGGCTTTGAGGCAGGAGGACACAACGGTAGAGAGGAGACGACTACGCTGACCCTGATTCCGCAGGTGCGCAAGGCTACTACCCTGCCACTGATTGCTGCCGGTGGCATAGGCAGCGGCGAGGCATGGCTTGCCACACAGGTGCTTGGTGCTGAGGGCGTACAGATAGGAACGCTGTTTGCCTTGGCAGAAGAGAGTTCGGCATCAGACGAGTTCAAGAAGCGCTGCATATCGATTGAGGAAGGAGATACCATGCTCTGTCTGAAGAAGATTTCCCCTACCCGACTGATAAAGAACGAACTTTACAACAAGATTGCTGAGGCAGAGAATGCTGGAGCATCGGCAGACGAGCTGCGCGAGATAAGCGGCACGGCAGCAGCCAAGCGCGGCATCTTTGAGGGCGATGTTGAGGGCGGCTACCTGGAAATCGGTCAGATAGCGTCTGCCATCAAGGAGATAAAGCCCGTAAGCGCGATTATGGAAACGTTGGTTAAGGAATACCAGGAGGCGAAAAAGAGTATAATTTAATGCCATATCGGATTTGGGTTTAATGCATATAATCAAAATGAGGCGTCACATTGATGTGACGCCTCTATTGTTCTCTTTACCCACATTCCCCTCCCTCGGAGGGGTTAGGGGAGGTCCCACTACCTTTTAACAGCTTCAATCCTCAGTTCCTCCGGTTTGTTTTCAGCAGCGCGAGTATGATTGCCAGCAACCTTAACGAAGTCGAATGAAGCAAGCTGATTGCCACGGAGATCATCGAAATAGCCACGGAAACGCATCACGCCACGCGTCTGATAAACCTCATAGTCGCGGATTACTACATCAGATCCATCGTCATAATAGATGTATATCTTACCGTTACGAACCTGCCAGTCGAAATACGTTTCTGACCACTGACCGGTACGGCGGTTCTCATCGTACTCATAGCCTTCGCCACTAGTTGCGAAACTGCCATTCTGATAAAATTCGATATATGTGTCCCAATCCTCGTATGCCACATACTCCTTGCCATAGCGATAGTAATAATAGTCGCCTACCACTGTTCCGCTCCACGCTCCATCAAGGTCGTAAGCTATTTCTGAATCCTCGTCACAACTTGAAAATGCAGTAACTGAAATCAATGCTATTAGCATCAAACGGGTGTAATCGTATATCTTTTTCATAACCGTAATATGTTTTAAGTTCTTTATTCTGGTGCAAAGATAAGAATAAAAATTACTAAACAAAAGGTAAAAACCCTATTCTTTGGTAGGGATTTCCCTATTATTTTTTTAGTTAACAAGTTGATTTTTTTAAGTTAACAAGTTGACGAGTTGACAAGTAGACGAGTTGTTTGTTTAGTTGACGAGTTGACAAGTATACAAGTTGACAAGTTATTTGCATCTGAAGCTATTGTCCTCTAACTCCCTCTAACTTCCTTTGACTTCATCTAACTCCTTAGTCAACGAGTTTCCAGAGGTGAAACCAAATACACCAGATACTCCCCCGTTGCCTCTATCGTGAATCGGTTTGAGGTGCACTTGTTGAGTGTGCCTTGCCAAAGGGCGGTGAAATCGTAGATGGGATATTGCAGACCTTTGCTTTTCATACCATGAGCAGAGATATTGAAGTTGGAAACACTCTGTCCTGGTTGGCAATCAAACGAGCACGTGTCTTTACAAGGGATAAACACGCCATGGTCGGTATAGCAGCGAACATCAGCTCCCATACGCATATACTCCACAAGAAGCGATATATTGCCCAAGGTGTGGTCCTCACGCTTGCCCGTGGCTCCTACGATAGCGATGCTTCGCTTGTCCTGCTCTAATAAATAGCGCACCGCCTTTGTCTGGTCGTTTGTCTCCTGACAAGACACCCTTTCCACTATATGGGCAAAGCGCAGCTTATTCTCTTCGCTCAACGAGTCGCCATCGCCTATAATAACATCGGGCGTAAAGCCGCGCGCTATGTGCTCATTGGCTGCTCCGTCGCAACACACCACAAAGGGGGCTTTGGCAAGAACCTGCAAAGGTATAGGAGTACTTGGGTAGTCGCCATTGGCAAGGATTACGGCATCTATTTCTTTCATTTCTTCTTTCCAAACTCAGGGTCAATCTTCAGCAATGCCGATACAACGAAGGTCATGGTACATGCCAACATAACAATGATGAAGAACATCTTGTAACCAACAGCCTCTTGAAGAGCACCGGCAAAAAGGCCCGGTATCATCATAGACAGAGCCATGAAGGCAGTGCAAAGAGCATAGTGAGAGGTCTTATGCTCACCGCGACTATAATATATGAGGTATAGCATGTAGGCGGAGAAGCCAAAGCCATAGCCAAACTGCTCAATAAACACACAGACGTTGACAACAGCAAGACTCTCTGGCAGAGCATAGGCAAGATAGACATAAACAAGGTCGGGCAACGTTATGGCACATACCATTGGCCATAGCCATTTCTTCAAACCGTCGCGACTTGCCACTAAACCGCCCAATATGCCGCCAAGCGTCAGGCCTATCACACCTACCGTGCCTTGCACGAAGCCGTATTCGGCAGGCGAAAGACCTAAGCCGCCATTAGTTTGAGAGTCTATCAGAAACAGGGCAGACACTTTGGCCAGCAATCCCTCTGGCATTCGGTAGAAGAGCATGAAGCAGATGCCCACTACCACCTGTGGTTTCTGGAAAAAAGACACAATGGTGCGCCACAACTCGCCTGTCATAGCCGATGCATCCATGCGTCCCCTGCTACTGTCTTCATCAGGGCGCGGCAATATCCAATTATGATATAGCCACATGGCAATGAACAAGCCCGCCATGAGATAGAACATCAAGCTCCACGAATAACTGACATCACGCGTCAGCACCTCGAGATTGCCCGCTATCATCACAAGCACACCCTGACCTACTATCGTTGCTATGCGATAGAACGTGCTACGGATGCCTACAAAGAGTGACTGCTCGTGCTCATCAAGCCCAAGCATATAGAACCCGTCGGCGGCTATGTCGTGGGTGGCACTGGCAAAAGCCATTAGCCAGAAGAAAAACAGCGTACCTTGCAACCAATACGGCCCAGGGATGGTAAACGCCACACCGCCAAGAGCTGCTCCGATGAGCAACTGCATGGTCACTATCCACCAGCGTTTGGTCTTAAGAAGATCGATGAACGGACTCCAGAACGGTTTTATCACCCATGGCAGATAAAGCCACGATGTGTATAATGTAATATCGGCATTAGACATGCCCAGGCGCTTGTACATGACAAGCGATATGGTCATCACAGCCACATAAGGGATTCCCTCAGCAAAATAGAGCGTGGGAATCCATGCCCATGGGGATGTTGTTTTTTGTTTCATATTTCTTTAAGTTGACAGGTTAACGAGTTGACAAGCTGTTTGCATCTGAAGCTATTGTCCTTTAACTCCCTCTAACTTCCTTTGACTCCCTCTAACTCCTTGATTCAGTTGACAAGTTGTTTGATTCTTCCGAGGGATTTCCTATTGCATATAACTCGTTTACTTGTTTACTCGTTTACTAATTAATAAATCTTCTTTATCTCCGCACCCTTATAGTAATGCAGCAATATCTCATCGTACTTATATCCTTGCTCGCCCATCACGGCAGCACCAATCTGACACAAGCCTACTCCGTGGCCCCAACCCTTGCCGTGGAGCACGAACTTCTCAGGCACACCATCTTTATCGCCAATGCGCTCTACATCGAATGCGCTACTATAGAGGTGGGTTTCGCTGAGTGTGCGGCGTATCTCCAGTTCCTTGCCTATGGTAAAGGTCTTCTTAGTGCCCACTATCTTCAGTTTCCAGATTCGGCCACTGGTTCCGCGCTCTAACGGTATGAGGTCGATAATGTCGCCAAAGTCTTCTTTCATCTTCTCCCTAATGATGGCCGCCAACTCCTCCTGACTATACTCCACCTTCCAACGATAGAAGTCGGGAGTCTCCTGGTCGTAGTCGTTGAGCACTTGCGCCAATACCTTCTTGTCTGTTGTGTTGCAGAAGGGGTCTTCTACGGCAGAGAGATAGGGCTTCGGAGAGTCTTCCCAACAATACTGGAACTCCTCCGTAACGCCACCACAGCACTTGCTGAAGCGGGCATCACAGATTTCTCCGCCATAAACCAGTATTCGGCCCTGAGTGGCTGCCACTGCTTTCTCTACCGCCTTGCTGGCAGCACGAGTGATGCCTTGATAGCGCTGGCAATGGTCATCGGCACATACATCAAAGATGGTGTGGTCTTCACGGTCGTACCAACGTATCAGTTCATCGTCTTTCTTAATGAACGAGAAGAAATTGTTGCCGCCTGTCTTCATCTGCTGGCGCTTCTCCATTTGTGCCAACAGCCAACTGCGCGAAATCACGGCATGAGCCTTAAGCAGTTCGATAGACGATGTGTCTTTCATCTCGCTTGAGATAACGCTGGCAAGATAGTTTTCTACCGACAGTTCGTTGATAGCCACTATCTGGTCAGCCTCAACCACAAAGCGAAGGGTGCCGTTGAATGTCTGCGTTTCCTTGCGTTCCCAATGGAAGTTTACTCCGATTGTGACGTCGCACAATGAAAAAGAAGACGACCTTGAGCGCGGCACGAACACAAGTTCGCGGTATTGGTTGCCATTCCAAAGGATACCACCCTCGAAGAACTCAACCGTCTGTTCGCCAACGAGTTCCTCTCCCTTTGCCATATACGGAGCATTCAGCATGAAACTAATCTTCTGGCCACTGACAATGCCCACAGATACTTCGGGTTGTCTCTTGCCAAGAAGCGAAGGACTGGATATTGCCACCTCAGGTTCTTCCTTGTTGCTTAGATTCTCTATGATGATCTCTACCTCACTCTCCGACAACGACACTTCCTGAAGTATGCCGAAAGCCACTTCCGGGGTAATGCGCTCAAAGTCTTCTGCACGAGGAGTGATGATAAGCCCTGCCATATCAAGCGTTCCCGGACTAACTATAAACTGCGCCTCTCCTTCTGCCGTATAGCACTGCGGACGGTGCTTCTTGCGAGGGAATACCACTGCAAAAAAGTCTTCGCCGTTGCGCCAGCTTATGACATTAAGCATAGGTTCGGCGTCATCAGCCTGCAAGGATGCCAATTCTTTATACAGCATATCAAACAGTCGCTCATCTGTCTTCTGATTGCGACTCTGAATAAGGAAGGCCGCACAAGGATAGTCGGCAATATGCCAAATTCCCTCATTGTCGTTTTCCTTATAAACTTCAACAAGATTGCGATTGAGGCGTTGCCAACTCGTCTGCAGCGGCAGCACACCTCCCAGTCCTGCCTGGAAATGCCCATGGTCGGGTGCCGACGCCCCACTCTGCGGTCCGTTGTAGAATACGGTCAGTTCCGGATAGTCGGTCAGCAAACGGTGAATCTCTCCATAACATCCCTTTATCTGCTGTGGTTCATGACGCCGCAGAGGAATCGTGAAGTGGGTTGGCAATATCGGGAATGGATTTACAAGCAGTTCGTAATCGTCATTCAATATCTTCTTTATCTGCTCTGCAGGACGATTCTGTTCGCAAAGGAAGCAAGGACGCTCGGCAATGGTTTTGCGGTCAATGCTTGCACCTGTTGACACAATGCGAACCGGATTATACTGCGCCACCAGCGTAAAGGTATCACCTGGCAACTCCTTTGTCTGCACACTGTTCAAATCGCGATAACGCTTGCGAACATCATCCCACTTCTCTATCTGGCGATTGAAGAAACGCAGAAGCGAACTGTCAGTCATTATATCCGCCTTGCCTTTCAGCATCTGCTGGCGTGCCGATACCTCAAGAGTGCGAAGACGGTCTTTATACAAGTTATTCGCATTGACCTTTTCAATGCTAAGGGCTGCATCACTATTACCTCCCCAACGGCGGCAGAGATAGAGTTCGTCGTATATTCGACCGATGCGGTAGCGGCGTGAGAAAATCAGCCCTAAGGCATAGTCCTCGCCATAACTGGTATTTGGGAACTGCACCTGTCTTAGCAATGGAGTAAAGAATGCACGAGGAGCACCCAATCCATTGATACGAAGAGCGTTATTAGGTCCGTTCTCATCCGTCCATTCACTATGGTCAATAAGTCCTGGAGGCAATGTATTAAGTTCGAAATCACACATGCGATATGAGCCAATCACCATTGCCGCTTTCTGCTTATAGAAAGCATTGACGATGGTCTTTAAGGTATCGGGCGAACTATACAGGTCGTCACTATCCAGTTGTACAGCAAAGCGTCCGCAGCGCTCATCATTGATAGCCATGTTCCAGCAACCGCCTATACCCAAATCTGCACGAGCAGGATTGATTACTATGAGCGACGGATTATCGGCAGCAAGCGATGCCAGTATCTCACCTGTACCATCGTCAGAGTGATTGTCAACAACAATCACGTTAAACGGGAACGGCGCCACCTGGCCCAGCGCACTCTTCACAGCATCGGCAATGGTCATGACGCGGTTTCTCACAGGAATGACCACAGATGCCTCCACGGGAAAGTCTTGCTCTTCAAAGTCAGGAGTACGGCAATCGACATGAGAAATCAGCGCTCCAACGGCATCAAGATGTGCGGTAACGGCATGTTCCATCTCTATCTGCACTTCACGATTGGCAGGATTAACATAGTCGAACTGCTTTTCGCCGCTTGCCCTGAGGTCAGTTTCCTCAACGGTATAAGTATATTCGTTAAGATGGAATATCGTGCCTTCACGACTCAGGAACAGGCGCAAGTCATACAGACCGGCATACCGATACTGACGGTTGCCAACCGATGCTGCATATTTCTTCAATAGTTCCGTCTTTACCAGCAGCAGCGCACCGAAATCAAAGTCATCACGCAAGCTTCCTGCCTGATAGTCTATCACCGGATGCGGTTTACGCTCGCCGTTTTCTATCGAATAGTAATCGCTGTACATCAGTGCAGCATTAGCATCGCAAGCCACCCTCAGCACACGTTCAAGTGCCGACTGCCCCAGGTTTACGGGCTGCGGTTTCAGACTAAGCATCGTGTAGTCAGCCTCCGCCCTTTCCGCTATGGCAAGCATGGTTTGCGTACTTGTAATACTTTCACAACGTATTATTCCACTGTCAGCAGGCACCTCCTCGTCAAAGCCTGCCCCCACGATATAGTTAATATGCAGTATTGTCCGGCTGCCGTGCAACTGTCCAACCGCCAATTCCAAATCGCGCGGTGAGCGGCATGCCAAAAAGCAATCAATCTTCTGTCTCATTACGATAATATTTTTAATATTACAAAATTACAAATATATTTCCGTTATTCCAAATTAAAGTTATCATTATTGGCAAGACACTGATTTTCTGACGCAAATCTTTTGCTAATAGAGCAAAATTGAGTAAATTTGCACTTTTGAAACTATACACAGCAACAATGGAAAGCAGCAAGCAAATACTAATGGGCATGACGCCTGACGAACTGAAAGCGGCGGTCAAAGGACTTGGCATGCCGGCATTTACAGGCGGGCAGATTGCCAAATGGCTATATGACAAGCATGCGAAGAGCATTGACGAGATGACTAATATCTCGAAGGCCAACAGGGAAAAGCTTGCCGAGCATTTCATTGTTGGGGCGATGGAGCACATCGATTGCCAAAGGAGCAAGGACGGAACCATTAAATACCTCTTCCCCACGGCATCAGGCAAGTTTGTGGAAACGGTATATATCCCCGACCATGACCGTGCCACACTGTGCGTGTCGTGCCAGGTGGGATGCAGGATGAACTGTCTGTTCTGCCACACTGGGAAACAGGGGTTTGAAGGCCATCTGACCGCAGCCGACATCCTGAACCAGATATACGCCCTCCCGGAAAGGGAGAACCTCACGAACATAGTGTTCATGGGACAAGGGGAACCGATGGACAACCTCGACAACGTGCTGCGTGCCACTCAGATACTTACAGCTGAATGGGGGTACGCATGGAGCCCCAAGCGCATCACGGTGAGCAGCGTAGGCATCAAGAACAAACTGAAAAGATTTCTTGACGAGAGCGAGTGCCATATTGCCATAAGCATGCACACGCCGATACACGAGCAGCGCCAGATGCTGATGCCGGCAGAAAGACAGATGCCAATAGCCGAAGTGGTTGAGCTCTTGAAGCAATACGATTTCAGCCACCAGCGCAGATGTTCTTTTGAATACACCGTTTTTGGAGGAACCAACGACTCACCGCTGCACCTGAGAGAGATAGTAAAACTGCTGAAAGGACTGGACTGCCGAATCAACCTGATTCGCTACCACACCATCCCCGAAGTAGAGTTGAAAGAATCCGACGAAAGACGCATGGAAGAGATGAGAGATTACCTTACAAGTCATGGCATCTTCACCACCATACGAGCAAGTCGCGGACAAGACATCTTCGCCGCCTGCGGACTACTTTCTACCGCAAAGAAGAATGCAAATAAATAATTAAACGCCAAACTTTTAGCAACAAGCATTAAACGATATATGGAAGAAAAATTAATTCGCGTGGGAATCACGCATGGAGATACAAACGGCATCGGATATGAAATCATTTTGAAGGCATTCGAATCACAAGAGATGCTCGAATTGTGCATACCGATAATATATGGTTCGCCAAAGGTTGCTGCATACCACCGCAACCTGCTTAACATCCAGACCAACTTCAGCATCATCGACAAGGCCGAGGATGCGAAGCCAGGCAGACTGAACATGCTTGCCACGTTTGACGACGAGGTGAAGGTGGAGATAGGACAACCATCAAAAGAGGCTGGTGCAGCATCGCTGAAGGCACTGGAGAAAGCGCTTGCCGACTATGCCGACGGCAAATATGACGTATTGGTGACTGCACCGATAAACAAAAGCAACATACAAAGCGAGCAGTTCAATTTCTGCGGCCATACGGAATATATTGAGAGCAAGGCAGGCGAAGGCAACAAGGCATTGATGATTCTGATGAACGACCGCCTGAGAGTTGCACTCGCAACAACCCACCTGCCGATAAAGGACGTGGCTGGGGCTATAAACAAGGAACTGATAGTGGAGAAGAGCAAGATTCTGCATCAGAGTCTGAAGCGCGACTTCAGCATCTCCAACCCTCGAATAGCAATCCTGGCACTCAATCCACACGCCGGCGACAACGGTGTGCTTGGCACAGAGGAACAGGACATCATCATCCCTGCCATCAGAGAGTTGGAGGAGGCTGGCATCCAGGCATTTGGTCCTTATGCCGCAGACGGTTTCTTCGGCAGCGGCACATACACAAAGTTCGACGCTATTTTGGCCATGTACCACGACCAAGGCCTGGCACCATTTAAGTCAATCGCAATTGAAGACGGCGTGAACTACACCGCAGGCCTGCCTATCATACGCACGTCACCCGACCACGGAACAGCATACGACATTGCCGGCAAGAACAAAGCAGATGCAAGTTCTCTGCGTCATGCCATCTACACCGCCATTGACATCTTCAGGAACCGCATCAATTATGATGAACCATTGGCAAACCCTCTGAAAAAGCTATACCACGAGAAGCGTGACGACAGCGAGAAGGTGAGATTTGCCATTCCTAAGGCAAAGCAGACTAAAGAGGAAGACAAGAAAGAATGAAGAAAAAATACCAAAACGGATTCTTCATCTTCGGTTTGGTTGTGCTGATCATAATGGTCACACAACTGGACTTTGCTCTGGTGTGGGATGGACTGCAACGTGCCGGATACTGGTTCTTGGCTGTTGTGGTACTATGGCTATTCCTTTATATGTTTAACACCGCTGCATGGTGGACAATAATAAAGGCCTCAGAACCTCAAAACCTCAAAACCTCAAAACCCCAAAAACCTCAAAACCCAAAAACCTCAAGAATCTCCTTTTGGTGGTTATACAAGATAACCGTAAGCGGTTTTGCATTGAACTACGCCACTCCAGGCGGACTGATGGGTGGCGAACCATACAGAATAATGGCATTGTCGCCAAAAATCGGAACAGAGCGGGCTTCCTCATCGGTCATACTATATGCCATGACGCATATATTCTCGCACTTTTGGTTCTGGTTACTGTCTGTGCTCCTTTACATCTTCACCGAAAACGTGAGCACATTCATGTGGGGATTCCTTTCTCTCATTGGAGGCTTTTGCGCATTGGCAATATGGTTTTTCCTAAAAGGCTACAAGAAGGGAATAGCCGTAAACTGCATGAACCTGCTGAGTCACTTTCCCCTAATCAAGCGTAAGGTAAGAGGATTCATTGAGAGACACGACGAGCAACTGAAGACCATCGACAACCAGATAGCAGCGTTGCACAACCAGAACCAGCGGAGTTTCATAACTGCAGTAACACTGGAACTGGCATGCCGCGTGATATCCGCATTGGAGATTTATTTCGTCTTGCTTGTAATCCAGCCCGAAGCCAGTTATCCACAATGCATTCTCATCTTGGCATTCACGTCACTCATTGCCAACATGCTGTTTTTCATGCCATTGCAACTGGGCGGTCGTGAAGGCGGCTTTATGATGTCAACCACAGGACTTGCACTGACTACCAATGCAGGAATACTTGTTGCATTGATAGTGCGAATTCGTGAACTCATCTGGACAGCCATCGGACTGTTGCTCATAAAATTAGACAAGAAGCAAGAATAAACCGCATGGCACAGAAAGGGCGATTAATAAACGAGCGCACCGCCCTATCGCTAAAAAACCAAAAAAAAGACAAGCCCAACATTATTCTCAAATAAAATGTGTAACTTTGTAGGCTGAAATGAAAACAACAGAACTGCAGACAATAAAGCAAAGATACAACATCGTGGGCAACTGCGATGCATTGAATCATGTCCTGGATGTCGCCCTTCAGGTGGCACCCACCGATGTGAGCGTGCTCATTGTAGGCGAAAGCGGTGTAGGAAAGGAGATTATCCCACGCGTCATTCACGACAACTCGCCACGAAGGGCTAAGAAGTACTTCGCCATCAACTGCGGTTCCATACCAGAAGGTACCATAGACAGCGAATTGTTCGGCCACGTCAAGGGATCATTTACCGGTGCCATTAACGATTCGCCTGGCTATTTCGGTGTTGCAGACAAAGGAACACTGTTTCTTGACGAGGTTGGCGAACTGCCTCTTGCCACACAGGCGCGACTGCTCAGGGTTCTGGAAACAGGCGAGTATATCCCCGTTGGAGCTACTGAAGTAAGAAAGACTGATGTGCGCATTGTTGCAGCAACAAATGTCAATATCCAGAAAGCCATCAGCGAAGGCAGATTCCGCGAGGACCTGTACTATCGACTTAACACCATATCCATACAGATGCCGCCACTGAGAGACCGCGGTGAAGATGTGGTATTGCTGTTCCGCCTCTTCGCAATGCAAATGGCAGAGAAATACAAGATGGAACGCGTGACGCTGACCGACGATGCCAAGCAGTTATTAATGAAATACAAATGGCCGGGCAACGTGCGCCAGCTGAAGAACATCACCGAGCAGATATCTATCCTGAGTCAGGAACGCACCATCAACAAAGAGGTGCTGTCCAAGTTCATTCCGCAAGATAAGGAAAGTACGCAACTTGCCACCATAAAGAAAGACAACGACCATAGCTTCGAAAGCGAGAGGGAGATTCTCTACAAAATCCTGTTCGAACTGAGAAGCAATGTAAACGAACTGAGACACGAGCTGGGATTAATGAAAAAGCAGTTGGAAGAAGGCAAGAAGCAGCCGGTAGTCAACCAAGAGCAGCAAACTCTCGGCATGACGACAACAAACAGCTTGCCAGCACAACAGATATACATCCATCAGCACGAGAAGCCAATGGCAGAGGACGCCATCGCAGAGGAATACGTTGAAGTGGGCAAAGAGCAAGAGAACCTGAACCTCGACAACATCGAGCGCCAGATGCTGGAAAAGGCATTAGAGCGCAATGGAGGCAACCGCAAGAAAGCGGCCACCGAGCTGGGCATATCCGACCGAACACTTTACAGAAGATTAAAACAATATGGACTGGATGACAAATAAACTGAAACTGGCAATAACATTCATGCTGGCCATACTGGCGGTGTCGTGCACCGTTTCATACAAGTTCAACGGCGCCAGCATTGACTATTCCAAGACGAAGACCATTCAGATAGCCGACTTCCCTATACGTTCAAGTTATGTATGGGGTCCGATGGCAAGCATCTTCAACAACCAACTGAAAGACATCTATGCCAACCACACCAAACTCATTCAGGTAAAACGAAATGGCGACCTGAAGGTGGAAGGCGAGATAACAAGGTACGAACAGCGCAATAAGGCAGTTTCGGCTGAGGGTTATTCTGCCCAAACAGAATTGTCAATGACTGTCAACGTGAGGTTCACGAACAACAACAACCACGCAGAAGACTTTGAGCGCACGTTTACAGCCACCTCGACCTACGAGACAACGCAATCACTCAACTCCGTACAGGAAGAACTGGTGACGCAAATGACAAAAGAGATTACCGACCAGATATTCAACGCCACTGTTGCTAACTGGTAATGGTATTAAGCATTTAGAACAGGCATCAAGAGAATGGAACTGACAGAACTTATCAAGCATCCCGAACAACTCGACAGAGAAACGCTCTACGAGTTGCGCTCTCTCGTTGCCCTATATCCATATTTCCAAACAGCCAGACTGCTGATGCTGCAAAATCTGTATCTGCTCCACGACCCTACATTCGACGAGGAACTGCGCAGAGCTGCAATATACATTACCGACAGAAGGGTCATATTCCAGTTGGTAGAGGCAGCACACTACAGACTAAGCAAAGAGAAAAAAGAAAAGCCAAACAACAGCAAGGAAGAAAAAGACAGGACAATATCCCTCATCGACACATTCCTTGACTCGATACCGAAAGAGGAAGAGAAAGGCGAAAAGAAGAAGCGCCGCCCCACCCCTGCCGATGCAGCCGTTGACTATGTGGCTTATCTGCTTGAAAGCGAAAGTTTTGAAGAAGAGCCAAAAAGCACGCCTCAGCTTATCGGTCAGAATCTCATTGACAGTTTCATTGAAAAAGACAAAGGGAAGATTGTACTCAACGAAACTCCTGAATACGTTCCACAATTAGACGATTCCGACGAAGAAGAAGAAAAAGAGGCGGATGAAGGGTATTTTACAGAGACTTTAGCCCGAATTTACATAAAACAAGGCAGATATTCGAAGGCTTTGGAAATTATTCGGCGATTAAGTTTGGCATATCCAAAAAAAAATGCTTACTTTGCAGACCAAATCCGTTTTTTGGAAAAATTGATTATAAATAACAATAAAAAATAAAGAAAAATGTACACACTTTTAGTAATCCTAATTTGTATCGCAGCAATACTGATGATTGGCATCGTATTGATACAAGAGTCAAAGGGAGGCGGGCTCTCATCAAGTTTCGCTTCTTACAACCAGATTGGCGGTGTTCGCAAAACAACCGATTTCGTAGAGAAGGCAACATGGGGACTTGCAGCATTTATGATCGTGATAAGTATCTTTTGTACTTGGCAGGCTCCAGATGCTGCTAACGAAGGTTCTGTAATGGAAGGCATCGAACTTCCTGCAACTAACGCCAACAACCTTCCTGGTTTTGGTGCTGGTCAGCCAGCAGCAGAGACAACTGCACCTGCCACAGAGGCAGCTGCTCCAGCAGCAGAAGCACCTGCAGAAACACCTGCAGAGTAAATAAATTCAAAAAAAAGTACGTGATTTGTTTGGTTATTTAAAATAAATCACGTACCTTTGCACTCGCTTTTGAAAAGAAAGCATACATGGTGGACGTAGTTCAGTTGGTTAGAGCGTCAGATTGTGGTTCTGAATGTCGTGGGTTCGAGCCCCACCGCCCACCCAAAGCGGGAATTCCAAATGGAGTTTCCGCTTTTTTATTTAAACGTTATAACTAATTTAAAGGAACCTTCATCTTATGAAGCATACTGTACTTTTTATCTGTCTGGGCAACATTTGCCGTTCTGCAGCAGCAGAAGGGATAATGAAACACATCGTTGAAGAGAGAGGACTCGACAAGCTTTTCCACATTGATTCTGCCGGAGTAAGCGGATGGCATGCCGGCGAACTGCCCGACAGACGCATGAGAAGTCATGGCGCCGACCACGGATATGACTTCAGCAGTCGCTCACGCCAGTTCCGCCAAGAGGACTTCGATCGTTTTGACCTCATCGTGGTAATGGACGAAGAGAACTTTCATGACATAATGTCGATGGCACGAAACGACAACGACAGGAATAAGGTTACACGCATGACCGACTACACCCGCCACCACCCTAACCATCGCGCCGTTCCCGACCCATATTATGGCGGCGACAAAGGTTTTGAACTCGTTATAGAGCTGTTGGAAGACGGATGCAACGGGTTGTTGGATTATCTTCTCAATTCCAAACATTAACATTCAATATTTGGATTTTTGAAAAAAAATTAATACTTTTGCACTCTATATATAATATGTATAGTACTATATTGCACTGCAACAGAGCAAAATAACTATGAATAGCGCTGCAACCATAAAGATTGGAACACTACTCACAAAAAAGAGAAAACAATATATTCAACAAATATTTTTTATTTATTAACTTTTTAAAAACAAAACATTATGAACAAAAAGCTACTTATGCTTTGGACGTTCCTATTGTGCTTTACGATGGGGATATCCGCGGGAGAAGTAACAATTGACTTCTCGGCTAAGGGGTATGCCAATGGCGAAGCTGTATCATCAGTTGAGCAGGATGGCATAACTGTTCTATTTGACAAGGGTTCAAATAGTAATGCACCTAAGTACTACAACACAGGTACAGCTATGCGTGTTTATGGCGGGGGAACAATGACTGTTTCATCAGCAAACACAATTACAAGTATTGTAATGACCTTTGGAACTGGTGACGGAACCAATGAAATTACTGCTGATGCCGGAACTTATGCCGATGGCAAATGGACAGGCAGTGCAACAGCTATTAAATTCACCGTTGGAGGTACCAGTGGCCACAAACGTATCAAGTCACTGACCGTTACTTATGGTGCAGCACCAACAGTTGCCAAACCAAGCATTTCAGGCGAGACTCCGTTTGTTAGTTCTACAACAGTAAGCATTGATTGTACAACAGAAGGTGCTGCCATCTATTACACAATAGACGGCACAGATCCTTCAACCACAAGCACAGCATATACTGCTCCATTTGAACTAACAAAGTCTGCCACTGTCAAAGCTGTTTCAGCAAAGGACAGCGAAGTTAGCGGCATTGTATCTAAAGAGTTTGTTGCAGTAACAAGCTATTCAGACATTGCATCTGTTAACGCACTTGCAAACAAGACAGAATTTGGATTTACAGGCGACATTGTTGTGGTAGCTTCTCCAACAAACTATTACACATACGTTAAGGATGCTACTGGCAGCAGCCTTATCTATAGTGCAAACAAGCAGTTCGAGGTTGGAAGCCATATCGCTCCAAACTGGACAGGCAAGGTCAGCATCTACAACAACCTGTTTGAGATTGTTCCAACCTCTACTTTGACAACCGTTGAAGGCAAGACTGAAACAATTACATATCCAGAGGCTAATGCAGCTGATTTGGTTGCAGCTAATATGAATAAGGTTGTTACCTTGAAGGGTGTAACATACACTACTCCATCAGGAAAGAATTTCGACATCACTCTTGGAGAAGCTACTATCGCTGGCTACAACCAGTTTGGTCTTGAAATCGCAGAACCATCTGAAGGCAAGACATACGATATCGTTGGCGCTATCAGCGTTTACAAAGAAAACGTTCAGTTCCAGCCTATCTCTATTGCAGAAGCTGTTATTGAAGAAAAGCCAACAGAACCAGTTGTAACACTTGTTCATACAGCCTCTTCATACTGCGAGACCGATGCTAATGCTTATGTTAGCACTGTTGATGCAGAGAAAGAGCACATCAACAATTCTAAATTCTCTGGAACATGGCAGGGTGCTGCTTATGCAGATTTCTCAATAGTACTTCCAGAAGGTCATTCTATCAAGTCTGCTTCTCTTGCATGGTCAGGTATCGGTTCAAGCAAGGACAGAACTACAGATATTATGTATGTAAATGCTGGCGAACAGCTCGACTATGAAGCATTTGCAGCAGGCAATGCGAAGGTAAATCTTCCTGCTACAAAAATTGCAACAGTAACATTCAAGAAGAGTGCAACAACTGACTTTACAACAGACGTAACAGATGCAGTCAAGACAATCCTTGAAGCAGGTCAAGGCAATATCATCTTCAAGTTCACAAACAATGTTGGCGCTGGCGACCTCGTAGGTAAGGGTGCTGCAGAGAAGGCTCCTGTTCTTACATTAGAGACAGTTTCAGCTGATCAGATGACAAAATACACTGTTGTTGCCATGCTTGATGCAGACACACTCAAGGTTACAAGCTATGACGTACTGATTGGTGCGACAGCAACAGCAAACGCTGAAGACATGGCAGCCTTCAAGAACGAGGACGGCAGCAAGAAATATATCTATGTTGGCGGTAATACAGAAATTACCACTGTCAAGGATTCTGCAAGCAATGTTATCACTCTCGTATTCCGCGAGGCTGAGAAGTACCGCTACTCAGTAGTAGCTAAGAATGGTGATGGCGAGATGATGCAGACACTGACCAACGGTCAGGATTTCGAGGGCGAGACAATCAAGGTTCCTTACAGCCGTTACGTCCTGAATTATTCAGACAGCACACTCTATGCTGCTGACGCAACAAACAAGGAGTACAACAAGAGCCTTACCCTCAATGAGAACGACGCAACTCTGAATATCACATATAAGAAGACCGAAATCAACAATGTTATAGCACTCTCAGAGGCTGAGGATGTATGGGGCCTGACACCAATCACAACAGGTAATGCCTCAATCCGCAGTTCACAGTCAGCAGCCGCTTATGCTGCAGAGGAGGATGTTGAGGTTACTTACCTGACAACAGGCAAGTATAAGATGGCAGCAATTATCTACGATGCTTCTAAGAATCTCAACTCAACATTCACATTCGGTATCGCTAATGATACTATCTTGAAGGCAACATCTACTACTGCTAACTGGACAGAGTGTGTATCAGACGAGTTCACAGTAATTGGCAACAACGTTCCTGTTGTTCTGCATAAGGGCGGTTCTGAGATAAGGGGTGTTGACTTCTTCTTTATCCAGAAGACAGGTGGCGTTCCTGCTGTAGCAGTAGCAAACATTGCAGAAGCAAAGAAGCAGAAGAACGGCACACCGATCAAGCTGACATTGAATGATGCCAAGGTAACTGTGCAGACTTATGCAATGACGGGTACGTTTGTTGCTCTGGAGGATGCATCTGGCGCAATCCAGCTTAGCAGCAACATGGCTCTTGAGGGTATCACAGAACAGAACGCTCTTAACGGTGAACTCTATGTATCATTTGTAGATCAAAATGGTGCAATGCAGTTAGACCTTTCTGACAGCACACAGTATTCTCAGTTTACTGCCACACCTTCAACATTTACTCCTGCAGAGATTAAATACTCAGAAGTAAAGGATAGCGCAAACCTCTATCGCTTCGTTAAGCTTGGTGCTTGCAAGACAATTTACGACGAGGAAATGTATATGTACTATGCTATCAGCGGCAAAGATACAATTCCTGTTATTGACCGTTTCATGAACATGCAGACATGGATGGGTTATGCAACAGAGGTACCAGAGCAAGTTGAATATATGACAGGTGTTGTTATGCACAACGGTGAGGAGTTCTGCTTCTATCCATACGCTTACGGCGAGGACAAGGCTATCGTTGGCGTTCCTACTCCAGAAGACATCGTAGTTAACGTAACAGAAGGCGACATCGCTGCTGCCGTAGAGGCAGAGAAGGCTAAGGTTGCTAATGTAGGCAAGATCACTATCAACCTGACAGAGGGTGCTGCTTATACAGTTAACAGCTCTATCGTTGCTCCTGCAGCTCTCGTTATCAATGGTAACGGTGCAACAGTTGACGCTTCTGCACTTGGTGCTAACATGATTACTACAGACGCAGCAGAACCTGCAGAATGGGTAACTATCGACAGCGTTGCTGTTAAGGATGTAACCGTTAAGGGACTTGGCAAGGCTCTGTTCTACAGCGCTATCAAGAACCGCAACATCCAGAACTTCGTTGTTGACAACTCTGTTGTTGAGGTAGCTAAGGACGTTGTTGTATTTGACTTCACTAAGGGTAGCGTTGCAATGAACTTCACTGTTAAGAACTCTACTCTCTATGCTCCAACAGCAACAACAAAGTCTATCTATAGCAGCCAGAGCGCACAGAAGGGTTCTGACGCAGGTGCTACGGCAGA
>JAZSAV010000017.1:0-51699 GCA_045602085.1 Prevotella sp. | reverse complement strand
CGGATAGCACAACTGGCCAGCGAGCAGCGGCTCTGGCGATGGCTGTTGTGCCTGGCCGTAGCGCTGCTGGCCGCAGCCGTAGCCTTGATGGTCTATTTGCATCTGGCTCACCGTCGGCAGAAAGCACTGCTGGCCGCCAAGGTGGCGTTAGAGACAGAGGCGAAAGAGCGACATATCCTGGCTCGCGAGCTGCACGACTCGCTGGGCGGTATGCTGTCGTTGCTCCGACTGAAAATAGGGGGAAACGCGAGCAAGAACGAGACCTTGCGACTGCTTGACACGACGCATACCAAGCTGCGCCGCATCTCGCACCATCTGATGCCTGAGGAGTTGTTGCGAGGGGGACTGGTGTCAGCCCTTCGCGACTTTGCACGCTCCGTTCCAGGCGCAGCATTCCAGACATACGGCGACATCCGACTCAGCAAAGAGCGGGAACTGACGCTCTACCGCTGTGCCTACGAACTGGTGAACAATGCCATGAAGTACGCCGAGGCTACCCATATTGACATCCAGCTGATGCAGACCGTGCACGAAGTGACACTCACCGTCAGTGACAACGGTAAGGGAATGGGTGACGGAAACGGCATGGGCTTACAAAATATCCGCGAGCGTATAGAACCCTACCACGGAACACTACGGATAGTTTCCGGCGAAAACGAAGGAACAGATATCAACCTCACATTGCCATTATGAAATATAAGATAGATGTGTATATCGTAGATGACCACACGATGTTCAACGAAGGACTGACGGATGCCGTCAACCATAGCGATACCGTACATGTCAGCCGCTGTTTCACAACACTCAATGACTGTCGACTTGCGATGCTGGAACGCTGTCCGGACGTGCTGCTGCTTGACATCTCCATGCCCGATGGCGACGGTACGACATTCTGCCAATGGGTCACGACTGAGTTCCCCAAAGTCAGGATAGTCGCTGTCACCATTCACGACGAATATAGCGTTATACGGCGGATGTTGGAGAGCGGCGTTCATGGCTATGTGCTGAAAAGTGCCCCTATCGACGAACTCATCACCGCCATAGAACAAGTATGGAAAGGGCAGCGCTATATCAGTCCGACGGTAGAATACATCGTCCGGCAGTCAGCCAGCAAGGCCGTGCGCCTCAACATTCCGGAACAGCGTATTCTCTATGATGTTTGTAAGGGGTGCTCCAATCCAGAGATTGCCGACCGCATGCACCTCAGCGTTGAAACCGTGAAATGGTATCGGAAGCGGCTGTTGGCCAAGTTTGGGGTGAAAAACACGGTGGCGCTGGTGTCTTTAGTGCTCAAAGAGCATATCCTGCCTGATGGCGGTGGTTGAACCCTAAAACAACAAATTGTAAGGTTCTATGGTGTTTTCAGAGCAAAAAAGAAAGGGAAAGAGGGTAGCTATACACCTAAAACTTTACAAAGTGTCAGCATGACGGGATTTTAACATTCAAAAGTTAAGGCAATGAATTGGAGGTAATGGAGAAATGATTAATTTTGCAGTCTGTTAACATTTGCTTGTTTATATCCATCAAACGAATTTCGTTTTTACCATGGCAAAGTGCCACAATTCCATATCTCCAGTTTGTCATCATAGACCGCAATCTGAATCTGGGCCAATGTTTCGTATGCCTTATGAACCACAGCATTGAGCAATGCTTCTCGTAAAGCCTCACGCGGATTTGCAGTTTGGCGTTTTGGAAACGTAATTATGCCACTTGCGACTGCTAACTGATGCAGTTACGCTAGACAAATGACCTTTAGAATCTAAAGGGCCGTATTGGAATGCTGAAAGGGCGTTTTAAAGATGCTAAAGTGCCCAAATAGCGTAGGGAAGAAACCCTCAGAAATTGCACTTAACCGCTTGCTTGTTAACAAGAAATTACAGAAACTTTAACCCAAATCGGTCATTTAGATTTTAGTGCGTTTGTCTTGTTATTTTTGAGAAGATTTTTATGTGTTCTAAAGGAGTATAGCGGGCTATACGACTGAAGAGACATGAAAAATATGCCAAAAAGAATAGACAAACGTGCAAAAAGTATTTCTTAATATCACATTTACGGTCTATGAACGATTGGGGTTTAATTCGCAAACAGGCATTTTTTCTCCTTGCATCATGCAATTTAATTCTTAAAATTACTTAAAAGCGCCCAAAAAGCGCCCAAAAATGTAGGTAAAAATTTCTTATACACTGCACTAAACAAACTGTGGTTCAACTTGTTATATGCAAAAATGTAGGATGTAGGAGAAAATGTCATTTTAAAAAAATCATTCTCATTCTCACAAATTGTCAACAGAAGTCCTTTAGTTTGTTTTTTCATTCTACTTTATGAATAATTTTGTATTTCGTTTCTTTTCTATTACCTTTGCGAATAGTTATGATTACCAGATGCTATCTAGAGATAACCAACGTATGCAATCTTGATTGCGTTTTTTGTCCTAAGACCCATAGGGCAAAGCACACCCTTACACCCGATGAGTTTGAAACGCTCACCGACCGCCTTCAGGGCGAGGTGCGTTTTCTCTATTTCCATCTGATGGGCGAACCGCTGCTGCATCCCTATCTGCCGACATTTATCGTTAAGGCACGCGAAAAGGGATTCATTCCCATCATAACAACCAACGGCACGCTGCTCGGAAGGGCAGAGGGGATAATCGAGGCAAAGCCTCATAAGATACAGATTTCGCTCCACTCCCATGAGGGCAACGGCAAGACCGACCCGCAGCAATACATCGCCGAGGTGATGCAGTTTGCAAAGCGTGCTGCCACCGAGGGCATCATGGTGGTGCTCAGGCTTTGGAACGAGGGCGGCTACGATTCTGAAAACACAGAGATAGAACGACTGATGGCTGAGCACCAGCCACGACCGTGGACAGAGCGTTATGATGGTTGGCGACTTGCGGAGAACTTGTATCTCGAATACGATAAGATGTTCGAATGGCCCGATGAGGACAAAGACGACTATGGCGAGGACGAGGTATTCTGCTATGCGCTCCGCAATCAGATTGGTGTGCTTGCAGATGGCAGTGTGGTTCCTTGTTGTCTCGACCACGACGGGAGCATCACCTTGGGCAACCTGTTCGAGCAACCGCTGAGTGAGATTCTTTCTTCTTCACGTGCACAAGCCATGTACGACGGTTTCAGTCGCCACATAGCAACCGAACCCCTCTGTCGTCGCTGCGGTTATGCGGCTGTGACAAAGAGGTTCAGGAAATAACATTATTCAAACTTGCATATCTATTTATACATCATCCTGCATTTCGGAGCATCGAAATACATCGTTGCTTCATCCTCTGGAGAGTAAGGTTTCCATTTCGGCAGTCCCTTGGCATTAGGATTGCCGGTGCGAGCAAAGTTTATCAGTGCGCCACTCATCTTCTCACCTAATTTTATTCCCTCTTTAGTAGCACCGGTCATAGAAGCACTTTTCAGTACGTTGTTAAAGAAAAACGGTATATCCGAGTTGTGGCATGCATGGAAATCACCATCCATGGTTGGCACCTGATAACCGGACAGATAAACATATACCGGAGCACCGTCGTCAGCAACGCGTATGCCCGCCTGTGTCTTTACTGCCTGGCGAACCATCCGGTCAACCTTTGGAGTTGAAAATTCGTTGAGCGTAGAACCGATGAGTAGCGGTATGTCGTTGGAAATCTTCTCTGTACCATTCTCAAAGATTCCCGGCATTATGTCGCCATCATTGACAGGTCCCCAACCCACTCTTCCAAAAGGTCCGACACCCTTGCTGGCCTTTGCCACATCGCCAATAGCCCTGTTTGCAGCAGAAAGCAGTTGCTCGTATGGTACACGTTGTATGCTGTCTATATTCTCCTTTGAAAGTCCCAGCAGTTCTGCCGTGCGTGTTCCCACCTGCTGCGCAAGACTCTGAGGTGTACTTCCAAGGAACGAACCGCTCATCACCATGGCACGGTGGAACAGTCCTTTGGCTGATGGCATGCATAGCAGTGTAGAAACCTTGCCGCCGCCACCCGACTGACCGAAGATTGTAACACAATCAGGGTCGCCGCCAAAATAGGCAATATTCTCTTTAACCCATCTCAAAGCAGCCACGATGTCTGTCATGCCCACGTTGGCAGAGCCTTTGTATTTTTCGCCATAAGCAGAGAGGTCGAGAAAACCAAGCACATTGAGACGATGATTGACGGTTACCACAACCACATCGCCCTTGTCTGCTAGGTTGCGTCCGTCATAACCAGGATGCTCCTGACCATTGCCCGATGTGTATCCGCCACCATGCAGCCAGAACAGTACCGGACGTTTCTTGCCATCAGCAATGCCTTTTGTCCAGATGTTCAGACGCAGGCAGTCCTCACTCTGGAAACCATCGTTCCACTGATAGAAGAAGGCAGTCTGGTCGCCACGCCACCCCGTATTCTTTGCCTGCGGGCATACTGGTCCCCAATGGCGTGATGAGCGTATCTTCTGCCAACTGTCAGGGCGTTCGGCTGGCATAAAACGCTCTGCTTTGGCATAAGGAATGCCTTTATAGGTATAAACACCGTGGTCGATATATCCTGCCACTTTTCCGTAGTTTGTCTGTGCAGTAGTGGCCTCCGTTGAACTGTCGAAGACCTGACCGCTTAATGCCATTGGCACAACGAACGCAATTGTTGCTAATATCTTTTTCATTTGTTTAAAGTTTTGTTTTAGGACTTTATGCTTTTAGTCTAAATGACCGATTTGGGTTAAAGAAGGTTATTTGAGTTTTCCTTTCAGGAATTTCACGATATGTCCGTTTGCTTCGACGTGAGTAGGAGATGCAGGGAATCCATGAGCGCCGCCAGGCACAACATTAACCTCGCAACTCTTATATGTCTTTGCCGCACGGCTTATATAGTCGCCCGATGCAACAGGATCCTTGTCGCCATAAACTATCATCACGTCGCCTTTGTATTTCTTAATCTCCTCGAAGAGCTTATAGTCAACAAGGCGATCGTAGTAAACATGTGAGAGAGGCAGGCCCATAACATCGACACCAGTCTTTGATGTGATGGCTTCTTTTGGATGCACCTTTACGGCATGCTCAGCAATCATCAGTGCCGGGTAAACGAGTACCACAGCCTTGAATGCTTCTGGCATTTGCGATGAAGCTATAGCTGCAACTAATCCGCCCTGACTGCACCCAAGCAGTGCGATACGCTCTTGGTCAATGAATCCCCAGTTGGAAACGGTCTTTACTATAGCTGCAATATCGTCGGCCTCAGTAAATACAGACATCTCTATAGACTTGCCTTCGCTCTTGCTCTTTCGCGAACCGCCGCAGAAATCAAATATGTATGCGGCAATGCCATTCATGGCAAGTGTCTCGGCATAAGCTTCTACTTCACGGTAAGAAGAGTTGTAGCCATGGGCGAGTATTGCCAGAGGTTTCTTAATGTTATTGTCGTTTGGAAGATATAGTTTGCCGTATATGTTCTGTTTCTTCTGATTAGTGCAATGAACCTCCATTATGCAGAACGGGTTGTTATCGAATCCTTTCTTCACGTCTTTCGACTTCATTGTCCATTCGGGGAAATCATCCAGTTTGTTGCGCATGAAGATGTCTGCCATCTGCTGCTTGCCTTTCAGTTGCCAGTCAAGCCAGCTTCTCAGCATTCTTGCAAAACTGCCTCCGTTAGGCAGTTGGTAGTCGCCTCCGTGACCTGCAGTGAGATGATTGGCAAAGGCTATAAACACATGGTTGACGCGCTCATAGTCAACCACGCCATTGGCATAAGCCACATCGCTCTCGCCGCCCTCCATATACAGAACAGGGGCGTGCAATGCCTTTAATGACTCTTTGCTGGCACCAGCCATCTGCATGTTGCCCATGCCTGAGTTAACCATCACAGTGGTCTTCACTCTTTTGTCTGAACTTACGGCCAATGCCTGTGCACCGCCACATGACTGACCGGCAACGGCAATCTTGTTGATGTCAGCACACTGGTAATAATCGCTGCGTTTCTTCTCTGCCTGCAAGGCTATCCAATCCATTGCACTCAGCATCTGTGCGTTTTCTGATTTGTTCAGCTTGCGGTCGTCGATGCGCTCCTGCATGCTTCCCAATGCTATAATAATGTATCCATGTGATGCTATCTCGCTCAACATACGTTCATGTGGCAGTGACGTGTCGTTGCAACCGCCATTAGCCCATACCAATATAGGCAATTTGCCTTCAGCTGCCGCTGCCGCTTTCAGGTCAACGGGCTTATAAATTACAGCATCACGGAATGATTTCTCTTCGCGCGCCTCAGACTTATAAGGTCCGCTGCCGCCATTGTCTATGATCTTGTGTGTGATTTTAGCTTGTAATGATACATTATGCAACATTGTTATGAGCAACAATGTCGTTATGATTAGTTTCTTCATATTACGTTTTGGTGTTTAGTTGAAATTTATATTATGATTAGTAAAACTTTTGCAAAGTTAATTTTTTTATCTGACATTTGCTTGCATTATGGTAACTCTACTTTTAAATAATGTAACATAACTATTGTCATCTCGAAAAAATGCATTACTTTTGTAATCAGAATAATACCAACAAACAATAAATATCTGATATGAAGAAAATTATTTTATCACTTTTTGCTCTTGTCGCAACAATCGCAAAGGCTGCCGACTATAACATCGTGAACTACGGTGCCGTAAACGATACTACACAACTGAGCACCGCAGCTGTGCAGAAGGCTATCGACGCCTGTTCAGCTGCTGGCGGCGGCAGGGTGGTGGTGCCTACAGGCAAATACAAGATTGGTACGATAATCCTCAAAAGCAACGTGCACATGCACCTGGAACAGGGGGCGACGCTCTATGGCAGCACCGACCTGAAGGACTATCTGCCGATGAAGACTGACTACATGTCGCTGCGCACGCAGACGGAGACGATACAACTGATATTTGCCGACAAGGCAACCAACGTGGTAATCGACGGTTTCGGTACCATCGACGGACGAGGCCGCTCGTTCAAGAAACTCTCTTGGAACGATGAGGGCATCACCCGTCCGCATCTGTTGCGCTTCATCCAGAGCAGCGACATCACGCTCCGCGACATCACACTGAAGAACTCCGGTTGCTGGATGCAGCACTATCTGGCTTGCGATCGTGTGAAGATTGACGGCATAAAGGTGTTCAACCGCAACAACTACAACAACGACGCCCTCGACCTCGACGGTTGTCACGAGGTGGTGGTGAGCAATATGTTTGCCGATTCAGACGATGATGCCATCACATTGAAAAGCACCTCGCCGCGTCTCTGCGAGAACATACGCATTGCCGACTGTGTGGTATCGAGTCATTGCAACGCTATCAAACTGGGCACTGAGACCAACGGCGGTTTCCGAAATATCAATATCAGCGGCATCGTGGTGAAGCCAAGCTACGACCAGAAGGAAAAATTCTTCGGTCAGTGGATTGGCTCTTCTGCCATTTCACTGGAGATAGTCGATGGCGGTGTGCTGGAGAACGTCAACGTGAGCGACATCACCATCGAGGGCACCGAGTCGCCCATCTTTGTTCGCCTTGCCAACCGTGCCCGTGGATATAAGGAAGGTGTGCCGGTTACTAAAGTGGGCAAAATCAACGGCATCCACCTTAGCAACATCCAGATACGTAATGCCGGCAGCATGGGTTGCTCTATCACGGGCATCCCTGGTCATGAGGTGGAGAACGTATGGCTCGACAATATCACCATCCACCACAAGGGCGGTGTTACAGCTGCCGACATGGCAAAGATAAACGAGTCGATAAAGGACGAGAAGGAGAAGGAATATCCTGAGTCAACCATGTGGGGCAACCTGCCTGCCAAGGGTTTCTTCGTCCGCCACGCTCGCAACATCAAGTTCAACAACATCGAGGTAATCACCGAACAGCCGGATGTTAGGGAGGTGATTTTGAAGGATTGAAGAGGCCTCACCCCCAACCCCTTTCCATAATGAGAGGGGAGTAATTTGATTAGAGAATTTTGGAGATAGAAGGAGGTAGAAGAAGATAGAAGAAGGTAGAAGAAGATAGAAGACATTTGCATGTCAAGCATCCGTCCTTTAACTTCTTAGCGAAGCGATAACTTCCTATAACTCCCTTTAACTTCTTTCAAAAAAGCATCCGTCTGAACTCCTTAGCGAAGCGTCCTCCTTCACTCCTTAAAAAAGAAAGCATACGTCTGAACTCCTAAACTCCCTAACTCATAAAATAATATGAAACAATTAATAATAACAATGTTGTTTGTGGCATCTGCCACTATGACATCAGCCATTCCTGCAGACTATCACTGGGGTGACCAAGGCAACGGCACGTATATCAATCCTGTGCTGAATGCCGATTTCTCCGACCCTGATGTGATACGCGTTGGCGACAAGTATTATATGGTGGCGTCCGATTTCCATTATATGGGCATGCAGGTGCTCGAGTCGGAGGATATGGTCAACTGGCGCTATGTCAGTCAGATATACTCGCGCCTCGACGAACCGGGATGGAACGAGATGAAGCATTACTCTGGCGGCTCGTGGGCTCCTGCCATACGCTATCATGACGGATTGTATTATGTATATTTCTGCACGCCCGACGAAGGACTGTATATGTCAACGGCCAAGTCGCCCGGCGGTCCTTGGGCACCGCTACATCTGGTGAAGCGCGTGAAGAAATGGGAAGACCCTTGTCCGCTGTGGGATGAAGACGGACAGGCTTATCTCGCGCGCAGCAACTACGGTGCCGGTCCTATCATCGTCCATCGGATGTCGGCAGACGGCAAGCAGTTGCTCGACGACGGCGTAACGGTTTATACAGGACCTGTGGCGGAAGGACCTAAGTGGCACAAGCGCAACGGCTACTACTATCTGCTCATTCCCGAGGGAGGCGTGTGCTGCGGGTGGCAGACGGTGCTCCGCTCTAAGAATATCTACGGACCTTATGAGAAGCGCGTGGTTCTCGAACAGGGTTCTACTCTCATAAACGGTCCTCATCAGGGTTCGCTCGTTGATACGCCTGACGGTTCGTGGTGGTTCTACCATTTCCAGGAGACGCCGGTGCTCGGTCGTGTGGTTCATCTGCAACCGGCACGATGGGTTGACGGCTGGCCACTGATGGGTGTCGATATCGACGGCAACGGCATTGGCGAACCGGTTTATGCTTGGCAGAAACCGCTCAGCTTGTCGTCTGACTATGCCCTGCAGACAACCGACGATTTCTCTGCACCGCTAGGTTTGCAATGGCAGTGGAACCATAATCCGCATGACTCACATTGGTCGCTCGATGAGCGCAAAGGATGGCTCACGCTAAAGCCTCTGCCTGCCGACAGTCTTAAGAACTGTCGCAACATGCTGGCGCAGAAGGTGGTGGGCTATAAGAGTGAGAGCACCACACTGCTCCGTGCCGACGGCAACTGCCGTGCGGGCTTGTTCTGCATCGGCAAGTGGTTCCATGGCATTGGCATCTGTCCAGAGGGCATCTATGTGGAGGACGGCAAGGAGAAGCGCATTGTTAAACGTGGAAAGATAAAGAAACTTTGGCTGCGTGTTACCAACGACAGCCAGCGCAACGAGCACCAGCTCTATTATAGTCTCGACGGCAAGCGTTTCATCGCAGCCGAATCACCTTTCCCCATGCGCTGGGGTTATTGGAAAGGCATCCGCGTAGGTGTCTATTGCTATGGTGAGGACGGCAAGGCTGAGTTCGATTTCTTCAATCAGGTTGTTGAACATATGACTTCCTTATAAATAAAAAATAATCTGAACAACTGTTCGAAAGTGCAGATGTTCAGATTATTTAAAAAATTTACATGATAGAGTCGCAGTGCTTCTATTCTTTCATGTTATAATATTTACTTCCCCACAAACTTCTTTCCCTTCTGGATGAAGATGCCATTGCGAGGCAGTTGGGTGCCTTTTACTTGCTTGCCGCTTAGGTCATAAACAGGAGAGGAGGCGTGATTGTCGGATGATGACTCGATGCCCTCTATGCCCAGTGTCTCACTTATAGGAATGAGGAGGAAGGGGTAGTCGGTGAGAGTAGAATAATCGCCGACACTCAGATTGCCGTTGCTGTCAACGGTCCAGTACTCCGTCGTCGCACCTATCGTGCTACGCATGGCATAGCGGTTGATGCCCTTTGCCTCTTCAAACAGGAACATCTTTGCAGCAATGGTAATGGTGGTGCCCGCCGTGCTCAGTGCCAGACTGTCGGCAAGCGAGATGAGCGAGTGCTTGTTGGCATTGTTGCGCTCTATCTTCCATATCTGGTTTCTTTGCGGATTGAGCGAGTCGCCGAGTTCAAACGTAACCGCCTGCTGATAACCGTTGCCGGTGAGGTATCTGTTGCTGTTGATATGATAAAGCATGTAGTAGCCAGGGGCAATCGGCAAAGCCGTCTCACTGCCCTTGACAAACACTTCGTAAACCACGTTCTCTGTCTTGCCGTTGATGTTTATGCTAACGGTATAGATGCCCGAATTCTCTATTGCTCCCAAGTCGAGGGTGGCAGCAGTAGAACCGTCGCTCCACAGATATGTTACTCCTGTTATTGCGTTTGGAACGTATGGCTGCAGCACCACCTTGTCGCCGCTCTTTACAATCAGTCGGGTTGTGTCGCTGAGTTCCACTCCGTTGAGAATGACGCGCGGTTGCAGATATCTCACGCTGATGTGGTAGTTTATCAGTTGGCGTCTGCCACCCTGTGAGGTCACGATGGCCTGTATGGTGCGGTCGTTGGCTATCGGGCCGCTGCTTATCTGGTGGCCACGCTGACCGTTGCTCCATGTCACCTGTGGGTTCCAGCCTGCCACGTCGCCGGCATTGATAGTAACCTGTGAACCGTAGAACACGGTTGCCACGGTGTCGCCAAGCCACTTGTCTCCGTCGTAGATGCTGAAGGTGGCATTGCTTGGCGCGCAATCACCCTCGGCGGCAATGGCAAATGCCTGTTCGCTCTGTATGCCGTTCTTATTGGTATATGTGGCGCGATAGATGAAGCTCCTGTCGCTTGACACGCTGATGTCCTTGGTTGTCTCGCCGGTGTTCCACTGCCATTTGCCAGTGTCTTCCTCGCCGTCGGGCAACTGCGGCATCAGCTTGATGGTCTTGCCCGCAGGCAGACAGCCAGTGCTTGCCACTACATAGGTATTCTTCAAACCGCCCAGTTCGTTGTGCGCTATGGTCTTGCCGTCGTATTCCATCAGAGGACGGAGCAGAGTAGGACGCTTGTCTTCCGGACACAGTTGGGTGTCGTAGGTGTTCATAAGTACCGAATAGCCAAGATGGTCGTAGCCGCCGCTCGTGCCTCCCATGCCGCCGCCGTCAGGACCGCCAGCAGTCATCTGTGCGTATGCTCTTTCGGCGAAAGGCATCTTCACCCCCTTCACGCTCTCATAATGACCGATTACCGTGCCCCAATAATTGCGCACTTCAGCCGGTTCAGCCGGTCCGCTCATCATCCATCCGTTGTGCCATGCCGTGCGGCAATCCACATATTTATAATTGGTCCAAGGCAATCCCTGAACATTCTGCGTACATGCCGCCACAAACTCGATGCCGGCAGCCATGCGGTTGTCCATATATGAGAACAGGTCGTCGCCCTGATTCCATGCCACCTTACAGATGTCAACAGCTAAGCCTAAGGCCATAGCGGCATGACCGCCGTCGCGTCCTGACTCCTGCATCTGACCGAGTTTGCCGTATGCGCCGGTTTCCAGAGGCGACTCGCTTGTGGTAACTACAAGGTTGCCAATAAACTCGGTGCAACCGTCGCTCAGTATAGGATTGGCGGTGCGAGGGTCTTGGAAAGTGCCCACTTGGTCGTACTTCATGAACGACATTCCCTGATTATAGATGAACACATCGTCGCAGAGTATGCCGATGGATATTACTGCTAAGGCGTTGCACAAAGGCCAGTTGCTCCAGTAGTGACCGGGGCGAATGCCTCCCTGACCGCCAACATAGTTCTCCCATGTACCGTTTCTGCCTCTCAGGAAGTTAATGTTGCCCGGATACCACACCGTGAGCATCCATTTCTTGAACTTCTCGAAGTCCTCACGCGACCATCCCTCGTAGTCGCGCACCAGTTCGGCTGCCTGCGCAAACTCATAGCCATAGAGTCCGGCAGCAAGTGCCCAGTTGCTGTCGCCGCTCACCAGCTTACAGGTGTTTGCCCACTGCATCAGGATTCTCACGGCTGCGGCGGCGTTCGACTTGGTTCCGTCAATCTTCCAACGCAAGGCATTCTGATAAGCCATGGTGGCACCGCGTGCGGCGTTGATGTAGTTCTCGCCCGAACCGCCGCCACGGATAATCGTCTCTACAGGATATGTGGCGATGCCCGACTGGGCGTATTCTGCATTCTTCAATACGTTGTATGCCTGGGTGACGGTGGGGTTGCCCTCCGCCAACTGACGCTTGATGCGGTCGAAGTCGGCTTGGGTATGCAGACCGCCCGGATGGCGGAAACCTCTCTCGGTGTCATAGACATCGGTGATGCCGCTGACATCGAACACCACACCTTTGGCGGCCTTGAACACGGAGATGGCACTCTTGAGTTCTTTCTCGCAGTTGTCATAGGATATCTGACTGCCTTCACCCTCGGCTATGCCCTTGGCGATGATAAGCGCATCCTGCAACTGCACCACAGCTCCAACGGGATAGTCGGCTGTGGCAGTGAGCAACTGCTCAGCATCACCGATAGTTTTCAGCAACGAGGCATTGTTGCCACCGCCGCCGTTTATCATCTCATATTCCAGTTCTTCGGTTTTCTTTGCCAGTGTGCCAATCTGCTCTGCCGTCATGCTGCCACTATAATATCGGAAGTCGGCAACAAGAGTCTGTGTGAGATACTTGTCTGAAGCGAAAGGAGCCCTGCCCAGCCAGCAGTGGTTGATGGCAATGGCGCCGAAGTTGGTTGAGTTCTTGTGCATGCCGCTCTTCGTTCCAATCAGTTTGCCATCGACATACAGCATGCCTTTGCCGCTCTTCTCGGTATATGCCACGTGCATCCATCGGCCTTTGTCGGATGCAGCACCCTTCTCTATGCCCGTCTCATTCTGATAACCGCCGGTAGAACTGGCGAAGCGTTGCGCGTTCAGGCGGTAGGCGGAATACTTGCCTGCCGAGGCACTGACATTATCAGATGTGGCGAACGACCAAAGGAAAAATCCGTCGCCCGACAGCGATGCCGCTTCATCGACACGGTAATAGACGGAGATGGTGAAGTCGTCGTTCTGACTGAACACCTTGCCCGCCGCAGCGGTCATGTTCAGATAACCGGTGCCGTTGCCAAGGTCGAGCACCTTGTACTTGCCCATATTCATCACCTTGGCACTGCTCATTACTGTGGCGGTGATGCCAGACACGTCGTCCTTGACACTGGTGCTGGAAACATTGCTGAAGTCGAACTTCATCTTCAGGTTCTCATCCTGTGCCTTGCTGCTGACAACTGCCATCAACAAGCAGATAAAAAGTAACAGTTTAGCTTTCATATTTATTTTTATGAGTTATTTAAAAACCACACCTTCAACATGATTGCCTATAAACATCGGCACCATGTCGGCAGTGCTGTACCATCTCGGTTTGCCTTCCATGTTATCATGGATTCTGCGACCGTTAATCTTCAATCCGTCGAACAGTATGCCCTTCACCTTGCGCTCCTCGTTGTAACCATTGATTATCGAGAGGTAAGGGTCACTGCCGTAATATCTTATGTTGCGGAAGGTGATGTTCTCCACACCTTTGCCCGGTGCGGTGCAGTATTTCTGGTTGTAGCCCACCTTCACCTGCAAGATGCATCCTTGGTGGATGTTCTCTATTCTGATATTGTCGAACACCACATCTTTGACGTAGTTGTTGTCGCCGCAGTTTATCGCCAGACAACCCTGATAGTCAACCTGCGGCTCACTCTGGCAAAGGATGTCGATATTTTCGTATCGCAGTCCTACGATACTGTCGCCTACCGCCGAGTTGCCGTGTATGCCGATAAAGATAGGGTGGGCAACGTCAGCCCACAGGGTGGAGTTCCACATCCTTACGTTTCGTGCCGAACCGTTGAATCCCTTTCGGGTGGCATATGCGGTGGTGCAGTCGTCTGACGTGCGACAGAAAACGCGGTTATAGAACACATCGGATGAGGCGAAGACGTTAAGACCGTCGCCCCATGACGGGAAGGAGATGCAACGCACATCGTTTAGCGTGACGCCCTTGCTCTCTCCAACGGGACAAGTGTTGAGTATCATGCCGTCGATAACCACGTTGTTGCTGCGGTGAACGTGGCATCCCTCATAGCCTCGTGGCGGTCGGGCGATGCCGCGGCCGAGGATGCTCACGTTACTTGCATCCTCGATGGCGAAGGTTCCGGTGAAATAACTGCCGCCTTCAAGATAGACGGTGGTGTTGGAACCTATGCGCAGGGTGTCGTCGGTGTAGAAGCCAGGGGCGTAATACTCGAACTTCCTTCCCTCTCTCTTTGCCTGTCGGCGTGCCTCGTCGGCCGTTACCGGTGGTTTGGAGGTAAAGATGTGTAGGTTATCGGTGATATTGCCGTCGAACTCAACACTGACATTCTCCGGTTGGAACAGCAAGAACTGCACAGTAGAGTCGTTCTGTACGTTGACTATCACCCCTCTGTAGTCGGGACGTATGCGGGCGGTCTTGTATTTCTTGTTCTTGCAGACAACCCTTACAAACACGTCGCCGGTGAAGTCGAAGAAGGCATACGACACTTCAGTCACCTTGTGCTTACCTTTGGCTATGGGGGCGTTGACCTTAGCCATATAGGTATCAATCTTCGTCCACTCATTGCTGCTGCGCGGACGGACGAAGACATCGTAGTCGGTTTTCAGCGGAGCCCCGGCAGGTGCAGGATATGCAAACACCTGATGCAGTTTGCTATACTCCTTTACCTTAGGTTTCTTGCCCTTGACAATCTTTTCCGTGTAAGGCATCTTCAATCCCTTTGTCTTTACATAATGGTTGTACGCACGCTCATATATAGGCCATAGTTTTCCGCGCCCCATCTGTCCCGGTTCTGTCCATTCGCAATAGAGTCCGGTGCAGTCGGTCCACGTCTCAAACGGCACATCATAGCCAAGGTTGTAGCGTGCCGTATATTCAAATCCTTTAAGCAGACGATTGTCAAGTGCTCCCCAAAGGTCATCACCCTGTTCCCATGCCATCTCACATATCTGTGCCAGTGCTTCAAGACCCAGCTGTACATGTCCTTGGTCGCGCCCCGTCTCCTGGCATTGTCCCGTTTCGGATATGTACTTTGGCAGCGAACCGTTGTCGTTGGCATGCAGATGGTAGTCGTTGGCAGCCTTATACAGCACGCTGTCCTTCATGCAGATGGCACACGCCATGCGCAGTCTGTTGACAATAGCACCCCAGTTGCCGTTGGCGTATGGACTATCAGCCTCGAACTTCTGCATCATTGGCAGAAGGGCGCGCCTTATCATGCCGTTGAAACGGTCTTGCTGTTTCTTGCTGGACGCCCCGTTTCTGCTTGCGATGGTCATTGCCCTTACGAGGTCGTAGCACTGTATGGCGCAGAGCGGGGCATCATGCCCGTCGAGCTGTTCCAGTGTTCCGGCGTATGCGTCGATGATTTCCATTGCCTCTTTGTACTTGCCTGTCTCGGCAAACTCAAGAGCCTTTTTCATATCACGTTCACTGCCGCCTTTAGTATTGCGATATTGTCCATCGCGAGCTACTACCTTATAAGGACCTGCCATCTTGTACTGTTCGGCACAGATGAAACCTGTGTGCAACAGGAAGAATATTAGTAATACGATTGTTTTCTTCATTCTTTATATTTTTGTATTTATTTTTAAAGGAGTGTAGGAGTGAAGGAGTGACGCTTCGCTTAGGAGTTCAGACGGATGCTTTCTTTTTTTAAGAAGTTAAAGGGAGCTATAGGAAGTTATCGCTTCGCTAAGGAGTTAAAGGACGGATGCTTGACACGCAAATGTTTTCTATCTCCTTCTATCTTCTTCTACCTCCTTCTACTTTCTTCTATCTCCAAAATTCCCTAATCAAATTACTCCCCTCTCATTATGGAGAGGTGTTGGGGGTGAGGCCTCTTCAATCCTCCCACATGCTTCCCTTATCATATCAAGTGTTCCGCTTCCGTCGGAAACATACTTTACCACCATCTCGGCATATTTGAGTGCCTCTCCCAACTCCTTATTACTAACTCCTAACTTCTCATTCCTAACTCCTAACTCTTTCGCTTTCTCCATCAGTTCGAGCAGCGGTTGCAGGTCTTCAAGTTCCGCCAGATTACCTGGGCGCATGGTGTTGAGAATGACATTCAGATTGCCGACATCTGCTGCAGAACCTCCATTCTTTATACGATTCAGTTCTTTCACCATGCGGGCATAACCATGAGGTGCCCATGGAGCATGCTCCGGCACTTTCTTTTCCATCTTCATCCATGCCTCCTGTTCCTTGATACGCTCTTCAGCAAGAGCAATGCTTGTTAACGAGTTGCCAAGTTGGCTTGTTGACATGTTGCTTGTTTCTGAATAGATTCTTAAATAATGTGTAGAGTTCCTGTCAGCAGCATAATCGGGCACGAATGTTCTGCCGTTGAGTGTAAGCGTATATAGATTGCCGTGCGTGCCAGATGCAGATGTCGGCGCATTGGCGGTGATGGAGTCAAGTTGTGAGTCAACAATGGCAACGGCCTCGTCCCATTTATCGATTCCCTTTGTTGCCATTACCAGCGGACCGTACATCAGTGCACCGAGCCAAGCGACCTCAAATTTATCTGCCCCATAGTGAATATGCTTTGTGAAAGGCATGGTTATTTCAACGATGTCGCCTTTCTTCCATTTCTTTTCCGCTATCTCCACATATTCTGAAGTGCGGTTGCTGTGACTTATCGTCTTGCCATTGAGTTTCACCTCAAACCTGTCTGTTGCCCAGTAAGGCTTGCGCAGTTTCATGGCAAAGCGTTTTCCGCCCTTGACAATCCTTATTGTTGATTTCTCTGCCGGCCACTTGCATTCCTGTTCTATGACCACGCCCTTGTCGCGCCATGTTGCTGTAGTTGGCATATAAAGCGCAACCCAAAGTGTCTTGTCGGAAACGAAATATGCCGCCTCCTGATATTTCACGTGATTCTCTGAACCCGTACCTCCGCAGCACGACTCCTGAGGAGTGCGGTTGCCCCATGGCTTGGAAGCGTTCAGGCCAACGGCATAATGGTATGTCGTGAGATAATGCTCTGGATGCAGCGAACCTACAATCTGATTGTAGAGCACACGCTCATAGTAGTCCATCAGCATGGCATTGTCTGGGTCGAAGCAGTTGAGGTCTTTCGTCAGCTTCGCCAGATTATACGCACAACATGTCTCATTGAGCGTGGGGTTAGGAACTGGTCGCCCCTTATGATCGGTAGCCATGTTGTTGTTCATGCTCAGCATCTGTGTGTATGGCTGGCGGAACATCTCACCGTTGCCCACGCCGCCGGTAGCGTAGGCATAGCGACCCTGAATAAGTTGCCAGAAGTTGAGTGAAAGATTATAGTAATAGTCCTTGCCGTTGCCGCGATAACTGCGCAGCGCACTCGTTATCTTCGGAATGTGTTGGTTGGCGTGGCGCGTGCGGATATCGTCGATGTTGCGTGACAGAGGGTCGAAGAATGCAGGACTGTCGAAGAACGATGCTGCCTCAAGCAGTCGGTTGCTCTCTTTCTTGTCGTCAACCATCTCCGACAAGCGGCTCAATGATTCGCCCATGCCGCCATCCTCGCCGGCGATGTACATGTTCCACATCTCATAGCGGTTGCCTGGTCGCTCGCGCCTCTCCTCACGTGTGCCGTCAGTCTTCATGAACGTGCGATGATGCAGACGGTTCCACACCCACAATCCCATGTCCTTGGCTATGAGCAATGCCTTGTTGGCAATATCTTTGTCGTCAACGTATGTGGCAATATCGATGAGACCTGCCAACTGCTTGTGAATGGCATAATAAGGTGCCCACACCCAGTCGCTGTTGTTGTAAGGACGGTACATCTCTATCAGTACGGCATGGTGGGCGGGAATGGCGCCGAGATAACCATAGCCATAGAGGGCATAGTCTTTCTTATGCTCGTTGAATGCTGCCCATGTGCCTTTCATGTTGCGCAATTCGTGCTCAGGAGCGAAGTCGCGTGCTTCCCAATAGCGTCCTAACGAATCGTTCCATACAAACGTGCGTTCCTGACATTGGCGCAGTTCGCTTACCATTCGTCGCATTCGTGAACGCAGCGAATCCTTCATGGCAGCATCTGTTGTACTGGCAAAGGCAAATGCCAGTGCCGACATGTAGTGGCCAGAGCCATGCCCTTTGAGTTTGGTTGTGGGCGAGTCCCAACCGTCCGACTGTCTGTAACCTTCTGTCGGCATACCGTAAGTGTCGCGGTAGTTATAGAGTTGCTGATTCACGTCCCAACTCAGAATGGTTCTTATGGCAAGGTCGCGGTTGGAAGTAAGACGGTTGTCACCGTTTATTCTGACGCAGTTCAATGGCAACGGCTCTGCCACAGGTCTGCTGCTTGGCGTTTGGCTGTCCTTATCAGTCACCTCGATGAAAGCCTTTACCGGCAAACCGTTTGCTTTGGTGTTGTCGCCGATGACATATCCGTCAATCGTATATCTGCAGCCGGCAGGATATTTCTCGGCATCAGCCAGTTCCTGTTCGGTGCTTAGTGCGGCATTCTCCCACCTCACCTGCCGATAACCGCCATTGCCGTCGTTGTAAGTAACCCATATCAGATGAGGCAGTCGTGGAACGGTGCCGGAAGGGGTAGTGATGCGAAGAGTGTCTGTCTTGCTGATGATTCCATGTTTGTTGCCTTCGTTTGCTTTCGCCATGCAAGATGATGAGGCGAAAAAAATGAAGCATATAACTTTTATTATATAGTCAGGCATATAAGTACGGTAGTTAGTAATTATTTGGGTGCTAAATTACAAATTTTATTCCATTCCTCAATATATTTATATATAAATAATTAATCAAGGCCACTGATATGGCGGTAAATGTATTAATCTTTTATAAATGCTTCGGCAATTAGCGAATAATTTGTTATTTTTGCATGTTGATTGACAAACAAAAAACTGAATAACTACAAAGAATGCAATATAAACTAACAGCCCCAAAGGGATTAAATACGACAATAAAACTGCCAGCATCGAAGAGCATCAGCAACAGAGCTTTGGTAATGTGTGCCTTAGCAGGCAGTAGAACGTTGCCGGAGAATCTGTCAGATTGTGATGACACAGAGGTTATCATCAATGCTCTGGCAAACAATCCTTACGAGATAGACATCAAGGCGGCAGGTACCGCCATGCGTTTCATGACAGCCTATCTGTCGGTGACAGAGGGTGAGCATGTCATTACGGGAACGGAACGCATGAAGCACCGTCCTATCGGAATACTTGTTGATGCACTGCGCCGACTGGGTGCCGACATAGAGTATATGGGAGAGGAGGGGTTCCCACCGTTGCGAATACGAGGTCGCCATCTCGATGGTGGCGAACTGAGCATCGCCGGCAATGTTAGCTCGCAGTATATCTCCGCCTTGCTGATGATTGGCCCGATGCTTGACAAGGGTCTTCGCCTGCGCCTGACAGGAGAAATCATTTCACGACCGTATATTGACCTCACACTGTGGATGATGCGTGAGTTCGGTGCTGATGCGGAGTGGAGCGGCGTTGATACCATTAGCATCAGCAACCGCAAGTATATACAGCGCGAATATTTCATTGAGAGCGATTGGAGCGCCGCCTCTTATTGGTATGAGATGGTGGCGTTGAGCAGGAATCCGGATGATGTGTTGGAACTGACAGGACTGATGGATGGCAGCAAGCAAGGCGATTCTATTGTGAGATATATTTTCAGCCTGCTTGGAGTGAAGACCATTTTCGACAACAAGACGCCGGGAGTGCCGACAACGGTGAAACTGCGCAATACGGGCAGACGCGTGCCACGACTGGAGTACGATTTCGTTAGTGCTCCCGACCTAGCACAGACATTTGTTGCCTGCTGTTGTCTGATGGACATACCTTTCCATTTCAAGGGGCTGCAGACTTTGAAGATAAAGGAGACCGACCGCATTGAGGCTTTGAAGACTGAGATGCGCAAACTGGGTTTTGTCGTTGCTGATATTGATGGCAAGGAACTCGTTTGGAATGGTGAGCGTTGCGAACCGGATGCGTCGATGGGCATTGATACCTATGAAGACCACCGCATGGCTCTGGCCTTCGCTCCTCTTGCATTCAAGACCGATGGCATCTGCATAAATAACCCTGGAGTGGTGACTAAGTCATATCCTCATTACTGGGACGACTTGCGTACTGCAGGTTTCGTGATACAATAAATCGGGGAAGAATACGTTTTTAATAAACTGCAATACTCCTGCCTCCAACGCTCCAATACTCCTGCCTCCTACACTCCTGCCTCCTACACTCCTGTCTCCTACACTCCTTAAAATATAAATTATGCATAAAAAAAGAGTACTCTATATCGCAATCATGATAGCCATTGTCCTGCTGACGATGGTAGGGTGCTCTTCAAAGAAAAATACATCAAATACACGTTGGTGGAAATCGTTCAATGCGCGTTATAACACTTATTATAACGGCAGTCAGGCATTTATAGAAGGTTCTATTGAAAAGGAAAATGCCAACAAGGACAATTTCACAGAGATGATTCCTCTATATATCGTGGCAAACAAAAGCAGCAAGAGCACAGGACTGATGAAATTTGACCGGGCAATAGAGAAATCGGAAAAGGCAATAAAACTTTATAGTATCAAGACCCGACCGGAGTGGACCAAGAACCGACGCAAGACGGCGAAGGACATTGAGTGGCTGAGCAGAAGAGAATACAACCCATTTTTATGGAAAGCATGGTTGTTGCTCGGAAAGGCACAGTTTCAGAAAGGCAACTTTGATGAGGCGGCTGCCACATTCTCTTATATGTCAAGACTCTATTCCACGCAACCAGCCATCAACGGCATCGCACGGGCATGGCTGGCAAAATGTTATGTGGAACTCGACTGGCTTTATGATGCAGAGGATGTGATGACTAAGATGAAGCGTGACACCATTCATTACAGGGCACAGGCCGACTGGGACTATACCTTTGCCGACTACTACATCAAGAGCGGACAGTTCAAGGGGGCGGTTCCTTATCTGAGAAAGGTTATCTCTCATGAGAAGAGAAACAAGCTGAAGGCACGCCAATGGTTCCTAATGGGACAGATACAGTATGCACTGGGCAACAGGGAGGAGGCATACGAGGCTTATCAGAAAGTTATAAAGCGCAACCCACCTTATGAACTAGAGTTCAATGCACGCATAGCACAGACAGAGGTTATGGCAAAGGGACGCTCTAAGCAGATGATTAGCAAGTTGAAGCGCATGGCACGCTCCGACAACAACAAGGACTATCTTGACCAGGTGTATTATGCCATGGGAAACATCTATCTCGTTCAGGGCGATACAGCTAATGCCATTGGCGCCTATGAGAAAGGAAACAAGAAATCTACGCGCAACGGTATAGAAAAAGGTGTGCTGCTGCTGAAACTGGGTGACATCTATTGGACACAAGAGAAATATAATGATGCACAACGCTGTTATGGTGAGGCAATCGGACTGCTTGATAAGGAACGACCGGATTATGAACAATTGTCCAATCGCTCTAAGATACTTGACGAGTTGGTGCCTCATACCGATGCCGTGCATCTGCAAGACTCGCTTCTTGCGCTTGCCGAAATGCCAGAAGCTGAACGCAACAAGGCTATCGACAGGGTGATAGAAGAACTGAAGAAGAAAGAGGAAGAGGAAAAGAAACTGGCTCAGGAGGCAGAGGCGGAGAAGGTTTTGCAACGCCAGGGGGCGATGGGCAACAGGACCAATACCCCAAACAGGCCTCCTGTTCCGGGACAGAATGCTAACGGCTTGTGGTATTTCTACAATCCTATGGTGGTGAATCAGGGAAAGACTGCTTTCCAGCAGATGTGGGGAAAGCGTGAAAATACTGACGACTGGCAACGCATAAACAGAACGGTGGTCAACCTCGCCGATGGAACGGACGAAGAGGGTGACGGAATGTCGGCAGATAGTCTGGCAACCGACAGTACTCTTGTTGCTGCCACAGATAGTGTGGCTACGGAGAAAGATGCAGCTGCCGACTCACTGGCTGCCGACCCGCATAACCGTGAGTACTATCTGGCGCAGATTCCGTTTACTGACGAACAGAAGACTGCTGCCAACGAGATTATCATGGAGGGATTGTTCAATTCGGGAGTGATATTCAAAGACAAGTTGGATAATCTCAAACTCAGTGAGAAATCATTGAAGCGACTCACCAGTCAGTATCCTGAATATATAAAAAGCGATGAGGCATGGTATCACATGTTCCTGCTTTACTCACGACTGGGCGAAACGGAAAAGGCAGAACTATGTCTGCGCCATTTGAAGGACGATTTCCCTGAAAGCAAATGGACGGTGCTGCTCAGCGACCCCTACTTTGCTGAGAATGCTCGCTTTGGTGTGCATATAGAAGACTCCATCTATGCCGCTACCTATGATGCCTTCAAGGCCGACCGCTATGACGAGGTGACAGCAAACGCAAAGATTTCGCGCGAACGCTTCCCGTTGGGCATCAACCGCTCCAAGTTTATATTCATCGAAGGATTGGGCCTGCTTAACAACGGTGATGCTGCAGGATGTGTGGCAAACATGAAAGAGGTGGTGGAGAAGCATCCAGAGAGTGAGGTGGCAGAGATGGCTGGTATGATTATCAAGGGCGTGCAGGCAGGCAAGAGTCTGTATGGCGGCAAGTTCGACCTTGGCGACGTGTGGTCACGTCGTGACATCACTCTCGAAAGCAATGACTCTACCGCTACCGACACGCTGAGCGCAGAGCGTAACACCAACTTCATTTTCATGCTTGCATATCAGGCAGATTCGGTTAACTCCAACCAGTTGCTCTATGAGATGGCAAAGTATAACTTTACCAATTTCATGGTGCGCAACTTCGACATAAAGCTTGACGAGGACAGAGGCGTCACACGCATGATGATAAGCGGATTCCTCAGTTATGACGAAGCACTGCAATATGCCCGTCAGCTATATGGAGATGAGGCAATGGCTGAACACCTTAAGCAATGCCGCCGTATTATAATAAGTAATGAAAACCTGCCTCTGCTTGGCACAAGATACAGTTATGTGGATTATGAGGAGTTCTTTGAAAAGGCTTTCGCACCACTGGAAATCAGCGATGAGGAACTGCTTACTATACCAGAGACCATAGAGCAGAAGCAGGAAGAACCGGCAGAAGAGGAAGAACCGCAGGATGAAGGCGGCGATGACTTTGGCGACGACCTGTTCTTTGAAGATACTAACAATGAGTCCGACAACGGAGGATTCGATTTTGATGAGGACTTTTACAGATGAGCAACGGATTACTATTATGGGCAGACGATGAGATGGAACTGCTGAGAGCACACTTGCTGTTTCTCGAGAAGAAGGGCTATGAGGTGATTACCGTTACCAACGGCACCGATGCCATCGACCAGTTTAAGGCGCACAACTTCGATCTTGTGCTTCTCGATGAGAACATGCCCGGGTTGAGCGGTTTGGAAACATTGCAGCAGATAAAGGAAATTTCTCCTTCAACGCCTGTTGTCATGGTGACAAAGAGCGAAGAGGAGAATATTATGGATCAGGCCATAGGGTCTAAGATTGCCGACTATCTGATAAAGCCCGTCAATCCCAACCAGATATTGCTGACGCTGAAGAAGAACATACACAGCAAGGAAATCGTTACCGAGGTTACTCAGACAGGTTACCAGCAGAATTTCCAGCAGATAGCCATGCAGATAAGCGACTGCCGCACCTACAACGACTGGGTGGATGTTTATCGCAAACTGGTGCATTGGGAACTGGAACTGAGCGGTGCCGACAGCAATATGACAGAGATGCTGGAGATGCAGAAGGAGGATGCGAACAACGGATTCGCCAAGTTCATAAAGAAGAATTATCTCGATTGGGTAAATGCACTGCAACCCACAGCACCTGCAACCGACCACCCGCTGATGAGTCCGGAGATTTTCAAAAAGGTTCTCTTCCCTCTGATAAACGGAGGCGACAAGGTGTTCATGATAGTAATCGACAATTTCCGTTACGACCAGTGGCGCATGCTCGCATCAGAGCTGGGCGACCTGTTTGATATCGACGAGAATCTCTATTACAGCATCTTGCCTACGGCGACTCAATATGCGCGTAATGCCATCTTCAGCGGACTGATGCCTAACAAAATAGCACAGTTGTTCCCCGACCTGTGGGTTGACGAGGACGAGGAGGAAGGAAAGAATCTTAATGAGGCGCCGCTCATACAGACGCAGTTGGAACGCTACCGCCGCAAGGACTCGTTCTCTTATCATAAGATTAATGATTCAGCCACAGCCGAAAAACTGATACAGCAGTTCCAACAACTGGAGAAAAACGACCTTAATGTCATTGTGTTCAACTTCATCGATATGCTCAGTCATGCGCGCACGGAATCAAAGATGGTACGCGAACTGGCAAACAATGAGTCGGCGTACCGCAGTCTCACGCTAAGTTGGTTCCGTCATTCTGTAATCTCCGACCTGCTGAAGCTGTTGGCGCAAACAGGCTATAAGGTGGTGATAACCACCGACCACGGGTCTATAAGGAGCAACAAACCGGTGAAGATAATCGGCGATCGTAACACCAACACTAACCTGCGATACAAACTGGGCAAGAACCTTGCCTATGACAGCAAGGACCTTTTTGTGATTAAGGAACCGGCAAAGGCACAGTTGCCTGCACCTAATCTGAGTACCAGTTATGTGTTTGCCACGGGCGACTCCTTCTTTGCTTATCCTAATAACTACAATTACTATGTTTCTTATTATAAGAATACATTCCAGCATGGAGGAATATCAATGGAAGAGATGATTATCCCTATCATTACCATGACAGGCAAGAAGAGATAATGAGTCTTTCTCACTTTAAATGCTTGATGCCTGATAATTTAAACAACTCGATTAAAAATACAACGATGACCGAAATAATAATTAAAGATCTGGACCACATCCGCGAAGCTGCCCGTGAGTTTATCTGTAAGATGGGTGAGGGTAGTGTGTTCGCATTCTACGGTTCGATGGGAGCCGGTAAGACAACATTCGTAAAGGCGATATGTGAGGAACTTGGGGTTGAGGATGTCATCACGTCGCCAACCTTTGCCATCGTCAATGAGTATCGTTCTGACTCAACGGGAGAACTGATTTATCATTTCGACTTCTACCGCATAAAGAAACTTGAAGAGGTTTATGACATGGGTTATGAAGACTATTTCTATAGCGGGGCACTTTGTTTTATCGAATGGCCGGAGCTCATAGAGGAACTGCTTCCAGAAGATGCCGTCCGCGTTACGATTAAGGAAACAGAAGACGGTTGCCGTTCGGTAATGTTCTGATTCGGTTACAATCAACTAAAAAGGCGCCCGCAGGCGCCTTTTTAGTTGATTGCTATTCGTTCTCTTCCTCTTGGAAGTCGAAATCTGCTTGTGCAACGAAGAAAACCTCTGCAGGATCGTAGTCCTTGCCCTCTTCCTCCTTTGCCTTTTTGCAAACATGCTCGGCAACCTTCTGAAGGTCTATTTCTACATAGTCGTCTTCATCGTTGCCGTCGAGTACGCCACTGGTGACGTAATAGTCGATGATGTAGTCCATCATCAGCAGAATGTCGTCCTCAGTGTATTTCTCTTTCAGTTCGTTGGGGATGGTGTTGAGAATGTATTGCGTCTCGCGAGCATTCTCCTCTGCATCCATCAGGAGTTCTTCTTCTATGCTTGCCATAACTTAGAGCATTGCTTGGATTTTCTCTTCAATCTTTGCCTTTGACACGGCACCGACCAATTTGTCAGTAACCTGGCCGTCCTTGATGAAAATCAGTGTAGGGATGTTGCGGATGCTGAATTCAGATGCAATTTCATCGTTCTCCTCTACGTCGCACTTGCCGATTACAACCTTGCCGTCGTATTCCTGTGCCAGTTCCTCTACTATAGGAGCGATAGCGCGGCATGGTCCGCACCAAGTTGCCCAAAAGTCAATCACTAATGGCTGTGCTCCATTCTTCAAACTCTCAAAGTTTTCGTTTGTAATCTGTAACATTGTCGTTTCGTTTTTTTATTGTTAATATTCTTGTTTGTTCTTGTTCTCTACGCATTAAATCAATAGCAAATAACATGCCATCAACCGTCTGCCATTTGCTAATTAATCTTATAACTTATCTCTGGATGACTTTCTATGAAACTGAGCAGTCCTTGCCTTAGGTCGATGCTCTTAGACTGGCTCCTCAGTTTTACCTGATTTTTGCTCTTGTTGTCATATAGTTGTATGAACAGGCTTGTGTCGCCCGGATACATGTTTATTATCTCGCTCAGTTCCTCTGCCAGCATGTTCGTTACAGCCTCGCATGGTATGAACAGAGTCAGACTCTCAATGGCCTTGCTTTTGATGGTCTGAAGGTATTCTATTTTCTGTACCGACAGTTCCATGGCATTTCCGCCGTAGAAGCGAGGTTTCAGTTTGGCTGTGATATACACCGTGCATCCCTCCTTGAACATGCCTCTCCATCGTCCCCAGTCTTCGCCAAAGAATTTCAGTTCTCCGCTACCCTTGAAGTCCTCAACAGTGACGAATCCGCAGGGATGACCGTTCTTCGTAAATTTCTCCACGATATTGGTAACGATGCCTCCTGCCACAATTTCCTCCTTGCCTGTGAGTTGGCTTGGGTCTGTCAGTTCGGCACACTGGGTGTTGCAAAGGTTGTCGAGCACAATCTTGTACTCGTCGAGCGGATGTGCCGACAGGTAGATGCCCACCAGTTCGCGCTCACGGTTCAGTCGTTCTATGTCGCTCCATAGTTCGCCCTTAGGTATCGGCGGCGTGGTGATGTCAATGGCATTGTCGCCGCCGAAGAGCGATGCCTGTGCATTTAGTTGCTCCATCTGGTATGTCTGTCCGTATCTCACCAGTGTGTCGAGGAACACCTCGCCCTTGTTGTTCTTTGCAAAGAAGTCCTCGCGTGTGATGCCAAATCCGTCGAAAGCGCCGCTGAGCACGAGCGATTCTACGCATTTGCGGTTTACGTTGCTCATGTTGATGCGCTGTATGAAGTCGAAGATGCTCTTGTAAGGTCCGTTGGCCTCGCGCTCGTTGATGATGGCATCGGCAGCCGCACCGCCCACACCCTTAATGGCACTGATGCCGAAGCGTATCTCGCCCTTCTTGTTGGTGCTGAACTTTTGTCGGCTCTCGTTCACGTCAGGTCCCAGTGTAGGTATTCCCATGGCGCGGCACTCATCCATCAGTTTCGTAATGTCGGCAATGCTGTCCAAGCTTCGGCTCATCACGCCCGCCATGAACTCGGCAGGGTAGTGGGCCTTGAGGTAAGCCGTCTGGTAAGCCACCCATGAGTAGCATGTGGCATGACTCTTGTTGAAGGCGTAGCTGGCAAACTTCTTCCAGTCTTCCCAAATCTTCTGCAGCACCTTCTGGTCGTGTCCGTTCTTTACTCCGCCCTCATAGAACAGTGCTTCCAGCTCGTTCATCTTGTCAATCATCTTCTTTCCCATCGCCTTTCTGAGCGTATCGCTCTGGCCTCGGGTGAAGTTGGCAAGCTGTCGGCTGAGAAGCATCACTTGCTCCTGATATACCGTGATGCCGTAGGTATCTTTCAGATACTTCTCCATGCACGGAATGTCGTACTTGATTTTCGTCGGGTCTTTCTTTCGTGCGATGAAGTCGGGGATATAGTCCATCGGTCCCGGTCGGTATAGGGCGTTCATGGCTATGAGGTCCTCGAATACCGTAGGCTGCAGTTCCTTCAGGTATTTCTGCATTCCGGCAGATTCAAACTGGAATGTTCCTATAGTTCTGCCGTCGCTATATAGCTTATATGTCAGTTCGTCGTCGATAGGTATGTTGTCGAGGTCAATCTCGATGCCCTTTGACAGGCGGATATTCTCAAGAGCCTCTTTCAACTGCGACAGTGTCTTCAATCCGAGGAAGTCCATCTTGATGAGCCCGGTTTCCTCTATCACATGACCGTCGTACTGCGTACAGAGCAGTTTGTGACCAGGGTTAGACTTGTCTTCGGCTGTTGATACCGGCACCCAGTCGCTGATAGGGTCACGGCAGATGATTGTTCCGCAAGCATGGATGCCAGTGTTTCTCACCGTACCCTCAAGCATTCTTGCATAGCGTATGGTGTCTCGCTCTATTGGGTCGGCACTGGCTTCGGCATCCTTCAGTTCCGGTATCACGCTTATGGCGTTTGCCAGATTCATCTTCAGCCCGTTTGGCAGACGGTCGGGGATGGCCTTGCAGAGCTGGTTGCTACGTGCCAGTGGCAATCCCTGCACTCGTGCCACGTCCTTGATGGAGTTCTTGGTGGCCATCGTACCGTAGGTGATGATATGTGCCACCTTGTCGTGCCCGTATTTGTCTTCCACCCATTCCAGCACACGTCCGCGACCGTCATCGTCGAAGTCGGTATCGATATCAGGCAGTGATATACGGTCGGGGTTAAGGAAACGCTCAAACAGCAGGTCGTATTTTATAGGGTCTATCTTCGTTATGCCGAGACAGTATGCCACCACCGAACCGGCAGCCGAACCACGTCCTGGTCCTACCATAACGCCCAGTTCCTGCTGCGCGGCATTGATGAAGTCCTGCACAATGAGGGAGTAACCGGGAAATCCCATGGTCTTCATGATGTGCAGCTCGAACTTCACTCGTTCCTCTACCTCCTCTGTCAGCGGTTCGCCATAAAGGCGCTTCGCACCGTCGTAGGCCAGTTTGGCAAGATAGTCGGCCTCAAACTTTATTCTGTACAGGCGGTCGTAGCCACCCAGTTTCTCTATCTTCTTCTTTCCTTCTTCAGGCGACAGCTGGTTCTTGCCGTTTTCGTCGCTCGTAAACTCGTCGTAGAGTTCCTGTTCGGTGATGCGCTGGCGGTATTCCTCTTCTGTTCCAAACTCAGCAGGAATAGGGAAGAAGGGCATGATAGGGTCGTGGTTGATGTTGTAGGTCTCAACCTTGTCGAGTATCTCGCACGTATTGGCAAGCGCTTCGGGGATGTCGCTGAATATCTCGTTCATCTCCTCACGCGTTTTGAACCACTCCTGCTTGGAATAGAGCATGCGCGTAGGGTCGTTGAGGTCCTTGCCCGTTGACAGGCAGAGCAGTCGGTCGTGTGCCTCTGCATTCTCCTCGTCAACGAAGTGGCAGTCGTTAGAACAAATCAGTTTCACCCCATGCTTGTGTGCCAGTTCTATGAGCTTGGCGTTTGCCTGCTGCTGCAGGGGGAACGTCTCTCGGTTGGCACGTATGTTCGGGTTCTTCACCTCGTGGCGTTGCAGTTCCAGGTAGTAGTCGTCGCCGAAGGTCTGCTTGTACCACAGCAATGCTTTCTCCGCACCCTCAATGTCGCCGTGCAGAATCTTCTCCGGCACCTCGCCGGCAATACATGCCGAGCAGACAATTAGTCCTTCGCGGTACTTCTCCAGTTCCACATGGTCGGTACGCGGACAACCATAGAAACCTTCAATCCAAGCCTTTGAAACAAGTTTGATGAGGTTGTGATAACCCTTTTCATTCTTTGCCAGTATTATGAGGTGGTTACCGCGTGAGTCGCCCTTCTCCTTCTCGCGGTCGGTGAGTCGGCGGTTGTTTCTTACAACGTACATCTCGCAGCCGAAGATGGGTTTGAACGGTTCTTCGCCGTTCTCCTTCCGCTTGCCGTTCACCTTCTTGCAGCAGTCGAAAAACTCCTTTATGCCCATCATGTTGCCATGGTCGGTGATGGCCATGCCACGCATGCCATTACCGACGGCTTTGTCAACGAGTTTCTTTATATTTGCCTGACCGTCAAGTATTGAGAAGTAAGTGTGAACGTGTAGATGAACGAAGTCTTGCATGTTCTTGAATGTTTTGGACCTCAAAATTACTACTAAAAGTTGATATTGCCAAAGAAAAAGAAAGAATTTAAGAATTAATATTTTTAGGAGTGTAGGAGTGAAGGAGGGTAGGAGTACCACATAACCTCATAACCTCAAAAACGATTTACCCCGAAAAGTTTGCATGGTTTACAAAAAAAATGTAACTTTGCAGTTAGATTTAAAACAATCAGACATAAATGGGAGAGAGAATCCGTAAACTAAAAAAGATAAGAATACACCACGAAGGCACAAGCACGCTCATTACCAGTATCTTAGGCATCGCCATCGCGGCATTCGCACTTTACTATTTCTTTGAAACAAAATGGCCGTTCTGGGTATTCCTTGTTGTATTCGGAACCTTATGGCTTATAGTACTTAATTTCTATCGCTGCCCGATAAGATATTTCACGGGCGAACCTTCAAGAACCGTCGTCGCTCCTGCCGACGGAAAGGTTGTGGTGGTGGAGGAAGTGATGGAAAACGAGTATTTCTTCGACAAGCGTCTGATGATTTCCATCTTCATGAGTCCGCTCAACGTGCATGCCAACTGGTTTCCTGTTGACGGCAAGGTGAAGACGGTGGTGCATAAGAACGGAAAGTTCCACAAGGCATGGCTGCCAAAGGCGAGTGAGGAGAACGAGCATGCCGACGTGCTGATAACGACGCCTGAGGGCGAAGACATCCTTTGTCGCCAGATAGCCGGTGCCATGGCGCGCCGTATCGTTACCTATGCCAAACCTGGTGAAGACTGCTTCATCGACGAGCATCTTGGATTCATCAAATTGGGTTCGCGCGTTGACGTCTATCTGCCGTTGGACAGCGAGGTATGCGTAACTATGGGACAGGCAACGACGGGCAACATGACCGTTATAGCTAAGTTGAAGAGTTAAATATGGCAAATTGTATCACTAAGCATATTCCTAACACCATCACCTGCTGCAATCTTGTTTGCGGCTGCATCGCCATTGTCAATGCCCTTTCCGGACTTTACTCAATGGCATTCCTCTTTATCATACTCGGTGCGGTGTTCGATTTCTTCGACGGAATGACGGCGCGCCTGCTTGGCGTGTCTTCGCCGATAGGAAAGGAACTCGATTCGCTGGCAGATGTGATAACATTCGGTGCGGCGCCGTCGGCAATGATTTTCACGTTGCTCGGCACGCAAACCTACCCGGCGTCGCTTTCTGCCATCAGCCCCTACATTCCGTATGTGGCTTTTGTTATGGCGGGATTTTCGGCGTTGCGACTGGCCAAGTTTAATCTCGACGAGCGTCAGAGCACATCGTTCATCGGATTGCCCACTCCTGCCAATGCCCTGTTCTGGGGGTCACTGATAGTTGGCAGCGAGACATTCCTCTCTTCCTCTTTGTCAAACGTGGCGGCAGTCATCGTACTGGTGTTCGTAATGAGTTATCTGCTTGTTGCCGAGATTCCTATGTTCGCACTCAAGTTCAAGACATGGGGATGGCGTGGCAACGAGGTAAAATATATCTTCCTGCTCACCTGTATCCCTCTTTTGATATTCCTCAAACTGAGCGGTTTCGCTGCTATTATTGCTTGGTATGTTGTGTTGTCTGCATTGACAAGAAAGAAGTCGTAATAGCCAAAGACTATGCTACAAGGAATTTTGATTGTTGTTATTGTATTGCTGTTGCTCGTGGTAGTGGTTATCATGGTGGCGGCAACCTACATCGTGCGTCTTGTGCGAAAGGTGAAGAACTTCATTAATGGAGAATCTGACTATGATGCCACCGACCCGCACAGCGACAACTTCACAGGCAGAAGGCAACAGCAGTATTCTAACCAGAATTGGGAAAGGGCCAACGGCAAGAAGCGTGGCAGCAGGGGACGTATCATCGACCAGCGCGACCCGCAGACAGCCAACCGCAAGATTATCGACGATAATGTGGGCGAGTATGTAGAGTTTGAAGAAACAAAATAAAAACCAGATAGCATGAGAACAGTACTTATTCTTTTCAGTGCATTGTTCCTTTTTGCCGCCAAGGCAAGTGCCGCCAACGACAGCATCTGTCCAGGACAGATCTGGGCAGACAATACCGGGGTGCATATCAATGCCCATGGCGGTGGCGTGATATATCATAAAGGTACTTACTACTGGTATGGAGAGCATAAGAGTGCGCGAACAAGCAATGCCCTGGTGGGAGTGATGTGCTATAGCTCGAAGAATCTTACCGACTGGAAAAATGAGGGTGCTGTGCTCAAGGTTAGCGAGGAGAAGGGCAGCGACATAGAGAAGGGTTGCATCATCGAACGCCCCAAGGTGATATACAACAAGGAAACGGGAAAGTTTGTCATGTGGTTCCATCTTGAACTGAAAGGGCGTGGCTATGCAGCTGCGCGTGCAGGTGTGGCAGTGAGCGATAGTCCTACAGGTCCTTTCACTTTCGTCCGCAGCGGTAGGGTCAATCCGGGCAAGTTGCCTTTCAACATGACAGCTGAGCAGCAAGCAAAGATGCAGTCGCTCAACCTTGATGATTATAAGGAGTGGTGGACGCCTGTTTGGTATAATGCCATTGACAAAGGACTGTTCGTGAAGCGTGATATGGCTGGCGGACAGATGTCACGCGACATGACGCTTTTTGTAGATGACAACGGAAAGGCTTATCACATATATTCGTCGGAGGATAATCTTACGTTGCATATTGCGGAACTTAGCGACGACTATCTAAGTCACACTGGCAAGTATGCGCGTATGGCACCTGCCGGGCATAATGAGGCGCCGGCTATATTCAAGAAGGACGGCAAGTACTGGCTGATTGCTTCTGGGTGTACCGGTTGGGATCCAAACGAGGCACGAATGTTCTCGGCTGAGAATATCTACGGCCCATGGACAAAGCATCCAAACCCATGTGTAGGTCCTAAGGCTAATCTTACCTTTGGCGGTCAGAGCACGTACATCTTGCCTGTTCATGGCAAGAAAAACTCCTTTATTTTCATGGCAGACATCTGGCGCCCCCGCCATCCGATTGATGCCCGCTATATCTGGTTGCCAATCCAGTTCCGTGAGAACGGCACTCCGTTTGTAGAGTGGATGGACAGCTGGTGTCCGAAAACCTTTTTCCGCAAATAACCGTTGTGTGCATAAAGGCAAAATCTGCTAATTCATCCCTTATACTAAAAATTAAACTTATAGTAGGATAAGCAGATTATGAAAAAACAAACTTCTTATTGTCACTTTTGCATATAATAAATATATTGCTCTTTGAATGTTTTGTAGATGAAATTATCTGTTCTTTGCAAATAATCGCATCTTACCTCTATCTCTTCGCCAATTCTCGTTGTTATTATTAGATATGATTCAGTTGTAAATGATTTGCGATATGGTCGCCTATGCTCTATTTCGAATTCTTCTATTTCATGCCATTCGTAAACATTATAACCTGTCCAAGTAGATATATGAACTCCAGTTTTATTAAATATTATTACAGGCTGATTTTTTATTTTTAAATATATGCATTTGATATGGTTTATGATTGACATAAAAACTGCTAGAATTACTATGATTACCACAAGATAGCTAATGGCATCCAATTCATGCTCAGATGCGGACCATATAATTGCCACAAGACCTGCACTCCATCCCAATAACCAAACGAAACTAGAATAATCAGAATAGATTCTAACTTCTTTCATTGCTTTCTCAGAATCTGATTGGCTGTCTTTTGCCATGATAGCGCTTTCATATGAAGAATCGTTTCCTTCAGTTTCAAAGGGTGATGGCCCATAGATGTTCTCGCAATCATTCCAAGTCTTTAGATTCATGATACTAAAGGGAATTTCGTAGGACATAGCACAAAGACATGGATAAAAGAACTCATAAGCATTTTGGGACGGATCGTCTAATGGCATTAGTGTCAGTATATCGGCTATTACAGCGAAAAATATAAAAACTGCCATAGCCAACCACATGCCTATTCTCAATAACCACGAATTATTTTTATACATGCAGCAATCATTAAATCTTCGACGTGTAACTGCCAAATTAGGTATAAACAATATCAGCAATACTGAAAATAGTAAAGCAGGCTGTTCCTTTTGCATAAACATTGAAATTAAGCAACAGCAAGCCAGCAGCAAATATTTGAACAGCCTGAACCACCAATATTCCGACCTTGAAGCACGCTCGTTAAATACTGCGTACTTCTTAAATAAGCATGTGGAGATAGAATCTTTAAATGTCATTGTTTTTTTGTTGCTACTGCAACCTGAATGTTACAGGCACAGTGTATTTAACCCTTACAAACGTATTCATCAGTCACCTCCTGTCCTTAAAAAACTCTTTCATAAGTGAGGCGCATTCTTCCTCAAGGATGCCAGAAACTACCTGTGCCTTGGGGTGGAGCACATTCGGAGCGTATGCACGGTAGCCACGCTTCTCGTCGGTGGTGCCAAAGACTATTCTCGGTATCTGCGCCCAACCGATAGCGCCGGCGCACATGGGGCATGGTTCTACCGTTACATACAAGGTGCAGTCCTTGAGGTACTTGCCTCCCAACATGTTGGCGGCAGAGGTTATGACTTGCATTTCGGCGTGGGCGGTGACATCGCATAGTGTTTCCGTGAGATTGTGCGCGCGTGATATTATTCTGTCGTTGCAAACGACTATGGCTCCAACCGGAATCTCACCTTCTGTATAGGCCTGTTCTGCCTCAATAAGTGCCTTGCGCATATATTGTTCGTCTTTCTTTTGCTGCTCTTCTTGTGTCATATATATAATAATGTATATAGGTGTAATCGTAATACGCTTCTAACCTACAAATTTACAAGTTCGATTTGTTTTATCCAAATGAAACGATATTAAAAGCTTAAAAATGATTGTTTTAGTGCATTTTTAGGCGGATGAATACAACTGAATTGAAGAAAATCGATTAATGTGCGTAAAAATAACGCAAAATATTTGGCACTTTCGTTGATTATGTTTACCTTTGCGTAAAAATAACGCAGGTAAACAATGGAAGAAAAGAAATATTGCTACAAGTATCCGCATCCGGCAGTGACGGCCGACTGCGTGATTTTCGGTTTCGATGGTGTGAGTATTAAGGTGCTGTTGATTCAGCGAGGCATTGAACCTTACAAGGGCAAGTGGGCATTTCCCGGTGGCTTTATGAAGATTGACGAGACGGCTGAGGAGTGTGCGCGCCGTGAACTGGAAGAGGAAACAGGATTGAAGAACGCTTCGGTGGAGCAGTTCTATGCCTTTACCGATGTGAAGCGTGATTCGCGAGAGCGAGTGATAACCATTGCGCACTATGCACTGGTGAAACTTTCCGAGGTGAAGGGCGGTGATGATGCGGCGTCGGCACGCTGGTTCTCGCAGGGCGAGATACCAAGTCTGGCATTTGACCATGACATGATTCTGCGCATTGCCATAAACCGGTTGAAAGAGCGCATCTGTTTTGAACCTATTGGTTTTGAACTGCTTCCGGAAATATTTACGATGACAGAATTGCAAAATCTATATGAGGCGATTCTGGATGTGAAGTTCGACCGCCGCAACTTCTACAACAAGATGTTGAAGCTTGGTATCCTTTCAGAAGCGGAACCTCGTCCGGCAAATGCTTCGCGTCGCACGCCAACGAAATATCGTTTCAATGCCGGGAAATATGCAGAGCTGAAACAAAAGGGATTTAGGTTGGAATTTTAAAAAAGAGAAGGAATGTACAGCAACAAGATTTTAGGTGGAATAGTTGGTGACGTAATTGGTTCTACCAGAGAGTGGCATAATGTCAAGACCGAGGATTTTGAATTGTTGCCTGCAGGCAGCAGTTTTACCGATGATACAGTGATGACTTTGGCTGTTGCCGAGTGGTTGATGACCGATCCTGAACATCGTGAGAGTACGCTGGTCGATTGTATGCAGCGTTTAGGCCGCAAGTATCCAAATGCTGGTTATGGAGGAATGTTCCGTCGTTGGCTCAATTCTGATTTCCCTGAGCCATATTATAGTTTCGGTAACGGTTCTGCCATGCGAGTAAGTCCGGTTGGCTTATATGCTAAATCTATGGAGGAAGCATTAGAACTCGCCCGCATCACGGCATCGGTAAGCCACAACCACCCCGAAGGTATTAAGGGGGCGCAGGCAATAGCAGCCAGTATTTACATAAAGCGGACAGAGACGTTTGGTGTGGAACGTGAGATAAAACGCTTTGTAGAGAGTAAATTCGGTTATGACCTTGATGTTGATTTGAGGAATATTCGTATGGATTATTCTTTTGACGTGACTTGCCAAGGTAGTGTGCCTATTGCCATTATGGCATTTCTGCAAGAGCCTAATAGCGCAGAAAAGGCTATTCGGTTGGCTGTGTCGATGGGTGGCGATTCTGATACTATCGGATGTATGACGGCATCAATAGCCACAGCGGAAAGACCACATACTATAAGTAGCAGTAGTCTCTCTTATGAGATTGAGGAAAGGTGCAGAGAGTTGCTCCCTCCCGATTTGCTGGATATCAACGACCGCTTTATGGCTTTTATCAACAGGCCTTTAAACCAGTCTTATGAAGTTGGAAATGACGGAACTGTATATGCTGGCGAATATCCTGGTGACAGAGACGAAGAGGTGGCAAAGCACAAGATAGAACAAATGTATCACTTTGGTATCCGCCATTTCATTGACCTTACGGAAAATGGTGAACTTCGCCCGTACAGCCATTTGTTGCCTAAAGGTACGACATACACTCGCTTCCCTATAAAAGACTGCGGTGTACCAGAGAGTATCGAGTCGGTGCAACGCTTATTGCTTCGCATTGAGGAACTTAAGAAGTTGGGTGGTAAAATATATATACATTGTTGGGGCGGTGTTGGTCGCACAGGAACGATTGTGGCATGCTACCTCTCCCAGGACAGGCCAGAAATAGATTTGAACCAGACTTTGGAGGTTCTATGCGAGCAATTCTCTTATATGCCTAAATCTGCATATAGAGAGACGCCTGAGACAAGAGAACAGGTTGAATTTATTGAACGATTCATCAATGCCAATGTGGCATATAAGGAAGAAAAATCCCTAAGAATACTTGATTCGATTCGAGGATGCCTTATGGCGGGTGCGGCAGGCGACGCTCTTGGTTATGAAGTTGAGTTTGTTAGTCGTGGAAGAATACTCAACCGTTTCGGAGAGCGTGGCATCACGATGTTCGTGTTGGATGATAATGGCAAGGCGTTGGTTAGCGATGACACCCAGATGACCCTCTTCACAGCTAATGGAATCCTTATAGGAGTAACCAGAGGCGCAATGCGTGGTATTGGTGGTCGTCCCGAAGACTATGTCGGATATGCTTATCAAGATTGGTTTCTGACACAAACAGACATCAGGAGGATGGGGTATAGACATACTTGGTTGCGTGACTTGCCAGAAATGGCGTATCGGCGGGCACCAGGCACCACCTGTCTGAATGCTTGTGAAAGTATGATTTCTGGAAATTTTGTGGAAAACAACAGCAAAGGTTGCGGCGGTATTATGCGTGTTGCCCCAATGGCATTGTTTGATGCTGCATTCGTGTCAAGATACAATCGTGGTTATTCCATGAAAGAACTTGCTGAAGCAGGTGGAGAGATTGCCGAGTGTACCCATAAACATCCTCTTGGATTCTTGCCGGCATCCTTGCTTACAATATTAATATATAAGGTTGTGCCGATGTCCGTCAAACAGGTAAAGGAAGAAATTTGGCGCATTGTTGCCGAGACGTTAGACATACTCGATGTGATCTATGAGGATAAGTATGAAGAATACAAGCGTTATCTGCGTGAGTTGAGCGATGAAGCGGTGCGTCTGGCGCAGTCAGGCATATCTGATGCTGATGCAATACGCCAACTTGGCGAGGGATGGGTAGCAGAGGAAACATGGGCAATAGCCTTGTATTGTGTGCTGCGCCATCTTGATAGTGTCGAGGATGCCATAATTGCTTCTGTCAACCACGATGGCGACAGTGATTCTACGGGGTCTGTATGTGGCAATATCATGGGTGCAATATATGGTTATGAGCATATTAAGCAACGCAACATCTTTTGTCCAGAAGGGCACGAATTGGAAGATACGCTTGAACTGTCTGAAATTATTCTTACTCTTGCCGATGACTTGGATTCAGGTTGCATAATAGGCCAATACGCACCTATCGACACTCCTGAAAAACGACAATGGTACGAACGCTATTGCGAAATGAAACCGAGCGGGATAGGGAACAAATAAAAAGACAAATAAAGAAAAGGCATTAAGTATGACACGCAATGATTTTAATAATTGCATTGAGAAGTATGCAAAAGAGATAGAGCAGATAAGACAGTCGGCGCATGAATTGCATGAACACGTGAACCAGACCTACGACAAGGTGCATCCATACGGATTCCATCTGGATATGGTGGCCGACTCGGTGTATAAATACGGTAGCGATGTTTGCACAGAAGAGAGGGACGTGCTGCCTTTGTTTTTCGGTGCCTTTTATCATGACAGCATCGAGGATGCCCGACTGTCATATAATGATGTGACGGCGATTGCCCGTGGGTATATGGACGAACAGCAGGCGTTTACGGCAGCAGAGATTGTCTATGCACTGACAAACGACAAGGGGCGAACCCGGGCTGAGCGTGCAGGCGAGAAATACTACAAGGGCATACGGGAAACACCATACGCCCCGTTTGTGAAGTTGGCAGACAGATTGGCCAACATCACATATTCATTCACGCACAGCAACAAGTCAAATGTCCACATGAAAGAAGTATATAAGAAAGAACTGCCACATTTCCTGAAGGCAATAACAGTGGAAACAGACGATGCCAGATTCTGCTTGCCAAAGGATATGGTGGAGATACTCAGTGGAGATTAATCATCATATTTGCAGCAGATAATGCGGAGAAAAGGGCTTTGTTCACTGCATAAGGAAATCAGAAATAGAATTATGGAGTCAATTTGCTTTACTTTTCGCATAAAAGTGTTATCTTTGCAAGCAAATTTGAAATAATAATTAAAAATAATAATATATGATTCTTTTTTTCAGTACACAGCAAAAGAGTATTATTGCAACTGAAGTTGACCATCAGTTGACTCAGGAGGAAGTTAACGAACTGTGTTGGCTTTACGGCAATGCAGAGGTTGTTGAGGGAGAGACAATTGACGGATGGTTTGCCGGGCCACGCCGCGAAATGATTACTCCATGGAGTACTAATGCGGTGGAGATTACTCAGAACATGAACCTGAAGGGCATTACCCGTATAGAGGAGTATTTTCCTGTGGCTTCTGAGGATGCCGACCATGACCCGATGCTGCAGCGCATGTACAACGGACTAGACCAGAAGATTTTCACAATCAATCTGCAGCCAGAGCCAATCAAGTATGTTGACAATCTTGAAGAGTACAACGAACAGGAAGGTCTGGCGCTGAGTCCTGAAGAAATAGAATACCTGAAGAAGATACAAGAGCAGAACGGACGTCCGTTGACCGACTCAGAAATATTCGGTTTCGCACAGATTAACTCTGAGCACTGCCGTCACAAGATTTTCGGTGGTACATTCATCATCGACGGCAAAGAAATGGAATCGTCGCTCTTTGCAATGATAAAGAAGACAACACAGGAGAACCAGAACAGGATTCTCTCTGCTTACAAGGATAATGTGGCTTTTGCACAGGGACCTGTGGTTGAGCAGTTCGCACCGAAAGACCAGTCAACAAGCGACTATTTCGAGGTGAAGGAAGTGGAGAGTGTTATCTCGCTGAAGGCTGAAACACACAACTTCCCAACAACAGTAGAACCATTCAACGGTGCAGCAACGGGTACTGGCGGTGAAATACGCGACCGTATGGGCGGCGGTGTAGGTTCTTGGCCAATAGCAGGAACTGCTATTTATATGACAGCATATCCGAGAATTAAAGAAGATAGCAGAGACTGGGAAGACATCATGCCAGTGCGCAAGTGGCTCTATCAGACACCAGAGCAGATATTGATTAAGGCATCAAACGGTGCCAGCGACTTCGGTAATAAGTTCGGCCAGCCACTTATCTGCGGTTCTGTGCTTACATTCGAACATCAGGAAGAAGGTGATACTAAGTATGCCTACGACAAGGTTATCATGCTTGCCGGTGGTGTGGGCTATGGAACAAAGCGCGACTGCCTGAAGAAGGAACCACAGAAAGGCAACAAGGTTGTTGTAGTTGGTGGCGACAACTATCGTATCGGTCTTGGTGGCGGTTCTGTGTCATCTGTTGACACCGGCCGTTACAGCAACGGTATTGAGTTGAATGCAGTACAGCGTGCCAACCCAGAGATGCAGAAGCGTGCATACAATCTGGTGCGTGCGCTTTGCGAAGAAGAAGTGAATCCTGTTGTAAGTATCCACGACCATGGTAGCGCCGGCCACCTCAATTGCTTGTCAGAGCTTGTAGAGGAATGCGGCGGTAGCATAGACATGACTAAGTTGCCTATTGGCGACAAGACCCTGAGTGCAAAGGAAATCATTGCCAATGAGAGTCAGGAGCGTATGGGCTTGCTCATCGACGAGAAGCATATCGAGCATGTTCGCAAGATTGCAGAGCGCGAGCGTGCACCGATGTACGTAGTAGGTGAGACAACGGGTGATGCCCACTTCTCATTCGTGCAGGGTGACGGTGTGAAGCCGTTCGACCTTGACGTGGCTCAGATGTTCGGCCACTCGCCAAAGACCATCATGGTTGACAAGACCGTAGAACGTCACTATCAGGACGTAACATATACACAAGACAAACTCGATGAGTACGTTAGCCGCGTGCTTCAGCTTGAGGCTGTTGCCTGCAAGGACTGGTTGACAAACAAGGTTGACCGTTCCGTAACAGGTAAGATTGCACGCCAGCAGTGCCAAGGCCGCATACAGTTGCCATTGAGCGACTGCGGCGTTGTGGCTCTCGACTATCGTGGCAAGAAGGGTATTGCAACAGCCCTCGGTCATGCACCACAGGCAGGACTGGCATCGCCAGAGGCAGGTAGCGTGCTGTCAGTGGCAGAGGCTTTGACCAACCTCGTTTGGGCTCCGCTTGCAGACGGTATGGAGAGCATTTCTCTTTCAGCCAACTGGATGTGGCCATGCCGCTCACAGGAAGGTGAGGATGCCCGTCTGTACAGTGCTGTGAAGGCACTCTCTGACTTCTGCTGCGACCTGCATATCAACGTGCCAACAGGTAAGGACTCTCTGTCGCTCACTCAGCAGTATCCTAACGGCGAGAAGATTATCAGCCCGGGAACAGTTATCGTGAGTGCAGGCGGCGAGGTGTCAGATATCCGCAAGGTGGTTTCTCCTGTTGTGGTAAACGACAAGCATGCAAGCCTCTATCATATTGACTTCTCTTTCGACGAGCAGCGTCTGGGCGGTAGTGCTTTTGCGCAGAGCCTCGGCAAGGTGGGCGACGATGTGCCAACTGTGAAGAATCCGGAATACTTCTGCGATGCCTTCAATGCTATTCAGGAACTCATTGCCAAAGGTTGGGTAATGGCTGGTCACGACATCAGTGCCGGCGGTATGATTACCACTCTGCTTGAGATGTGTTTCGCTAATCCGGAGGGCGGTATGAGCATCAATCTGCATAACCTCTGTAGCGACGGTGACATCGTGAAGACTCTTCTTGCAGAGAATCCTGGTGTCATCATCGAGGTGAGCGACGAGCATAAGTTTGAGTTTGCCAAGTTCATGGAAGACAATGGCGTTGGCTTCGCTAAGATTGGTTATCCGACAATGACCGGCCGTGAACTCGTTGTGAAGTGTGGCGATACAGAACACACATTCGATATCGACGCTATGCGCGAGTCTTGGTACAAGACCTCTTATCTGCTCGACCGCAAGCAGAGTTTCAACGGTTGTGCTGAGGAGCGTCATAACAACTACAAGAACCAGCCAATAGAGATGAAGTTCAACGCAGGCTTCACAGGTACATTGGCACAGTACGGCATCACTGCCGACCGCAAGCAGCGCAGTGGCATCAAGGCTGCCATCATTCGTGAGAAGGGTACCAACGGTGAGCGTGAGATGGCTTACTCACTCTATCTTGCAGGCTTCGATGTTAAGGACGTGATGATGACCGACCTCATCAGCGGTCGCGAGACACTGGAAGACATCAACATGATTGTGTTCTGCGGTGGATTCTCTAACTCAGACGTTCTGGGCAGTGCCAAGGGATGGGCAGGCGCGTTCCTCTTCAACCCTAAGGCTAAGGAGGCGCTCGATAAGTTCTATGCACGCAAGGACACCCTGTCGCTCGGTATCTGCAACGGTTGTCAGCTGATGGTTGAGATGGGACTGGTGGGTGCTAAGAGTCAGGCATCTGTTCCTGCTACTCAGAACCCTACAGCGAAGATGCTTCATAACAACTCTCACAAGTTTGAAAGCTGCTATGTAGGCTTGAACATACCAAAGAACGACAGCGTGATGTTCGGTTCGCTGAGTGGAAGCAAACTCGGTATCTGGGTTGCCCATGGCGAAGGAAAATTCCAGTTGCCACTGAGCGAGGACAACTATAATATCATTGCCAAGTACAACTACTCTGGTTATCCAGGCAATCCTAACGGTTCTGCATACGATGTGGCAGGTATCTGTTCTGCCGACGGCCGTCATCTGGCTATGATGCCACACCTTGAGCGTGCCATCTTCCCATGGCAGTGTGGTTGGTATCTTGAAGACCGTTGCGCCGACGAGGTTACTCCATGGATTGAGGCATTTGTAAATGCTCGTAAGTGGGTGGAAGCACAAAAATAAGACCTCCCCAACCCCTCCGAAGGAGGGGCTTTGTCTATGCTCCTGCCTTCTTTCATTCTTTTAGAAAGATTAAAGATTATTTTCATGCAACTTGTCAACTCGTTGACTTGTTAACTATGCAATCAGTTTATGCAAGATGGCTTAAATAAGGATAAGAACCAGACTCCCTTCCCTTCGGGAGGGGCTGGGGGTAGGTTTGCATTATTCAAGACCTTCTTTAAAATTGGCATATTTACCCTTGGTGGTGGATATGCCATGATACCTTTGATACAGAAAGAGGTGGTGGAGCGTAATAAATGGCTGACAGAAGAGGAAATGCTCGATGTTATTGCCATTGCCCAGAGTTGTCCAGGCGTATTTGCCATAAACGTAAGTACGTTTGTGGGCTACAAATTGCAACACCGTCAGGGTGCTTTGTTTGCTACATTGGGCGCGGCCCTGCCTTCGTTTATCATAATTCTTCTTATAGCCATGTTCTTCCGCCATTTCCAGGACAATCCTGTTGTTGCAGCCATGTTCCGCGGCATCCGTCCGGCTGTGGTGGCACTGATAGCTGTACCTACGTTCAATATGGCAAAGAGTGCAAGGGTAACGTGGCTTAACTGCTGGATACCTATTTTTAGTGCATTGGCGATATGGGCAATGGGTGTGTCTCCGATAGTCGTGATACTGGTGGCAGCACTGGGAGGTTATCTATATGGCAAACTGATAAAACCTACAGAGTCATGATATTCATAGAGTTGTTTGTTACATTCTTTTTTATCGGAATGTTCGGTTTTGGCGGAGGCTATGGAATGCTCTCGCTTATCCAGACGGAGGTGGTGCATAACCATCACTGGATGACACCTTCGGAATTTACGGATATCGTGGCTATTAGCCAGATGACTCCCGGACCGATAGGCATCAATAGTGCCACATATTGTGGCTATACAGCAGTGCAGAATGCGGGATTTGGCGAGGGCTTGGCTGTCTTGGGAAGTGTGGTAGCCACTACGGCGTTGGTATTGCCGTCGCTCATACTGATGATTCTCATCTGCAAGATGTTTCTCAAGTATATGCACACCCCGGAGATTGAGGCTGTCTTTGCCGGTTTGCGTCCGGCAGTAGTGGGATTGCTTGCTGCTGCATGTCTGTTGCTGATGACCAAAGACAATTTCTCAACACCAAGTCAGAGTCCTTGGCACTTCTGGGTTAGCGTATTTCTCTTCGTGGCAACATTTGTTGGGGTGAAGTTCGTAAAACTGAATCCTATACGAATGATTATCTATTCGGCCATTGCCGGGTTGGTGTTGTTGTATTAGGTTATATTATTTATGACAAATGTGGCGTACAGATTCGACTTGTACGCCACATTTGTTTTTTTAAGAGTCGGCAGCAGTTTTCTTTTCGTATGTATCTGTAATCAACGTCAGTGCCCCGTCGCCGGTTACGTTGCAGGCAGTGCCGAAACTGTCTTGCAGTGCGAAGATGGTGAGCAACAATGCAGTGCCTGCCTCGTCGAAGTGGAGAACGGAAATTATCAATCCAAGCGATGCCAGAACTGTTCCGCCTGGAACACCAGGCGCACCGATGGCAAACAGGCCGAGCAAAAGAATGAATAGACTGAGCGTTAGGAAGTCGGGCATGGTGCCATAGAGCAACTGCGAAACGGTCATTACGAAAACGGTTTCAGTCAGAATGGAACCGCACAGATGTATGTTTGCAAACAGTGGTACGGTAACATCGCTAATCTCTTTTCGCAGAATGCTGCTCTTGTGGGCGCAGTTCAAAGCAACACCCAATGTGGCAGCCGACGACATGGTGCCCATGGCCGTCAGGTAGGCAGGACCATAATGCTTCAGTACTTCCCAACTGTTTTTGCCAGAATAGATGGCGGCAATGCCATAGAGTAGTGCCAACCACACATAGTGGCATACTATTGCCACGAGAAGAATGGAAAGGAATACGGGCAACTGCTTGGTGACGGCACCCTGATAACTGAGGATGCAGAAGTTGGAGAATATGAAAACAGGAAGAACCGGTAGCAGAATCTTGTTGACCAGCTGCAAAACCATTTTCTGGAAGATGTCGAGTAGGCGTACGACCTCGTCTGACTTTACCCATGCCGTAGCCAACCCGACGAAGGCGGCCAAAACGAGTGCTGTCATGACATTCATGACAGGAGGGATGTCTATTTTCAGCATGTTCTCTGGCAATACTTTCAGATTGTTGGCATCAGAAGCAATATCCATGTGAGGAATAATCTGATAACCGACACAGGCCCCGAAGAACGACGCCCCTATAGACGAAAGATATGCTAAGCCAAAGGCAAACAGAAGCATTTTGGAAGCATTGCTGCGCAGATGGGCGATTGATGGAGCGATGAAACCAAGAATAATCAGTGGGACGAGGAAGAAAATTATCTGTCCGGAGATGTGCTTGATGCTGACGATGGCACTTAAGAATGTGCCTTCTGCATAGATTCCTACTATTATGCCTGCCGCAACGGCAATTAGTAATTGAATAATAGTGTTGCCAAAAAATTTTTTCATTGTTTTAGTGATTTGATTAGTATATGCAAAGATAGTAATTATCTTCAATACAACATTCACTTTGTTCGTTTTTTCTTGTATCTTGAATAAGATATTCCGCGCTCGGCAAAAAAAATCAAACAAGTTTGATTGTTTTTGCTCTCACTTGTTGTATCTTTGTAATCAAAATAACGAATAACTAAAATTATTATGGAAAGCAAAGAACTGAAACTAAAATCGGAACAACTCAGACTGAATCTGCTGAAGTTGATTAACACGGGAAAGACCGGACATACGGGCGGAGACCTGTCGGTGATGAACGTGTTGACAGTGCTCTACAACAAAGTGCTGAATGTAGATCCGAAGAATCCGAAGATGACAGACCGCGATCGCTTTATCCTGAGCAAGGGACATTGTGCAGAGGCACTCTATGTAGTGCTCTGCGACAAGGGATTCATAGACCAGAGCGAACTGGATGCTTACGGAACATGTGGTGCTCATCTGGGTGGACATCCGGATGTTACAATACCTGGCGTAGAGATTAATACAGGTGCACTGGGCCATGGACTGGCTGCAGGCGTGGGCATGGCATTGGCGGCTAAGATGGACAAGCGCAATGCACGTGCTTTTGTGGTGATGGGCGACGGCGAGCAGGCAGAAGGTTCAATATACGAGGCTGCTATGGCAGGCAACAAGTACCATCTGGACAACTTAGTGGCTATTCTCGACCGCAATGGTTTGCAGATTTCAGGTTCAACAGAGGATGTTATGCCGCTGGAGAGTGTTCGCGAGCGTTGGACCGCCTTCGGTTGGGATGTTATCGAGATGAACGGCGATGATATAGATGATATCCTCAAGACTTTTGCCAGCATAGATTACAACTGCGGCAAACCTCACATGATAGTTTCTAAGACCACCAAGGGTAAGGGTGTATCGTTTATGGAAAACGTTGCCAAGTGGCATCATGGTGTGCCTACGGCAGAGCAGTATGAGCAGGCGGTGAAGGAAATTGAGGAAAGAATAAATTCTTTAAAATAAGAATTAAGAATTATGAATTATGATTGGCGAGACGTTGATAGATTTAACTTGTCAACTTGTTAACTCATAAACTCGTCAATTCGTTAACTTAAAAATATCATGTTAGAAATAAATAAGACCCCGTGCCGAAAGAGTTTTACCGACACATTGTTGGAGTTGGCACAACAAGACAAAGATATCATAGCAGTAACATCAGACGCTTCGGGCTCTGCCACGCTTACCGACTTTGGCAAGGCTCTGCCGGAGCAGTTTGTGGAAGTGGGAATTGCAGAGCAGAACGCAGTGGGCGTATCTGCCGGACTGGCGTCTGCCGGCAAGAAGGTGTTCATCTTCGGTCCTGCATGCTTCTATGTTGCACGCAGTCTGGAACAGGTAAAGGTAGATATGGCATACTCACAGATGCCTGTAAAGATTTGCGGTGTCAGCGGCGGTGTGGCATATAGTCAGTTGGGTGCAACCCACCACAGTCTGCACGACATTGCTGTGCTTCGCACATTCCCAGGCATGGAAGTGTATATGCCATGCGACGTGCGACAGACACGCAAGCTCTGTCAGGCGTTGGTTGACCATCCGAAACCGGCATACGTGCGTGTAGGACGCAATGCCGTACCAGATGTATATGACAATGATGACTTCCCGTTTGAACTGGGCAAGGCAAATACTATATGCGAAGGCGACGACCTGACCATCATCGGAACAGGTGAAACCGTAGCCCATTGTAAGGAGGCTGCCCGAATGCTGAAAGAAGAGAAGGGTATCAATGCACGCGTGATAGACATGTTCTCGCTGAAACCTTTCGACCGCGACATCGTGATAAAGGCAGCAAAGGAAACTGGCAAGATTCTGACAGTAGAGGAGCACAGCATGTTTGGCGGACTGGGTGCAACGGTGGCTGAGATTACAGCACAGGAGTGCCCGACGAAGATGCGCATACTTGGTATTCCTGATGAGAACGTTATCCATGCAAAGCCGCTGGAGGTGTTCCATCATTACGGAATAGACTATGAGGGTATATATAAGGCTGCACTCGAAATGATAGAGGGATAGGCCGTATGAAATACGTAATATCTATTGACCAAAGCACGCAATCGACAAAGGCATTCCTTTTTGACGAGCAGTGCAAGATTGTGGCATCGGAGGCGTTGCTGCACAAGCAATATTATCCGCAGGCAGGATGGGTGGAGCACGACGCTGAAGAGATATATGCCAATACGGTGAGCGTCATCACCAAGTTGGTGGAACCATACAACACTGGCGACAATGAGTTCTCGATAGCCATTACTAATCAGCGAGAGACGGTGGTGGTGTGGGGCAGGGCTACGGGCAAACCGGTGACTAACGCCGTGGTGTGGCAGTGCATGCGCGGTGCTGAGATATGCAAGCAACTGAAAGAAAAGGGTTACGGCGAACTGGTGCGTGAGCGTAGCGGTCTGCTTATTGACCCTTATTTCTCAGGTAGCGGTGCAAAGTGGATTCTGGATAATGTGGAAGGAGCGCGAGAGGCGGCAGAACGTGGCGAAATGTGTTTCGGAACGATAGACACATGGCTGATATTCAAACTGACAGAAGGCCAGAGTCATGCAACTGACTATACCAATGCTTCGCGTACGATGCTCTTCAATATCCATACGATGGATTGGGATGACGACCTGCTGCAGATGCTAACCGTTCCACGGAACATGATGCCAAAGGCATTGCCATGTGATGCTGTGTTCGGGGAGACTACCGTTGGTGGACTCTTTACAGAACCGATAAAGATAGCAGGTGTGCTTGGCGACTCGCATGGAGCACTGGCAGGACAGATGTGTTTCCGTGAGGGTTATGGAAAGGCTACATACGGAACAGGGTCGTCGGTTATGGTGAATATCGGCGAACAGGCTGTTGCAGCACCTGAAGGACTGGTTACATCTGTCGCATTCTCGGCGTTAGGCAGAAACTTCTATGCCTTCGAAGGCAACATACATTGCACCGGCGTGACCATCACATGGCTGAAAGACCAGCTTGACATGATACAGAGTCCTGCCGAGATAGAAGCGATAGCGACATCGGTAGAAGGCAACGGCGGTGTATATCTGGTTCCGGCATTCTCAGGTCTTGGTGCTCCATGGTGGAATGACAAGGTGAAGGCTATAATCTGCGGTCTGTCGCTTGGTTCGACAAAGGCACATATCTGTCGTGCAACGCTTGAATCGATAGCATATCAGGTGGCTGACCTAATTAATTCGATGACAAAGTCGGCCGGTATTCGTCTAAAGGAAGTAAGGGTTGACGGCGGACCTACAAAGAACAAATTCCTGATGCAGTTCCAAGCTGATATGCTGCAAGCTCCAATCGTTCGTTCGGAAGTTGAGGACGCCTCTGCTTTCGGTGCACTGGTAATGAACGGCTTTGCACTTGGGAAGTGGTCTTCATTTGAGGAGGCGGAGGCTGTATGGTCGGCATCAGAACCTGTTAGCCCAGTACATACGGAAAGCGAAATGGCTGAACTGTATGACGGTTGGCACAAGGCTATAGGGATGTTGATTCAAAAATGAAGGAGAGATAAGAAGGTAGAAGGAGATATAAGAAGATATAAGAAGATAGAGGACATAACCTCAAGTAATGTCTTTTATCTTCTAAGTGAGCAAAGCGAACGATATCTTCTTATAACTCCATATAACTTCTTACATAAAAAAGAACTAATAAACTCAAAAAACTATAACATTATGAAAAACGGAAAAATTTGCTTTGGAGTAATAATCGGTACTCGAGCTTATTTCAACTCTGAACTTGCAAAAGACGTGCGCAAGCAGTTGCTTAAGACGCTGACCGATGAAGGTTACGAATATATCATTCTGCCTGAGGATGCAACACCTACTGGCAGCAGCAGTATTGAAACGCGTGAGGATGGTCTGAAGGTATCGGCACAGTTCCGTGAGCATCGCGACGAGATAGACGGAATTATCGTCAGTCTGCCTAACTTCGGTTTTGAAATCGGTATCATCAATGCTATCAGTGATGCCAATCTGAATGTTCCAATATTGGTTCAGGCTTGCGATGATGAGAACGACAAGGTGGATCTGGACAGTCGTCGCGACGCGTTCTGCGGAAAGATTTCTGTATGCAACAATCTTTATCAGTATGGCATTCCATTCACAGATACAACACTGCACACATATTCTATATATAGCGACCTGCTGGCAAAGGATATCAATAAGTTTGCAGCTGTTTGCCGCGTAGTAAACGGTTTGCGCCACTGCCGTATAGGTCAGATTGGTACTCGTCCGCTCGGCTTTAATACTTGTCGCGCAAGTGAGAAACTGTTGCAACGTGCAGGCATTACAGTTGTTCCTGCAGACCTTTCGGAGATTATCTTTGCGGCACAGAATATTGCCGACGATGACCCAAAACTCATTGAGAAGAAGAAATGTATCTGCAACTATGCTGCCGTGCCAGAGAACTATATGGAGAAACTGAACCTACAGGCTAAGTTTGGAGTGGCTGTGGAGAACTGGATTGAGGCAAACGAGGTTGATGCTGTTGCTATTCAGTGTTGGGATTCGTTGGAGCAGAACTACGGTTGTGCTGCTTGCGTGACTATGAGTATGCTGGGTGACAAGCTTATTCCTGCTGCTTGTGAGACTGATATCGCCGGTGCTGTTTCTATGTATGCTCTGATGTTGGCGTCAGGAAAGTCACCAGCATTGCTTGATTGGAATAATAACTTTGCTGAAGACCGCAACAAGTGTGTATGTACACACTGCGGCAACTTCCCTAAGTCGTTCGTACAGAACGACCTCAAGCTTGGTCCTCTCGGCGTGCTCGGCAGAACATTGGGCAAGGTGAAGACCTTCGGTGCCGTTTATGGCAAGGCTACAGCCGGCGAGTTTACATTCTTCCGCATCTCAACAGATGACCCTAAGGGTTGCATCAAGTCATATCTTGGCAAGGGTAACATCACCAACGACCCATACGGAATGGATGGATGTATTGCCGTAACGCAGGTTGACAACCTGCAGAAACTGATGAAATATATCTGCAAGAATGGATTTGAACATCACGTTGCCATGTGCCGTACCGATGTCGTTGATGTACTCGATGAGGCAATCAATACATATCTTGGATGGGATATTTATGTTCACGAATAAGTTTCATTGATTGTCATTAGGTCTATATAAAAATAAGAAACAGGTTGCTTTTGCCTGTTTCTTATTTTTTGTTATTGCTGCAATTATCCAGTTTCTTGCATGCCCCTAATCTTTTCTTCATATACATCCTTACTCACCTTTTTCCCCCGCAGGTTTCTCACTCGTGGGAAGTGGGCAAAGTATTCGTCTTCTGCTATATACCATTTCCATTCCTTGATGTCTGTTATTTGTTGGCATTTTAGGTCTATCTCATTCCTATAATTGGGATTGACGACAGTCAGCATGTGGCTGTTATCTTTTAATTTGATGGCAAGAACCAAAAACGACGACTCTTTATTCCTTTCTGCGATAGTCCATTTGCCTGTCTTGGCACTAATGGTTATATTCCAACCGAATTGTGAGTTCAGTCTGTTCATCTGCTCTCTGAACAGTTTGCCATGGGGTGCTGTGTCTCGCTTTCCGCTTATCGCAATGTAATAATGTATCATTTCATGGAGCAGCACGTTGTGGATCTCTTTTTCTGGTAAGTCGTAGAATCTGCTGATTGTTATCAGGCAGTTGCTTATCCTTTTGCGTCCTGGCAACCAATGCTGCGACCAATTGCATTTAAACTTACCTAAATGTGTGCGTGAGTTACTAACCTTTAGCTCTATGCTGTCGGGTAGTTGTAAGTCGAAATACAATTCGTTGAAATGCTTGAACCAATTTCGTAAATATAATGCAGTGAGTTCCATCTGCACAAAATTAATACTATTTTCCAAAAAAATGCGATTTATTGTATTTTTTCTCACTCAATTTTCTTCACGCTTGCCTACAGATTCAACAAGCAACCCGAAAAGAAGTGACGTGTTATTTAAATCCACGTTCCCTTTCATCTTCACTTGTCCTCTGTCTCCCTTTATCTCCGTTTGTCTCCCTCTAATATATTATATAATAATGTGCGCGCACACAGCGTGCTTGATTTAAATCAAAATCGCATAAAAAAAGCATTGTTTTCTTAATTTTTTCCTTGAAATATTTTGCGGGTATCAAAAAAGTCTATACCTTTGCACCCGCTTTCAAGGAGTAACGCTCCGGGAGGCAAACAAAAAGAAAGAGTTCTTTGAAAGATTTACATAAAACAGATACGAATAGTAGTACAAGAAGCGAGTGCCGCATAATTGCGTCACTTGGGTAAAAGAAGAAGCGAACCGTCAATGTTTTTTTTACAGGAACAGTTCATGGACTTCAATACTATCCGACAGTCGTTCTGAGCAGAATATTTTCCCTTCGCCTATTCGGCGTATGGGATTAAAGAAATAAGATT
>JAZSAV010000016.1:0-10116 GCA_045602085.1 Prevotella sp. | reverse complement strand
GTCAACCCCCGGCACAACAAGCTAGCACTTTTAATCTATATTTTCTTCCCCTTTCCGTGTTTGGTGTTTATGGGGGGGTTCCCCCATGCCCCCCGGGGTGTTTATGGTTGGTTCCCTCTTCTGCGCTGCTGGCTCCCAGCTTCCTTTCTCTTGCGGTCGCCCTTCGGGCGCCCGACTTGGGCGCTCTTGGCGCTCAGTCTGGCACCCTGATGGCTATTTTATATCCAGCTTTTACCAACTTTGGATATGCTGTGTCCTGGTACCGTCTGTTTAGAAGAAGTCTCGGTGTCCCGTTGGGGGCTTCTTCCGTGTCCGTTCCTAAGATGGCGGCTGCTTTCTCAGCGTTCTCACCGCACATTACTACCTGTTCTCCGAGTTGCCAGCCTACCAGCAGGCTCTCTGTGTTGATACTTGTCGTCATGGCTCTCTGTCTTTTGGTGGTTTGTAGCCCTTAGTCGTTGCTAAGGGCTTTAAATAACTCAACTTTCTGGATATACCAATACTTCTTGTAGAGGTCGTTGGCTTCTCTGTTCTCTTTCTGTAGGAAGTTTCTTACGTCTTCCACTGCTTCTTCTCTTGTGTCTGTAGCCCAGAGTGCGGTGGCTTTCTCTCTCATCTCCCTGGTCGGGGTCTCATCTTCTTGGAATCTCATGTAGCTCTTTACTAAATAGATGTTCGTTTTCATTGTTCTTTGTTTTTAAAGGGTTATTAACTTGATTTCTATACTACAAAGGTACTAAAAAGTATTGACATATCCAAATTATTATTGTTAATATGTATTAACCTATTGTTAATGTATGTTAATACATGTTTCGCTCGTTTCTTCCATCTTCCCACCTCCCTGATGGCTTCGTTACGCTGCTGGCTATTCCCGGTTCGTGTTCCCTCTGTCTTGCGTCCGCACTTCGTGCGTACGCCCTCAGAAAAAGGGTGGCTTACGTGCCACCCTCCGTCTCTTCTTCCGCTTCCATGCTTGCGTGTTGTTCTCGCATCATGTCGGTTCGGACTAACTCGTTCAGGTATCTACCTTTGTTCTGCTTTGTTTCCAGATACTCTGCAATCTCATTGTCGGCTCTGAACGATACCATCTTCTGTGTTCTCGTTCCCCACTTGGCTTTCTTTCTAATGGTGGCCATTTCAGGCACCTTGCTCATGTTCTCTTTTTCTTCCATGTTTGTTTGTTTTAGAATGGTTTGAATTGAATATATTGCTGTTGTACTCGCAGTTTCGTACTGTCGATGTACTTCTGCGTAGTCTTGATGCTGCTGTGACCTAACAGTTCCGCTAATGCTGGTGCTTCCATGCCGTTGGCGGCTATCTCTGTGGCGAACGTGTGACGGATGGCGTGGGGGCTTAGCTGCTTTGCGTCCGTCTGTCCTTTCATGGCGTTATAGATGTCGTACCGTGCGGTTCTCTGCGTCATTCCTGTAAACAGGTGTGCAGCTGCACACTTCGGCATGTACTGTTGAATCTCGTCCATGACTTCTACGGTGGTGTACACGTAACGCTGCTTACCACCTTTGCCATGTATCTTGATACTGCAGTTACTCGGCATGATGTCGCCTACCCTGATGTCTAAGGCTTCCTGAATGCGGATGCCTGTTGTCGCTAATAGCTGAATGAGTATCTTAGTACGTCCGTGCGTCTTACTGATGATGGACTTCAGGTCGTCCGCTGGTATGGTGTTGATGACCTTGTCTTCTGTCTTCTGTCTCGTTTCCCATCGGCACGGATTTTCTACAGCCATGCCCTCTCTCTTCATGTAGTCATACAGACTACTGATGGCTGCCAACTTCCTGTTAACCGTCTTGGCACATACTCCCCGGTATTGCTCATACTCCATAAACATGTCGATGTCCTCCCTGGTTACGGTTGACCACCGTCCTGTGCTCTTCCTTTGTTTGATGAACCGTGCGAACGACCGTAAATCCACGTTGTATGCTATCACCGTGTTTTCGCTGTACCCTTTAACGCTGCTCAGGTAGATTCCGAATTCCTTAATCATAGCTCATGCCCTTTCTTTCTTTGGATGCCCTTAGGATTTTCTAAGGGCATTGTTTCTGATGTTCCACTCCTTTTCGTAGATGCTTCCTGCTATTCTGTCTAACAGGTACATTTTCCTGAAGAGACTACTGAGTTTTTCGTTCATTAGTTGCCACTTATTGCCTGTTGCATTGTCCCTGATTGCTCGTCCTGTTTCGCTGTTTATCATGTTGGCGTACTGGTTCCTTTGTCTCATGATAATCTCTAAGCACTGCTCAGTGATGTTCAGGGCTACTTCTTTCTTTAGGTCTGCCATTGCTTTGGTGATGGCCATTTCGCTTTTTGTTTTCATTGTCATTTGATTTTTGATTGTTTATAACTTCATTTTTGTACTACAAAGGTACAAAAAAGTATTGACATAACCAAACTTTAATCGTTAATATGTATTAACCTATCGTTAATGTATGTTAATACATGTTTCGCCCCTCTCACCCTCTCCCCATCACCCACCCACCACCCTCTTTAGTCTCCTATGCTGTAACATCGTTACAGCCCTCCACGTTATTTCTCCTTAACGCACGTTAAACTATGTTACCGACTTTCCCCTCAATTTTAGTTAAAATGTAAAACTTTTTGGTAAAATTCCGCTCTACCTCCGATGCAAGTCCGACTTACCTCCGATGCTTGTCCGTTCCAAACTTTATTTGTACCTTTGCCGACGATGAGATACGACCATCTGTCTCATGCACCTTTTATATATGGCTTACAAATCAAACCTCAATTGGGCTCTTGACCCTCGCAAACCTCGCAACACCCAGGCCGCTGCTGCTCCAGCTGCCAAGTCCCCGAAGTCTACATCTAATAAGGAGGGCTAATCATGGCAAGGGCTACAGGTCTCGGCAGCATGTTCTGGGGAAAAGTTGGTAACCTTGTCGGCTACCTGACGCGCAACCGTCAGGGTCGTTACGTCCAAAGCGTAAAGGCCTATCAGCCCATCGTGGCCAATCCTCAGTCCATCGCACAGGCACTCGCACGAATTCCGATGGGACCCGTCCAACGCTTCTATAATGCGCTTGCGCCCATCATCAAACGAGGCTTTGAGGGTGTCGCCTACGGTGACCCCTCAAAATCTGAGTTCCTCAGCTACAACCTCGCCAATTTCCGTGGCCCCTATCTCTTGAAGTCAGATGTAGCCATTGCCCCAGGGCCTTTCCTCATGTCGAAAGGCTCATTAGGTGGTGTACAGTTGACCTCTTTTATTAATAGCGCAAACTCGCACGGCTACATTACAACCCTCCGTGCTGGTTACGGATGGTCACCGTCCGACATCGCCACCCTCTCCACTGCGCTGTTGAATAACAACCCTTGGCTGGCCTATGGCGACCAGCTTACCTTTGTGACTTGTCAGCTGGTGAATGGTGAGTACGTCTACGGTTACGCCTCGTTCTTCGTGTCGCCCTATGACGAGACTGCTCAGGACACTTTCTACTCCATGAATGTGGACGGTCACTACTATCTCGCCCTGAAGCTGGACGCTCTGGCCGTTGACGCTCCGATGGTGGCTGGCTGTGTCATCCGCTCGCAGGCATACGGCCAGACAGGCTTCCGCAGGTCTACCACGTTCATGCAGGTTAACCCAGCCTACTCCGACAACTTCACTGAAGAAGCCCTAAAGGCTGCTGTCATGTCCTACCGTGAGGGCAGTGATGGTGATGATGATTGGCCTATTGACCCGACACCTGAGTATCAGCAGATAGCTGACTTGATCCTCGTGACCATCACGGACGACATGGTGACGAACTGGACTTCGCAGGAACTCAGCGGTCAACAGTGTCTTGGCTACGTCACCAAGTCGGGTGACATCGGCATCTTCTACCTCTACGATGACAACGAAGGTGGCATGTGCCTGCTCGATGGAGCTGCGCACACTCTGTTCGCTGAGAAGTCCGGCTCGATGACAGCTTTCTTCTACAACTCCGACTATCAACCAGCCGTTCAGTATCAAGACAGCTACGGCACTATCTTTTTATAACTTCATATTTTAACCACTTAACTTTCATTTCTTATGGCAAAAGGTTTAGGAATTATCGGTAACTTCAAAGGCAAGGTCGGCAACATTGTCGGCTACAACCTGAAAGACAGTAACAACAAGCAGACGCAGGGCCTCCGTGCCTATCAGCCTGTAGTACGTAACCCCAAGACTGCCGCACAGGCAGAACAGCGTGCCAAGATGGCACCCATCAACGCCACGTATCGTGCTCTGAAAGGCATCATCGACCGTGGTCAGGAGGGTGTAGCCTATGGCAACAAGAGCCGCCTCCGCTTCCTGAGTGAAGCAATGAAGCAGTTCGACGGTCCCTGGTTCGAGAAAGGCGAAGCAGTCACGCTCCCCATCAAGACCAACATCACAAAGGGTTCGTTAACTTCTATTGATGTGGAGTATTTGGCGGAAGATTATGTCCGATTCGGTTTGGTTGTTGGTGACGTTTCTTCCTTGAATACTATTGGTGCTGTTTCAACTGCACTGTTGGCAAACAACAGTTTCCTGAAAGAGGGTGACCAACTCACTTTTGTGCATGGTTCTCAATACAATTGTACCGTTCTTTCTATTGTGCTAAACTCTACTGACTCGACAGCAGTAACAAATTTTTCTAATGATACCGGCTCTCTGAGTCTTGAGTTTGGCATATTAATTGAAGCCGATACTGAGTACGCCTGCGTTATCCTCTCTCGCGAGGGTGAATCTGGTCAGCACCTCCGCTCGACCACCGCACTGACCCTGTCAACTGCTGCCGCTGCCTCCGACTACTACAAGGATGCCGCCAAGGATGCCGCCATCGAGTCCTACATGGCCGCAAACGGCAATACCGACTGGCCTCAGGAACAGATCTAACGTAAATTTTCTGATTTGCCCTGGTTAGTGTGTGCGGCTGTTCGGCAGCCGCATCCCTAATCAGGGTTCTATTAACCCCAAGTCTAACAACCCTATTTCTCATCATCATGGCAAAAGGTAATGGCATGTTCTCCAACTTCTCCGGCAAGGTGGGTACCATTGTCGGCTACACCAACAAACAATCGAACAACAAGCAGACGCAGGTCGTCCGCTCCTATCAGCCTGTAGTCCGCAATCCCATGACGCTCGCACAGGCTACCCAGCGTGTCAAGTTTGCGCCTGTCTTCTGGACGTACCGCAAGCTAAAAGCCATCATCGACAGAGGCCAAGAGGGTGTAGAGTACGGCAACCGTTCACGCTTTGCCTGGCTAAAACAAGCCTTGGGCGCTTATACCTCGCCTTGGTACCAAAAAGATGCCATCGTCCAGCTGCCATGTCTCTGTCCCATCACTATCGGTTCTCTCGGCTCCCTCGCCCCACGTACCTGTGGTGTGAATCATGTCTCACTACCTTTCCGTCTACCTGAGAACATGTCCTATGATACCATCGGCCATATCTCCGAAGCCATCTTGCCACTGAATCCCAATGTACAGTTGGGCGACCAGATTACCATCGTCACCGCTGATGCTGAACGTCTCTACGTTCTCTCTTTCGTCATTGATCCTGCGGACAACACCGCCATTGCTGGCTTCTCTGATTACCAGCACTTCCTGTTTTACAACCACCAACAGGAACTGCAGCCTACCACGAACTTCTCTCTCCTTATACAGTCACGCAAGTCACCCAACGGTAGCCACCTCCGTTCTACCTCCTCCGTGTTCCTACCGCAAACGACCTCGGAACAATCACCCTATCAAGAAGCCTCACGGCTCCCTGCCATCGAATCCTACATGTCTGCTGCCACCAACACCGATTGGCCAGAAGAACAGCTGTAGCGTCCTCTCCGTCCACCCTCCACCGTCACCTATGCAGCGACATGGTCGCTGCCCTAACGTCTAAAGTACCACATGCCTACCCGTCTACACATCACCCAATACACAATGGCCGTACTGCTCATCGTCAGCAGTATTGCCATTGCCTGTTACCAAGTCCTACGCATCGACACTGTAGCCTCCGGCACGTTAATGTACATCGCCCAAGCTTTCCTCTTAGCTGGCTCTATCTTTGGTTTGGACTACTACGTCAAACGTCTCACGTCCCATGAACATTCAGTTCCTACCAAAGTTTAGACGCTACAAGTCTTCAGACGACTTCATCTACCAGCAGGCCGTTCTGTACAACCACCTCGGACAGTCTGCCTGTCCGTTCTGTCTATATCAGTACGAACAGCAGACCACCCAACAGCATCCTATTGCCCTCACCTTTCAGGAGTGCAGCGAGAAACAAGGATGCCTCCTTGGTCTCATGCCCTATATCCTCATGCGTCCTCTCAACGAAGACGAAATCGAGAATGCCACCTCTCCCGATGTCCCCGACACTCCGTGTTACACATGCACCTCTTTCTGGCGACAGGTGAAAGTGAAATCCATGTCGCGTTACGTGCAATTCGTGGCCTCCATCCTGAAAGGCTACCCCTGCAACTCCCTATGCCATTACTACATTGATCGTGTCGACAAGAAGCAAGCCGCCCTCGCATGCGGCAAGACCCATGCATGCGCCAATAACTCATCGTTCTGGAACTTGCTCGTTCCCAACGATGCCACCCTCTTCTCTGAATATCAAGTCGACATGTCCCACCCCAACGATACCCCATCTAATCAATAGTTTGTCCCCTATGCTGCAACACCGTTGCAGCCCTAACCACCCACCATCATGCCAATCTCCCCACGTCCCCAAAAGCCTCTCCCTCGAGGCATCCGCAACAACAACCCACTAAACATCCGCATCGGTAACGTTTGGCTGGGCGAAGTCAACAACCCTGATGACCCCGAGTTTGAACAGTTCGTCTCCATGAAGTACGGTCTCCGTGCCGCCTTTGTCCTACTCAGGCGCTACATTCGCCACTACCACCGCACCACCATCGAGGCCATCATCCATGCGTGGGCTCCTCCTGTGGAGAACTCCACAGACCTCTACATAGCGAACGTGTCCCACTCCCTGTCTGTCCTCCCATCTACCGAAGTTGACTTTTCCGACAAAGTCCTGATGTGTCGCCTCGTCCAAGCGATGGCGAAGATGGAGACCGGCACAGTCCTCGACATGAAGCTCATCGAATCAGCCTACGATTGCGCATAACACATGTCCTCTATGCTGTGACATCGTCACAGCGATATTATATCTGTGTCTATCATTAATTGTATGTGTATTTTAGGTTCAAGTGTAATTTTATTATTAATGGTAAGTTTTCATTAGTTTGTAATCGGTTTTTAAAACAGAAAGATTACTTTCAATAGAAGAATCCTCCGTTGTGATAACGAATCCTCTCTTTTTTTCAGGGATGCAGCGGCATCCCTTTTCTTTTGCCCCTACTTTTTGCTATCTCTGACTTTGCAATCCCTACACCTCTAACAACTCTTAACAAACTTTCCTCCCTCCTACTGATACACCCTATCGTTTTTATTCCTATATTTGCAACATCCCTTAGGATAGTGGGCTCCGCAGAGGTGCGACCCATGAACGTAAAGGGTGTCGCTCATGCAGAGTTGAGACGGACACGTTGTAAAACCTCGTGTCCGTTTTTCATTTATCATAACCTCTGCCCCGAAATCATTCTGATGTGCATAATGACAATTGTTTTCAGATGAGCGACTTACGGTTAACACCTCAGTCTAATTTTAAAAATCAAATCTGCAATGAGAGACAATTCAGAACTTACCGAATTTTGTAAAAGAGTTGAAAACATTTTTACCATCTATCGTCTTGAGTATAATTATGATAGTAAAGGAGAAGTTACTTCTGTATTGATTCGTTCCTCTAACGACATTTTTTCAGATACTTTTCTGCGTATCATGTTTGATAATCTGAAAGATTACACGATATACTTCAAATGTGATAGTACAGGTCGACCAATCGTCAAGATTATTGTAGAATAAAATCACACATATCTATGACCCATTATCACTATCTTATTATTTGTGGTTTCGTGGAGATGGGAAAACCCCATATCCTCGATGACACCGCCACCGTTTACACTGTTGGTATCGGCTCCTCGCTGCAAGCTAATCGTGACTACCTCTTTTTAACCGCTTTTGCAGCTGACTACGACTGTTATTTTGCCCCGAGGTCGACCGATTCCATGAACTTTGTTTATCGTGTTCTGGCTGAATATCGCATTCCACAGGCTCAACAGTTACGTGTGAATGCTCGTTCCCTGGTTCGTGCCATCAAAGCAGGCTTGAAATCAAACGACACGGTAACTAATCTCTCAGCAGCGCATCGTCTGCGCCAAGTTTATGACCTCAATTATCGTATCTCCTGCCGACTCGCGGAACGGAAATCCATCTGCAAAGCGACCAACGCAGAAAAACCTAATGTCTTATGAAACTTCTACGTGAATTTATTGAATGCGTTGCATGGGCGATAGCCTTAATCGCATGTTATTTATTACTTTTATTCATCCATTTTTCCATCTAAATTATGAGAACACCCATTACATACTATGGTGGTAAAAAAAAAATGGCAATAAATAAAAGGAAGAAAAAAGAAATTTTAGTCTATAATTACTCACTTAATAAACAAACAACTTTATTCACTTAATTAATTATCATTATGTTACAAGCATTTCTCATTGGTAACGTGGGCGCAGACGCTCAGTTACAGGCCAAGGATGGCCGCAAGTTTACAACCTTTCGTGTCGCTCACAATGACGTGTGGACTGACCAAGCTGGCCAAGAGCACCGCACATCTATTTGGGTTGACTGCGTTATGAACGACCACCCCAAGGTGGCCGAGTACATCAAGGCAGGCACACAGGTTTGTGTCTGGGGTACCATCACCCTCCGTGTCTACTCGTCAGCCAAAGACCGCTGCATGAAAGCAGGCATGCAAATCAACGTCCGCAGTATCGAACTCCTTGGCGGCAGGAATGATGACGTTCCCACTCGTCTCTACGACAACCAGGGCGTTCAACATGACGTGTCAAAGTGGTATCTCACTGACGTAAAGTCTACCACCCTGATGTCCCAACGTGGTGTACAGTTCACCGTTGATGGCAACGGCTGGGTTAAACCCATCGCTCCTACTGTGGTCAGTGGTTCAGCCACTGACACTAACACCTCTTCCAATGCCGCTGCTGCCGATAATTCAAACGAACCAAACCCAGCGTCCAATGAACCCGAAGTGTTTTAAACCCACCTACGTTAAGATGATTGCAGACTACGAAGAACGGCTTCGTAGTCTGCGTTCTGATGGCTACTGTCTGCGTTTTGATTCACGCCTCTCTGACTTCTATTGCGCATCCTTGAAGCACATGGCCAATGGCAACCGTATCACTCTCTCTCTGAATTTTAGCTCCCGTACTTTGCGCCAACTCACCAACCGCATACTAACGCATCAACAAGTCTACCCCGAATCCCTCTAACCCTCGTCCCCTATGCTGCAACACTGTTGCAGCCCTGCTCTATGCCGAACCCCTCCAACACCCCTACCCCTCAGACCCGTTGTGTCAATCTTGATTGGCTGGAAATTCATTGCCTTGAACCTTTCGGCCAACCACGCAACGCTGACTTCTTCCGCTCTGTCGGTTTGGTGGTTGTAGAGCGTCCCTATGGCACCCGAGTTTACAAGGAAATGTTTACGATTCAGGACGACAACGGACAGCCCTTTCTGGAGGTGCGACGCAATCCAGCTTCCCAGCTTCCTGACGGCATCCACCTCCCTGAGGAATGTCACCTCCGACTAACCAACTATGCCTGTTATCACGATGACGCTGCTCAGCTGCTGCAAGAATTCATTGAGCATTTCGGCTACACTTTCAATAGAATTACCCGGGTAGACATCTGCATGGATTTTGAATACTTCGACTATGGCGATGACCCACAAAGCTTCCTCTCTCGCTACCTCAAACACAGGTACAGCAAAATCAATCAGGGCAACATCCACGCGCATGGTGCAGACCGTTGGAACGGTCAAGAGTGGAACTCTTTATCATGGGGCGCTCCATCCTCCGACATCGGCACGAAGTTCTATAACAAGACCATGGAACTCTTCGACCCCTCGTCAGGCTCTTACAAAAAGCCATATATCCGTTATGCCTGGTTCCAATGTGGCTTAATTGATGACTTCGTGGCCAACACCAAACT
>JAZSAV010000015.1:0-59465 GCA_045602085.1 Prevotella sp. | reverse complement strand
AATATCTTGTCGAAGCCTGCCGCCTCACAGAGGATTATCGACTCGCGCGTCTTGCGGGCAACGCCTCCGAGCGAACCTGCTGAGGGGCTAGGGCGAATGAACGACTGGGGGTGAACGGAGAGTTTCTCCATGCGTGTCTTGTCGCCGAGGATGCTTCCCTTAGATATTTCCGAACTAGGGTCGATGGCCAGCACGGCAAGCTTTCCGCCGTTTCGCTCAAGCACATGCACTCCGAACTCATCGATAGATGTTGACTTGCCGGCACCTGGCACGCCACTGATGCCTATGCGCACAGAGTTGCCGCTGTAAGGAAGGCACTTCTCAATAACCTCTTGCGCCTTGGAATAGTGCTGAGGATTGGTGCTCTCCACCAGCGTTACTGCCTGACTGAGCACAGTGACATCGCCCTTTACAATTCCCTCTACAAGTTCTGCCACCGACAACTCACGGCGGCGGAAGCGGTTACGCTTAAGGTAGGGATTGATAATAGACGGTTGTTCAACACCGCCATTGACTGTTAGTCCTTTATATTCTTCGCTATTTTCTGGATGTTCCATTGATTTTATTCTTATTCTTTTTAAAGGAGTATAGGAGTGAAGGAGTGACGCTTCGCTTAGGAGTTAAAGGCCATTGGTGGTGAGGTTTATCACTACCTTTGCCTTATCCGGGTCGTTGGTTATCATCAGTACACGCGGTTTACCCTTCACCTTCTTCAGTTCATCGCGATAGGCTGTCACCTTCAGTGTTGTCGATTCGCCCGGAGCCAACTCGCGCTTGTTCAGTGTCACCTTCATGCCTGCGGTAAAGAGTTGGAGAGAACTGATTTTCAATGTTGTCCTACCGTTATTGGTCAATATCACAGTAGCATTCTTGCGCTTCTTTCCCTCAAAATTGATTTTCAATGTCTCGTCAGACAGCACCAGTTTTGGTGCATATTTCTTCTGCGCTTCATTCATTCCACCAAAACTCGGCAGGAGTACGACAGAGACAGGCATTTCCTTCTCCTCACTTACCTTCTCGCCTGGTTTTGAACCGAGATATACCGTTGTCTGAGTCAGACCATAGTCACGCAAAGCGGCAGAATTGAGCTTCACATAAACCTGTCCGCCCTGACCTGGTTTCAACTGCGACGGTGTGGAATATGAAGAAAGATATGACGGAAGATGCAGCATTGACGGATATACCGTCTCCGTTCCATTGTTATGAACATATATAACCTGCTCCGGAGTGTCGCCTCTGTTCACGTCGTCGAACTCAAGCACATCCTTATCGGCAAGCAGACCGCCGATAGTATAAGGATATTCGCCCGTGTAGTCTTTCAACTCAGCCAGCACCTCACCTACCATCGTCAGTTCCAACGGTTGCTCCATGCCACTGACAAATACCAACGCCGATTTATTGAAATGACCGAGCATCCGTGAGTCATAGGTCAGTTTTATCTTACAGGTAGCACCAGCCGCCACCGTTTCCTTCGGATACTCCACCTTGGTACACCCGCAACTTGGATGGACATCAGTAATCAGCGCACCGAAGGAACCGCTGTTAAGCAATTCAAATTCAGCCGTAACCGGTTTTTCATACGCCACCTTACCACAGTCAACATTCTCATTTATCACCTTCAGTTGCTGTGCATTTCCAGAAAGAAGTGCTATCAGCGCCACCGAAGTCATGAATAATCTTCTTCTCATTATCTTATTCGGTAATTATTATTGTTTCCGACTTTGCCGTGGCCCTGAACTCTGGCGAGTATGCGCACTCTGCGGTGCAGGTGCCTGTCTCATAGACTCCGACACGGTCGATATAGTATTCTGTTTCTATCACATGCTTGCCCTTAGGCAACTGGTCTATGAAATAGTATGTTGCATTGTCTTTCGGCGAGCAATAAGCACCATTGCGATAGCTGCTCAGCTGAACAACAGGTTCCATGCAGGCAGCACGCTTGTCGGCTATCTGAACAAAGTCGAGGTTTCTATCCGCCTCAACGGTTATTCTCACTTTTACTCGGGAACCGACCTTCAGTTCCTTACCATCTGCACTGAGTATCTCACGCTTTATGCTGATGGCATTGCCTTGGTCAGAGACTGCCGATGTCTTCTGGAAATACTGCATATAGACAGTGCCCCATGAGGTAACGTCTGATGCCTTCTCTACAGCGATGCTCTCGGCATTGTCTATCTTCATCTTCACATATCCCAGTGCTGCCGTTGCCTTTGGCGTTTCCACTGCCTTGCCGTCAACCTTTATCTTTGCTTGCGGCTGGGCGTCAAGCACCTGCTTGTTGCCGTTCATAAAGGCATAGATGGCATTGATGCTGTTAATCGGAGTGTCCCATGCCTGAGTACGCTTCTGCTGCAACAGCCAGCGCTGCATCTCCTCGACAGTCTTCTTGTCAGCAGCGTTCAGTTCGCTTATTGCTTCTAAGGCAGCCACCTGTGTCGGTATGCGATAGTCGCGCCATGAATAACCGGCACGCGGTGTGTCGTAGTAGCGGCCTTGTTCTTCTGTGAACACCGTATATTGTTTCAGGCTCTCCACGTATTCACCGCCATTCTTCTGCTGTCCGCTCTTTGCAAGAACGATTGCCGTGAGGGCTTTCTCGTAGATTGACTGCTTCTTTATGTCTTTCTTTAGCAACTCTATCAGATAGATGTGAGGTTGTGAGGTTATGAGGTTGTGAGGTGGTGAGGTTGTGAGGTTATGAGGTTGTGAGGTGGAAGATATGGCGTTGAGATAGAGGATTTGAAGAGTTGTGAAACCAGGGAAGGTTACCGTTTGTCCCTTCTTCTCCATTTCCTTCAGTTTCTCCACCTGCTTAACAGTTTCCTTGTTCAGATAATCCATTGCCTTGTTCAGCATTGCCTGAGTTTCCTTTTGCATGCCAGCGCTCTTGTTTAGTCTCACAAGCATTTCGGCTACGGACACCGTTATATTGCTGTTGCCCTTCATGCCCGGGTACCAACTCCAAGAACCGTCTTCGTTCTGCAGTTTGCCCAATTCCTTTATTGCAGAGGTTACCCTCATATCTATTGTGTTGCTGTCGAAGAATGCGGCAAGCATCTGCTTCTGCTCTGTCTCGCTCTCAGCATCGTTCACCCAAGGAGTCTCACTGAGCACAATATCTTTCAGTTCCTGGTTCTTTGCCAGATTGCTCTGCAACGAAGCTTCTTCCCCTTGTTCCATTCTCCACTGGTCAACAGCTGTCTTTATGCGAGGGTTGTCTGTAACGAGCTTTCTGCCCAGCACATTGACATAAACGGCTGTTGCCAAATCAATGGCATTATCCTTCGACGGTGTTGCCAACGACGGCAATGCCTGAACAACCAGCCATGCTGGGTTGTCGGTGTATTCGAGGGTAACTTTTTTAGTGGACAAGTGGACGAGTTGGCGAGTTGGCGAGTTGCTTGCATTGCTATTGTCTTCACTCCTACACTCCTTCACTCCTACATTCCTTGAAGTATTCTCCTGCACTCCCAAAAAGTCAGATACATTCAAAACCTTTGTACCCGGTTCGTTCATCGTGAACGAATGTGTTACGGTTACGCGCTCCTTGTCAGGAAGCACAGGCAGATAGTGCTGTTCGCCATCGCTGAACGTTTTACCAGAAGCCGTGATGCGGCATATCAGTAATTGATAGTTTTCTTCTGGTACGAAATCGAATACTACTGATGTTGTAGCACCTGCCTCTACGGTAATGAACTTCTTTTGTCTTACCACCACCTTGTCTGTCTCCGGGTCAACGAGTTCCATCAGGGCTGCACCCTTTGCCACCTTCTCACCGCTGTTTGATATGCGTGCACTTATCTGCACCTTATCGCCCACTCGTACAAAGCGCGGAACATTAGGTTGCACCATCACGTCCTTGCTTGCCACAGCCTCTGCCTCAATCACATTGTTCAGCATGTCAGCGGTATGGGCAAAGCCGAGCAGTCGCCAAGTGGTAACGCTCTCGGGCAGCGTGAACTTTATCGACACGTTGCCGTCCTCGTCGGTAGTTAGTGCCGGGTAGAAGAATGCCGTCTCATTGAGATTCTCTCGCAACTGCATCTGCATATACTCAGACTCGCCTTCCGCCGTTTCCACACCTGCAACATTTTCCGCCAGTTCAAGTCCTCCAATCTTGCCTTGCAAAGCTGCGGCATCCATAGAACTGAAAGCATCCACAGAACCAGGAATATGGCCAACCTTCACCTCTTCAAGCATCGTGCCCGAGGTTGTTGCTGATGCAGTTTTCATCATTACCGCATTCTTGCCCACGCCCCTTAACCTCATAATTTTTTGTCCTGAGAAAGTAACGGGGAACAGACTATGGTCAAAGCGACTGAAATCCAGAGTCTGATAGTTGAGGGGCTTCCATTGCTGCCACGTGCTCCTGTTCAGCACATCCTGCTGCCACGACACTATCCAGCGAGCATTGCTTAGCCATGGCTGCAAGTCATAAAGTTTGCCCCATTGGTTCTTTCTCAACTTATCCAACGACTTGTCATACATCGCCACCACCATCTGTGCATCTGCCGGTGTACCATCAGATTTCTTTATGCTGAGCGTCCATTCTTCCTTCTGTCCTGCCACAAGTTTGTTTCTGAACGTCTTCCACGCCATCAGCAGGTCTGTATCTTGTTTCGGGCGTGTTATCTTCATGTTACAGTTATGACAAACGCCATTCTTCACCCATGCGAAGCTAAGTGTCAGTCCATTGCCATACTCTTTCTTATAAGTCAGTTTGCGATTGATGAGCGAAGCATTGCGCCTCTCCACCCCACTCTCCAAGACTGTATTTCCTGATATTATAGAATAATAGATATACAGGTCGGGGTCTGATGAACCCACCTGAACGGTAACGGGTGAACCGTCTGCAGGAAACTGTTTTGCCGACTGATAAATCCATTCATCAGTCTGTGCCGCCGGAACGGTATCATTCAGCGAGAACACCGTGAACTCATGCTTCAGAGTATCGCCACCGCTCCATGCTGTCAAGAGATAGCGGCCGCTATGGAGAGTTGACAAGTTAACGAGTTGACAAGTTGACGAGGTTTTGTTAGCTGAGAGATGAAAGTTGAGGGATGAGGGATTGTTACCACCCATCTCGCCTTTGGAAAGGGGCTGGGGGTGAGGCTCTCCTACACTCCTACACTCCTCCACTCCTGAAGAACAAGGAACCAAAGTATATTCCACCTCTCCGTCAATCTCATTGCCGGCAGCATTATACAGAGCAAACGTGAAACCTTTCAGAGTATCGGCAAGCACCTGGTCGCCAAGACTGCACGACAGCATCACTGGTTTGGTGCCCAACGGAAGCGTCATCTCGCCTTGTTGCGTTTCGCCAGAAACATCGGTTACATGAGCACTGACATTGAAATGATACATACGAGACATGCCGGCAGCATTCTCTGGAACGACGAGCGGAATCTCCACGGCAAATGTTCCGTCGATAGCAGTAGTGGCTATCTCATTATTTGCTATCATGCCATCGTCATCACCTCCATATCGCCACCACCATGAGCTGCGTCTGACAGAATACTTCACCGTTGCGCCCTGCACCGGCATACCGTTATAGCCTACAGCCTTGCCTCTCACCACCAGCGTATCGCCGGCACGATATGTCTCCTTTATCTCTGGGAACTCCACAAAGAACGTCGGTCGCTTGTATTCCTCGACAGAAATACCGACTTTCATATTATCAACGGCTACGGTGTATCTTCCGTTGAGTGCCGACTGCGGCAGCACGAACGTTGTGTTGCACTTGCCGAAAGCATCCGTAACAAGCGTATTCTCTGCCACCACCTTGTAGTTGGCATCACGCAATACAGCCTTGACCGACTTGCCAGCCATCACCTTGCGCTTCAAATATACGTCAGCCCTACTGTCACGTGCCTCTTCATACACAACAGCAGCAACACTCACAGTCTGCCCTGGACGATAGATAGCACGGTCGGTAAGCACCTTAACCTTTGTTGTCGTGCGATTGGTTTCATTGGCAAAGAAAGTTTCATAATACCTGCCCTCTTGCAAGGCCTTGTCAGTATCGGTATAAACGTAAAACCTATTAGGTTTCTTTTTGTCGTAATTATAAACTGCCTCACCATTGCCATCGGTGGACAGCGTTGCCAGCAGTTCATTCTTTTCGTGTTGGCGCAGTTCTATCTTCGCCCCGTTCACTGGTTTGCCGCTGTGAGCATCAACCACCACATAGCGTATCTTCTTTTCAGGAAGTTCCATTGCCATCACACGGATATTGCTCACCTTCACAATCCAGCGCAACGGTTCCGTATCTGGTGTGGTTGTCAGTTCAAACATATACACACCAGGTTCAAAGCCGCCAATATTAAGTGTATCATTGAACTCCTCATAGTCTGGTCGAACAGAATATTTCCTATTCAGAGTCTTGTCGGCCAGCGCCACCAGCCCCGCCTTCATCTTCTTATAGTCATTCTCGTTCTGCGCATCCAGTTCCGACCGGCCGTCAAGCGACGTGCGATAGACCTTCACCGTGAGTTCTTCGATGTTGCGGAGGGATAATACAGTTGACAAGTTGACAAGTTGACGAGTTGACGAGCTGTTTGCATTGCTATTGTCTTCACTCCTACACTCCTTCACTCCTACACTCCTTGAAGTATTCTCCTTCACTCCCGAAGTCAATACATTCACCCTCGGAAACGTAAGTCGCTTGTACGCATTGCGCAGGTCGTTCATGCGCTGCCACGACGGCCATTTTTGGGTGGCGTAGTTGATGTATTTTATCTGGTCTTCAACGGTTACATCCGTGCAACTCTGCATGTGATGAAAACGCTCAACCGCCACTTCACCTGCCACATCAAGTGCGCCATACGCTTCTATGAGCGAATCGAGCGACACGATACAATGCGACTTGCGCAATGGTGCCGTTTCAAAGCGATGGTTGTGCTGCGCCATCTTCAGTGCCACGATGCATGCCGCACGGCGATTGCCAGATGCAGAATAGTAATCGTGCATCGGTGCAAACTGTTCTGTCTCAAAACCAATGACACTAAGCATATCGTCATTGAAAATCCTGCTGTTTATGCCCTCAACCACAAAGGGTTTATAGCCCGTGGCCTTTGCCGATGCCAACAAGGCGGGATTGACCATCGCCATTTCAGCATAGCGCTTGGCAATGGCAGCACTGCTATCGTCAAGATTCCTGTTGTTCTTGTATATGACCGACAAGACGGCACTATACACAGCCCTCTGAACATCGTCAGTAGCCTCGTTCCTGCTCTTTTCCAGTCGTCCCACTATCGGTTTGAGAGAATCGGGCGCCACTGCCACCTGCTGTGCAGCCATGCCTAAGGTCGCCTTCATCAGTTGTCCATAGTCGCCGTTGCGCCTTGCCTTGTCTGCTATCTTTCCTAATATCTCAATCCTTGTCTGCGGCAAGTCCTTAGACATAGCCTCATCAGCTTGTTTCCATAACGACGAGTAACTCTGCCCCACAACAGGCAGGGCTACAGCCACAAGACAAAGCAGTACAAACAGTACATTTTTACGTTTTTTCATCATCCGAATGTAATATAGACTACAAAGATAAGACAAATCTTTAACAACACAAAAGATTTAAATCTTTTTACCACTGACAACCGCTCACTTTTTGCAACATCCAGCAAGCATGCCGTTTTTTCATGAAAGCCCAGCAAAAAGAGAATGTGAAACTTGTCAATATCGATTCTTTTCGCTAACTTTGCGGACAAATCATTTTTTCTAAAACAGGGAACACTTTAACGACAAGTTGTTACCACTAACCCAAAGAAACACTAATGAGCGACGACATCAAAGACGGAATTGACGATAACGAGATGCTGTACAGCGAGCAACACGGCGACAGCGAAACCGACAAGGAATTTCATTCCGACTACAAACCGGTGAACAGGTTTGACGCGGCAGCAGTACACCATCTTAGCGGAATGTACCAGAACTGGTTCTTGGATTACGCCTCCTATGTAATCCTGGAGCGTGCCGTACCGCATATCGAAGACGGTTTCAAACCCGTTCAGCGACGCATCATGCACTCAATGAAGCGCATGGACGACGGGAGATACAACAAGGTGGCCAACGTGGTGGGACACACAATGCAGTTCCACCCCCACGGCGACGCTTCTATCGGCGATGCCCTGGTGCAGTTGGGACAGAAAGACCTGCTCATTGACACACAGGGAAACTGGGGCAACATACTTACCGGCGACCGTGCCGCTGCTCCACGATATATCGAGGCGCGACTCTCCAAGTTTGCCCTTGAGACGGTGTTCAACCCCAAGACCACCGAGTGGCAGTTGTCATACGACGGCCGTAACAAGGAACCGATAACGCTGCCTGTCAAATATCCGCTTCTTCTAGCACAGGGAGCCGAGGGCATTGCCGTCGGTTTGTCATCAAAGATTCTTCCCCACAACTTCGGTGAGATTTGTGATGCTGCCGTAAGTTATTTGCACGGCGAGGAGTTTAGGCTCTATCCCGACTTCAACACTGGAGGTAGCATCGACGTGTCAAAATATAACGACGGCCAGCGCGGCGGCCAGCTGAAGGTGCGTGCCAAGATAGAGAAGCTCGACAACAAGACTCTCGTCATCAAGGAGATTCCGTTCGGCAAGAACACGTCAACACTCATCGACTCCATCCTCAAAGCCATAGAGAAAGGAAAAATCAAGGCACGCAAGGTTGACGACAACACTGCGGCAGAGGTGGAGATTCTGGTGCATCTGGCTCCTGGCGTATCAAGCGACAAGACCTTGGATGCCCTCTACGCCTTCTCCGACTGCGAGGTTAACATCAGCCCCAACTGCTGCGTCATCGAGGACAATAAACCTAAGTTCCTCACTGTCAGTGACGTGCTACGCCACTCTGTTGACCGCACCATGGGACTCATACGGCGAGAACTAGAGATTCGCAAGGACGAGTTGCTGGAGCAGTTGCACTTCTGTTCACTGGAAAAGATATTCATCGAAGAACGTATTTATAAGGACAAGAAGTTTGAACAGGCACCCAACGTTGATGCCGTCTGCATACATATCGACGACCGCCTCACGCCTTACTATCCCCAGATGGTGCGCGAGGTAACCAAGGAAGACATCCTGAAACTGCTTGAGATAAAGATGCAGCGAATACTGAAGTTCAACAAGGACAAGGCCGATGAACTGATGGCACGCATCAAGGCAGAGATTGACGAGATTGACCGCGACCTTAACAATATGGTTGAGGTAACGGCAAAGTGGTTCATCCATCTGAAAGAGAAATACGGAGCCGAGCACCCGCGCCGCACTGAGATACGCAACTTCGACACCATCGAGGCAACAAAAGTGGTGGAGGCCAACCAGAAGCTGTATATCAACCGCCAGGAAGGTTTTATCGGTACAGGACTGAAGAAGGACGAGTTCGTTTGCAACTGCTCCGACATCGACGACATCATCGTATTCTACCGCGACGGCAAGTACAAGGTAATAAAAGTAGCAGAAAAGATATTCGTCGGCAAGCACATCCTGCATGTGGGCGTGTTCAAGAAGAACGACAAGCGCACCATCTACAATGTGGTATATCGCGACGGCAAGGCAGGTTTCTACTATATCAAGCGTTTCGCCATCACGGGCATCACCCGCGACAGGGAGTGGGATCTCACCATGGGCACGCCGGGTTCCAAGGTTGTCTATTTCACAGCCAACCCTAACGGAGAGGCTGAGGTAATAAAGCTTACCCTCGACCCGTCTGCATCAAAGCGCAAGAGCAGCATATTCCAGGAGAAGAATTTCGCCGATGTGGGCATCAAGGGACGCACGGCAAGGGGTTTACTGCTGTCAAAGAAACCAATCAACCGCATCGGTCTGAAGAGTCACGGTCACTCTACCCTGGGCGGAAGAAAGGTGTGGTACGACCCGGATGTAAACCGCCTCAACTACAACGAGCATGGACGACTGTTGGGCGAGTTCTTCGACGAAGACCAGATACTAGTGGTTCTCGACAATGGCGACTTCTACATGTCAACATTCGAGGAGAACAACCACTACGAAAACAACATAAAGGTTATTGAGAAGTTCGACCCTGAGAAGGTGTGGAGCGCGGTGCTCTACGATGCCGACAACCAAGGCTATCCATACGTCAAGCGTTTCCTCATGGAGCAAACCAAGTCGAAGCGCAACTATCTGGGCGAGAACAAAAATTCAATGCCTGTACTGCTCACTGACCAGGTTTACCCGAGAATAAAGATTACCTTCGGAGGCAACGATGCCTTCAGGCCTGCCGAGGAAATTGATGTGGAGCAGTTTATCGGTGTCAAGGGCTACAAGGCCAAGGGCAAGCGACTGAGCACCTGGCAGATAGAGAGCATTGAGGAACTGGAACCTGTACGCTGGCCAGAGGAGCCGGAAGAGATTGAGAACGATGACGACGACAACGGCGAGGAGAACCTCGACCCGGATGCAGGCAAGTCGGAGCAGCAGGTGATAGACGAGATAACAGGACAGTTAAGTCTTTTTGGCGATGAGGAATAGAATAGTTGCCATAACAGCCCTATTGCTCTGCACCATGAAAACGGTAAAGGCACAGAGCGACTCGATAATCGATGCTAAGGTAAGCACCGTGAGTCAGATGATAGGCTTCGGCGCCACCGATGTGCTCGACACATATCTGTCGCATGAGCATTTCGACGGCACCGGCATGACGTTCCTCTCCACCATTGAACGGCGCAAGCCCGCTTCGGCATGGTCAACGCTGATGGAGCATCAGGCCAACCTCTCGCTAACCAACGATCGCAACGACAAGGCAAACGAGATTGAGGGTGCCTACGATTTCTTCTGGGGCAAGATGCACCAGTGGTCGCTGATGGACAATCGCCTGCTACTGCAAGCAGGAGGAATGGTAAACGCCGGCATCGGTTTCATCTACAACACCATCAACAGCAACAATCCTGCCCAAGGGCGACTGCACCTTAACATCATGCCCACAGGAACGGCAACCTATAAGTTCCGCCTGTTCGGCCGCAAGGCAGCCATAAGATACGAACTGCAACTGCACTTGCTCGGCCTGATGTTCAGTCCTAACTACGGACAGTCATATTACGAGATTTTCTCACGCAGCGACTACGACCACAATGCCGTGCCAACTACCTTTGTCAGTGCACCCAACTTCCGCCATCAACTGATGCTCGACGTCAACGTGAGCCGCAAACTGACACTGCGTGCCGGTTATCTGGGCGACTACCAGCAGGCCGAAGTGAACAACCTCAAACAGCACATCTACTCCCACCGTGTGATGATTGGCATAGTGAGAAACTTCAGAATGATTAATTACAGATAATTAGCAATAGAAAGCACCAGAACAATGAGGAGAGTCATTAACCAACTGTGCATACTTATTGCACTGGCACTGCCACTCGGCATACTGACAAGCTGCGTTGACGAAGAGGAGAGCGACGGCAGTCCACTGGGCACATTCGAGGCTCTTTGGAAGATTATCGACGAGCGTTACTGCTTCTTTGATTATAAAAAAAAGGAGTACGGTCTTGACTGGAACGAGATATATAATAAATATAAGGTACGCGTGAACAACCAGATGAGCAGCGAACAGCTGTTCGAGGTAATGAGCCAGATGCTCGGCGAACTGCGCGACGGTCATGTGAACCTGTCAACATCCTATGACTTCGCACGTTATTGGAAGTGGCATGAGGATTATCCTGCCAACTTCAGCGACACACTGCAACGCCGGTATCTTGGCACCGACTACCGTATAGCGGCAGGACTGCGCTATAAAATTCTCGACGACAACATCGGATATGTATATTACGGCAGCTTTAGCGACGGCATCGGCGAGGGCAACCTTGACGAGGTACTTTATCATTTCATGGCTTGTCGCGGACTGATTATCGACGTGAGAGACAACGGAGGCGGCATACTCACCAATGCAGAAAAACTGGCGGCACGCTTCACCAACGAACCGATGCTCGTGGGATATATACAGCACAAGACCGGCAGCGGTCACAACGATTTCTCCGAAATTAAGGAGCAGTGGCTAGACCCTTCGTCAAACATCCGTTGGCACAAGCCTGTGTGCGTGCTCACCAACCGTTCCGTATATAGTGCAGCCAACGAGTTTGTTAAGTACATGAAACAGTTGCCAAACGTCAGCATCGTAGGCGACAAGACCGGCGGCGGTGCCGGCATGCCTTTCTCTGATATGCTTCCCAACGGTTGGGCAGTGCGCTTCTCTGCCTGTCCGATGTACGATGCCAAGAAGCAGAACACAGAGTTCGGCATCGAACCCACCCACAAGGTTGACATCAGCGATGCCGACTTCGCACGCGGCGAGGACAGCATCATTGAGTTTGCGAGGAAGCTTATTAAGTGAAGAGTGAAAAATGAAGAGTGAAGACTGCGAAGCTGATGAGCGAATGCGAATAATGAAAAATGAAAAATTTTTTAAAATAAATATATGAATATGACTAACATCTTATTATTTATCGGCACAACAGAGTTGATACTCATTGCTCTGATTGCATTACTTCTGTTCGGCGGAAAGAAGTTGCCTGAACTTATGAAAGGATTAGGACAAGGCGTAAAGGGATTCAAAGACGGGATGAAAGACGTCAGCGAACCAGCCAAGGAGGAGAAGAAAGACGATCAGAAAACAGAATAAGCATAGCATCAGATGGCAAACGGCAACAGCGGAATGATGACATTCGGAGAACACCTTGAGGTGTTCAGAGGCATGTTGCTGCGCATAATTGCCATCATCGTTGTTTTCGGCACAGTAATATTCTGTTGCAAGGACATCACCTTCGGCATCCTCTTCGCACCAAACAGCAGCGACTTCGTAACATATAGAATAATCGAGGATGCCTGCAGGAACTTGGGTGTTGCCGTTGAGTTCAAACCTTACAGCATCCAGATGATAAACACCGAACTGTCGAGTCAGTTCATGACCCACCTGTCCACGTCGGTATATCTGGCCCTGCTCCTGGCATCGCCATTCATTCTTGCAGAAGCATTGCGTTTCATTTCGCCTGCACTATATGAAAACGAGCGGAAATACTCAACAAGAATCACAGTAACGATATTCGCCTTGTTTACAGCTGGAATACTGATGAGCTACTTCGTCATCTTTCCTTTCTCCATCCGTTTTCTCGGTACTTATCAGGTATCTGCAGAGGTTGTTAACATGATAAATCTCAGTTCATACATATCCACGTTCACTACCCTCACCTTCTTAATGGGAATAGTATTCCAGATACCCGTCATTTCCTTCTTCTTGGCCAAGATGGGCATCCTGAGTGCTGTGTTTATGGCAAGATACCGCCGCCACGCACTGATACTGATTCTGATAATAGCTGCTGTCATCACCCCTCCCGACATGTTCACTCAGATATTGGTAACCATGCCAATGTATGCCCTGTACGAAGTGAGCATATTGATTGTAAAACGAATAACTAATAATTAAAGACATAAGAGTATGTTAAAGAAAATCAGACTTCTGTTGGCCATCGTCTTTTGGATTGGCACAACGCTTTTGTTTCTCGACTTCACCGGAACCATTCACGGTTGGTTGGGATGGATGGCAAAGGTACAGTTCGTGCCTGCCGTATTGGCATTGAATGCCATTGTCATAATCGCATTAATCGTACTAACCTTACTTTTCGGGCGCATCTATTGCTCTGTCATTTGTCCGCTTGGCATAATGCAGGACTTCTTCGGATGGTTGGGAAAGAAGACAAAGAAAAACAGATATAGTTATTCGCCTGCGAAGAACATTTTTAGACACATCATGCTCGGCGTGTTCATCGTGACATTGTTCTTTGGTTTCGCATCTATTCTCGAACCATATAGCATCTACGGCAGAATAGCACAGAGCATACTGGCTCCGGCTTGGCAGTGGGGCAACAACCTGCTTGCCTCATGGGCTGAGAGCGCCAACAGCTACGCCTTCTACGAGAAGGAAATTTGGCTGAGAGGCATGCCTGTTCTCATCTTTGCCGTAGTGAGCCTCATCATTATTGCCATACTGGCATGGCGTGGCGGCAGAACATATTGCAACACCATCTGTCCTGTGGGTACTTTCCTTGGATTCATTTCAAGGTTCTCACTGCTCAAGCCTGTCATCAACATCGACAAGTGCAACAGTTGCGGACTCTGTGCTCGCAACTGCAAGGCTTCGTGCATCGACCCTAAGAGTCACTCCATCGACTACAGTCGCTGCGTTGCGTGCATGGATTGCATAGGCAAGTGCAACAAGGGGGCGATTTCTTATAATTATAGAAGGAGTGAAGGAACGAAGAAGTCGTCTTCAGGAGTGAAGGAGTGCAGAAGTGAAGGAGTGCAGACAATAGTTTCAAGTACTAACAACTTGTCAACTTGTCAAATCGTCAACTCGTCAACTGAATCAAATACCAACCAACTCTCTCGCCGCAGTTTCGTTTCACTCGTGGCATTGCTTACTGGCGGTTCTATACTGAGAGCACAGGAGAAGAAGGTTGACGGCGGACTTGCCGTCATCGAAGACAAGAAGATTCCTGAGCGTAAGACGCCTCTGGTTCCTGCCGGTGCTGCCAGTCTTAAGAACATGCACAACCGCTGCACGGGTTGTCAGCTCTGCGTGTCAGTATGCCCTAACGACGTGCTCCGTCCCTCGAACTCACTCAGCAGTTTCATGCAACCAGAAATGTCTTACGAGCGTGGTTACTGCCGTCCGGAGTGTACCAAATGTTCTGAGGTATGCCCTGCAGGCGCCATCAGACCGATAACTATTGAGACGAAGTCGTCAACCCAGATTGGTCATGCCGTGTGGGTAAAGGAGAACTGTATTCCGCTTACCAAAGGCGACCGCTGCGGACTCTGTGCGCGCCGCTGTCCTGCCGGTGCCATCACCATGGTTCCGTCTGACCCTAACGACGAGAAATCTCCTCAGATACCAGCCGTCAACGAAGAGAAGTGTATCGGTTGCGGAGCATGCGAGCACCTCTGCCCTGCCCGTCCGTTCAGTGCCATCTACGTTGAAGGGCACGAAGTACACAGAGAGATTTAAGAGCCTATAAGTTCTGATTATTCAGATTACTATGACTACTCAGAAAACTCCAAATTAAACAAACAACCAATGAAAGAAAACAATATACCACGCCGCGACTTCCTGAAGAAACTTGGTTTCGGAATCGCCGCAACAACAATAGCAACTACCGGTTGCGACAATAAAAAGAATCCTGTGGTTAAGGAACACATCGCAAACGGCGAACTGCCAAAGGGAAAGATGACCTATCGCACCAATCCTAACACCGGCGACAAGGTGTCGCTGCTGGGATATGGATGCATGCGATGGCCTACATTCACTGATGAAGAAGGAAAGTCAACTGGCGAGATTGACCAGGAGGCTGTCAACCGCCTAGTTGACAAGGCCATCGAATACGGCGTCAACTACTTCGACACCGCACCCGTTTATTGCCGCGGCAAGTCCGAGGCAGCCACTGGCATCGCACTGAAACGCCATCCGCGCGAGAAGTATTTCATCGCCACCAAGCTGTCCAACTTCCACAAGTCGGGTCATAGCCGTGAGGGAGCGATGGAGATGTACCGCAATTCGTTCAAGGAACTGCAAGTTGACTACATCGACTATCTGCTGCTCCACAGCTTGGGCGGCGGAGGCGTGGAGAACTATGAGAACCGCTATGTCAAGAACGGCATGATAGACTTCCTCATGGAGGAGCGCAAGGCAGGCCGCATACGCAACCTCGGTTTCTCATACCATGGCGACAAAGAGATGTTCGACTATCTCATGCAGCTGCACGACACCATCCATTGGGACTTCGTTCAGATTCAGCTCAACTACGTTGACTGGCACCACTCACGCGGCGTGTCGGCAGAATACCAATACACGGAACTGGAGAAGCGCGGCATACCAGTGGTTATCATGGAGCCGCTGCTCGGCGGACGCCTGTCAAAGGTTCACGACCATGTGGCACAGAAACTGAAGAGCCGCTCGCCAGAGAGCAGCATAGCATCATGGGCGTTCCGCTTTGCGGGCACATGGCCAGGAGTGCTCAACGTGCTCAGCGGCATGACCCACATGGAGCATCTCGACGACAACATTCGCACCTACTCGCCACTCAAACCGCTCAGCGACGACGAGAAGGCATTCCTCGAAGAGACGGCGGAGCTGATGCAGAAATACCCAACCATCCCGTGCAACGACTGCCAGTACTGCATGCCGTGCCCCTATGGCCTCGACATACCTGCCATCCTGCTGCATTTCAACAAGTGCATCAACGAGGGCATGATGCCGTCGTCATCGCAAGACCCAATCTATCGCGAGGCACGCCGCGCCTTTCTCGTTGGCTACGACCGCTCTGTGCCAAAGCTGCGCCAGGCCGACCACTGCATCGGTTGCCGCAAGTGCGTTCCGCTCTGTCCGCAGAAAATCAAGATTCACCGTGAGATGGAGCGCATCAACAAGTTTGTAGAGACTTTAAAACAGAATAAGGAATTTTGACATGAATATATTCTTGAAACGATTAACGATTAACGTTGAACGATTAACGAACAACAGCCTTCGTTCAACGCTCATCGCTCATCGCTCATTGTTCATCGCATTCCTCTTCCTTCCCCTCGCAGCATCGGCACAGATACCCGACGGCTATTACGACTCACTGAGAGGAAAGAAAGGGGCGCAACTGAAGAATGCCATCCACGAACTCATAAAGAAAGCCAATGTGCTCGACTACGGTTCTGGTAGCGGCCACACATGGGATGGTTTCTACCGCACCGACCGGTTGGAAGACAACCAATGCATCGACCGCTATAGCAACGACGTGCGCTATTTCTCTTCCACCACCTCGGCACCCAGCGGCATGAACATCGAGCACTCCTTCCCTAAGAGTTGGTGGGGCGGCACGTCAAACCAGGCATACAAGGACCTCTATAACCTCATGCCAAGTGAGCAGAAGATAAACTCTTCCAAGTCAAACTACCCCATGGGAGTGGTAACGAGCGTAAAGACCACCAACGGATGCACCAAGGTGGGCACTGGCAGCAACGGCTACCAACTGTGGGAACCGGCAGACAAGTGGAAGGGCGACTTCGCGCGAGGATATATGTATATGGCCACAGCCTATCAGCATTTCTCATGGCAGGGCACACAAGCTCTGCAACTGCTGAAGCAGGGCGACTACCCCACCCTTCAGAAATGGGCTTACACGCTCTATATCCAGTGGGCAAGAACAGACAAGGTTGACCAGTTGGAGGCAAGGCGCAACAATGCCGTCAGCGAGATACAGGGCAACCGTAACCCTTACGTCGATTTCCCTAACCTGATGGAATATGTGTGGGGCGATAGCGTTGACTACGAGTTCTACCCCGAAAAGACACTTACCACCGGACAGTATAGCGGCGACGAATCGCCTGTTGTTCCCGAGGAGAACATCACCGAAACGCTTTATAGTGCCGCCTTCACAAGCGAGACAGGCAACTGCACCGTAACCACGGCACAGGCACCAGCCGGCAGTTTTGATATATGGACACGAAGCTGCAAATACGGATGGACAGGTACGGCATACGCCAACAAGTCCAATCATGCGGCAGACGCTTCGCTCGTGACACCGGAGATTGACCTCAGCGGCCATCACGACGCCACCCTATCCTTCTATCATGCCGTCAACTACTGCAGCAACCCGTCGGCAAAACTCAAGGTAGAGGTGATATGCAACGGCGAGACCACCATCCTTGACGGCATCACATGGCCGAAGGGCAGCAACTGGACCTTCGTGGAGTCGGGCGACATCAGCCTTGAGGCATTCACAGGCAAGAAGATACGTATTGCCTTCCACTACACGAGCACCGACAGCGAGGCTGCCACATGGGAGATAAAGACCATTAGCCTGAAAGCCACCCGCAACACGTCGGGCATCACCGCCCCGCAGCACTCTCCGGCCCACTTCAATCCACAGCTGCCCTACCGTTCCTACACCATTGACGGCAGAAAGGCAACAAGACTCCACCGCGGCATAACCATCATCCGCCAAAAAGGCAAGTCGTATAAGGTGATGGAGAAATAAGGCGAACAAATGGATTGTATAAAAGGACTGCATGAAATAGCGGACAGAAATTAATATAATTGGAATAATTATCGTGAACATAGTAGAGACGTCATGCGTGGCGTCTCTATTTGTTTTACACTCTTAACGCACTACACCTGAAGTGAGCTCATCATTCAACATTTCCGAGCAAAAATTTGCAATTTCAAATAAAAAACGTTATCTTTGCACCCGCAAAGCGCGCCTGTGGCGAAATTGGTAGACGCGCCAGACTTAGGATCTGGTGTTTTGCGACGTGTAGGTTCGAGTCCTATCAGGCGCACCAAGAAAGTAAATCAGCACTTTTGGCAGTGCTGATTTTTCTTTTTATGACTAATAATTGCGCTTACTATCATATTGGTGCAATAAAAGTGTTCAAAATACTACAAATACACAAACGGAGAATGTGGCACATTCTCCGTTTGTGCTGTTATGCAATCAGTCAATGCTTGCGACGCTTCTTTCTTCTGCGCTTGTTCTTCTTATAAGCCTTTACCTTGCTGTAGATGGCATAGGAGATAAGGCCGCCGAAGAGGAGGATAACCATTACGAGGCCACGCACGTCGAGGTTGTCGCCCTTGACACGGCTCCACATCTCAAGCATGTCCTTGGTGCGGTTGCCACAGTCGCGCATGAGTGCCGCACGCTCTATGACACTCCTGTCGGGATACTGGATGCCATCCACCGGTACACTGTCGGCCTCTGCACCGAAGAAATAAGACAGGTCGATATAGTCGGTTAGCGAAGAGTCTATCTTTGCCTCAAGCACCTCTGGCGACGCGATGACACTGACATAGCCAATCTCGTCCATGTTGCGCAGCGCATTCTCTGGCATACACATGAAGTTGATGAAATAGGCAGCGGCCTTGGTGTTGACAGCATACTTGGGTATTACCCATCCGTCAAACCACACGTTAGAACCTTCTTGCGGAACATAATAGCGCAGTTCCACGTCCACGGCAGCAGCCTCTTCTATCGCCCATACAGCATCGCCGCTCCAGCTTACGTTGATATAAGCCTTCTCCTTGGTCATCATCTCCTTGCCGAAGTCAACCTCCCAACCGGCAATATTCTTCTTTGCATCCTTCAACAGTTTCTCAACCGTGGCAATAGCCTCATCAGATGAGTCGTTCATAAGCTGTTCGCGCGTCACTTTTCCGCTGAGGATGTCCTGATAACGGCCGTACATGATCATAGGTCCGTAGATGTCGCGATAGGCATCCTTGACCAGAATCTTGCCTTCAAAGCGCTTGTCCCAGATGATGCCCCACGACTTCACTTCGTCGTCGGTTACAAACTTAGGATTGTAAAGGATTCCCGTTGTACCCCACATATAGCCAACGGAGTAGTCATTGGCACGCTTGCCGGGTTTGTCGAGCTTGGCAAACTGTTCTAGAACATAGGGCGACACATTTTTTATATAATCGGGAGTCTTGCCGAAGTCACGGTTGATAGGCAGCAGCATATCGTTGGCGAGCATGCGGTCGATGATATACTCAGAAGGACAGACAACGTCGAAATCCTCGTGTCCCTTTTCAATCTTTGCCAGCATCACCTCGTTGATATCGAAGAGCTGATAGATAATCTCCACCTCCTCGCCCGTCTGCTCCTTGTACCACTGCTCAAACTCATCGAGCAGGTCTTCGTCAATATAGTCGGCCCAGTTATATACTTTCAGTGTATGCTCGCGGTCGGCAGCCCTGCCAGGGAGAGCCAGGAGCATAAGAGAAACAAGGGACAATGCCAAGTAACGCTTCATAGTCATTTATCTTTCTACTAATTTTGTCTGTCGCCTGTTGATGATTATCAGCAGCACCAAGACGGTGACGAATATTATTGTTGACAGCGGACGAAGTTCTGGTGTAAGTCCACCCTTGCGTGCATCAGAGTAGATGAAGGTAGAGAGGGTTTCGAGTCCTATGTTTCCCTTCGTGAAGAGACTCACGGCGAAGTCGTCGATAGAGAGGGTGAACGACAGGATGAAACCGCTTATGATGCCCGGTTTTATTTCAGGTATGATGACCTTACGCAGTGCCTGGAACGGAGTGGCACCGAGATCGAGAGCCGCCTCATAGACATTAGGGTTCATGCCCGTCAGTCGCGGCATGACGCTAAGTACAACGTAAGGCGTGCAAAAGGTTACATGGGCAAGGATTACCGTGGTATAGCCCTGCGAAACGCCCAGCGCCACAAACAGCAAGAAGAGTGATATACCGGTGATGATGTCGGGGTTGATGAGCGGTATGTTGTTGAGGAACGTCACCGCCTGTCGCTGTCGGTTGCGTAGGTTGTGTATGCCGATGGCGGCGATGCTGCCCAGCAGTGTGGCAAGGAACGATGCCATAAGGGCAATGACTACCGTGTTTTGTATGGCACTGATAAGCGAGTCGGACATACGGCCTTCAAACAGGTTGGTGTATAGTTTGAAGGAGAAGCCGGTCCAGTTGCCAAGCACCTTAGTCTCGGTAAACGAGAATATGGCTATGATGAGTATAGGAGTGTAGAGGATTGCAAGCAGCAGCCACAAATATCCCTTTGCCAAATATCGCTTGTAGTTCATTTATTTAATGTATTTATTTTGGGGAGACTAAATAATACCCTGACTAACCTGTTCCTCGTCATCGCTGCTGAACAGGCTGGTGAATCCGATGATAAGCAGCATGATGAGCGAGAGAGCCGCACCATAGTTCATCGTATCGCTGAGCATGATATTCTCCTGAATTATCGAACCGAAGAGACGGATGTCGTTCATTGTCAATAACTCTGAGATAGCGAAGGTTGAGATTGTTGGCAAGAACACCATCATTATTCCACTGATTACACCCGGCATTGAGAGCGGCAGGATTACCTTGAGGAAGACGCGGAAGCGGTTGGCCCCGAGATCCTGAGCTGCCTCAATGAGGTTTTTATCTATCTTCATCATCGTATTATAGATAGGATAAATCATGAAAGGCAGGAAGTCGTAGGTGAGACCGAAGAGCAGTGCGCCCTCGCCCAAAGGAATGCCGGTGATGTCGAACAGCGACACGGTGGCAAGGGTGCGGATAAGGATGTTCACCCACATGGGGAGGATAAAAAGCAGCACCATGGTCTTTGACCTGTTGTACTCCTTGCTGCTGAGTATATAGGCAGCGGGATATCCTAGAAGTATGCACAGGAAGGTGGTTATCACCGCAATGTCAACGGAATAGACAAAGGTATTTAGAGCCTCGGGATGCTCCACAAGCTTCACGAAGTTGGCCATCGTGAAGTTCCCGTCGTTGTCCATAAACGCATATACTCCGATGAGTATCAGCGGAAAGACCACAAACAGTATGAGGAACAACAGATATGGCAATGACCACGAACTGCGCTTGGAAAAGAATCTTTTCATTTAATTAATGCTTAATTCGTAATGCTTAATGCTTAATTGGGAATGCTTAATTCGAAATTAAAAATTCCTATTTCAAAATTCTTATGTCTTCCGGCAATATATTAATACCCACCATATCGCCATCATCCCACACGTCGTTGGTATCAACATAAAGACAATCGTCGTCATCAGTAACGATTGTAAGATGATAGTGGTTGCCCTTATAGAGAATCAGGCGAACATCACCCTCAAGAGCACCGTCTTCCTTGTCGTCGGTAAGGTCAATCTTGTCGAAGTCAACCTCAGCCTTAACCTTCTCGTCGGCATTGAATCTGTGAGGCTGACACTGGAATGTGGCGCCGAGCATGTCGATATGGGTTTCGTCAACCACGGTAGCCTCGAAGGTGTTGCAGGTGCGCTCCTTCTTCATGACATGGATGTCTGACGGTTTGATGATAAGGCTCACCTCCGACTCCGGTTCAAAGGCATTGTAGTCTTGTATCATGAGTTCATAGCCGTCGTTGGTCATCACGGTCATCTCATAGTGCACGCCCTTGAAGATGCAGGAAACCACCTTGCCGTGAATCATGCCGCTATCGGTTGGAGGCATGATATAGATGTCTTCGGGACGGATGACAACGTCAACAGGCACATTCTCGCCGAAACCTTTGTCAACACACTTGAACTCCGTGTTCATGAAGCGCACGAGACAGTCTTCAACCATCACGCCATTGAGGATATTGCTCTCGCCGATGAAGTCGGCCACGAAGCAGTTCTCCGGTTCGTTATATATATCAGTTGGCGTACCAATCTGCTGTATCACTCCCTCGCTCATCACGACGATGGTGTCGCTGAGCGTGAGTGCCTCCTCCTGGTCATGAGTGACATAGATGAATGTGATGCCCAGCGTCTTGTGCATGTCCTTGAGTTCCATCTGCATGTCCTTTCGCATCTTCAGGTCGAGAGCCGCCAGCGGTTCGTCGAGCAGAAGCACCTGCGGCTGGTTGACGATGGCACGGGCAATGGCCACGCGCTGCTGCTGACCGCCGGAGAGGGAGTTGACATCACGATGCTCATAGTCGGTAAGTCCCACCATCTTAAGCGCACGCTTCACCTTCTCCTCTATCACAGAAGATTTTGTCTTCTTCAGTTTCAGACCGAAGGCGATATTGTCATATACATTAAGATGAGGAAAAAGGGCGTACCGCTGAAACACGGTGTTCATGGGACGAAGATGAGGAGGTACTTGAGTAATGTCTGAACCCTCAAGAAGCACTTCGCCCTCTGTTGCAATTTCAAAACCTGCAAGAATACGCAAGAGCGTTGTCTTGCCACACCCGGAAGGACCAAGGATTGTAACGAACTCTCCTTTCCTAACTTTCAAACTAACATCATCAAGCACTTGCTTGTCTCCGAACCATTTAGACACGTGCTTTATCTCGATGATATTTCCACCAGATTCAATGTTCTTTTCTACCAATGCCGTTGCTTTATTACAAGGTTACAACATAAAATATTTTAACTATTTCATAAAAAAGTTCGCACAAAGATAAATAAAAAACCTGAACTTTATTATCTTTGTGGTGATTTTTGTTAATTACCGATAAATATTTATTATCAATAATGAGAAAAAACAAGATTTTTGCAGTGGTTTGCTGCCTGTTTATGACATTAATGTCAAACGAAATGCGTGCACAAGAGAGTGGAAATTGGTCGATGACCGTAGGGGCTGACGTTACCAACAGTTTCCTGTGGCGAGGACTGGAGTTGTCTGACGCTGCCATACAGCCGTCGGTGAGCTTCGACTACGAAAAGGGCGACTGGGCTATCAGCGTGGGCGCATGGGGTTCGAAGGCTTTCAAGAAGGACGATTTCAACGAACTTGACCTCTCGGCAGAGGTGTCATGGAAGAATCTCACACTGTCATTGACAAACTATAGTGAGTACTATGGTTCGGAGTTTGACGACCATTATCTTGACTTGGGACTCAGTTGGATTGTAAGCGAGAAGTTCCCTCTTACCCTCTCATGCTACTCTATCGTGAACAAGGACAAGTGCCCTACCTACCTTGAGGTGTCTTATCCGTTCTCAATATCAGTGGTTGACTTCAATGCTGCTGTGGGAATGCTGCCGTTTAAGGAGGATAGCTACTACGGCAACGACAAGTTCAACGTATGCAACCTCAACCTAAGCGCAGGCCATGAGTTTGAACTGAACGAGAAAATGACCGTTCCGGTATCGGCACAGGTGATGTACAACCCTGACCTGAAGGATTTTTACTGGGGCGTGAGTGCCGGATATTATTTTACTTTGGATTTTTGAACCTAAGTCTAGGAAAACCTAGGATTGCCTAAGAAAACGTAGGGTAATCTAGGACAGCCTAGAATCTCCTAGGTTTTCCTAGAACCTCCTAAACAACAAAATAACTAAAAACGAAATAGCTAAATAAAACTATGGAAAAGAAAAAAGGAAGTCTTAAAAGCACGTTGGCGGTATCGCTGACCAACTACCTCGACGCAGGTGCTATTGTGGCAGGTGCCAGCGGTCTAACACTGTGGCAGAATTATCTCAACCTGACAGAGATGCATTTGGGTTGGCTTAACTTTATTAGTGCTAACTGCCTTGGTGCTGCTATCGGTGCCATCATAGGCGGATTCCTTGCCGACAAGTACGGACGCAAGGCAATATACACATATAATATGTTGGTGTACATGTTGGGCGTGCTGGTGATTATGCTGGCAGTAAACTTCCCAACCCTGCTGGCAGGTTTCCTTATTACCGGTATTTCAGTAGGTGTTGGCGTGCCTGCATCGTGGACATACATTTCTGAAAACTCTGAGACAGGAAACCGCGGTCGCAATATCTGCATATCACAAATGGCATGGGGCATCGGCCCGCTTATAATTCTGATTCTCGGTACGCTGCTCGCTCCGGCAACAAGCGGCGAGGCAGGCGTACTGTTCCCCATTGTGCAATCACTGGCAACAACCATCATGGGTGACGGAATAAGCGGGGCGGCATTGAACGTGTTCAGTTCAAGAATAGTATTTGCATCATTGTTTATCGTAGCACTGATAGCATGGCTGTTGCAGAGAAGACTCGACGAGAGTGCAGAGTGGGTGGCAGCAAAGGAGGCTGAGCGCAAAAGCGGCATCAAGCAGAAGAGTGTGTTCTCTTCGTTTGGCGAACTGTTCCGCAACAAGACCTGCGTGCGCTCGATGCTCTTCCTCGCCGGCATTTATCTTACATGGAACATGGTTTGCTCTGTGATGGGATTCTTCCAACCGCATATCTACGAGACGGCAGGCGGTTTGTCTAACGAGATGGCAAACCTGATGGCTGCAGGCCAGTGGGTGGTAATCATCCTCATGACATTTATCTGCTCTCTGGTTGTCGACAAGGCCAATCAGCGCATACTCTACGGATTTGGCGTAAGCTGCGGCGTACTGGCATGGATTATCGTCATCATGGTTGGCATCAGCAGCATGACAGGCCTGTTGATATTCACAGGTCTGTGGGCAATGCAGGCTGGTATCTCCGTACAGACATTCTATGCCCTTTGGGCATCTGAGTTGTTCCCTGCCAAATATCGTGCAGCAGCACAGGGCATCATGTTCTTCGTTGTGCGCGGCGTATCTGCCGTATGGGGACTCTACTTCGTAAATATCTATGGCGAGCATGGCGAGGGATTCACCTTGGCAGGCATCATGATGATGACTCTGTTCATCATATCACTGACAGTTGGCGTCATCTGGGCACCTAAGACACAGGGTAAGACTCTCGAACAGATAACTAAGGAGAGATATGGGGAAGGATATTAATAAAGTTGACAAGTTGACGAGTACACAAGTTGACGAGTTGGTTGACAAGCCGAATGCCAATCACTCCCCTCTCTATGGGAGAGGGGCTGGGGGTGAGGCCTCATGGATATGGTACCCTGGCGACTTTGAAATTTGGTTGGGCAACCGCTTCAACAACAGGCGGACGGAGCGTGGGGCTATGTTTCCGCCATTCTGGAAACAGGACAGCCATTGGCAGACGGTGGAGTTTTCAAAGACTTTCTCACTCGAAAAGGAAGAAACGATAACAATAAGAACTGAAGGCCATTTCAACCTGATGCTCGACGGCAAATTGCAGTTCGGCATGCCGGAAACATTCATAGTACCGGTAGGTGAGCACAAGCTGAACCTGAAAGTGTGGAATCCGACAACTCCACCGGCTTTATATATAAGTGGTGAAATAATAAACACCGACTCCACATGGCTCGTTACATACGAAGACAAGATTTGGATTGATGAGAACGGAGTGGCTCACGGTTCAGGAATATACGTTCCGGCAGCAAGTTGGAACTTCAATTCGCCAAGCCAGTATCCTTCGAAATACAAACTAAAGACACGACGACAGCAACCTGTGGCTGAGACAACGGCAAGCGATTCTCGTCTGTTTGACTTTGGCAAGGAAACGTTTGGCTATCTTAATCTTATTGGCGTCAAAGGCAGCGGTATTATATATATATATTATGGTGAAAGCAAGGAAGAGGCTCTCGACTTTGAACATTGCGAAACGCTGGATGTGATAACCATCCCCCGCCACTCCAAAGTAGGCAAGAATGACAGGAATGCAAATAGCTTGTCAACTCGTCAACTTGTCAACTCGTCAACTAACGATATTGGTTCTAAGGCATTCCGTTTCGTCTGCATCAAGACAGAAGGTTCTGTGCGTTTTGCTACCGTCAACATGGATTATGAGTATTCTCCGTATGACAACAAGAAAAGCGGTTCGTTCAAATGCAGCGACCCGTTGCTAAATAATATATGGAGGGTGTCGGCATATACCATGGACCTGACAACGCGCGAATTCTTTGTTGATGGCATCAAGCGAGACCGTTGGACATGGTCGGGCGATGCCATACAGTCGTATCTGATGAACTATTATCTTCGCTTCGATAGCGACTGCGTGCGCCGAACCATACGCCAATTAAGAGGCAAAGACCCGGTAACGGCTCACATAAACACCATCATGGACTATACGTTCTATTGGTTTAAGTCGGTTTATGACTTCTATATCTATACCGGCGACATCGCCTTCGTGCGTGAGATATACCCACGCATGCAGACGATGATGCAGTATGTGCTTGGAAGAACCAACAAGGACGGCATGGCAGAGGGACAGCCAGACGACTGGGTATTCGTGGATTGGGTGGATTTCCCGATGCACAAGCGTGGCACACTGTGCTTTGAACAGATACTCTTGTGCAAGTCGCTCGAAACAATGAAGATGTGCGCTACCGTTCTCCATGATAATCCGCTGGCACAACCGCCACAAGGCAGCATCACCACAGAGGAATACGCTGCCGATGCGAAGAAATATGCCGAACTGGAGGAGGCATTGCGCAACAAACTGAAGCCTACATTCTGGAACGAGCAGAAGCAGGCTTTCATGCATGCCATTGAAGACGGCGAGATGAACGAGCAGATAACGAAATTCCCAAATATGTTTGCTATCATCTACGATTGTCTGGCTGATGACGACAAGCAAAAAGTGATGCAGTCAGTAATGCTCAATGCCGATATTCCAGCCATTACTACCCCATATATGCGTTTCTACGAGTTGGAAGCATTATGCCAGATGGGCATGCAGACAGATGTGCTCAAGGAGATGCGTGACTACTGGGGAGGAATGCTTCGTGAGGGAGCTACCAGTTTCTGGGAAAAGTATAACCCTGAAGAAACCGGCACCCAGCACCTCACGATGTACGGTCGTCCTTACGGCAAGAGTCTTTGCCACGCATGGGGAGCAAGTCCGATATACCTGTTGGGCAAATACTACCTCGGCGTACAGCCAACCAAACCCGGTTATGAAGAGTACGTCATCAAGCCTGTCCTTGGCGATCTGGAATGGATGGAAGGCAAGGTGCCGACACCTCATGGTCCGATTTGCATACGTGTTGACCGTGAAAGCATCCGTATTCGTTCCCCATATGGTAAGGGCAAGTTGATTATCAATGACAAGGAGCACGAGATAATGCCTGGTGTTGAATGTTCATTTGAATATTAACCCAAATCGTAATTGGGATTAACAAAAAATGTGGACCAAAGTCCACATTTTTTTATTTAATAACCAAACAACAGTTGTAAAATCAGAATAAACCATAACTACAATATCAACATATAGCAAGAGTCCATATATTTGCCATGTCAAACGTTTGATAATAAATAACTGATGAGGGAAAAGAGTTTTTATAATAAATAACTTGTTTACTCGATTACTCGTCAACCCATCAACTTTAAAAACAAAAAGATTATGGCAAAGAGAAATGAAATTTACAAATGTGCAGTTTGTGGCAATGTTGTCGAGGTGCTGCGCTGTGGTGAAGGAGAGTTAGTGTGTTGTGGCAAGCCCATGATGCTGATGACAGAGAATACAAGCGACGGAGCAAAGGAGAAGCACGTCCCTGTCGTCGAGAAAATAGAAGGCGGCTATAAGGTAACGGTTGGCAGCATTGACCACCCGATGAGTGAAGAACATTATATAGAGTGGATTGAGCTGCGCACGAGGTGTGGCAAACTGATGCGTAAGTGTCTAAAGCCTGACGATAAACCTATGGCTAAGTTTAAGACAGATGCTACTGAAGTTTGCGCCCGCGCATACTGTAATCTGCATGGATTATGGAAATGCGCCTGCGATGAAGGCAAGACATGCTGTTCAAGTGGTGAGGAGAAGAAGAAAGCCAACCGCTCTTGCGACATGGGAGGCAACGTTTGCTAAGCGGAACGTCACAAGAGATTTTCATTGTTAGCAATTAAAAACATGTGTGGAACCGCTCGTGACGGGGTAGTTCCACACATTATTATATTATCAAACGCAATCGTTTGCTCACTTTTTCCAATATTTTAAGGTTTTACCGCATAAAAAAAGGGATTTTCTTTTGGTTTTAAGAAATATTTTATAAATTTGCCATCGTAAATCGTTAACGAACCTAAGAGTCTGTATAGACAATCTACTAAAAGCAGAGGCGAAGGAACCGATGGTTGCGGAACCAAAGCAAAACAAACAAACTAAGAACAAACTTAAAAACAAACGAAAAAAAGAAAGAAACCAAAGAAAACCGATGGTTAGGTATTGGCTATATGCCGAGTCTGATCGCAACTAAATTAAAAGATAACAAACCATTTTTAAATTTTCATTAATAACCAATTAACTAAAAACATTCAACATGGAAAAACTATCAAGAAACAATCGTTTGAACCACGTTTGTAGGTTCATGTTTCTGGCCATGCTTCTAATGTGTGCATCGTTTGCATACGCACAGAGCAAGGTAAATGGTCGTGTTACCGATAAGGCGGGTGAACCGATTATCGGTGCAAGTGTGATGGTGCAAGGTACCTCTACTGGAGCTGTTACCGACATTAACGGTAACTACACCATCAACAATGTACCTGGCAAGGCTATTCTCAAGGTATCTTACGTTGGCTACGTTTCACAATCAGTGCCAACAAACGGCCGTTCTTCAATCAACATCACTCTTAAGGAGGATGCTCTGAATCTTGAAGAAGTTGTAGTAGTAGGTTACGGTGTTCAGCGCAAGACCGACGTTACTGGTGCGATGACACGCGTAAGCGGTGACGAACTCAACACAAAGCCAGTGGCAAATGCTTTCGAGGCATTGCAGGGTAAGGCTGCCGGTGTGGACATCACATCTAACCAGCGCCCTGGTGAACTTGGTAAGATTCGCATCCGCGGTAACCGTTCTTTGAACGCTTCTAACGAACCTCTCTATGTTGTTGACGGTGTGCCTCTCAACTCAGGTGGTATTGAAACAATCAACCCACGCGACATCGAGTCTATCGACATCTTGAAGGATGCTTCTTCAACAGCCATCTACGGTTCTCGTGGTGCCAATGGTGTTATCCTCGTTACAACAAAGCGCGGACAGGAAGGCAAGATGACATTGAACTACTCTGGTTCTGTTACTTTCGAGAAACTTGTTGACAAGTCTCCTGCAATGAGCGCAAGCGACTATATCACATGGCGCCGTTGGGCATATTATAACAACGGTCCTACGTTATATACTCCAGGCAACCAACCAAACTATGAGAATGACAAAAAATTCTTTACAGGCGACGATGCTGCTTTGGCCAACGTATTAAAGGGTTGGAACGAAGATAAGACTGTTTGGGACGGTTCAAAGGTTACTGATACAGACTGGACAGACATGGTTACTCAGACTGGTATAACTCAGGAGCATACTCTGAGCGCAAGCGGTGGTACAAAGGATTTGAAGGGTTTCTTCTCATTCGGTTATCTGAACAACGAAGGTACACAGAAGGGTCAGGAGTATGAGCGCTATAGCGTTTCTGCATCTGTTGACATTCAGGCTAAGCCATGGTTGAAGATGGGTGCATCTATCAACGGTGCATGGGCAGAGCAGGACTATGGTTACTCTCGCACAGGCCAGTCTTCAAGTTCTGGTCCAACTGACATCTACGGTGCAGCAAAGGCACTACCACGCTATACTGTTCCTTACGATGAAAACGGAAATATCATTAATCAGCCTGGTGGACAGGAGGTAAATGCATACACTGTTATTGACGAGTGGAAGAAGTCTACAGAAAACCGCCAGACATTCCGCGCACTCGGTAGTTTCTTTGCACAAGCTGACTTCGGTAAGATTTGGGAGCCATTAGAAGGTCTTTCTTATAAGATTCAGTTTGGTCCTGACTTCCGCCACTATCGTCGTGGTCTCTTCATCGACGCCACATCTGCAGTAAGAATGGGCAGCAAGAACATGGCACAGCGCCATGACGCACGCTATTTCTCTTGGACTCTTGACAACATGATTATGTACAACAAGAAGTTTGACGAGCACAGCATCAACGTTACATTGCTCCAAAGTGCTTCTAAGTACAATGCTGAAAATGGTTCTATGAGCGAAGAGGATGTGCTCGTGCCTGAATTCCTTTGGAATAACATGGGACAGATTGACATCGCCAACAACGCAAGATACAAACCAAGCATGGGAACAGGCCTGACAGAAAGTCAGATGTCTTCATATATGGCACGTATTAACTATTCTTACAAAGACCGCTACCTCCTCACTGTTTCTGGCCGTTACGACGGTTCTTCAGTATTAGCAAAGGGCAATAAGTGGAGTTTCTTCCCATCAGCAGCCCTCGGTTGGCGTATCGATCAGGAAAGTTTCATGGAAGGTATTGATTGGATTAATCAGTTGAAGCTCCGTGTAGGTGTTGGTTCTACAGGTAACTCTTCTGTTTCTCCTTATGGCACACTCGGTGTTATCGGTGCTTACTGGATGCCATTCGGTAATTCTGGCAGCAACCAGCAGATTTTCGTAACCAACGAACCTTACTATTCTTCTGGTAGCAATATGCTTGCTAACAAGGACCTCGGTTGGGAAAAGACTACACAGTTTAACTACGGTATCGACTTCAGCGTTCTCGACGGACGTATTGGCGGTACAATCGATATTTATCACTCACGTACAACAGACTTGTTGATGGCCCGCACTATATCTTCACTCAGTGGTTATCCAGCAATGATGGACAACATTGGTAAAACAAAGAACTTTGGTGTTGACATCACATTAAACACTGTTCCTGTTAAGTTTAAAGATTTCCAGTGGAACTCTGACCTTACACTGGCTTACCAGAAGGACGAAATAGTAGAACTCGCAAATGGCAAGGTTGACGACATCAACAACGATTGGTACATTGGTGAGTCTATCTTTATTTATCATGGCATAGACAATGAAGGTATCTGGCAGGAGTCTGATCAGGAGTTGATGGACAAGTTCAATGCTAATGGTGAAAAGTTTACCGCAGGTAATGTCCGTCCAAAGGACCAGAACGGCGACTTCGTAATCGACGAAAAGGACCGTGTAATCCTCGGCAACCAAAACCCAACTTGGACAATGGGATGGAGCAACACATTTACATGGAAGGGCTTCGAGCTTGCAATCGAACTCTACGGACGCTTCGGTTACATGGTAAACACTGGTGGTGAAGGTCAGCTCGGTATGTATCAGCAGCGCGAAATCAGTTACTGGACACCAGATAACACTGGTGCAGACTGGCAGAAACCTATCTACAACAAGTCTGGCGGTGACCCATATTCAGGTTTGCTTGGTTTCCAAGATGCATCATTCATAAAGGTTCGCAACCTTTCTCTTGGCTATACTCTCGACAAGAAGGTATGCAACAAGATTGGCATCAACAATCTGAAGGTTTACGTTCAGGGCAAGAACCTTGGCAACCTCTACTCTTCAATTGACTTCCTCGACCTTGACCTCGGTACAACTTACTACAACAGAGGTTTCACTGTAGGTCTGCAGGTTGGTTTCTAAAATTGGATGAAGGATGAGAGATGAGGGATGAGGGTTTAATACGTTAAGTAAGATCTTTCTTCCTACACTCATTCACTCCTAAACTTCTAAAATTTTAAATATTAATTCAAGAAATGAAGAATATGAAAAATAAGATATTTTTAGGTGCTATTGCATTGGCAACAATAGTTGGCACAACCTCCTGCGGTGACAGTTTTTTGGAGGAGGACGCAAACCACAAAGTAACAGATGCTCTGCTCGAAACAGGCGAAGGTGCAAAGGCCATGGCCGCAGGTCTGTATGCTAACATACGTTGGCATTTCGGCTATGAGTGGGCATACGGTATCACACTCTACGGAACAGACGAGTTTACCAATGGTGCCGACCTTACAGCTGAGCCATGGAATACATACGACAATCGTCTTAATCCGCTTGATTGTTCACCTGAAAATGGTGCTGCAAACAAGAACTGCCCTCCTGTTTCAGGACTCTGGAATCAGATGTATTATGGTATTTCAACAGCCAACCTCGTGATTTCAAAGGCTGATTATATCACAGATGAGGATTCTCGTAATAAGGCTGTGGGTGAAGCCCACTTCCTTAGAGGTTACAACTACTACCGGCTATTTGCCCAGTATGGAGCTGTAACTCTTAGGACAGAACCGGTTCCAGCTGATCAAGCAACCTTGTCCCATTATGAGCGTGCAACAGAGGAAGAGACTCTCAACCTGATTATCTCTGACTTCGAGAATGCTTACAACATGTTACCAGAAAATAAATGGCGCGGAAACGGTACATGGACAAAATATACTGCAGCTCATTTCTTGGCTAAAGCTCTGCTTTATCGTCAGTCTGAGCGTTGTGCAGGTTGGAACAGCAAGTATCCTGCAAAGGCAGACCTCGACCGCGTAGTTTCTCTTGCCAACGAGGTTATAGCAGCTTGCCCACTGGAGAAGGATTACAACAATCTGTATGCAAACTGGACTGGCGTTGACTGTCAAATCGAGCAGTCAAAGGAAATTTTGATGGCAGCCGAGCACAATGGCGATGGTAGTACACAAGGTCGTTTCGGTAACCGTACTTACAACTACTTCAACCCACAGTTCTCTAACTTCTCAGGCGGTTGGGTACAGCGTGGTCAGTACATCGGTGGTATGGACTTCCAGCGCTGCCGTCCTACAGAGTATGCTTACTCTATCTTCGACAACGTGAACGACTCTCGTATGTGGAAGACCTTCAAGACCATCTATGGCATGAACAACTATAAGACATTGCCTGCTGGTGTTAAGGCTATGGGCGTTACAGACGACCAGGCTCCACAGCTTGGCGATATAGGTATCATGTTCATCCTTAACAAGAAGGACGATGCTCGTTTCCAGGATGAGACAACATACGGAACATTCGGTCGTGCAGGTGTTGACCACAGTTTCGTAAATCCTGAGACAAACAAGTGGGTGCCAAACGTATTCCCTGTATATCTTGGTGGTCAGTACGTGATGAACACTTACGGTGTTAACGGCAACCCAGCACAGAGCAATGTATTCTGCGGTATCAACAAGACCGACGACGGTAGCCGTACAGCAGAAAAGGGTGATGCTCACCGCGACGTTATCATGGCTCGCTCTGGTGAGACTCATCTTATTAAGGCAGAGGCATTGGTTCGCCTTGGTCAGTATGAGGATGCTATCGCTGCAGTAAACGTTCTTCGTGCACGTGCAGAGTGGAAGCAGGGTGAAGACCGTGAGTATTATGTTGACGGTTCTATCGCATTTGAAACAAACACAACAGCATCTGCAGCTCTTGGCAAGTGTTTTTACGCAGACGGCAAAACTAAGATTACCAACAAGGATGCTTACGAGTATTCATTCATCCAGAAGAACACTTACTACTTGTCAACAGGTATTGCTAAGACAACTGATGCATCAAGCCTTCAGATTGCTAATTCAGACCAGTTGCCAGCAGAGGACGTTGCTATCCTCGATAAACTCGGCATTACAGACAAGAAGGAGCGTCTTATCCACTTCATCCTGAACGAGCGCACACGTGAGTGCCTCGGTGAATGGAACCGTTGGGAAGAGCTGAGCCGTACAAAGACATTGGTTATGCGTGCTAAGGCATTCAACCCAGAGGCAGCTCAGAACGTAGCAGACAAGCACAACCTCCGTCCAATTCCACAGACATTTATCGATATGTTGCAGAATGCTGATGGTACAAACCTATCAGAGGAAGGTAAGGACGCATGGCAGAACCCAGGTTATTAATTCAAGTATTAATAATTACAATAAAAAATGGCGGGAATTCCCGCCATTTTTTATTACCTTTGCACCCGTTTTCAGGTCGCCAACTAAATAATCATGAAAAGTAAGCTTAGCAAACTTGTGTTGCCAATTTTTATAGAAACGGCGCTTGTGATGATGCTAGGCGTTGTCGATACGATGATGCTCAGCCAGCATTCAGACAATGCTGTGGCTGCCGTTGGCGTTGTCAACCAGTTGGTAAACCTTGCCGTGCTTGTTTTTCAGGTAATCAGTTTCGGAACAACAGTTCTTTGTGCACAATACCTCGGAGCAGGACTGAAGGAGCGCATGGTGCAAGCCACAGGTGTGGCAATAGCGTTGAACACCGTCACAGGCTTTGTTGTCAGTGCCTTGCTATATTTTGGTTGCACTTGGATGTTGCAGACTATGGGACTGCGCCCTGAACTGATGGATGAAGGTGTAAGTTATATGCGCATAGTGGGTGCCTTTGCTTTCTTCCAAGCCATCTCGCTTGCCATTTCGGCATCGTTACGCAGTGCTGACAAGGTGATATACCCGATGATGGTGACGTTGGTTGTAAACATTCTCAACATAATAGGCAACTACACCCTAATATTCGGTAAGTTTGGTATGCCAGCAATGGGTGTTGAGGGTGCAGCCATCTCCACCAGCATAGCCCGTGGCGTGAGCATGATTATTCTCTTCATCATTCTCTTCCGCAAACATATCCCGTCGTTCCCGCTCCGCTTGTTCCGACCGTTCCCTTGGGTGGAACTGAAGAATCTGCTAAAGATAGGCATGCCGGCTGCTGGTGAAGAGATAAGCTACTGTGGTTCGCAAGTGGCAATCACCTTCTTGATAAACATCTTGGGCAATGAAGCCCTCGCCACACGAACATATTGCTGGAACATGGTGTTCTTTGTCTATCTTTTTTCCATTGCCGTCGGTCAAGGCGGAGCCATCCTCATTGGACATCTGGTGGGCGAGGGGAAGGTGCATGCAGCCTATCTGTTGGGGTGCTACACCCGACGGTTGGCAATTATCGTATCGGTAGTACTCGCCTTGCTGCTTGCCATCTTTGGCGTACATGGACTGGAGTGGCTTACCGACAACCGCAACATCATCGAGATGGGAATAATCATACTCTGGATAGAAGTGGCATTGGAGATTGGTCGTGCTATAAACATCTGGGCGACGCAGGCTCTGAGGGCAACGGGCGATGTGAACTATCAGTTCTATGTAGGAGTGATTGTGCAGTGGTTAGTGAGCGTAGGCTTCAGCTATCTGCTCGGCATCCATTGGGGGTATGGTTTGATAGGCATGTGGATTAGTTTTGCCCTCGACGAGAACATCCGCGGAATCATCTTCATCTACCGCTGGCGCTCACTGAAATGGGCATCCAAGGGGTTTGTGAGGGGTTAAGAGTTCAGGGTTTAGGAGTTCTGCCGTATGCATGGCAGGCAAACGGGTTGCAGCAGCAAATTATTCATGCCTCATTTCACGTTTTTGGAAAAAACTCAACAACACGTCTTAATTTTTCATTTAATTTACTACCTTTGCACCCGAATTTTAAAGTAACAGGATAATAAAAAACATCTTATGATTTTATTGACATCAAACATCAGTACTCAATTCAACGAACTCCTGACAAAACTTATTGACACGGGAGTTGACGTGGGCAGCCGCATACTTGGCGCCGTTATCATTTACATTATAGGTAGGTTGCTCGTAAAGTGGGCAAACAAACTGTTCGCAAAGATTCTTGAAAAGCGAAAGGTTGAAATAGGCGTGCAAATGTTTCTTAAGAACACAGTCAACATTATCTTGATGGTAATGCTCGCACTGGCTGTCATCGGGAAACTGGGCATCGAGCTCACAGGTTTTGCCGCCCTGCTCGCTTCTGCCGGCATGGCCATCGGTATGGCATTGTCAGGCCAGTTGCAGAATTTTGCCGGCGGCCTTATAATCCTTGCCTTCCGTCCTTACAAGGTTGGCGACTATATCGAATCGACCACTGGCGCTTCTGGCACTGTTCAGGAGATACAGATATTCCACACCGTGCTTGTCACACCAGACAACAAGGTGGTCTATGCTCCTAACGGAACCATGAGCAATGCTATCTGCACCAACTACAACCATAAGGACGAGCGCCGTCTCGACTTCACCGTGAGCATCGAATACGGTGCCGACTATAAGTATGTGGAGAGTGTCATACGAGAGATTCTCGATGCCGACGAGCGCATCATGAAGACTCCGGTTCCATTCATCGAACTGGGCAAGTTGTCTGACAACAGCGTTGACATCACCGTGCGTGTGTGGGTGAAGGCGAGCGACTACTGGGCTGTGCATTTCCAGACCAACCAGGCCATCTACACCACATTCAACGAGCGTGGCATTTCATTCCCTTATCCGCAGATTGTGGTGCATCAGGGATAAGGAATGCTAAAAAAAAACAAAATAACCGCATCAATATACCGATGGAACCCAGCCCGTGTTCCAAAAGAACTTTGATGCGGTTACTTTGGTATATGGACCATATACCTCAAAACCTTGAAGCATACGGTCTTTTAACCCTCAGAAACACAACCCGCAAATCAATCTTCCATCAACTTGCGGTAGCGTCCCTTCTTTATCTCTTCGTTGCCAAGACGGCGCGCCTTGTTGATTTCATACTCAGAATAGCTGCCCTCGAAATAGAACACCTCGCCATTGCCTTCAAAGGCAAGGATGTGGGTACAGATGCGGTCGAGGAACCAACGGTCGTGGCTGATGACAACCGCACAACCGGCAAAAGCCTCCAGACCTTCCTCAAGAGCACGCAGAGTGTTCACGTCTATATCGTTGGTAGGTTCGTCGAGCAACAGCACGTTGCCCTCCTGCTTCAGTGCCAAAGCCAGCTGCAGGCGGTTGCGCTCACCTCCGGAGAGCACCTCGCAGAGCTTGCTCTGGTCTGTGCCTGAGAAATTGAATCGTGAGATATATGCGCGGGCATTGATGTCTCTGCCACCCATGCGTATTGTCTCGTTACCCTGAGAGATTACCTCATAAACGGTTTTCTTTGGGTCTATGTCCTTATGCTGCTGGTCAACGTAAGCAAGTTTAACGGTCTCGCCCACCTCAAACTTACCACCATCGGCCTGTTCCAGTCCCATGATGAGACGGAAAAGCGTAGTCTTGCCAGCACCGTTAGGACCGATGACACCCACAATGCCGTTAGGAGGCAACATGAAGTTGAGGTTGTTGAAGAGCACCTTCTCACCGAAAGCCTTCTGCACCCCATGTGCCTCGATTACCTTATTGCCCAGTCGCGGACCGTTAGGAATGAAAATCTCCAGTTTCTCCTCGCGCTCCTTCTGCTCCTGGTTGAGCATCTGCTCGTAAGAGTTAAGACGCGCCTTACCCTTTGCCTGACGTGCCTTTGGTGCCATGCGCACCCATTCAAGTTCGCGCTCCAGAGTCTTGCGACGCTTAGATGCCGACTTCTCCTCCTGTTCCATGCGCTTTGTCTTCTGGTCAAGCCATGAAGAGTAGTTGCCCTTCCACGGAATACCCTCGCCACGGTCGAGTTCGAGAATCCACTCGCTCACGTCGTCGAGGAAGTAGCGGTCGTGAGTTACGGCAATCACCGTTCCCTCATACTGCTGCAAGTGCTGCTCCAACCAGTCTATGCTCTCGGCATCGAGGTGGTTGGTAGGCTCGTCGAGCAGAAGTACGTCTGGCTTCTGAAGCAACAGACGGCACAATGCAACGCGGCGACGCTCACCACCAGATAGGTTGGTCACCGCCCAATCTCCAGGAGGACAGCGCAGTGCGTCCATGGCACGCTCCAGTTTAGAGTCCATGTTCCAGGCGTCGGTAGCATCTATGATATCTTGCAGTTCAGCCTGGCGCTGCATCAGTTTGTCCATCTTGTCAGGGTCGCCATAGTACTCCTCAAGGCCGAACTTCACGTTAATCTCGTCATACTCCTTCAGTGCGTCGTAAACGTGCTGCACGCCTTCCATCACGTTTTCCTTAACCGTTTTTTCCTCATTGAGCGGCGGGTCCTGTGGCAGATAGCCCACGGTATAGCCCGGACTCCATACCACCTCGCCCTGTGTGGGCTGTTCGATGCCGGCGATAATCTTCATTAGCGTTGACTTACCAGCGCCGTTAAGACCGATAATACCTATTTTCGCACCATAGAAGAACGATAGATAGATGTTCTTCAGTATCTGCTTCTGATTCTGTGGGATAATCTTCGACACTCCCACCATCGAGAAGATAATTTTCTTGTCATCAACTATTGCCATATTTTTATGCTTATTTTTATGCTTAATGCTTAGATTTGCAAAGATACGAAATAAAAATGAGATAACAGGTGTTATCTTACCTTATATTCCAAACAACCATAATAACTACCATCGGACTGATGCTGAATAGATACTTTCAATACTCCCTGTTGGGGCGTTACCGTTATCTCCAGCATATCACCCGTCGCCGTCTTCACCCAGTTGTAATGCCACTGACCGTTATTTATTATCGCCCACTTGCCACTTCGCTTTGGTTTTATAAGGAATCGGTAAGTCTGACCGGCACGAAGGGTCCCATTCATTGGTACATCGACCACCGTTAGCGCATCTTTCTGATATAGTTCCGGAAGACTCGTTACACTACCGTTGCGGACTGCAGCCAACAAGCGCCGACCGTCAAATCCCATCTCTTCCATATATTCCTTGTTGACACCCTTCAACCGCTTTATCTCAGGCATAGAGAACGGACGCTTTGCCTCAAGATTGCGAATGTCGGAGGCTGTAGGAGACGCCACCATATAGCATATACTCGGATAATACAGTTTCTTTCGAGAATCATACCATGACAAATCAAGAGTTTTCCCGCAAGGCACCACATAGTCTATAGTATATACACCATTGCTATAGGTCCAATCTTTTTCATAAACAAATTCGTTGTCGCAAATAAGTGCAAAACGCTCTGATTTGCTTCTTACCTGGAACCGGTAAGTCTGACCTGGCCGAAGCGTGCTCAGCATCGGTATGCTCTCTACATAGAAATGAGCCTTACCTTCGTAACGAAAAAACTCAGGCAGTTCACCATCGCCATAACGGCAATGACTCATTATTTTGTTGGCAGACAATCCAAATTCCAACACTTCAGGATATACCGGAGGCATTTTTAAGAAATCATCGTATGACACTGCAGAACCAAGAATCTGGAACGACTGGTCTGTTGGATAATGCGTAAAAATCATAATCTGTGGATCTACATGGAACCACGACATATCATCGTTTTTGCGTGTAAAGACTCCATTGTTCACACTACCTGCCCCCCATGTCGGATCGATAAGCACACCTGCATTCTTCGCCCTGTCGGTAACGGCAAACACCCAAGCATGACCATCCATGCTTCCTGTTCTATCTTTTGACCTGCCAGAAACAACATAGACCTTTATGCCCAGCGCTCCCGCAATGTGGTAGAACAGTTCGCTATAAGCCTGGCACACTCCCCTCTTGTGGTCCCAGCACTCATCAGCATGGTAGATGCTATAAGATGTGTCGTAACTGATGTTGGCGCATATCCACCTGTAAATGGCCTTCACCCTGTCATAGTCGTTTGTGCATCCCTCCGTTATGCCATTGGCAACGTTTGTCCAATTATAACGTGTCGGAGGCACGTTATCGCCCTGCGCCCCTATTGTCAATGGAAACAGAAGGAATAGAATTTGGATGATTCTGAATTTCATTTTCAACATAACAAATAATACTATATTTACATTTTACAAATCTATTATTTCACTATACGCTCATGCAAAGATAACATTTATTTGAGGAAACAACAAAAAATGTAGAAAAAGATTGGTTTAGTAAGCCTTGTAAGATAAATTGATTATCTTTGCAGAAGACAAACAACCCGATAACTTGACGACTAAAAACATTACATACATGAAGAACTGGATTTTTTCACTTCTTGCCACTGTATTTTGCTGCGGATGCACAGCGCAAGGCGGAAGCAACGTGCTGAGCATAGAGGAATACGACAAGGCAATAAAGGCGGATACAACGGCGGTGATTATCGACGTAAGACAACCGGCAGAATATGCAGAGGGACATCTCAGCGGTGCCTCGCTGCTGAATGTGCTCGACGAACAGACTTTCGACAAGGGCATCGAGAAACTGGACAAGGCTAAGACCTACTATATCTACTGCCGAAGCGGAAGACGCAGTCAGACGGCAACAAAGAAAATGCAACAGAGAGGTCTGAAAGTGTTCGACTTGAAAGGCGGTTTCAACGCATGGAAAGCCGCAGGCATGCCAGTTGAGAAATAGCAATCAAGCATCGTTTTTTAACATGACCATCATCATGATATTACACCCGATAAGGTATAAAGTGTTAAAGAATCAAATATTTTATACCCTATTGGGTATATTTTTAGGTTTTATAATTATATTTGTACCCGATAAGGTATAAAACAGACAATAAAAACTGTAATATATGGACATGACTATTTCGGTATATGTCAAGGAAATGAGACATCAGTTCGGACTGACACAGACCGACCTTGCAGAAAAAGCAGGCGTCGGATTGCGGTTCGTGCGCGACTTAGAACAAGGAAAACAAACGCTGAGGATGGACAAGATCAACCAAGTGCTTGCTTTGTTCGGACATCAGATAGGACCTGTACCTATCAGTAAATAAAGCACTGGGCAGAAGAAAAAGACAAATGAATATGAAGAAGGCCAATGTATATGTACATGAACAACTGGCAGGCACACTGACAGAAGATGAAAACGGTTTCTGCTTCAGATACAATGCGGAGTATATCGCAGTAAAAAACGCCGAACCCGTGAGTCTAACTCTGCCCCTCACTGCCGAAGAATACAGAAGCAGCGTCATGCTGCCATTCTTCGACGGACTAATTCCCGAAGGTTGGTTGCTGAATATTGCAGAAAACAGTTGGAAGATAAATCAGCGAGACCGCATGTCACTGCTGATGGCATGCTGCAAGGACTGCATCGGAGCCATAAGCATAAGACCGGAAGATGAAAAAGTCTGACCGCCGTTTTAAATGAAAATTATGTCATGAACAAATGCCTATATTGCTATAAGGAACTGAAAGAGGGACAAGTTGACTATCATCCTGCTTGTGCCAAAAAACTCTTTGGTACCAAGGAGGCGCCAAAGCTAACATACAAACGCGAGGATATCGGCGAACTGGCAAAGCAAGTGATTCGCAGTCAGACTACACTTACCGGAGTACAGGCAAAACTGTCGTTAGATATCAGGAAAGGCGGCAAAAACGAACCTGACCGCTTTACTATTGTAGGACTTTGGGGAAGGTTCATACTGAAGCCCCAGACTGAACGATACAGATGTCTGCCCGAACTTGAAGACCTTACCATGCGCATGGCAGAAGCTGCCAAGATAGCCGTCGTGCCTCATGGACTTATACGCTTTGCTGACGGTGAACTGTGCTATATTACAAGGCGCATTGACAGAGATAAAAACGGTGTAAAGATTGCCATGGAAGACATGTGCCAACTGTCGGAAAGGCTTACCGAGTATAAATATAAGGGGTCATACGAACAGATAGCAAAGCTTATAAAGAAATATTCGGCAACCCCACAGCTTGACCTGGTCAACTTCTGGGAAGTTGTTGTCTTCTCATGGATAACAGGCAATGCTGATATGCATCTGAAGAATTTCTCACTTTACAACAATGGAATGGGATATGTGCTTACGCCAGCCTACGACTTGCTTTCAACAGCGTTGGTTATACCTGAAGATACAGAGGAATTGGCACTGACCTTGAATGCCAAGAAAAGAAAATTGCGAAGGGAAGATTTTGCCAAGTCAATCTCTGCATCTGGCATCAGCGAAAAGGTAATAGAAAACATTGGGAAGAAATTCAGGTGTTCAACTGCCAAATGGCTGCAACTGATAGACGATTCGTTTCTGCCTGAGGATATGAAAAGGCAATACAAACGGCTGCTCATTCAAAGACTTTTAGTTCTGAGATAGATGAAAGACATCATAACTACCCGTCTTTACCCAACATCGCATGGCGATATTTGGCTGGGAGCTGACGACAAAGGATTACGGTTGTGTAAATGGGCAAAGAAGCCGGACCTGTCGTGGAACCGCAAGGCAAGCAGAAACGGACTGCAACTGATAGACGGCAGCAATCCGATAATAGACGATGCAGTCAGTCAACTGGAAGAATTTTTCTGCCGCAAGCGTAAGGAGTTCAAATTGCAGTTGGCGCTACATGGGACAGAGTTTCAGATGAAGGTATGGCAAGAACTGATGAGTATTCCCTATGGCACAACGATAACATACGGCGAACTGGCACGGCGTATCGGCAATGCAAAGGCATCGAGGGCAGTGGCAATGGCATGCCACAACAATCCCATCAGTATCATCATTCCCTGTCATCGGGTGATTGGCAGCAACGGCAAACTGACGGGATATGCCGGAGGACTGGATAAGAAAGCGGCACTACTACATATTGAAAACGACTTATTTATAAGTAGCATATAAAACAACATGAAGAAAATACTATTAACGATTATATGTCTGCTGACTCTGACTGCAAATGCTCAGACAGGCAACACATTAGAGCAGGACTTCATCGAACCAAAAGACGAGCACCGCTCCATCATCATCTGGCAATGGATGGACGGTCTGGTGAACAAAGAGGGAATAACTGCCGACCTTGAGGCTTTCAAGGCGGCAGGACTCTCCCCTGCTTGAGTCAGGACTGCTTGGACCTGTTGAGATAATGAAAGGGAAGAGGGACCTCCTAAATATACATCTAAACAACAAAAAGTAAAAATAAAAAAACATGAACATCGGAGACAGAATACCGGAGATACTGGGCAAGGACCAGAACGGTAATGAGATTAAGGCAAGCGACTATAAGGGTCGCAAGATAGTACTTTACAGTTATCCAAAGGCAAACACCAGCGGATGCACCGCCGAGGCATGCTCGCTGCAAGAGCATAAGGCTGAGCTTGAGGCGGCTGGTTATAGCATCATCGGAGTGAGCAAGGACAAGGAGGCTTTGCAAAAGAAATTTGCTGATGCCTACCAGCTGGACTTTCCACTGATAGCCGACACTGAGACTACACTGCTACAGCAGTTGGGATGCTGGGGCGAAAAGGTGGCATGCGGCCGTCGCACCATCGGCACACTGCGCACAACATACCTCGTTGATGAGAATGGCGTAATAGAGAAAATATTCGGTCCAAAGGAAATCAAGACCAAGATTCATGCTGAGCAGATATTGGATTATATAAAAGGATAAATATTTGGCACGATATTTGTAGTTATATAAACGAGACGACTTTAAACCTCCCCCGTCCCCTCCGAGGGAGGGGTGAATGAGGTAAAGGGAGTTTGGAGTTAGGAGTTCAAACATCTGCCCCTACAACAACTCACAATATGAAGCACTCTACTTGTCTACTCGTTAACTCAATAACTTGTCAACTCAATTAATATTTAATCATTTAAAAGAAATGGAAATTTTGAAGAAAAGATTAGGACTTGTCATCACACTGGTTGTTGCTTGTGTGATTGTCGTTTGGTGTGTAACAGGTTACAACGGACTCGTGTCAATGGATGAAGGCGTTCAGAACAAATGGGCTGACGTGGAAACGCAGTATCAGCGCCGTGCCGACCTTATCCCTAACCTTGTCAATACAGTTAAGGGGTATGCTGCACACGAAAAGGAAACACTTGAAGGTGTAGTAAAGGCACGCTCTGAGGCAACAAGCGTGAAGATTGACCCAGAGAACATGACGGCCGAGCAGATGGCACAGTATCAGAAAGCACAGAACGGTGTTAGCTCTGCATTGAGCAAGTTGTTGCTTGTTGTTGAGAAGTATCCTGACCTGAAGGCAAACCAGAACTTCCTCGAACTGCAGTCACAGTTGGAAGGTACCGAGAACCGCATCACCGTGGCTCGCCGCGACTTCAACGGTGCTGCCAAGGAGTACAACACCGCCATCCGCAAGTTCCCAAAGAATATCCTTGCAGGAATGTTCGGCTTTGAGAAGAAGACATACTTCGAAGCTGAAGAGGGTGCCGAAAAAGCACCAGAAGTACAGTTCTAAAATAAACATAATTTGAGAAAGATACTATTATTTCTGATTGTATTGTTGCCGGTATTTGTCAGCAACGGCATCTTTGCTAATACATCAGAGCACTCATCAAAGGCATATACCATAGAGACCGTTCCCAACGTATATGTCAAGGATCTGCGCCAGCATGTGAGCGACCCAAACGGACTGTTATCGATTGCTGCGCGCGACTCCATCAACCGCATGTTTACAGCTCTGGAACAGAAGACTGGCATCCAGGCAATGGTCGTGATGCTTCCATCCATTGGCGACGATGATGTATTTGAGTTCTCACAGAGCCTTTTCCGCTACTGGGGCATCGGCGACAAGGAGAAAGACAACGGACTTCTTATTACTTACGTTGCCGACCAGCGCACCATCCGTTTACATACCGGATATGGACTTGAAGGGGTTCTCACCGATGCGTTGTGCAAGAGGATTCAGACAAGATACATGATTCCCGCCTTTAAGCAGGGCGACACAGACACCGGCATGCTGAATGGCGCCCGTGCCGTCAACAAGATACTTGAAGACTCCATGGACCCCAATAAGAAACAAGATGAAGAAGGCAATCCATGGATAGCGTTGTTGTTTGTCATCATCATCGTTTCACTTGGCGGCTATATGATTTGGCACAGCGACCGTGTGCACAAGATGTGCAAGTCGTGCAAGAAGCAAGGGGCACTGAAACTGATGTCGAAAGACTACTATTACGACAAGCAGAAATGCAAGCATAAGAAGGAAATCTATATATGTGGCAACTGCGGTCATGTGGAGGTGAGAGATAGCATCATTGACGACGGCACCAACCCCAACAACGACTTGCTCAACGGCATCATCATCGGTTCCATGCTTAGCGGAATGCGTGGCGGCGGAGGCGGTGGTGGCTTCACAGGAGGCAGCTTCGGCGGCGGCAGTTCAGGCGGAGGCGGTTCAAGTTCGAGCTGGTAGCAAGTCAGGAGTTATGGAACCAAGGTCTTGACTCCTTAATAAACCACTTTCTTCCCATTACGTATATACACACCGGAAGAAGGTTTTCTTATACGCTGACCTGAGAGATTATAATAACGACCGTCACCCTTGGCCGTTTCTGCCAATGGCAAGTCCTTTATACCGGTTATACCTGTCATCCTCTCTATATACGTCTGTATATCTTTCAGCACCTTTGCCGAGCGTTTAGGGAAATACTCCGTCAGCAGACGGTTGCGCTCCTTCATATAATGATTCTCAACGGTATAAAGGTCGCCCTTTGACGTATGACGATGCACATCCCTGCGGTAATCGCCCCATCGCGCAGCCTCATCGTAGATAGCAAGCGAAACCACATTATACAGACTGTCCCACAGTGCCACAGCCGATTTCTCCGATAGCATTCCGCCATCACCGAGCAGTTCCTTCGCACGATGCAGGTAACGCTTTGCAAAGCGGTCGTTCTTCAGCAGAGCATGGAAGATACCTGTCGGATAGTTTGTACCCTCATTCTCGCCAACCACATTATCGTCAATACTCTCGAACAACTGCTCCGAGTCCCAGCAGAGGAAGCGGAAACCGTTGCTTCCGTTGCCGCGATGCGCCATGGCATACCAGTTATGATAATCCCAATCCGTATTTCCGCCATACTGATTGATTATCATATAGTCAATAAAACTGCCTATATGCAGCAGCTGTTCCATTTCATCATCGTCATTGCCGTCTGCATTCTTGCCTTGCAGCATATAATAATAGGTGTCGTCAGATGCCTTGCCTGCCGTTTCTATCATCCTGTTCCATTTGGCAAGCGTTCCCTCCGACGCTTCAAGATGGCGACCGCCCTCCTCCTCTATCTTCACCACGTCATATTCACTCTTCTTTCCTCCGAAGTGCGACTTGCCAAACTGCTCATCCACACGCTCGGCAATGTTGTACATGCCCCAGTACATACCGTTCAAGAAGAGGTGTACATACAGTGCGTTTACCGCCGTATGCCCCATTTTTCCCTGCATCCTTCGCGCCCATACGTCGCGTGTGTACTGGGCACGCTTACGACTTGCCGACGTCTGATGCTGCCAGGAGTTGCCAAAATGGCAACGCAACACTAACTGGTCGAACTCAGCAGAGTCGCCAAACAGCGGATATTCAAGTTTGCTCGGTCCGTATTCCTTCTTGAACACCAGGCGGAACGAGTGCTTCGGATTCTTCTCCGGCAGACGGCCATGACCGCCATGGAGGCGCACGCCGCAATCGGTAGTGAAGTCATGCTGCTGCGGACCGCCGAAGAGTTCGGCACTGGCCTGGCGAGTCCATCCGTTACCGGTGTTGTCGCCTACTGGCGGACCGGTATAGATATATATTCCTCCTGTCTCGCTGTTCTTCTCATGACTGAAGAAGTTGTCCTTATCTGATACGATAGAGAGTATCGGCAGGGTGTACAGTCCTTGCGCTATCTTATCACGCAAGGCTGGGTCGCCAGTCATCTCCGGGTCCATCTCGTAGTCGGCAATGGCCGTTCCGCTGCGTTGGGTATATTTCCCCCACTTCTCCGGGTATCCTTCAGGGTTGTTCGGTTGCTCCAGAACTGACTCTACAAAAATATAGGAGGCGGTAGAGACAGGACTGCAAGAGTCGCCAATCTGCTCTATGGCACGCACAATGGTAGTCTTGTCGATGGTCAACGGGGATGCGTATCGCTTGCTTGATGTTGTCGGAGTACTGGCGTCGGTTGTATAGAACACCGTTGCCGAAGCATCAGATTTCTCAATGCTAACGGTTATGCTCTCTTCGTAAAGTCCATGCGATTTGCTGAATCGCAACTGGCCATGCGCACAAGAAAAGCCGACGGCAAAAAGGAATAGTAGTAGAGTTAATTTTCGCATAATAAGTAGTTTGGGTACAAAGATACAAAAAAAAGCGGATGTCCCAAAAAAAATTGAAACATCCGCTTTATAATTTGTATGATATGATTATTCCTGTGGCATCATAACCACCTCAACACGGTTCTTTGCCTTGAGCAACTTGGCAGCAAAAGCAGAGATTGCCTCAGGTGTGAGAGCCTTCACAGCCTCCTCATAGCCAGTGTGCATGTCGAGACCGTAGTCGCGCCAGTCACCAATCATGCTAATCCAATAGTTGTTCTGCTTCTGACGGTCGGCATGAGCCTTGATGAGATACTCCTTCACCTTTGTCAGTTTGTCGGCATCACAACTCTTTGCCAAAGCTTCCATCTCGTCGCGAACGATGTTCATTGCTAGTTCACCCTTCTCAGGCTTCATCGGACACTGAACGAATACCAACGCTGTGGTACGGAAGTCGTTGCGTGACATCTGTCCCATACAGCCAACAGAGTAGGCAGCACCCTCGTCCTCACGAATCTTCTTTGTATAAACCATGCTCAGAATCTGTCCTACGACATCAGTCTTCAGTTTGTTCTCAAGAGTATATTCGAGTTCGTCGTTTGTCCATACAGTAACACCGATAGCCTTTGGCTGCTCCATCTTGCGCTTGAAGTTGTTGGTTATGATACCCTTGGCATCAGTGTCAACATCCTTACCCTTCACAATCTTCTTCTGTGATGGCAGAGAAGCGAGATACTGCTCAATGAGCGGACGGATAGCTGCCTCATCATAGTTGCCGACGATAGTGAAGGTCCATGCAGCAGCATTTGCTGTCTGTTCCTTTGCAATTTCCAGAATGCGGTCGTAACTAACCTTCTTCAGGTCGTCCATTGACAAAGGAGCGAAACGTGGATTGTGGCTTGAGAGTGTAAGACTCAATGAGTCGCTGAATGCAGCATCTGGCGAAGCGGCCTTGTTCTTGAGCTGCAGTTCGTAAGTCTTCATGAGGTTATCGAACGACTCCTGGTCTTTCTTGATATTTGTGAAATACAGATATGTGAGCTGGAGCATTGTCTCTACATCCTTTGGAGTGGAAGAACCGCTTACCACCTGACGGGTCTGACCCATTGAGAGTGAAGCACCAGCAATCTTACCTGCCATTGCCTTCTCAAGCTCTGTGTACATGAAGTTGCCTAATCCGCTTGCCTCAATCACATCACCATAAAGTTTGATGTTTGCAAAGTCAGCCTCACCATAGAGTGAAGAACCGCCGAAGCCCTCACCTGTAAGAAGCACCTGGTCTTGCTTGAAGTCAGTCTTCTTCAGCACCACCTTGGCACCGTTAGAGAGCAACAGCTCAGTATAGCCGAACTTCTCGTTCTTAGTCTCCTTCTTGATAGAACCCTTCTGTGGCAGTGTTGCAATCAGCGGTTCGTTCTTCACGTTGTCAACGAATGCCTCAATCTTCTCTGCACGCACTTTCTTGATAGCGTTGAGCAGACCTTCCTCTGTAGGATATACCGCACCGTCCTTTTCTATGTTGAAGTTCATTACCACGAGGTTGGTGTCTGACTCTGTGACATATCCCTTTATCATCTGGTTAACAGCCTCCAGAGGAATCATCGGTATTACCTGCTTCATTATTGCATAGTAGTCATCAATAGACGGTATCGGTTCGTTGCTGAGGAAATGCTCAGCATATTCGCGGCAGAACTGGTTGCTGTAACGCTTGTCCTTGTTGGTGTACTGCTTCTCGATGGCACTTGTGATGTTTGCCTTGGCACGAGAATACTCAGTAGGAGTGAAACCGAAGCGTGCAGCGCGCAGTGCCTCACGGTAAACGGCACCGAGAGCGGCCTCCGTCTGTCCGTCCTTTGGCAGGGCGATGGCGTCAAACGATTTCTTTGTTCTTGACAGCAGATAGTCGTTTACACTTGCCTGTCCCACAACGAATGGACAATCAGCCTTCTGTGCCACCTCTGCCAAACGCTCGTTGAGCATTGTCATTGCTGCAGTCTCCAGGTACTGCATCATCAGGTAAGCCATGCTGCTCTTGTCTGCATCAGGAACAGCATCGTGCTTTATCATGAGATAAACAAGATTGTTCTGCTGCTCCTTGTCCTTCTCAATGGCAACGAGCGGTTCATTGTTGTCAGGAACAAGTTCTGGCACTACCTTACCAGCATTCTCCTTGGTCTTGATAGGACCGAACATCTCCTTTATCTTGTTCTCTGTATAGTCAACGTCGATGTCGCCAACAACGATGATTGCCTGGTTCTCTGGATGATACCACTTCTCGTAGTAGTCGCGGAGCACCTGTGGCTTGAAGTTGTCAACCACCTCCATTATACCGATTGGCAAACGATAACCATACTTGCTGCCTGGATAAAGCTTAGGGAAAGCACGCTCATACATACGCATTGTGGCAGAGAGGCGAGAGCGCCACTCCTCATGGATAACACCGCGCTCCTTGTCAATCTCAACCGGGTCGAGTGTCAATCCGTCGGCCCAGTCGTGCAGTATAAGCAGACAAGAGTCGAGCTGTGCCTGATTTGCGGTAGGCACGTTTGAGATGTTATAAACTGTCTGGTCGATAGAAGTATATGCGTTAAGGTCGCGACCGAACTTCACACCGATAGACTCGCAATAGCGGATAATACCATTGCCTGGGAAATTGTCTGTACCGTTGAAGCACATGTGCTCAAGGAAGTGAGCCAAACCGCGCTGGTTGTCTTCTTCCTGAATAGAACCTACGCGCTGTGCGATGAAGAACTCCGCACGGTCTTCAGGCCAGTTGTTGTAACGGATGTAATAGGTAAGTCCGTTTGGCAGTTTACCGATACGGACATCCTTGTCCACCGGGATAGGCGGCATCTGCTGTGCAACAGCAGTGATGACTGTCGTAACGAAGAGTACGACAAGAACCAATAATTGTTTAATTTTCATTGAGCTTAATATATTTATAAAGTTGTTTAGCTTTTGTTTTTTATTACTCTTTTTTGGAGTTCAGACGGATGTTTTCTTTTTTAGGAGTTAAAGGGAGTTATAGGAAGTTATCGCTTCGCTAAGAAGTTAGAGGACGTATGCTTGACATGCAAATGTCTTCTATCTCCTTCTATCTTCTTCTACCTTCTTCAATTTTTCTATCCTTCATTATCATTAGTCGCAAATGAGCATGCAAAACTACACAATTTTATATAAAAAGTTTTCTGATTAGTACTTTTTAACGTTGCGAGGATGACATTCGAGAATTTCCTTCCTCAATGTAGTAGTGTCGATGTGGGTGTAAATCTCTGTTGTACCGATGCTCTCATGTCCCAGCATAGCCTGAATGGCACGCAGGTCGGCACCGCCCTCAAGAAGCGACGTGGCAAAGGAATGGCGCAGGGTATGGGGCGAGATGGTCTTCGTTATTCCTGCCTCCAGCGCCTGCTGCTTTATCATTATAAGAATCATCGTGCGCGTGAGATGCGCTCCGCGACGGTTCAGAAACACATAATCCTCCTCGCCCGGCTTTATTCGCATCAAGTTTCTGTCCATGAACCAGTAATTCAGTTCCCTTATGGCACGGGGCGAGATAGGCACAAGGCGTTCCTTCGACCCCTTGCCCAGCACACGCAGATACTGCTCTTCAATGTAGAGGTGGGAGAGTTTCAGGTTCACAAGCTCACTCACTCGCAACCCGCAAGAGAACAGCACCTCTATGATGGCGCGGTTTCGGTGCCCTTCCCACTTGCTCAGGTCGATGCTGTCCTCCAGCATATCAACCTCCTGTGCCGACAGCACCTCCGGCAGATGCTCACCCAGTTGCGGCGACTCCAGCAGTTCCGTGGGGTCGTCAGGGCGATAGCCGTCAATCTGGAGGAAGCGGAAGAAGGAGCGGATGCCACTGAGTATTCGGCACTGCGACACCGGTCCTATGCCGATGTCGTGCAGCGAAGCTGCAAAGTTATGCAGATCGTCGAGCGTGAGCGTCTGCACACTCACATCGTCGGGCATATAGTCAAGCAGCTTCATCAGGTCGCGCCTGTAAGCATCAAGGGTGTTTGGCGAATAGTTGCGCTCAAGCTTCAGATAGCGCATATATTTCCTTACTATCCCCTTGTCGTTGTCCTTTTCCTTGTTCATTTCCATTCTGCTGCAAAGGTAACAAAAAAAACTCGCCCGTCAACAACTGACAGGCGAGATTCGATATTATGAAACCCATTCCTCCCTTTCGGGAAGGTTAGGAAGGGGTGTTTTTAGAGCTGTGGACCAGCAGCAACGAGAGCCTTACCTGCCTCGTTTGTTGTGTACTTGCTGAAGTTCTTGATGAAGCGAGCAGCAAGGTCCTTAGCCTTCTCTTCCCACTGGCATGCGCACTCGTAAGTGTCGCGTGGGTCGAGGATAGCTGGGTTTACGTTTGGCAGAGCTGTTGGAACCTCGAAGTCGAACATAGGAATTTTCTTGGTTTCAGCCTTCAGGATTGAACCATCGAGGATAGCGTCGATGATACCGCGTGTATCTGGAATAGAGATACGCTTGCCTGTACCATTCCAACCTGTGTTTACGAGGTATGCCTTAGCGCCTGACATGTTCATCTTCTTAACCAGCTCCTGAGCATACTTTGTTGGGTGCAGTTCGAGGAATGCCTGACCGAAGCAAGCTGAGAATGTTGGAGTTGGCTCTGTAATACCACGCTCTGTACCAGCGAGCTTAGCTGTAAATCCAGAGAGGAAGTAGTACTGTGTCTGCTCTGGAGTAAGGATAGATACTGGAGGCAGTACACCGAATGCGTCAGCTGAAAGGAAGATAACGTTCTTTGCAGCTGGAGCAGATGAGCCTGGCTGGATGTTGTTGATGTGGTTGATTGGGTAAGAAACGCGTGTGTTCTCAGTAACGCTCTTGTCGTTGAAGTCGATAGTTCCGTCCTCAGCAACAGTTACGTTCTCGAGCAGAGCGTTGCGCTTGATAGCACCGTAGATGTCTGGCTCGTGCTCCTTAGAAAGACCGATTACCTTAGCGTAGCAACCGCCCTCGAAGTTGAACACACCGTTGTCATCCCATCCGTGCTCGTCGTCACCGATAAGGCGGCGCTTTGGATCTGTTGACAGAGTTGTCTTACCTGTACCAGAAAGACCGAAGAAGATTGCAGTGTTCTCACCGTTCATGTCGCAGTTAGCAGAGCAGTGCATTGAAGCGATGCCCTGGAGTGGAAGGTAGTAGTTCATCATTGAGAACATACCCTTCTTCATCTCACCGCCGTACCATGTGTTGATGATAACCTGCTCGCGGCTTGTGATGTTGAAAGCAACGCAAGTCTCTGAGTTGATGCCCAGTTCCTTCCAGTTTTCAACCTTAGCCTTAGAAGCGTTGTAAACGATGAAGTTTGGCTCAAACTCATCAAGTTCCTCAGCTGTTGGCTGGATGAACATGTTCTTAACGAAATGTGCCTGCCATGCTACTTCCATGATGAAGCGAACAGACATACGTGTGTCCTTGTTAGCACCGCAGAAGCAGTCAACAACGAACAACTTCTTGTCGCAAAGCTCTTTCTTTGCAATATCCTTCAGAACAGCCCAAGACTCTTCAGAGAGAGGCTTGTTGTCGTTCTTATAATCATCTGATGTCCACCATACGGTGTCCTTAGAGTTTTCGTCCATAACGATGAACTTGTCTTTAGGTGAACGACCAGTGTAGATACCTGTCATTACGTTCACTGCGCCAAGTTCTGTATCCTGACCTTTTTCAAAACCTGTGAGACCTTCTTTTGTCTCCTCCTCAAACAATACTTCGTATGAAGGATTGTAAACAACTTCAGTAGTACCGGTAATACCGTACTTCTCTAAATCTGAGATCTGAAACTTTGCCATCTTAAAACTTTATGTTATTTAAATTGTTAATGTTTCGTTTTTGCCTATTCTGCATTTTCGTTGCAAAATTACTAAAAAACAAATTAACTGCAAAACGTTTGCGCGCACAAAATATATGCTTATAAGTCTTTTTACAATAAAACAATAGTTTTTTTGATAAAAAGAAACACTTTTGCAAAACAGACTTGACAAAAGTGCTTTGATATAATACTACGCTTCAAACCCAAATCCGCCATAGTCATTACTCTACGAGTTCCCCCTTGATAAAAATCCTTACATAGCTACGGGGGTCGTTGCTATATACTGTTACCGACTTGCGGAAAAAACCCGGCAACTGACCTTCGCCACGATACGAAACTTTTATCGTGCCTGTTTCTCCTGGCTTTACCGGTTTCTTTGTGTATTCAGGTTTCGTACATCCGCATCCGCTCACGGCATGCAGTATCACGAGGTCGCTACCGCCTGTGTTCCTGAAAGTAAAGGCATGCGTCTTCAGCGTATCGGAACCAGTAGGCGAGAAACGGCCAAAGTCATGCTCACGCTCATCAAAGACAATATGAGGAGTCTTTGCTTGACGGTTACGCATGGAGTCGGCATCAACAGCCCTGTTGCCTTGCGCAAGGGCAAGGCAACAGGAAATAAAACACATCAAAACTTCTATAATAAACAAACAAGAGATACGTCGCATAATCTGATATTACAACTCGATATAATCTACAGCACCCTGAACAACCGTACCACCTTCGCGCTCATAAGGATAGTACAGCTGTCTGCTCACCGAATAGGTACCTTCTTCCCTTGCACCGGAGTATATCCAATAAGGCTTTACCCTTATGGAGAAACCATCTACAGCCCTCTCTGGTTTCTCGCTTGAGATGAACGTAGTTACGACAGTTCTTTTACCACTTTGGCATGTTCCCTCAAATGGCACCGTCTGTTCCATCAGGTGTTTCTTGCCATCATAAGGTTCTTGCAACTCATAAGTAACTCCCCACTTCGTTATCTGCGTTGCATTCTTAACGTCCATTACCGTAGAGAAGCTATACTCGGCATAGTCTTCTCTCTGAGGATTGCTCACCCCTGCCTTTATCAGCATGTCCCTATAATAATCATCCCACAAAAACTCGTCTATCTCTCTGGCATAATTGAAATAGACTTTAGGTTGGGTGATACGAGGCACGCCTGAGTTGGCTGTAATTATATTGTTACGATATTCGGTAAAAATCCCCAACTCCTTATCGTATATGCAAGGAACAGCCAAATATGCCTGAGCATTTGGATCAAGTCCATAGTCTTGAAGATTGCAAGTGAACTTATACACTTTTTTTGCCTCTATCGGCTTATCCTCATCATACAGGGTTATACATTTGTCGCCCTCTATCTCGTCTTGATATATGCGCAATGCCACTCTTTGGTTTTGTGCCTGACAGTATGGCAGAATAAAGAAATCTTCCAGTTTCTTAAAGCACACCTGCGCATCTATGCCCAGTTCGTAGCGTGTGCCGATTACTGGTTCACCATCGATATAAACAGGATTGCCATTCTCATCGGTCACCTGAAAATTCTTCGGCACAGCATCCACCTTTGCCTTGGTTTTCTTGGTATCAACTTCTGCCTTTAGATTTTGGAACATATTTGGTGGAAGCAGCTGATGGGTTTCGAAGTTGAAATCACCTAAAGAAAAAGTCAGCGTTCCCAACTTTGCCACACCCTTGCCATAGCCACTTAACTGCGCATAGAAACCTGCCGTGAAATTCTGACGGTCAACAATAAGGTAGTCATTTAGCGACTCCGTTTCTAATGTTGCCTTGAATCCACCTTTCAGCTCTGCGCCCAATATACCGCCTACACCAGCAGCACTATTACCGAACAGCAATCCGAAACCAATTCTACCACGGAGCCAGAAGTCTGCCGAACCGCCCAACTGTATATTGTCGAACCTGAAATAAGGATTCGCTCCGGGAATATCAACATCCTTATCTATTTCCTTTTTCTCACCTTTTTCATATATATAACCTACGCGGCGTGGTTGAGAACGCATCAGGGCTTTGGCCTTGCCATAAATCATCAAGTCAAAACCCGCAGAGAAGTCTGCCTCAAAGATAACAGAAAGAGGAAACGACGGGATACTGATTGTCGGTGAAATATTCTTGATTTCTTCGTCAATTTTTCTAAGGTCATTTACGTCTGCCATCGTTCTAAAGGCTTGCACCATGTTTTTTGCCTCTGTTGGATTCTTTGGCGTTCCAGCCAGTTGTTTAGACGCACTCGACTTATCGGTTCCATAACCTACAAGAACTTCAATCTCGCGCTCTGTATAAGAATCCTGCCATTCCTCTTTATATTCTCTTTTAGAGTCGGACAGATGATGCAGATAAACCACGTCAACCGACTTATAGCCTATTTCGACGTAAATGTTCTTGTTGTCGCCAACTCCAAAGGTCTTTGAGAAGTTCCATTTTGTCTCTTCTTTCGTCAATCCGTCGCCATCGTCTTCGTCATCACCCACTTCGTCGTCGGCACGTGTCAGTCCTTGCTCCATCCTGTCCCAAAGCGACATATCTACAAACACCGAGTCGTTCTTAAAGAATCCGCTGCGAGTAACGGCTCTCGTGGTATCGCCAGGAGTTCCCAGGTCCGGCACAACATATCCGAAGTCGAGCTTCATGCTCAGTTCCTCAAACACCTCATCCTGCTCTGCTGGTTTGTGCTGAACCCGTATCAATCCTGCCTCGCTGTTAACGGAAACCACCCTTGCACACAATCCCAACGGAATGGTTCTTGAGCAGTTGGCTGCGATATACTGTCCTTCTTTTGGAATCCATTTATAAGGCAGATTATCGGAGAACCATATTATTGAGTCGTTTATCATGACTATATACTCCTGCGGTTCACCGTTAAGCGGCAGCACGTTAGGCCGATATTTATACGTTGCCTCTCCGTATGGCGTAACTACTGTATGCGGTTCTTCTATGCCCTGCTGGTCTTCTGTCACGATATACTCCTCCATCGACAACGTACATGCCGACAGTAGCAATATCTGAGTCAGGAACATTATGTAATTGAGTATCTTTTTCATAAATGTTTGTTTTTTAAAGAAGTTAAAGGAGTTATAGGAAGTTATCGCTTCTTTTTAGGAGTTCAAGAGTGAATTTAAAAGGAGTGCAGGAGTTCAGGAGTGTAGGAGTGCAGACGGATGCTTGACACGCAAATGTCTTTTATCTTCTTCTACCTTCTTCAACCCTTCTCCCCTCCTTCGGAGGGGTTAGGGGGAGGTCAACACAACTGGCTCCGAAGGACTGCCATGCGTCTCGCCATCAAATATAATATACTGAGGCAAGCTTATAAGAGTCATGTTCTCTCGGTCGTGGCACTTGAAACGTATGTACTCGGGATCTGCGGACATGTCACTGTCGTAATTCAGATAGCTATAGATGCGGAAACGAAGCAGCTGTCTGTCGCCAATGGTTATCACCTCACCCTTTCCACGCATTTCCGAACCAGCAAAAGCGGCAATAGACATCTTGTCCGGATCAAACGGCTTGCCGTTTATGGTCGCCGTGGCATACACCACCATATCGTCAGAATAGTCGTTAGCATTCAACACCCATGGAGCCATAACATATACCATACAGGTATCAGCAAAACCATTGAGAACAGAAACGCCCACTACCGAGGTCTCGCCCTCTGCCATTGCCACCACCGTGTCGTTATAAATAGTAACGACCGACTCGTCCTCAGACAGGAAAAGCAATTCCCGGTTGCTTACCGAATCAGGCAAGAACACCGGTTCGATAACAAAGGTATCGCCCACCATGACATAGACGGTATCGTGCTTGAAGTGCATGTCGTATGCCACCTGAACATCTTCGTTCAGTTCCATGTCTATTATTCCGCACGACACAGTGAGCATCGACACTAATGCCATGCAGACCATTTTCGTTATATGCCTTAATATTCTCATTGTTCGTATAGTTTTATTTTTTAGGAGTGAAGGAGTTCAGGAGTGTAGGAGTGCAGACAATAGCATGACATGCAAACCTTAATCTTTAATCCCTAATCCAACTCTTGTTTAGTATCCACTCCCCTCTCATTATGGAGAGGGGCAGGGGGTGAGGCTTTTCATTCCTTCGCATCCGGTGCCGTCACCTTCACCACATTCGACTCCGTAGTAGATCTGCCGTCTCGATATCTTATTTTTACATAATACTCTGCCGTCTCACCTGCTGAAAGCAAGCGGTCTTCAAATATGCGGTCTTCTTTCTTTACCGACATAAGGAACTTATGACGCTTGTCGCGTGGCCCCTTGCGATATACACAGAAATACCATTCGCCCTTATATGGAAGTTTGTCGTCGGTTTCCCAAACTATCTTGGTCTTTTTCTCCTTCTCATCATACATTCCCATCAGCTTTATCTGCCAGTCGAACACCTTCTGTCCTTCAAAGCGGGTTGAATAGACAAGACTCAAACCACTGCTGATGCCAGCGTATGAGAACGACTCCATGGCGTATTCATAGCGGTTGCGACGAACATACTCAGGCACGTCGTTCACCTCTACCATATTGCCGGCAGCACGCAACGAGTCGCCATTATATACACCTATCGTTGTCCACTTCTGTGTTCCTGCCAGACGGCGCATGAGCACATGGTGCGACACTTGCTGCTCGTTGCTGCACGCCCAACGCATATATATGCCTTTCACCTGATCAACCCACACAGAATCTATATGTGGCACTGCCGGCTGAATCATGCTCGGACGGATAACCTGCAACGGTGCGGTATAAGCACCCTCATTGGTTGAATAGTCAACCGCTCTCACCTTATAATATATATATTTCTGGTTGACATCCACAGCCAAGGTATCTACGAATGTCGTATCACGCAAAAGCGAGTCGCCTGGTATCTTGCGCAACATAAACTGATGAGTGGTATCGTTGGCAAATGCCAGTTCGTAGTAATCGACATCCATCGACGGTGCCGTCCATGTGAGTCTTACCGTTCCCGCCTTATTGTCGAGCACCTCATAGCGGAAGTTCTCCGGTGCGTCTGGAGCTGCGAGGTCAGTAACACGCATGATGTGGGTCATAGAATAGCTCACGTTCTGGGCAGAGTCGTAAGCAGCCACTGCCACCTGACTTGTTGTCAAATCACTTACGTTAACCGTATATACGGTATCGCTAACTGGTATCAGTTCTGGCGTCAGTTCCTTCCACACCGCTTTCTGTTCATCGCGCGAACGCTGGTAATAAAGAATCTTGTAGCCAATGAAGTCTGCCTCCATCGTGTCCTTATGGAAATGGAAGTCGGCATACACATCCTTGGAAAGGTCGTCAGGGTTGCGACGGTCAATAAGGATGTATTTCAACTTAGGCGGACGTGGAGCATCGAGGTCAGGCATTGTTGCCACATGATAGTTCTTTGCCTGAACATAATCGCCAAAGGCATCATATCCTGATATGCGGTACTCGTAAGTTCCTGCCGTCACATTGTCGTTGATGAAGTTGTCCAACCCCTCGTCGTTTATATCACGCATCATAACGAAAGGCTTGTCGTTAAGCTTGCTCCATTTCTTTTCGCCCATAGCACGACGGTGGATGTCGAATGAAGAGAAACGACTGTTCTGTTCCCACCAGATACGCAGTTGGTTTATACCAACCACCGAGTCGCCCATCACAACCTCGTATGGTTCGGCAATATATTCCTTGTTCTCTATCATGTCGATATAGCCCACACGGAACTGCAGGTGTCCGGTAGAGTCAAACTCAGCAGGACGTACAATGTATTGATACTTCTCGCCTTTCTTTACGTTCTTGTCAACAAAGCGCATGGCGAGGTCTTCAGCCACATCCTTTCGCCATTCACTGGCAAGCACCGCCATACCGAAACGGAACTGCTGGTCGCCATGAACATCGAGCAAGGCTCCCATCTCCCCCACTCCGTGGCGCGATTGCTCTTGTGTGAAACCGCCCTCGCTATAGAGTGTTCCCATGGCTACGGCAGCTATCGAATCGCTTTCGGCATACTTAGTGCGCCATTGTTCCAAAGTGGCTGGCTTCAGACGATATGCAAGTGTATCGATGCGCATTTTCTCACCTTTCTTGGGGAGCCTGTCAAATACCGGCATACGGTAAATATTCACACCCACGGCATTGAGATACTGCCAACTGACATAGTCCTCTGCCGCCCAGCGAAGCACAATGCTGTCGCCGTAGGAACGGGCAAGGAGATAGATGCGGCTCTCATAATTGCGCTGACTACCGCTACGCTGTCCCTTAAAGGCTGCCGTATCGCGCACTTCACGAGGCAGATACTCACGGGTAGTGTCTGTCGGCAAAGTATAAACGGTATCACTTGCATCAACCACATCAATGTCCTCAATGTCTATAGAATCAGCAACAGGCACATAGGCATCTACAGGCATCTGCCTATGCGTGGCTGCCGAAGCTGCCAACAATCCAACAATCAATAGGAGTACTATATTTCTGCTTTTTTGCATAAGTCGTCTATTCTATTTTGTTTAATAATTTCCTATTCTCCATTCATTCACGTTCTTCTTGACAAGGACAAGCCCTGACGGATCCTTAATCGTGCACCTTACCTTGGCATTGCATGGTCCCATGTTCAGATAAGCACGGTTGGAAACGGTATATTCAGCCTTCTTGAAATTATAGGCATTCACTCTATAATA
>JAZSAV010000014.1:0-9886 GCA_045602085.1 Prevotella sp. | reverse complement strand
CGGTCTGTATAGTAGATTTTCAGTGGTGTCTCTTCACTGTGCTGGATGCGCTCCTTGTACATCAAACAAGTGGCGGCATCGCTCAACGTGAGGAAACGGTCATATTCGGGATTCATGCCGTAGCAGTTTCCCGGGAATGAATTGACAAACAGTTCCAGCTGATTGTAGGCACGTTTGGATATGTGGATACCCATTCTGCCGAAGCTGTTCTCCAGATAGTTGGTTGGTTTCTGAAGGTCGGTATCCTTATCACAGCACACAATCAGGTTGTAGTGCGTATAGACCAACTGCTTGCTTTCACGGGCAATGACCTCTTGCACACGCTTGATGTCCTCCACAGCCATTTGGTTGGATGGATTGGGAATGGAAGAATGACGGTTCTTTTTTTTCTCCAGAAGCGACATTTCCCGTTTCTGGTTCGGCATGAATATCATCTGATTGTAGATGACAGTCTCAGCAGCCGGTATGCTGTCTATCAGTGAGAGCAGGTCAACAGGCATACTGGTATTGTTCACCTCAATGTTCGTGAAAGGTCGCACAAGTCCTGGCAGATTGGCACAATTCACATCCACAAGGGAATAGACCTTGCACTTCTGACTGCCCATACCGATACATTCTTCATCGACCTTGAAGTTGCTCATGGATATGGTCTTGTCACGGAAGTTAACCGCAAAATAGCGGTCAACATAATCAGTTGCTTCCTCTTTGGTGAGGAAACGGACACTGACACCTGCATCTTTCAACTGGTCCTGTACCTTGCGTATCTTGACAAGGAAATCTCTCCATTTCTTGTTGTCAAAAGAGAACAGACGGCTTCTTTTGGATTCCTGAGTCACGGTCAGGTAGGTAACGCTGTCCGTATAATGGCGACCTTTGAAATATCCGAAATAGGCTGATGACAGGAACTCACGATTGTCCGAATCCTCCACATCAAAACGCTTACGGATAAAGATGTCTTGCTTGTGCAGGGCATATCCTTCGCCCAATGTCTGCGCTATGGCATTGAACAGATGGGAGAACTCATAATAGCTGTCTGCATTGGCAGAATACTTCTGTACAGGGTTGTCCATCTTCAGAATGGCAGAGTATTCGCCTGTCTTTGTATAGAGGACACCCACACCGTCGGTATCTTCCACGGAGAAATAGATGTCCTGAAAGATTTTCTTCCGCTTGCCTCCAGTGCCGAATGCTGCAACCGATATGGCCATTCCAATCAGCAGGGCGATGAAAAAGAGTATTACATATAACGTCATCTTGCAATTTTATGGGGTTATAAGATTAGTTTTGAGTGTCAGAACAGATAAAACAGTCTGATACGACCTCTGGAATAGGATTTGGAAGCACTTCCGTTGATGATACCTTCCAGCATATCCATCATATAGAAGGAGTTTCCGGAAGATTCACTGGAGGTAAGGTATTCACCTTGCAACGGAATCAGATTGTCTGACATCTTCACTTCGCTGTAGGGCTGTAACAGATAATACAGATGAACCATTTCACCAAGTGACGGGATATAGCTTCCCTTATGGCGTGACAGGACAGAGAGCATCTGTTTGGATGGCTTGAACAGTCCTGTGTGTGCCTGGCTGATAGCATCTGTCAGACTGTTGTTATCGGAATGTCCGATAAGTCTTTCCGTCAATATCTCTCCATAGGTATATCCCAATGCGCAATCGTCAGGATATGGCATTTCGGGTTTGAAAATGATTCTTTCATCTGTATCTGCCGCATTTTCGTGTGTAGGATTTACGATACCTTCTGTACGCTTTCCGTCAATTGTCGGGAAAACTTTGCCGCTTGACAAGGTTCTGTTTCCGAATGTATATATCCCTTCTACATCCTCTAAAGCCACTGCCTTGCCATGTCTGCCGTCGGTCTCTATGACTACGCCAATAGATAGGCTGTCTTTCTTCAAACTGATAGTTCCGTCATACTGTAAATAACAGCCTATTCTTACGCTATCAGCTTTTGCCGTGAACGGAACGGATAAGGTTCGTTCGGATTCCACCCAACTGCTTTCTACGTGTAGCTGACCGCCTTTGCCGACTTTGAGGTTCAGCTGTATCAGACTTCCTGCCTGTAGTGGCGGTAAGGTGGTCTTCAAGGCATGGTCACGTTTGTTTACCTTGGCAAAGAGTGTGATGGGAGTCTGCTTTCCCGTGGGCACAAGATGGAAATCATGGTTGCGTCCGTTGTTCAGCAGACAATCGGCTGATTCCGTTGTCAGGATGCCGTTTTCTTTTCTGTTCAACCATTTGCCATGGTAGGGCAGGTAGTCTGCTTCGGAGATAAGACTTTCGCCATAAATCCAGAGTTCATCCAACATGTCGGAAAGGTGGTCACTTTCGATGTTGATTCGGAGCATGGAAAGTGAACTATGCAGTTTCATACCTACGCGAATGTATTCCCCGATGGTGCGAGACTGCTCAATGCCGTAAAGTCGTTCACCGAAAGGTTGCTTCAGATGCAACGTGTCTTCGGATGAAAGGTCTTTACGGTAGGGAAAACAAAGACGGACAGAGACGGTGGTGTCTTCACTGGAAAGTCCTTTTCCATCAGCCTGCAATCTGTTTCCCTTTATACGGCATGGAACACAGTTGCCAGTCATGTCCGTACATACCGAGAATGTTGCGGACTGGAACGAACTGTTTGAAGGAAGTCCTTCCACTTCTATGTGAATAGGCTTTTCCACCTCTTTCCAATGGTCGCGTACCTTGACGGCTGTCTCCTGGGCTGCTAGCGTTTGATTCTGAGGTTTCTGCTCCTTACAGGAAATGCCCATCAGGAGGATGACAAGTAGTAGATAGATATTCTGCATAACGGTTCTTTATATGACAGGCCCGGTCCTCACGGCATCAACGGTTGTATGCCGCTGATGCCTGAGAACAGAGCCTGCCGGTTCACTTGTTTTGTTTTCTGACGATGTTCATGTGATCTTCTTTCAGATAGACATGGTTTTACATTTTCTTTGAATACGCATAGATGAACACGCCCTTGTCTTCCTTCTTGGTGTGAAGCCCTTTCCTTTGCTTGAGGAAAACGAGGGCTGCACCGCCGCCGAGGGTGACAACAAGCGTAATCAGGCCAGCAAGAAAACCTATCAGGCAGTAAGCAAGGATGAAACCGACAATGGCTCCACCAACAGCACCTGCCGCCCAATAGATGTACCGCCCCTGAATACCCATGAACTCAAGTGGCTTCTGAAGCCCTTTGAACAGGGGGTATTCAGTATAGCGGTCTTCTTGTCGTTTCTCTGTTGCCATCGGTTATCAGTTACCTCCGACACCGAAGAACAACGGCAATGCCTGGGCTGCTGCCACAAGGAAGATACAGGCTCCGACAATCATCATGATGGACTTCTTGAAATTCTGCCAAATCTTCATAAGTAACTGATACACAACATGATTCCTTGTGAGAAACAGACACAAGAAACAAACTGGAAACAAAAAATTCAGAAACTCTAAAATGAAAACATCTGCTTAACAAATCTTAACGTGGAAAACAACGGCAATTTTCCGATTTTGTCATTTGGAGATAGCATCAAAAGAATGAGTGAACATGTAAAACAGTTCAGGGTAAAAGGTAATTAATTCACCGAAAAATCCAGATTGGGCTTACAAAACGAGTGAAAAATCCTCAATTTCTTGCAAAATCAATAAATATCATGTAAAAAAACGCTCGAAGTATGGAGAAAAAATAGTATCTTTGCATTCAAAAGTTAATATACATGGAAGAAAATAGAGATTTAAACAGGCTGAAAGTCGTCCTTGCCGACAAGAAACGTACTAACAAATGGTTGGCAGAACAACTGGGCAAAGACCCTGCCACCGTTTCAAAATGGTGTACCAATACTTGTCAGCCAGACTTGGGAAATCTTATGAAGATTGCTCAACTGTTAGAGGTTGATGTAAATGAACTACTGAGATTTAACAACTAAGGTCTATTATAGTTATAACATGTCGCAAAAAAAAGATTTCATATCAGGCCGAAAGGCTATCACATATCTTGACTTGTTTGCTGGTGCTGGAGGCTTCAGTGAAGGATTTATGCAAGCTTATACGGAAGATAAATATTATGACTTTCGTCTTGCAAGTGACATCAACGAGAATTGTGAACTGACTCATAGAGTTCGCTATAACAAAATGCTTGGCCTCGATACAAAATTCTTGTGTCAAGACATCATGGAAGATTCTTTTTTGCCAAACCTACTCAAACAGATAGGTAGGCAAAAGATTGATGTAATTACTGGTGGACCCAGTTGCCAATCCTTCAGTCTTGCAGGGCGGAGGAAAAAACTGGATAAGCGGGATGATTTGTTTTTCCATTATCTGAAAGTTATAAAGGCTCTTCGACCCAAATACTTTGTGATGGAAAACGTAAAGGGCATTCTAACTAAGGATGAAGGGCGAATTAAAGAGCGCATTTTAAGAGAAATACACTCAATTGTTGATAACATGAAAATGCCTCAATTGCTTTCTTTCCTTGATGACACTTTGAAGCCTATACTGCCTAATGCATTGTATGAGTCAATTTATCTGCGTCTTCAGATGGAAACGGCAGATAATAATTGGGATAAGGTCTGGGAAATGTACTTTAACAACTTAGACCAACAGCTTAAAGACGTAACCAAGAACCTTCCTTACAATGTTAGTAAAAGTGATGAATCTGTTAATACAGTTCGCCATGGTTTGATTTTGTTACAGATGAGACCACAGCGAGAGACCATACGAAAACAAGTCATTCAACTCAAAACCTCAGCGCACATTGACAACGATGTCTTTGTCAATGGTTATAACGCTATCGTAGATACTATTTCAGACGAGCAAATTCTTGATAAAACGATTGAAGCAATCGGAAAGATTGCCCAGATGGGAGATTGTAAGAAAGAAGCAGAGATGCTTAAACAATCTCTGGAGATACTTGTTGCCACATTTGATGAATGTATTGAATTCATAACAGAACAAATAAAGGGCAACAAAAAAGCTCTTGACAACTTTGAGGCGCTGATGAATGAAATACGTTTATACAACATAAAAGCCCCCATCGTTGTTTTATCCGCCAATTATGGGGTTCCTCAAAATCGCGAGAGGGTTCTATTTATTGGATGCCGGAATGACCAAGAACTGATTACCGAAATACCTTCTACCGTTACCGAAGAAGAAAAGGTAAAAGTTTACGAGGCTCTTTGGGACATGGACATGGTGGGAAATGGAGATTCTGCCGATAAGTACAAGAAACCACATACCATTGCAAAATATGAGTCAGTGAAACTTCGCCGCCGATTGCAAGGTGAACCAGATGAACGTGGCCTTCTTTTCTCTGAATGGTCACGTATCGGACGACTCGGACATAGATTCACATTTGACGAGGAGCCTTTTTATGTAGCTAACATGGCAGAATTGGATGACGAAAAGAAACATCAGCACATGGAACTCTTCAATCACCAGACAAGCCAACAAAATGACACAGTTAAAGAAAGATTGAGAATAATCGCCAAACACGGTGATTATGATGCAGCAAAGCCCGAGCTGAAAGAAAAGGGATTGGAGTCTCAAAAGCGCAATTATACAGTCTTGAATCCTTTGGGGCAGAGTCCCACCGTATGTACCATGCCAGATGACTTCATCCACTATTCTGCATACAGACCAACAACTGTTAGGGAAATGGCACGATTGCAGAGTTTTGACGATTCCTTTGTTTTTCAGGGGAAACGTCAGACAGGTGGTAATAACCGCCAAAAAGAAATTCCCCAATATACTCTGGTAGGCAACGCTGTTCCGCCTTTGATGGCAAGGGCTATAGCCAATACATTGTTAGAACACATAAAGTAAGAAGTTGATTATGGTTAATATGCGTCCATTCACTGCCTTTGAGCAGGAAAACTTGAAATTTCTCGTTAATCACAACGTGAAGTTCACTCAGGTTGAGATTACACCGACTGGTCTGGGCAAGGGTATTCTTGATTCCACAGCTCCGATGCGTGCCTATTTCATGGAAGAAGGTGTTCACAACTATGAAGCACAACTTCAAGGTCAAGAACACAAGGTTATGCGCAATGCCGTTATTCTTACAGAAACGAGTCAGCATCCAACTCAGGCATCGTTCTATCGCCCGACAACAAAGAAAGGTGACCCTCGTATGTGGATTTATAAACTTGGTTCATTCACAGAAGGGAATGACATTCACGTGTTGTTTTACTTTGAGAGGAAATTATATTCCATCAATATTACCCACATTGACATTGCAGCTTGCTACAACTCTCCAATCTTTACGCCTATTAAAGAGGTTCTGATGGAGATAAACCATCGAGGAAACTCAGTTTCAGAAGAGTTACTGGGCAAATTCCGTTCGGTGAGCGGTCAGTGGTTTGAGTCAGAGGTGTTGGCTGATACAGGCATAGGCAGAAGCATTGAGACCTTCTTGGGTATCAGTATGAACAGCGACAAGACCCCCGACTATAAGGGCATTGAATTGAAAAGTCACCGAGAGAAGAGATCATCCAAAAAGAATGTCCTCTTCACTCAAACACCTGACTGGGATATAAGTGCCTTAAAGTCTGGTCGTGAGATTGTTGCGAAGTATGGATATTTGACTGATGACGGCAAAAAGACGTATCAAAATACAGCTCAGTGTGACCCACCTAATAGTCAGGGGTTATTTTTGAACGTGAACCAACTGAAGGCATTGTTAGAACTTCAAGCACAAAAGTCAAGAGTTGAGGATGTTGCTGCATGGCGTTTGATGAAGCTACACCAAAGGCTAACAACCAAGCATCACGAAACATTTTGGATTGAAGTAGAAAATGCCATCCACGATAATAAAGAGTATTTCTGCTACAAGCAGATAGAACACACCCGAAACCCAAATGTTGGGCAGTTTGATGTGCTGCTTGAACAAAATCTAATAACTGTTGATTTGCTTCTATGCAGGCCTAGTGGACACGGTGATACATATTCCTTCAAAATAAAGAAAAAAGGGATGCCCCTTCTTTTTCCAGAGAGCATTATTTACAACATATGATAACTATCAAAAGTGATTGGAAGAAACTTAAAATAGAAATTCAGATAGGTATTGGCACTTAGACCTCATCTGACTCATGTTAAATATTGACACATCATGTTGGCAAAAGACATTATAACCAATTTTAGACCATACATCTGCAGATATTTTGGTAATATTGAAAAGATTGATGCTGATAGTTTTAATTCACTGTCAACTGCAACAAATAAGTCAATAATATGGATAAGTAGTCGATATCAAGATGTCGAACAGGAACTTAATCATACTGACTTTGCAATAGCGATATGCCCAGACACTTTTAATCCTTCGAGCGAGTTAATTAAAAGTGGGAAATGTCTTATATTGACACAAACACCTAGATTGTTAGCAATAAAGATTGCACAGTTCTATTTCACTAGACGAGATGAACCTTTTATTCATCCAACTGCAATAATTCATCCTAATGCGTCGATTGGGAAAGGATGCACCATTGGAGCATATGCAACAATCGGCATAGCAAATATTGCAGAAAATGTGTCTATTGGAGAGCATTGTGTGATTAAAGACAATGTAATAATTGGTAATAATGTGTCAATTGGAGCTTCATCAATATTAGGGAGTGAACAATCCGCTAACGAGCGTGATTTAGATGGTTGTATATTAAAATTTCCCCATTTGGGAAAATTGTCAATTTCTAATAATGTTTGTATTGGTGTTGGCTGCATCATTGCAAAAGGAGTTTTTGATGACACCATTATCGGCGAAGGAACTATAATAGATTCTCAATGCCTAATTGGACATAACTCAACTATAGGACAGGATGTCTTTATTTCATCTTGCTGTCAAATAGGAGGGTCGGTAATGATTCATGACAAAGCGATTCTCTTTTCTGATGTTAAGACTCGTCAATGGATTTCAATAGGGTATAAATCTGTTATCGGTCAAGGAAGTCTTGTCATTAAAAATGTTCCCGGTAAAGAGATGTGGTATGGAACTCCTGCAAAATTTATTAAATTAGTAGATGACGATTATAGACCTTTTATATGAAATCTTACGATAGAATCATTATTGGCGGAGGTCTTTTTGGCTTATATTCTACATTGAAAAGTGTAGAAAAGGGGTTGCACGTTCTTTTGTTGGAAAAAGAGAGGGAGTTATTCCTACGTGCATCATATGTAAATCAAGCTCGGGTTCATTGCGGAATGCACTATTTAAGAGACAACAAAACTGCAAAATTATGTGCTAAATATTATAATCGTTTCATCGCTGAACACAAAGAATGCATTAATAATTCATTCAAAGCGATTTATGCCAACTCAAAGTTAGGAAGTTTAGTCTCTGATTATTCTTTCAAACAAGTTTTAGATTCATTAGACATTCCTTTTCATTTTATTGAGATTCCAACCTATTTGAATAATTTGAATATCTCGGTTTGTGCAGAGGTAGAAGAGAGCTCATTTGATTACCAGCTTCTTCTTTTACATTATTTAAAAAAACTCAGTACATTCAAGAACTTGGTAGATGTCCACAGAGCGGAAGAAGCCTATAATATTATTGTTAAGGATGATATTGCCATTGTCAACAACTTATATCAGACAGGTTTTATTCTAAATTGCACTTATGCTTCAACAAATAATGTTATTAGTTTAATTAAAGGAGCAGCGCACAATGATTTGTATGATTTGAGATACGAGCTTTGTGAAGTTGCTTTATGTGATGTAGACAGGCCATTAAATAATATTGGCTTAACTATTATGGATGGTCCCTTCTTTTCTATTATGCCCTTTGGCAATAGTAAATATCATTCACTAACAAGTGTGGGACATACGCCTCATTATTCATGTGAGGATAGATTTCCTATGTTTAAGTGCCAGAGAAATAATTGTAATCCCCATAATCTTCTTATATGCAATTCATGCAAAAACAAACCTCAAACATGTTTTGAAAAGATGAGAGAAACAGTTTCTTTATATTTAAAGGCGAATATGATTAAATATATAAAGTCATTATATACAGTTAAACCTATCTTAAAGTCATCAGAGTTGAATGATTCGAGACCAACCATAATAACTCAACATTGTGATTCTCCATATATCTATTCTGTTTTGTCAGGTAAAATATCTTCTATTTATGAACTGGATTCAATACTTTAATTTACAACTAGTTGAATTTTGGGAACAATTAAATTTGTTCGGAGAGGTTCTAATCATCTGGCTAATTGGCGTATGCATATATAATGTGGTATGGCCTATTATTAAGCATATATACCTTGTTCTATCACGACGCAAAAAACAAAATGAAATCCTTTCATTTTGCAATAAGAACTTAAAACCATGCTGTTTGTTTTTAGATCATGCTGCTGGGGCTTATGTACTTTCTGAATCAACAATATCTGAAGATATAGATAAGCAATTTTATTTAAGTGAACATGTTTTGCCGAGAATTCCAACATCAGAAATAAACAATTATTATAAATTTGACAACAATCTTTCTTCATGTTATGGAGTTTGTTTCTTTGCTCATAATCGGCTTCAGGCTATTGAAGCCGATGAAGCACATTGGTTTATGTTGAAATTATATAGGACAGATTACATTACTCGATCTATTTTGCGTGAGAGAATACAACAATCGAAAGTAAACAAGTTCAAATTAAACCAGACTGTAGATTTAAATAGTATTTATCCATTTGTCACAAGTGTTCACTTTGCGATTAATCTTTATTATCAACATCTTGGGAGATATCATCTTTTATTATCTGAAAGCAATCGCTTCTACTTTGATTTAGAGATTACTCCAGATGTTTTTGATGGTACAAACAATTGTTTATCACAAGTTGTCGATTATTTTGAGGAGATAATTAAAAATAAAGGTATGAATCAATTATCAG
>JAZSAV010000013.1:0-228721 GCA_045602085.1 Prevotella sp. | reverse complement strand
TGGCGTTCTGACTGACAGTTTTTGCCCTACAAACTGTCAGTCAGAACGCCACTTACTGGAATTTATAGCTATTTTTATGGGGTAAAGTATTTAGAAAAATGCCAGACCTCTATAAGAAATCTGGCATATCACGATTTTATTGTTTAGATAAAAGTCCATTCACTCATCACTGGCTGATTCTGAATAGTACGTCCAAGCATGCCTACAAGTTGGCGCAACTCACCTATCTGCTCCTTGTGGATACGCTCGTTGACGGCATAGCCTTTAACAAGGTAATCCTTGATGATTTGGCGCGCCCATATACGAAAAGTTGTACCACGTTTGCTTTTTACTCGATAGCCCACAGAGATGATGACATCAAGGTTATATAACACAGACTCTTGAATCTGTGTTTTACCTTCTATCGCACCGTGACGAGTGGTATGTGCAAATTTTGCACTTACCTGTTCTTTCTCCAGTTCACCCTCTCTGAACACGTTATTTATATGACGTGTAATAACAGTTCTGTCCTTTTGAAACAACTCTGCCATCTGAGCCTGTGTCAACCACACCGTCTCGCTCTCCAGGCGAACATCTATTTGTGTTTGCCCGTCCTCTGTCTGATATATGATGAATTTATTATCTGTATCCATATTTTTATTATCTACAAAACAAAACATAAAAAATCTTCTCAAAAATAACAAGACAAACGCACTAAAATCTAAATGACCGATTTGGGTTTAATTATTGGAATTTATAGAATAATTGATTGCCTTAAAAACAATAGAAGATTTCTTTACAACTTCACAAAAGTATTATCAAACCGCTGATACCGATATAGGCATAGACGATATAGCGGAAGAGGCGGGCGGGAATATGGTTGAAGACGTAAGCGCCGAGCATAGTGCCGAGGACAACGCCGCCTATGCCGTAGAGATAGCCGTCGAGAACGGCGGGGGTAACGAATCCGTTGTACAACCGCACAAGGGTCATCATGGCATTGCCGATAAGGAAATAGGTCTGAGCCATGGCCATATAATGCTCCTTGCTTGGCTCGGAAGAGATGAAATAGAGAACAGCGGGCGGTCCTTGCATGCCAAAGAAACCGCCCATAAGTCCACTCATACTGCCTGCCGCTAACTGCACAGATTTGGTAGCAGGTAGCTTTATACGCTGACTGAACAGAGCAAAATAGATGCTTGTAAGCACAAGCATGCAACCGAGGATGATGTAGAGCAGGCGGTCTTCTATGCTCGTGAGCCAGAAGATGGCAAAGGCTGACACGACAACGAACGTGAGCAGTATCATCCACAGGCGCTGCCAGCATATAAAACGGCGCAAGCGCCATACGATGGGCAGCGAGGTGGTCATGGCAAGCAATCCCGACAGTGCCGTCGCTTCACCGTAGGAAGGCAGGAAGAATGGGAGCATGGTCATGATGAAGATGCCGAAGCCGAAGCCTGTGGTGCGCTGCACGAAACTGGCACCGATGCTGAGCAGAAAGATATATAGTGCCATTGTTTAAATGTAAGGTGTGATGGTTGTTTTCTGATACGCCAGACGCTCTGCCCCGTCGAGCAGATAGATTATGCCGCAGTAGTCAAAACCGTATTTTTCCAGTGCATGGCGCATGAGGTGATTCTGGCGGTGAGTGTCTATGCGGATGTTGTCGGTATGCTTGAAACAGTAGTCGAGCACATCGTTGAATATGTCATGCACTCCCGGCATGCTCGCCATGCGATGGACAACAAAGTAGGGGCGCATGTCGTCAACCCATTTGCCCCCGTAAATATTATCATATGTAATGTCTGGCCCTTCGATGAAGGCAAACGTGGCTACTGCCACTCCACCCTCTTCAACCACATAACTGTCGCCTCGGCTTATATCCTCCACCAAAAGCTCGCGCTTGGGGTTGCCGTCGGACCACTGCTCAATGTTGCCCATCATGCGCATCTTCTGCCGTCCGTATTCTAACAGTTGCAGAATACGGGGCAGGTCATCTTCGGTTGACAAGCGAATGCTACGAACAGGCACAGAAAGACTATCTAATTTTTTCAAAGTGAATATTAGACAGATATACTCCCAAAATTGCATCTCTATACTTGTCATTTAAAGCATTGACATATAGAGGTGTTCTTTTTATCCTTTTAGGTTGGCCTTTGCTGTCAACAAAATAATCGATGGCAATATAATATGGCATGAAGGTGCCGTAATAGACATAGTAATTTACCTTCTCATTAGCACCTTGTCCAGGATTTGTTATATGACGAGTCTTCACGATAACGTTTCCACAGGTATCCGGTTCGTTTGTCTGCTTGGAAATATAGACATAATGAACAGCCTTTGGCTTGTCCTTATGTGTTGGAAACTCAGTGGCATACTCCTCCCGACGGAAATTCATGCCAGCCACAAGCAGGGGGTTGAACTTCTCTGGTATCAGTTTCTCAAAGCCGTAATATACAACCTGCGGTTCCATATCGGTAGAAAGCCAATAACCATTGCCGCCATAAACAGCCTCTACGATAGTGCCCTGAGGCACATCCTTGATTTTATTTCCTGCAACAAGACTTCCCAATGAGTTTTTCGCCTTTTCCGCTGTCCATCCGCCGGCAGTGCGTGGTCTTAGCAATGCCTTGTCGCCGATATTCTGTGCCTGCAAGAACATTGTTGACGCCACAAAAAACACGATAAATGAGAGCATTCTTTTCATAATCATTCTTTTTTCTTATTAATAGTTTGAGGTGTTTAATTACATTTATTTTTCACAAAAATACAAATTATTTGCGATTATAATATGAATATTGACAGATAAACAAATAAATTTAACATTATTAATAACGTTTCGCCTCTCATCCCTCATCCTATACGCCTCGGGAACATCTTGCGCAGGCGGACAAGGTAGGCGGTTATCTGTTTGCCGGCAACGACAAACGAGACGGAAAGCAGGATGAGCAGGATGCCTGTCCAATCGCGCACGGTTATCTGTTCGTTGAAAACGAGGATTCCGAAAAATATCGCTGTCACCGGTTCCAGTGCTCCGAGTATGGCTGTTGGCGTAGAACCGATATAGCGTATGGCGCCTGTGGTGCAGAGAAAGGAGATAGTGGTAGGGAAAAGTGCCAATGCAAAGAGATTGCCCCAGAGATACCATCGGCTTGGCGTTTGCAGTTCGCCGTTATATGCAACATAGGCAATGAAAAGCGTAAGCCCAAACGTCAGCACATAGAACGTTACCTTCAGTGTCGGCATATTGGCCAGTACGGTCTTGTTGACACTCACAATATAGATGGCATAAGATAGCGACGAGGCAAAGACCATCAGCGTGCCCACAAGACTTAGCGTCTCGCCTCCCTCGCCCTTGTAAAGCAGACCTATGCCCACCAGTGCCAGCAGCAGACAGAGCCACGTTATCCACGTCAGACGTTCATGGAAAACAGCAGCCATTATCAGTGCCACCATCAGAGGATAGACAAAGAGCAGGGTTGAAGCAATGCCTGCATCCATATAGCGATAGCTCTCGAAGAGCGTAAGCGACGAAACGGCCATGAGCATGCCCATGACAGCCAGCAGTCCTAATTCGCGCTTGGAAACGCTGAAATCATGTCCTCTAATCTTCAGCATTGCAGCCACGAGTACGATGGCCATCAGATAGCGGTAGAACAGCACCGATGCCGGCAGCATGCCGTCGGCATAGAGCGGAAGTGCAAACAGCGGATTCATGCCGTAGGTCGCAGCAGCCGTCATTCCCAACAAATAACCTTTTACCTTTGTGTTCATAATCTTAAAAAGAATCGTGCAAAGGTAATTAAAGTTAGGCGAAAAGCTACATGTTTGCCTGTATTTTCACTTCTTCTCGTGCAACATTCTGCCCGACAGCAGCATGATACCATTCACGATTCTTGGGCTAAACTAAAGGATTTTTTATCGTTTTAGCCCAAGAATAAATATCGTGCACAATGAAATCACTAAAGATGATTTGTTTGAATCGTAATCAAGCTTCATTCTTTATTAAATAACTATGCCTGTTACGATAGCCAACTAGTGCAGTTGCGACTGCTAACTGGCACAGTTACGTTTGCTAAAGCGCCATTATAGAAAGTTAATAGGCTGTTTTAGAATACTGAAAGGCCAGTTTGCAAAGGATATTAGCCTCTCTTAATATACAGATAGCATTTTCAAAAATTTTACTAAGCATTTTTAGCTCGAGGTATCACAATCCGTTTAACACAAAGACAATCAACTATTTACATGCGTGATACCTCAAAACGAGGTATCACAAGGTGTCATCATGGGGATTTAATTATATTTTACCAATAATTAGATTCGGAAAAACTGCCATCAAATAGGTCAATATACATTTTTATAATTATCCCAAGCTGACCTTAAAGACTTCATAAAACGAACGTATTCTATCTGAGTAATGTCAACCTTACCGCTACAACGCTTTTTGGGATATTTCTGTTTATATGCAGTTCTGACCATTTCATGTGTAACGATATTTTCCAAAGGGATGTTGTACTTAGCTATAATCGGCAGCAAATAGTCTATACCACTGGCTATTTGGTCTTCGGTCAGAGGTTCTACAAGTGTATTACCTTGAAACTCTATTCCAACAGTGCAATAATTACAACCTTCTTGTCCATTAAGAATAGACCATCCTGCATGATATGTAGCAACTTCCGGTTCTGCCATTAAATAACGAGTTCCATCTGTATCAATAACAACATGAGTCCCTACTTTCTTTTTAGGTGAAGAGAGTATTTCTAAAGATTTCTCCACTGTTGGTTCTGCAGTATGATGTAACACAACACCAACTACCTGATTAGTTCTCTCTTTATCAAAATTTGGCGTTGGATAAACTATCTCTTGATATTCTTTCCTTTCTATGACTGAAATATCTTGTAGACCATTTGTTGTTTTTTGTCTTTTATTATCAGTATACAGAACATCTATTATAATAGCAACAACAGATAGAACAATAATTACAAGAAATATTGATTTAATTTTAGAGAGAAACATATAAAATCTTTTTATCATAAATATAGTAGAGGCGCATCATTGTACGCCTCTACATGAAATCATCTTAATTATATTTACTCTGAAACACGGAATTGCATACTCTTTCCTTGCATAGTGACATACTCACCTTGATACTCTCCATTAGAATAATAACCTTTAAAGTGTCCTGTTTGCCTTCCATTCTCATCTGTTTCGAAGAGTTCCAGATCGTCTCCTCTCAGATTTCTCGATAGTTTAAGAACATTATCTGGTCCTTGCTTATTATAATAATAAGTTCCACTTACAACAGAGTCATAAAAAGAAAGCTGCATCGTTATAGGATACTTATCTATAGCTCCATATAGTTTTACCGTATTTGAATCGGCTGTCTGCACCTTTTCTTCATTTATCTCTTGCTCCTCTATGCTCTCTGTGCTTTCTATTGTATTGTCATCAATATCATCGTGATATTCAGTTTCCGCCTCATCATTGATTATAGGCTGTGACGACTGGACAGAATTAATATCAGAACAGAGTGTTTTCTTGGCCACAATAGCTACTGCCCCATATAGGCAATACTTAAAATTTTGATTATTAGACTCTCTCATATTATCTTCTAAATTAAGGTAAAAATTCCACCGATGTTATTAAAAATATTTGTATAGACTTCTTAGTTGCCTCTGCTTTTATCTTGTTTTGGCAATAATCAGTCGTAGGCTGTCTGCTTTAGTTCTGGTTTTAATCCACTCTTCCAGCATTCTGTGCTCACTGCTGCTTATAGTTTCCTCTTTCTTGTGCTCAACTATTGCCGTTATATAGTTTGTGGTTATAGTAGTATCTATTTTTATTTCTGTCGCTGGAGCTAATGCTATTGTGCTTATGTTAGGAAATAAAATACTTATTTCTTTTCTTAGTTCATTGCTCATTTTCTCGTATTTGGTATAGTTGTTCAGCTGAAGCTCTAATGTTTTTATCTGTCCTGCCTGCGCCAATAGCTGCTGTGTGTTGGTCTTATCGGTTGTCTCATTTTGCAATCTGCTTATTATGATGCTATCGTTCAGTCCACCTTGGATGATTGATAATTTATAGTCTTCCAAATTGTAGTTTGGCAGTTTGGCTGTAACATATTCTATCTCCTTGCTTCCTATCTCCTGTCCTACGGCAGTAATAGTGAGCTTTTTATTTTTAGTATCTATATTGTTGGATATTATTTGTGTGCCGCTGAATACCAGTTCATTCTTTATAAAATGGTTGATGTTTGATTTCAGCATGCTTTCTTTAACTATATTCACGGTCATGAATGTAGCTGGAACCATAGTTAAGACAACAATGGCTATTATGTATTTTCTTACTCTCTGATGATTGGGGTTTTCTGCAGTGCTATTGGGTGTGAACTTCAGCATCTTTACACCAATATATGTTGACATACATATAAAGACTGTATTTATGAAGAACAGGTAGAAAGCTCCCATAAAGTAGTAAATGTTGCCAATGGCAATGCCATAACCGGCAGTACACAATGGTGGCATAAGGGCTGTGGCAATGGCTACTCCTGGAATAACATTGCCTTTTCCTTTGGTTGATATTGCGAGTATGCCTGCAGCTCCTCCAAATAAGGCTATAAGCACATCATAGAGGGTTGGCGAGGTGCGTGCCAACAACTCTGATTGTGCCTCATCAAGTGGTGTAAGCAGAAAATATACTGCAGCTGTTATGATACTTATAATTGTTGCGACAAGATAATTTTTGGCAGAGCGTTTCAGCAGTTCAAAATCGTTGATGCCAATGGCCAAACCCATGCCAATGATTGGTCCCATAAGCGGTGATATAAGCATAGCGCCAATAATAACTGCTGTTGAGTTTACGTTTAGTCCTAACGACGCAATGAAAATAGCAAATACAAGAACCCAGAGATTTGCTCCATGAAAGACAACGTTCCTACTTATTTCTTTTATCGTATCGCTTTCATTTTCTTTGTCTGGCATAGCATTAAAGTATCCTTTTACTATGTCGTAAATCTTTTTAATGTCAGTGTTCATAATATTTATTTTTTGCAAAAATATCATTTTCAAATGTATTCACCAAAAAAAATAGTTTTTTTTCGCAATCTTTCATCCAACTATTCCACGTATTTAATTCCGAATGGATTCATGTGTCACGCTATTTCCCAACTAACTCAGTGATTTCTATCGTTTTATCCCGAAAATTAGCAAATAGTAAGAAGTTTGTTACTAAGAAAAAATTACATATCTATTAAACTTTCTTCGTGCCATAGCCAATGGGGTAACTTCTGGTTTCAGTCGTAAGGAAATCATCAATAAATACCGTTTAGAATCTTCTGCCAACATTCAAGCCATAAAGAAAGCTCTGCTGAAAAAAGACTTAATAGAGACAGACGGACAAATGATAAACTTCAATGACTCGCTATTCAAACTGTGGCTGAAACGCCAAAGGTTCTACTAGTAGAGAAATGGCATCAGTCAAAGCCTAATATATCAATGGCACAAAGAAACCATCAAAAGAACGGGAAACACTTATTCTCAAATAAATTGAGCTAATAGCGGTTATGTGCTATTGGCTCAATTTATTTTTACCCATTCCATCGGATTTGCAATCTGCAAAATAGTTGTTGTTCGCATTGCAACTGGTTAAGAATAATCCATGGTTTTTGAAAAAAAATAAGAAATTCATTGTATAAATAAAAAGAAATAACTATTTTTGCTACCGATAAAGAATTTATTAACCCATTTAAACACTTTTTTAAGAAACAGACAGTACAAACGAACGACTTGGAAACTGTGTTTGCTCAGTAGCAACCTCTTTCAAAAAAAGAAAAAACAAAAACATTAACAACGGAAAGCGTTCCTGTTCGTACTTATTAAAATATTAGATTGAGCTTTTGCTCTTGTTCTCTCGACTTTGAATACCGCCAATATTCGCAACCGAGAACAAGTTGTTGAAGGTTCACGCTCCAAAAGGCGTGAACCATTCTTGCTTGTTTGGTTGTATGGTCACTTGGCGGTAACCTAAAGTCGAAAATAAGCACAGAATGGTTCCGCTTTATTATTTAAAAAAAATATTATGAAAAAATTATTCTTATTGGCATTTGCAATGTGCCTGTCAACTTCAGTAATCAATGCACAAGTATTTGTAGGAAACAGCAACGAACAAGTTACAACCGAGAGTTTGACAAAAAAGACAACAAACACTACAACAACTGAACAAGCAGCAACAGGCTCAAACAAAAAGTACAAAAGTATTACTGACTATGCTGTTGATCTCAACTTTGATTCAAAAATATATGGTTTTAGTGTAGGAGGGGATAACGTTAATTTCCAAATGGCTTTTGGAGAAGACATCTATAGTGCCACATTGGGTATTGGCTTTGGAGGAACACACATCGGAAATGGTTATCTCATTAAGGGAAGACTTTACCCATACGCTGGATATGGTTCATACGGAGATGACTCAGAGTTTCTTTATGGCGCAGCAGCAAATATTAGCTTAGGTGTAAAAGTGTGGACAACAAAAAAAGGGAATTCAGCTTACCTGACATTTGGTTACCAAGTTATTGCTCCTGAATTCGAAACTTCAAACATGTTTGATAACGGCAGTTGGGGAGTCGGTTTATCTATAGTCAGCTTTTAAAAAAAACTTTACATAATAGACACTATATTCTATGAAAAGAAGAATATTATTGATAATAGGACTATTTGTCCTAGTTTTAGGAGCATCTGCCAAACGTGTTGGAGCATATTGCTATTTTGCTAATGACGGTTCGCAACTATATGAAGACGACAATGTAAAGGTGGAACTGGCAATGGAGAGCAAGAACCTGGTACTAGTTATCCACAACAAGACAAGCGAAGCTATCTATGTGGATGGAGAAAATTCTTTTATTTACAACAACGGAGGGATTGTTGGGTCACTTAATAGCGTTACTCAAGAAAATGCTTTGATGATAGCTCCAGAGTCAAAAAGAGTATTGTGCACATGGAAAAATCTAAATACCATGTTTGTTAAATCATTGATACAACCAGATAGTGGTGATAGTCGCGGCCGCTTTATTGACCCAACGACTGGTTATAAAGAAAGATTCGAAAAAGGTTTGAGCAGAAAATATACTAAAGAGGAAACTCCGTTTACAGTTCGCGGAGTAATTAAGTATTCTACAAATAAAGAATTAAAATCTGCTACAAAGGTTACAGTATCAAATTACATCACAGACATCATAATTGACAGTTACAAAGGCGTTAAAAATCCTAACTATGCTCTACCCCATTGCAAAGGCAAACAAGCTGATTATGCTTATGTGTCTGGAACACCATTTGCAGGCACATTTGGTGGACTGTTGCTCATAGTCGAAGGTGCAGTAGCAATTCTTACAGGAACTATTTTAATGATTTGTTTATAATAATATAAAATGATGTGGTCCGAGTAGCTTTATCCATCTGTTCTAGGTTCACATCACAATGATTAACCCACATAAATTCAAATAAAAAATGGTAAACTTAAAATTTTTACAGAAACTCTTTTTGCTCTTGTTTATGGGGGTAGCAGTATGTTCACTACAAGGTTGTAGCGATGATGATGAAGATGAAATAAATGAATCTAACATCGAAAATAATGATAGCAATAAGAAGGACATAGTAACGCTTTATAAACTTTGGTATCTAACGGATTATTCTGGTAATTCGGATATTGATTGGCAATCTGATAATGTTGTAAGCTGGAATGAATATATGGAGTTTTCCGATTCAACTCTTTATTGGAATAGTAGGATGAACGGTGAAAATACAACCTATAAATTAAATGGCACAATTAATAATTGCGTCAGTTATTCATTTATTGCTGTCAATATTAATAATTCTGATGACAAAAGAATCATTACAGTAAAGGAAATGACTAAAAAATACCTACTGTTATATGATCATGAAGAAGAACTATATCGTGGATTTATTTCTTCATATTTTACCAACCTTCCAACCGCCGGAGGAAATGGTGATGATAATGGATCTGGTGGTAATGATAGTGGGTCTAGCGGTGGCAATGATGATAGTGGCGAAGAAGACAATGAAGAAGAAGAGGAAGAAGATGCCTATAGAACTTGTGGGGTGTGCCATGGATCTGGAAAATGTAATAAATGTGGTGGCGATGGAGGTAGCTACACATATGGTGGCGATGGTTGGGACGAATGTGAATATTGCGATGAAACGGGTTTATGCTATGTTTGCGACGGAACGGGACGCCGTAAAAAAAAATAATGAATAATCAGAAAAAGTAAAACTATAATGATTTTACTAAAGTTATATTATTTCCATTAAATGAAAGCATAACATCATGAGTTAGTCTCATGATTAGGTAAATATAACTAAATAATACTAAGAGGGGTTCTAGGACTCCTCTTTATTTTTGCCCATTCCATCGGATTTGCAATCTGCAAAATAACTGTTGTGCGCATTGCAAATGCTCATACTCATGGTGTGCGGATTGCAAATCCGCACTGACTGAACTATTTGTTTTCTAATCGTTCTATTAAGTCTAGGGCTTCACTGCCACTGATCAACGTCAGTTTGTCTTCTTTTAGGATTACAATATTGTGCAATCCTACCGGCAAGGGAAATCCGTTTGCATCTACAAGGGATAGCGCAAAAACATCACCATCCTTTGTTGATGCTATTTTTTCAACTTCGTTAGCACCAACACCATTCTGATAAGCAAAGTCTAAGATTGTATTTGTTATATCTATATTCATAACTATTCCTCCTTCTGTTTACCCTGTGATGCTATCAAATCTCCCTACCATATCGTACACTTTTTTATTTTGATATGATCCGTCTTTAAGACTGCCTATTAAAAAATTGTGAGGTCTTCAAGCTAAGGCTTTGAAAACATTCAAAACCTAATAACCTAAAAACCTCACAACCTAATAATATTAGTCAGCCAACTTAGCCTTCAAGAACTCGCGGTTCAGGCGTGCGATGTTAGCGATTGACTCGTTCTTTGGACACTCTGCCTCGCAAGCACGGGTGTTAGTACAGTTACCGAAGCCCAGCTCGTCCATCTTGGCAATCATTGCCTTAGCACGGCGTGCAGCCTCTGGACGGCCCTGTGGGAGCAGTGCCAGCTGGCTAACCTTAGATGAAACGAAGAGCATAGCTGAACCGTTCTTACAAGCTGCTACACAGCAACCGCAACCGATACATGTTGCAGCGTCCATAGCCTCGTCAGCGTCTTCCTTTGGAATGAGGATAGCGTTAGCATCCTGAGCCTGACCAGTGCGAACAGTTGTATAACCACCAGCCTGGATAATCTTGTCGAATGCACCGCGGTCAACCATACAGTCCTTGATTACAGGGAATGCAGCTGAACGCCATGGCTCAACGGTGATTACATCACCGTCGTTGAAGCGGCGCATATAGAGCTGACAGGTTGTAGCACCTGTTGCAGGTCCGTGTGGATGACCGTTGATGTAGAGTGAGCACATACCGCAGATACCCTCGCGGCAGTCATGATCGAACACGAATGGTTCCTTACCTTCGCTGATAAGTTCTTCGTTCAGGATGTCGAGCATTTCGAGGAACGATGTATCGTCCGGAATATTCTTCATCTCGCGCTCGTCGAAGTGGCCCTTAGCCTTAGGACCATCCTGCTTCCAATATTTTAATGTAAAACTTATATTTTTAGCCATAATTCTATTTAGTTGACAAGTAAACGAGTTTACAAGTAGACAAGTTATTAGCCAATGGATTTGATTAGAGCTGACAGCATTCTGATTATTTCTTCGATATGACCCAACAACTGTTGTAAACACTCTGTTGAGATAAAGCCAAGATCTTTAGAAATGATTATCTGCGTCTCCAATTCTGATGCAGAACCTAAGGCATTGCTTAAAAACTTTATTGTTTCCTTACCATAAACCCTGCCATAGCCTTCAGCTATGTTAGAAGGAATTGAAATTGCGGCACGTCGCATCTGCGGAACAATCCCAAACTGTTCTTCTTTGGGAAAGCTTTTTGTCATTGTATATATTACAACAACAAACTCCATGCTTTTCTGCCAAACCTTCAAATCCTTATGACTATTCATAATCTTGCTTGGTTTCTCGCTTACTTAAATTATTATTATATTTATATGTATCAACTTGTCAACACGTCAACTTGTCAACTCGTCAACTCTTTTTACTTGGAGTAATAACTTGTCAACTCGTCAACTTGTCAACTCGTCAACTAATTCTTATAATTACGTGTCTGTACCTTTATTGCCTCATACTCGAGTGGTTCCTTGATGAGTTCAGGAGCCTTGTCGTCGGTGCCCTGATACTCCCAGCAGCCTACATAGAAGAAGTCGGCATCGTTTCGCTTAGCCTCGCCCTCTTCTGTCTGATGCTCCTCACGGAAGTGACCACCACAACTCTCCTCACGGTGCAATGCATCGTAGGCGATAAGCTCACCCATGGTGAAGAAGTCGCGCAAGTGGATTGCCTTGTCGAGCTCGATGTTGAGACCTTCCTTTGTTCCAGGGATGAAGAGTTCTGTGTCGAATACCTTGCGGAGCTTCTTCATCTTCTCAAGACCAGTCTTCAAGCCCTCAGCTGTACGACCCATACCTACATAGTCCCACATGATAAGACCGAGTTCCTTGTGGATAGAGTCAACACTGCGCTTACCCTTGATGTTCATCAGACGGTCGATTTCTGCCTCAACAGCCTTCTCTGCTGCCTCAAACTCTGGCAGGTCGGTAGACAGGCGTGCCCACAGACTCTGGTCAGCGAGGTAGTTCTGGATGGTGTATGGCAATACGAAGTAACCATCAGCCAATCCCTGCATAAGAGCAGAAGCACCAAGACGGTTGGCACCGTGGTCAGAGAAGTTACACTCACCGATAGCAAACAGACCTGGGATAGTGGTCATCAGCTCGTAGTCAACCCAGATACCACCCATTGTGTAGTGAACAGCAGGGAAGATCATCATTGGCTTGTAGTACTTAACACCGTTTATCTCCTTAGCGAAGTCGCCTGGATAAACGTCGGTAATCTCCTCGTACATATCGAAGAGGTTGCCATAACGCTGCTTCATTGCGTCTACGCCAAGACGGTTGATAGACTCAGAGAAGTCGAGGAACACAGCTAGACCAGTGTTGTTTACACCGAAGCCATGGTCGCAACGCTCCTTAGCTGCACGGCTGGCAACGTCGCGAGGAACGAGGTTACCGAATGCAGGATAGCGGCGCTCGAGATAGTAGTCGCGGTCTTCTTCTGGAATATCCCATGCCTCGATTTCGCCTGACTGCAGTTTCTTTGCATCCTCAATCTTCTTAGGTACCCAGATACGGCCGTCGTTACGGAGAGACTCAGACATCAGAGTAAGCTTAGACTGCTTGTCACCGTGAACAGGGATACATGTTGGGTGAATCTGAACGTATGATGGGTTTGCAAAGTAAGCACCCTTGCGGTAGCACTGAACAGCAGCTGTACAGTTACAGCCCATAGCGTTAGTAGAGAGGAAGTATGTGTTTCCATAACCACCAGTTGCTATAACCACTGCATTGGCGCTGAAGCGCTCGAGCTTACCTGTTACGAGGTTCTTAGCGATGATACCACGAGCGCGGCCGTCAACGATAACCACGTCTTCCATCTCGTAGCGAGTGTAAAGCTTAACCTTACCAGCCTTAACCTGGCAAGAGAGTGAAGAGTAAGCACCGAGAAGAAGCTGCTGACCTGTCTGACCCTTTGCATAGAATGTACGAGACACCTGAGCACCACCGAATGAACGGTTGGCAAGCATACCGCCGTACTCGCGAGCGAAAGGAACACCCTGAGCAACACACTGGTCGATGATATCGTTAGAAACCTCAGCCAAACGGTAAACGTTAGCCTCGCGAGCACGATAGTCACCACCCTTTACTGTATCATAGAACAGACGATAAACTGAGTCGCCGTCGTTCTGATAGTTCTTAGCTGCATTGATACCTCCCTGAGCAGCGATAGAGTGAGCGCGGCGTGGAGAGTCCTGAATGCAGAAGTTGTAAACGTTGAAGCCCATCTCACCGAGTGAGGCAGCAGCAGAAGCACCAGCCAAACCAGTACCTACCACGATAACGTCGAGCTTCAGCTTATTCTTTGGGTTCACCAAGCGCTGGTGAGCCTTATAGTTGGTCCATTTTTCGGCCACTGGGCCTTCTGGAATCCTTGAATTTAATGTCTTAGCCATTTCTTTGAGTTTATTTTTTAGTTGACGAGTAAACGTGTAAACGAGTTGACGAGTTGTTTCTTTTAGTTGATAGCCATTAACTTGTCAACTTGTTAACCTGTCTACTTGTCTACTTATTAACTTAATTTTAGCAGCAAGCTCCGCAGCACCAAGCCTTAGCAGCAAACCACAATACAACAACGAGGAAGCCGAGCATCAGCAGTGTTGTGTAAGCGATGCCGATAACCTTCCAACGGCAGAACCATGTCTTGCCATTCCATCCCAGTGTCTGAAGAGCACTCCAGAAACCGTGTGTGAGGTGGAACCAAAGTGCTGCCAACCATACGATGTAGAGAACAACGTAAACAGGGTTAGAGAAAGTCTGCTCGATGTAGCCGTAACCGTCTGTTGCAAACTTGCCACCAAGCCATGGGTCATGGATAAGTTCGGCAAACATCATGTTGTACCAGAAGTTGAACAAGTGGAGCAACAGACCTAGTACTACGATGATACCGAGTACGAGCATGTTCTGTGATGCCCACTCTACCTTAGAGTTACGTGCAGTCACCTCATAGCGGTTCTCGCCACGAGCCTTACGGTTTTGCGCAGTCAGGATGAATGCGTAAACGATGTGAAGCACTGCCAAGCCTGCCAGTCCGGCTGTAGCCACGAGGGCATACCAGTTGGCACCAAGGAATTCGCAAATCATGTTGTAAGCGTCACCAGAGAAGAGCGCAACCAGGTTCATGCACATGTGGAATGTGAGGAACAGGATAAGCGCAATACCGGTAACCGACATTACAACCTTACGACCAATTGATGAATTAAATAACCACATAATTGATTGAAATTAATAAATATTTAAAAAATTTGTTTGAATAGTTCTTATAAGTTGACTGGTGCTCGAGCGCGCACGCACGCCACCTTTAGCGTACAAAATTAATATAAATTAATGACAAAACAAATTATTTGACATCAAAAAACGCCGTAATGCCTATATTTTCGCTGTTCTCGCCCACTTCATCAAGACTATGAAATTAAAATAAAACGGCCAAGACAAATTATTCGATAAAGTTTTTGTAATTTTGTAACGGAATTATCAGATACTGAAAGATGATACTGAAATACGATGTTATTGTGATTGGAGCCGGACACGCCGGCTGCGAAGCTGCTGTTGCTGCCGCCAACATGGGGGCAAAGACTTGTTTGGTAACAATGGACATGAATAAGATTGCCCAGATGTCGTGCAATCCTGCAGTGGGCGGAATCGCTAAAGGTCAGATAGTCAGAGAGATAGACGCTCTTGGCGGAGAAATGGGACATGTTACAGACGCTACTGCCATACAGTTTCGCATGCTCAACCGCTCAAAGGGTCCTGCCGTATGGAGTCCGAGGGCGCAGTGCGACAGAGAGAAGTTCATCTGGGAATGGCGAAGCATATTGGACAAGACCGACAATCTGGACATATGGCAAGACCAGGCAGAGGAACTGTTGGTTGAAAACGGCGAGGCTGTAGGCGTGCGCACGGTATGGGGCGTCGAGTTGCTTGCCGGATGCACCGTAATCACGGCAGGAACATTCCTCAACGGACTAATGCATATTGGTAAGAAGATGGTGGAGGGCGGACGCATTGCCGAACCTGCTGCAAAGCATCTTACGGAAAGCATAACACGCCATGGCATCCGTGCGGACAGGATGAAGACTGGTACGCCGGTGCGCATTGACAAAAGGTCTGTTCATCTTGACGAGATGGAGGTGCAGGACGGCGAACAAGACTACCATCAGTTCAGCTATATGGGTGAGAAAAGGGTTTTGAAACAACTGCCTTGCTGGACTTGCAACACCAACAAGGAGGTGCACGACACTCTGCTCAGCGGAATAGCGGATTCACCGCTTTACAACGGGCAGATAAAAAGCATCGGTCCGCGCTATTGTCCGTCGGTAGAAACAAAGCTGATGACCTTCCCCGACCGCGAACAGCATCCGTTGTTCCTTGAACCGGAGGGCGTTGACACAAACGAGATGTACCTGAACGGTTTTTCTTCGTCGCTGCCAATGGAAATACAGATTGCGGCACTAAGGAAAGTTCCGGCATTCAGAGACATGAAGGTTTATCGACCGGGGTATGCCATAGAGTACGATTTCTTTGACCCCACACAACTGAAACACTCGTTGGAATCAAAGATAATCCCTCGCCTGTTCTTTGCCGGACAGGTAAACGGAACCACTGGTTACGAAGAGGCCGCCGGCCAGGGATTGGTTGCAGGCGCAAATGCAGCTATACGTTGCAACGGTGGCGAACCGTTTGTAATGCATCGCGACGAGAGTTACATAGGTGTCTTAATCGACGATTTGGTAACAAAAGGCGTTGATGAACCGTATAGAATGTTCACATCAAGAGCCGAGCATCGCATATTGCTGCGCCAGGACGACGCTGATGCACGACTGACAGAACGTGCTTATAGCATCGGACTTGCCAAGCGCAACCGCTACGACTGGTGGATGGAAAAGAAAAACGCAATAGAAGAGATAGAAGATTTCTGCAAAACATACCACATAAAGGGAAAGGACATAAACTCAAAACTTGAAAGTCTCGGTTCTGCCCCACTCTATGGAGGTTGCAAGCTGGTTGACTTAGTGAGTCGTCCTGAACTGAACTTCAACATCCTTTCGGAAATACTACCCGACCTAAACGAAAAACTGGGCTGTCTGAAAAACAGAAAGGAAGAGATAACTGAAGCTACAGAGATTCGCATCAAATACAAAGGATACATAGAACGAGAGAAAATAGTAGCCGAAAAGATGCACCGTCTGGAGAATATAAAAATCAAAGAACGATTCAATTATCCTGAAATGAAACAGCTCTCTACTGAAGCTCGCCAGAAACTACAGGCAATCGACCCTGAAACACTGGCACAGGCAAGTAGAATACCAGGCGTATCACCAAGCGACATCAACGTAATGCTGGTGCTGCTTGGCAGATAAACCGCAGGGTGTTTCACGTGAAACAAATAACATTAAACACAATTATAAACAATTGATTATGAACAACAAAACATTGCTTGACAATTTGAGATGTATTCCTGATTTTCCTATCAAAGGAATAAACTTCCGCGACGTTACCACACTATTCAAAAGTCCCGAGTGCTTGCAGATAATGGTTGACGAACTGTACGAAATCTACAAGGACAAGGGCATCACCAAGATTGTAGGAATAGAAAGTAGAGGTTTCGTATTGTCGTCTGCTCTTGCCATTCGCCTTGGAGCGGGAGTGGTTCTCTGCCGCAAACCGGGAAAACTTCCTGCTGAAACAGTTCAGGAAAGTTACGCTAAGGAATATGGCACCGACACAATCGAAATACATAAAGATGCCATTTCGACAGACGACGTAGTACTACTCCACGACGACCTGCTTGCTACAGGCGGAACAATGCGTGCTGCATACAATCTTGTAAAGAAGTTCAGTCCAAAGAACGTTTACGTTAACTTTATCATTGAAATTGGCGACGAAGGACTACATGGCCGCGATGCATTTGAGAAAGACACCGACGTAACAACTCTTATAAGCATATAAGCCTATAGGGAAAACTGGAAAGCATTTTCAATACGTTCAAACACAAGTGCATAGAAATGTTCCACGTGAAACAGCAAACTCCTAAAATGCAGCTAACAAAGGGGCTCCGAGAATGACTAAAGAAGAGAACGAGAAACGACTGGCATACTTGAAAGACATTGTAAGACGTCTTCCAGAGAAGCCGGGAAGCTATCAGTATTACGACGCTGAGGGCACAATAATCTATGTGGGTAAAGCAAAAAATCTGAAGAACCGCGTTTCAAGTTATTTCCACAGCGAGGTTGACCGTTTTAAGACAAAAGTATTGGTAAGTAAAATACACGACATTGCCTACACCGTGGTAAATACGGAAGAAGATGCGTTGCTACTTGAAAACAGTCTTATAAAGAAATACAGCCCCAAATACAACGTATTATTGAAAGACGGGAAGACATATCCATGGATTTGTGTAACAGGTGAGATGTTTCCTCGAATATTCAAGACACGAATCGTAAATAAGAAATGGGGCACATACTACGGCCCCTACTCCCACCTTGGTTCTATGTATGCGATATTAGAATTAATAAAGAAATTATACCACCCGCGCACATGTCGTTTCCCGATAACAAAAGATGGTATTGAAACAAAAAAATATAACGTTTGCCTGGAGTATCACATAAAAAACTGTGGAGCTCCATGCATAGCCAAACAGTCGTTTGAGGACTATCAGAAGAATATCACACAGGCAAAGGAAATATTGAAAGGCAACACCAGGAGCATATTACGTGAACTACGCGATGAAATGATGGCTTTGGCAAAAGAACTTAAGTTCGAGGAGGCAGAGGTGGTTAAGCGACGCTACCTGCTTATAGAGGGTTTCTGCGCAAAGAGCGAAGTGGTAAGCAATACCATAAACAACGTAGATGTCGTTAGTATAACAAGTGACGAAAAAACTGCTTACATAAACTATCTACACGTTGCTGGAGGTGCTATAAATCAGTCGTTTACGTTTGAATACAAGAAAAAACTTGAAGAAACAGACGAAGAATTGCTCACTCTTGGTATAATAGAGATGCGCGAGAGGTTTAAAAGCAATTCGAAGGAGATTATAATTCCTTTCGATATAGATCTTAATCTGGAAGGAATAACTTTGACAATACCTCAACGAGGCGACAAGAAAACCTTGTTAGATTTATCGGTAATGAACGGTAAACAATATAAGTTTGACCGTCTAAAACAGGCAGAAAAACTTAATCCTGAACAGAAACAAACTCGTTTGATGAAGGAATTGCAGGAAAAACTTAGACTCCCACACATGCCATATCATATAGAATGTTTCGACAACAGCAATATCTCTGGTTCCGATGCAGTGGCCGGTTGCGTGGTTTTCAAAGGGTTGAAACCATCGAAAAAGGACTATCGGAAATATAACATAAGGACTGTTGTCGGTCCTGATGACTACGCCTCAATGCAAGAGGTTGTAAGACGAAGATACAGTCGCATGATTGAAGAAAACACTCCCCTACCCGACCTCATAATAACAGATGGCGGACAAGGACAAATGAGTGTCGTAAGAGGTGTTGTTGAAGGCGAATTAGGGCAAAATATACCTATAGCAGGACTGGCGAAGAACGACCGACACCGCACCAACGAACTGCTTTACGGCAATCCGCCAATGACAATACAGTTGAAAACAGACAGCGAACTGTTCCACGTCTTGACACAGATTCAAGATGAGGTACACCGCTATGCCATCACCTTCCACCGCAACAAAAGGTCAAAAAGCGCACTTCACAGTGAGTTGGACGACATTAAGGGAATTGGCCCTAAGACCAAAGAATTGCTTTTAAGCAAATTAAAAAGCGTTAAAAGAATCAAAGAATCTGATTATCAGGCTCTTACCGAAATGGTTGGAACAGCAAAAAGTAAGATAATCTACAATTATTTCCATCCTGAAGAGGAAAAAGAAAGCAACTGATAGTCTGTTTATTAATGAAAAATGCTACCTTTGCAATATGAGAATAGTAATTCAACGTGTTAAACACGCAAGTGTAACGATAGAAGGTGAAGTAAAATCAGCTATCAAACAAGGTTATCTAATACTACTTGGCGTTGGCGAAGACGACACCAAAGAGGATGCAGAATGGCTTGTTAGAAAGGTTATAGGACTACGGGTATTCGACGATGAAAACGGCGTAATGAACCGGAGCATAATGGATGTTGACGGAGAAATACTTGTAATTTCGCAATTTACGCTATTTGCAAGCTACAAGAAGGGCAATCGCCCCTCATGGCTTAGAGCAGCCCGCCACGAGATATCTGTGCCCTTATACGAGCATTTCTGCAAATTATTGAGCGAATCACTGGGAAAAACCATTGGAACCGGTGAATTTGGTGCAGATATGAAGGTTGAATTGCTCAACGACGGACCAGTTACAATATGTATGGACACCAAAAACAAGGAGTAAAATCATGAAGATTAAAAACATAATTTACAACCTTGGATATGTAGGAATAGCACTCTACCTCTGTGCAACTTGGTTTAATTTAGGTTTGATTCTGGTTGATATAGGACTCGTGTTATGGACAATTTGCGTTATCACAAGACTAATATACTGGAAGGAACACAACAAATTAGACAACTTACTGAACGTAATTATGATTGCATTAATATTGTTCATTACAATAAAAGAATTGCTATGACGATAAAAGAGGCACAAATAGCTGTTGACCATTGGATAAAGGAATACGGCGTAAGGTATTTCTCAGAACTTACCAACATGGCTTGCCTTACTGAAGAAGTGGGCGAACTAGCACGAATAATGGCAAGAAAATATGGCGACCAGAGTTTCAAGGAAGGAGAAAAAGAAAACCTTGGAGAGGAAATGGCAGACGTACTATGGGTACTAATTTGCCTGGCTAATCAAACAGGCATTGACCTAACGGAAGAACTACAGAAAAGTATAGAGAAAAAGACAAAAAGAGATAAAGATAGACACTTAAACAATTCAAAATTATAGATTAAGCGTTTTTATAGTAAAAAGGTTTAGTACAGATAATTATAGAAAAACAGAAACAATAAAAAACAATAAATATGGCAGAAAATCATCAACACTTAAATCTTGAAGGCGCAAACAAATACGAAGAAGCGCTAAGTAAGTACAACTGCAACATCTCAGACGAAGAAGTTCGTGAAAACGTTAAGAAAATTATTGCAGAAAAAGTACACGAAAACGACACCATAGAAGTAAAGAAATTCCTGATGGGCAGCGTTGAGTTGACAACACTGAAGACAACCGACTCAGAAGAAAGTGTAATGGCATTTACGGAAAAGGTGAACGAATTTGACGAAACTTTTGCAGAACTACCACATGTTGCAACAATCTGCGTTTATCCATGTTTTGCAAAAACCGTAAGCGAAACACTTGAAGTTGAAGGCGTTGAGATTGCTTGTGTATCAGGAAGTTTCCCTTCTTCACAGGCAGTAATAGAAGTAAAGGTTGCCGAAACAGCTCTTGCCATCAAAGACGGTGCGACAGAAATCGACATCGTTATGCCTGTTGGCAAATTCCTTAGCGGCGACTACGAGGGTGTTTGCGATGAAATCGGCGAGTTAAAGCAGGTTTGCGGTGAAAACGCAATGAAGGTAATACTCGAAACCGGTTGTCTTAAAACAGCAGAAAACATCAAGAAAGCATCAATACTTGCCATGTATGCAGGTGCCGACTACATAAAGACAAGCACTGGCAAGGAGCAACCAGCGGCAACACCAGAAGCTGCATACGTTATGTGTCAAGCCATAAAAGAATACTATGAACAAACAGGTATCCAGATTGGTTTCAAACCTGCCGGCGGTATTAATACTGTTATGGATGCACTCATCTACTATACTATAGTTAAAGAGGTTTTGGGCGAAAAGTGGTTGACAAACAAATGGTTGCGCTTGGGTACAAGTCGCTTGGCCAACATGCTTCTCAGCGAATTGTTAGGACAGGAAACAAAGTTCTTCTAAATGTCATTACAAAGCACAATATAAACAAAAACAGGGACAATTGTCCCTGTTTTTTATTTATTAAAATGAGTATATACAAAACTACTTATTCCTCTGGATAACAAAATCAACATAAGCAAGCAAAGCTTCCTTAACATCAGGTTTAACTGCTGACTTCTCGATGAAATCGATACAAAGTTGGCGGAAATATTCCATCTTCTGTTCTGCATACTCAATGCCTACGTTGGCTTTGGTAAACTCCAAAAGAGTAGCAATTTCATCGGGAGTAACACTACCCTCTTTCACCTTAAATGCAAGTTTCAGCATATCAGCATCTCCAGTTGAATTGAGAGCATAAATAACCGGCAATGTCAACTTACCTTCAGCCATATCATTTCCCGTTGGCTTACCTATCTCTTCAGAATCAAAATAATCGAAAATATCATCTCTTATCTGAAAAGCAATGCCAAGATTCTGACCAAAAAGTTGAGCTTGTTCAATCTCCTCAGAAGACGCTCCTGCAGAAAGGGCACCAATCGCACAGCAAGCCTCAAATAGTGCTGCTGTCTTTTGCTTAATCACCTGGTAATAAACATCTTCTGAAATTTCGCTGTTGCTAATATTAGACAACTGCAAAATCTCTCCTTTGGCCAATGTTCTGCCAAGTTCTGCTAAATATTGAACAATCTGTTGATTACCGGTAAGCGAAACATGAAGCAAGGCAGTTGACAACAGATAGTCGCCAACAAGCACAGCCACCTTATTATTATATGTAGCATTCACCGATGCCTGTCCGCGCCTTTCACTACTCTCATCAACAACATCGTCATGAACCAGTGATGCCGTGTGAAGCAATTCAAGACCAACACCAGAGTGCTGTGTAACCTCAGATACAGAACCATAATTCTTCGCCATCAGAAGAATGAGCATCGGACGCATACGCTTGCCAGCACGCTTACGAATATGATCCAACACCTGAGCAAGCATACCGTCGGTATGTGTCAGCGAATCATTGAACATCTCGATGAAATCGTCCAAATCTTTCTGAATCGGCAGTTTTATCAGATTTAAGTAATCCATTTGCGATAAATTTGTTACAAATTTACTCAAATTATCGGGATATTGACTAATTTTTTTGTACTTTTACACTTAAAATAATCAGATTTATGGATAAACTGTTTCTTTTAGATGCTTACGCACTTATTTATCGTGCCTATTATGCATTCATAAAAAATCCCCGTATCAACTCAAAAGGATTGAATACATCGGCGGTTATGGGTTTCGTCAATACATTTAACGATATCATCAACCGCGAAAAACCAACATATATAGGTGTGGCTTTCGACCCTTCAGGTCCAACCTTCCGCCACGAAATGTACCCGGAATACAAGGCACAGCGCGAAGCATGCCCTGAAGACATAAAAAAATCTGTTCCAATAATAAAGCAGATTCTCCATGCCATGAACATCCCAGTACTCGAAATGGCAGGATATGAAGCAGACGATGTAATTGGCACTCTGGCAAAAAAAGCCGGTGAAATGGGCAATATTGACACTTTCATGATTACTCCCGACAAAGATTACGGTCAGTTGGTAGAGGAAAACGTGCGCATGTATCGACCGAGATTCGGTGGCGGTTATGAAATCATGGGACCAAAAGAGGTTATGGAGAAATATGGTATCAGTTCCCCACTCCAGGTCATCGACCTCTTAGGACTGATGGGTGATGCTTCCGACAATATCCCGGGTTGTCCGGGTGTGGGTGAGAAGACAGCTATTAAACTGATTTCCGATTTTGGCAGTATAGAAAATCTGCTCCAATCGACCGACCAACTAAAAGGTGCCATAAAGAAAAAGGTTGAGGAGAACACCAAACAAATTGAATTCTCAAAATTCTTGGCCACAATAAAAATTGATGTTCCTATCGAACTGAATCTCGATGAACTGAAATATGAAGAGCCAAACGAAGAAGAGCTGGAGAAAATCTTCGCCGAACTGGAATTTAAGAGCTTGACAAACAAGATTCTTAAAAAACCTGAAAATAAACCAAAAACTGATAATTTACAACTCGATTTGTTTGGAAATTTTGTGCCCGAGGATGCGGATGACTCAGAAATTTTAAATCTCGCGACACTTAATTCGACCCCTCACAACTATCAACTAATTGATACTGAGGAAGAAATGCGAAAAATTTGTCAAAGTTTTTTGACAAAGAAAATTCTCGTTCTAGATACAGAGACCACCTCAACGAGTGCAATTGATGCTGAACTGGTGGGTTTAAGCTTCGCAGTTGAGGAAGGGAAGGCTATTTATGTGCCGATACCCGAAAATCAGGAAGAGGCACAAAAAATCGTCAACATTTTCAAACCGCTCTACGAAAATGAGGAAATAGAGAAAGTTGGTCAGAATCTGAAATACGATCTGATGGTGCTCAGAAAATACGGAGTAACACTCAAAGGCAAAATGTTCGACACCATGATAGCCCACTATCTCATCCAACCGGAATTGAGACACAACATGGACTACATGGCTGAGATATACCTTAACTATAAAACCATCCACATCGACGAGCTGATTGGTCCGAAAGGAAAGAATCAGAAATCAATGCGCTCTCTCCCACCCTCTCAGGTTTATGAATATGCCTGCGAGGATGCCGACATCACATTGCGCCTGAAAAACAAGCTCGAACCAGAATTAGAGAAATACGGCGCCACAAAACTGTTCCGAGAGATAGAGATGCCACTGATGCCAGTCTTGGCAGAGATAGAAATGACAGGCGTGCGCATCGACACCGCATCGCTTAAAGAAACATCAAGAATCCTGACAAAGAGAATGGAGGAGATAGAGCAACGCATTTACGAACTGGCAGGCGAGCATTTCAACATTGCCTCACCAAAGCAAGTGGGTGACATTCTCTTCGGAAAGATGAAGATAATTGAGAAACCGAAGAAGACAAAAACCGGCCAGTACGTTACGAGCGAAGACGTGCTTCAGACACTAAAAGGCAAGCATGAGATTGTGGCTGACATACTGATACACAGAGGATTGAAGAAACTATTGGGAACATACATCGATGCTCTGCCTAAGCTTATAAACCAGCGCACTGGACATATCCACACATCGTTCAACCAAACAGTAACAGCCACCGGACGACTGTCGTCGAGCGACCCGAACCTGCAGAATATCCCGGTGCGCGGAGAAGACGGCAAGGAGATTCGCAAGGCATTTATACCGGAAGAAGGTTGTCTGTTTTTCTCAGCAGATTACAGTCAGATAGAACTGCGCGTGATGGCTCACCTCAGTGGCGACGAAAACATGATAGAAGCCTTCCGTAGCGGTCATGATATCCATGCCGCAACAGCCGCAAAGATATATAAAAAGGAGATTGATGATGTTGAGCGCGACCAGCGAACAAAGGCAAAGCGTGCCAATTTCGGCATCATCTATGGCATCACCGTCTTCGGACTTGCCGAGCGTCTTGAAATAAGTCGTGACGAGGCAAAACAGTTGATTGACGGTTATTTCGAAAGTTTTCCGAAAGTAAAGGAATACATGGAAAAGGCCAAGGAAGAGGCACGTCAGAATGGTTACGTCACTACCCTATTCGGTCGCCGACGCTACCTTGCCGACATCAACAGCGCCAATGCAACCGTTAGAGGCTTTGCCGAACGCAATGCCATCAACGCTCCTATCCAGGGAACGGCTGCCGACATCATTAAAGTGGCAATGATTCGCATTCATAACCGTTTCAAAACGGAGAATATTCGTTCAAAAATGATTCTTCAGGTACACGACGAACTCAACTTCTCCGTATTGCCAGAAGAGCGCGAACAGGTAGAGTGCATAGTTATGGAAGAGATGCAGCAAGCATTCCAAATGCAAGTGCCACTCGTTGCCGACAGCGGCTGGGGCACAAACTGGCTGGAAGCGCATTAAATCACGGCTGATTATTTATAAGTTTCTCTCGTCAAAATGTAAATAAATTTAGATTTTATTTCGCATTAGCCATACATAAATTTTATGTATCCTAGGATACAATAACATGTAAAATTAGAATACAATGGGTTATAACATCATGCTTATTGACCGCAAAGAGCGGTTTAAGAATTGCTTAGAATTCGATAAATGGTACAATAAAACCACTGAATGGAAAGAGAATGTTGATTACAACGACTATTGTCATGCAACAAAAAATCTTCAAAGTTTCTATTTAGAAATCATTGGGGTTATAAAGCCTATGAATGGTAAATATGCTCCTTCTATTGAGGAACAAAATAATACCGATATAATAATTGCTGATTATTGTATATCAAAAGAGGCTATTTACATGGATATTGCATATTCTGATATTACCAATGTATTTGATAATATAGTATCATTGGCAAAAAAACACAATCTTGCATTATTCGACATAAGCAGTAATTGTATTTTAATTTACAACGATGGCAGTTATATGCAAATAAATGAAAGGCAAATATTAAAGGAGAAAATAGAATCAGAAACAAAAAAGCTGAAGAATAAAAGAGGCATTATCGGTACTGTTGTGTTTCTTGTATATGTCGTTATCTGCGGATTTCTCATACCACATATCAAAGAATATAAAAATGTATGGTTGTTCACAAGTTTGGCATTAGTAGGCATTATCTCTATTTGGGTGGCAAAGAGTGAAAAAGACATATTGAATAAATATCAGAAAAAAATTGAACATCTTAACAATCAAGTTGTTAACCAAAAACCAATAGAGAATTCTGCAAACATTGTTGTATGGGAGTTTGGCAGAAATCTCTACGACTCAGAAAAGGATTTCAGCGATGCCTTAACAAAGTATAATGAAGAGATTTTAGGCAATGCACCTAATCATAAAATAATAAACGAGATTATAGCAAAGGCACCTAAAATAAGAGTGATTTACGAAGGGACAAACGAAACGGAAGATTCGATTGAAGAAAAGAGCATCGAACTGACTGCGAGCAATCAAAGTTCATTCACCCTGATTGAGGTTTTATACAAGTTGAACCAAGCTCTTCATGAAGAACTGAAGAAGTCTGACTTCGTATATTATGAAGGTCTGGAAGCAGAAGAAACAAGCGACGAAACACCTTGTTTCAGAATGTTTTTGGGCAGCTGACAAACAGCTAATAAATAAAAATGGGCAGAACCGAAAATTCTGCCCATTCTATTTATTGTTGAACTGTATCCGCCTGTTGCACTATAACGGGATAAACACCTTCAGGCACTGGACCATACTCGTTTTCCGTAGGACTACTCTTGGTAACAAGCCATACAAAGATTACTATACCATAAACAATGCCTGCCAGATAACCGACAATAACAAACACAAAACCTACCTCCGCTGATATGGCCATACCTGAAAGACTTGCAATAATCAATGCCGTTGGCCCCCATAAATGCCATCCGCTATGACCTGTATCGTGTAATCGGCGCATGCTTACAGCCAGGAAAGGAATCATCAAAGGGATATAAAGAAGAAAAACTATGCCATAAAAACCAAGCATTGACATCACAAGCTGTAAAGACTCCTCCTCTGTAGGATTCTCTGAAATACCAGCAGACATCATGCTTCCAACCATAACGAAAGCCATGATTATGCCTATTGCATAACCAATAAGCACATAGAAGAGATAAAACCACCAGAACTCTGAACGCGATGCGCGTCCGCTAAAGGTTGCGTATTTAGAAAAACACGTCTTGATTGATTGTCCAAATTCCATAGATAAAACAATTTTTAGTTTACAACAACAAAAGTAATGATTTTTTATTTATAAACTGCACCTCGGGATAAAAAATAAATAAATTTATTTTGTTTTTCGCTTTCGCTCAACAACACGTCTCCTCTCGGTTTTAATAAATTTCTCTCGCTCGAAAATATAAATAAATTTATATCCTACTCGCTAAATCGAAATTTTAAATAAATTTCTCTCGCTCGAAAATGCAAATAAATTTTCATTTTACTCGCTTAACCGAAATTTTGCATTAACTTTGCAACAGAATATAAACGTTTATAATAGAATATGGCATTAAAATGTGGTATCGTAGGGTTGCCTAACGTGGGCAAATCTACGCTTTTCAATTGTCTGTCTAGCGCAAAGGCACAGGCAGCAAACTTCCCTTTCTGTACTATCGAACCCAACGTGGGCGTAATCACTGTTCCTGATGAGCGACTGACAAAGCTCGCCGAGATAGTTCATCCTGGCAGAATAGTACCTGCAACATGCGAAATCGTTGACATCGCCGGCCTCGTGAAGGGTGCTTCAAAGGGCGAAGGACTGGGTAATAAGTTCCTTGGAAATATTCGTGAAACAGACGCTATCATCCATGTGTTGCGCTGCTTCGACGACGACAATATCACGCACGTTGACGGCACAATCGACCCGATACGCGACAAGGAAATCATTGACACCGAATTGCAGCTGAAAGACCTTGAAACCATCGAGGCAAAACTGGCAAAACAGCAGAAAGCTGCCGCTGCCGGCAACAAAGAGGCTAAGATAGAGGTAAGCGTGATGGAAGCCTACAAGAACGTACTTGAACAGGGCAAGAACGCACGCACGGTTGAGTTCGATAGCAAAGACGAGCAGGATGCTGCCCGCAATCTGTTCCTTCTCACCTCAAAACCAGTGCTTTACGTCTGCAACGTTGACGAGGCTTCAGCCAAGGACGGCAACGAGTTTACAAAGAAAATCGAGGCTCTGGCTGCCGAAGAGGGCGCAGAGGCAATGATTATTGCCGCCAAGACAGAGGAAGACATCGCCGAACTGGAGTCATACGAAGACAAGCAGCTGTTCCTTGAAGAGCTTGGTTTGGAAGAAAGCGGCGTCAACCGCCTCATCAAGAAGGCCTATTCGCTGCTCAATCTTGAGACATTCATCACCGCAGGCGAGATGGAGGTTAAGGCATGGACATATCGCAAGGGATGGAAGGCTCCACAGTGTGCCGGAGTAATCCACACCGACTTCGAGAAGGGCTTTATCCGCGCTGAGGTAATCAAGTACGACGACTACATCCAATACGGTTCCGAAGCCGCTGTTCGCGAAGCCGGCAAGCTTGGCGTAGAGGGCAAGGAGTATGTCGTTCAGGATGGAGACATCATGCATTTTAGGTTTAATGTGTAAACTAGGTGAGATGTTGAATTGTTGAGATGATGAATAGTTTGATTAATTGATAAAACATACTACACAATGGATTATTTTTATTTCAAAAAATTAGATGTTTACAATTATTCAAAAGTATTAGTTATATCTATCTACAAATTGCTTGAAAATTATCCCCAAGAGGAAAAATTTGCAATTTGCAGTCAGATTCGTAGGGCTGCTGTATCTGTTCCATCCAACATTGCCGAGGGTTTCGGACGTACATCACCAAAAGAAAAAATACACTTCCTTGAAATATCTTATGGTTCATTAATGGAGGTTTCATGCCAAATAGAAATCTCTCATGATTTAGGTTATATTGATAAAGTGGATTTGGATTCTATAAACTTGCAAATAGAAACAATTGCCAGATTATTGTCATCATTAAGATTCAGCATAATGAAAAATGGTGATTCCAATTTGAATAGAATGAAATAACAAAACATTCATCATCCCAACATAACAACATAACAACAAAAAAAATGTCACATTTTTTACACATCCTCTGGAATCCCGACCTCAACATAGGCCCTATCCGCTGGTACTCGCTGTGCTGGCTTATAGGACTGGCACTGGCTTACTTTATAGTGAGAAAACTGTATAAGGACCAGAAGTTGGGCGACGACAAGTTTGAACCGCTGTTCTTCTACTGCTTTATAGGCATTCTGCTGGGCGCACGCCTTGGTCATTGTATCTTCTATCAGCCGCAAGACTACCTCACATCGTGGCAGGGCATTGTGGAGATGATTCTTCCAATACAACTGGGCAATAACGGCACATGGCTGGGCGAGACTTTCGGTTTCTATTTCACAGGCTATGCCGGTTTGGCTTCGCACGGCGGAACCTTAGGACTGATGATTGCCTTATGGCTATATGTACGTAAGACAAAGATGAGCATCTGGCGCGTGCTCGACAATATTGCCATTGCCACGCCTATCACGGCATGCCTCATCCGCATGGGCAATCTGATGAACTCCGAAATCATTGGCAAGGTAACCGATGTGCCTTGGGCGTTCATCTTCGAGCGTGTCGATTCCGTGCCGCGCCATCCCGGTCAGCTCTACGAGGCAATAGCCTATCTGCTGCTGTTCTTCGTCGGCTGGTACTTGTATAAGAAACATTCTGAGAAGGTAGGCACAGGCTTCTTCTTCGGCCTCTGTCTTACATATATCTTCACCGCCCGCTTCTTCATCGAATACACCAAAGACATTCAGGAGGCGTTCGAGGCAGGCATGCTCCTCAACATGGGTCAGTTGCTCAGCATCCCATTCGTAATCATCGGTGTTAGCTGCATGATTGGTGGTAAGTGGATGGAGAAACTCGGACCGAGACAATGATTTAAGACTTTTATCAAAACCACTAATTGCGCTAATAAAGCGAATTAATAGTTTTCGTGAAATTAGCGCAATTAGTGGTTTAATTATTTCATTTTACTTTCCCCCGACAATCTTCTTGATATCGTTAAGTTTGTTTAGCGCTTCAACAGGAGTGAGGTTGTTGATGTCGAGACCAAGAATCTCGTCACGAATCTGAGTGAGCACAGGGTCGTCGAGCTGGAAGAAAGACAGTTGCATGCCCTCGCGGCTGTTGGCAATCTCTGCCGTCGGTTTGCCTGCCTTACCCACCTGAGCATTCTCGTTTTCCAACTGCTTCAGAATAACATTAGCACGCTTGACGATGCTCTTAGGCATGCCCGCTATCTCAGCCACATGAATACCGAATGAATGTTCCGAACCGCCACGGGTAAGCTTTCTCAGGAATATCACCCTACCCTCGTGCTCCTTCACACTCACGTTGTAGTTCTTTATTCGACTGAAATTCTTCTCCATCTCGTTCAGTTCGTGATAGTGGGTGGCGAAAAGCGTGCGTGCCCTTGCCTTGGGCTGCTCATGCAGATACTCCACAATGGCCCACGCAATGCTGATGCCGTCGTAGGTGCTGGTTCCCCTACCCAACTCGTCGAAGAGCACAAGCGAGCGCGGAGACACGTTGTTCAGAATGTTTGAAGCCTCCGTCATCTCAACCATAAACGTTGATTCGCCCAGTGAAATGTTGTCACTGGCACCCACACGAGTGAATATTTTGTCCACCAGACCTATTATAGCGGCCTCTGCGGGCACGAAACTGCCTATCTGCGCCAACAGTACTATCAATGCCGTTTGACGCAGCAGAGCCGATTTACCGGCCATATTAGGACCTGTTATGATTATTATCTGTTGTCTGTCGCTGTCAAGATGAATGTCGTTAGGCACGAAGCACTCCCCTATCGGCAACTGTTTCTCTATCACCGGATGCCTTCCCTGGCGAATGTCAAGCACGTCAGAGTCTTCTATCTGCGGACGTATGTAGCGGTTTTCCTCTGCCGACTTTGCAAACGACAGCAGACAGTCGAGGTTGGCTATCAGCGATGCGTCTGCCTGTATCTGAGGAATGAACTCCTGCATTGCCATCACCAGTTCGCCGAAGAGTCTTGTCTCCAGCGACAGAATCTTGTCTTCCGCCCCCAGAATCTTCTCCTCATACTCTTTCAGTTCCTGTGTGATGTATCGCTCCGCCTGTGCCAGTGTCTGCTTGCGAATCCAATCCTGCGGAACATTCTCTTTGTAGGTGTTGCGCACCTCAAGATAATAGCCGAACACGTTGTTGTAACCTATCTTCAGGCTTGAAATGCCCGTTGCCTCTGCCTCTCGCTCCTGAATCTTCAGCAGATAGTCCTTGCCGTGGAATGCTATAGAGCGCAACTCGTCGAGTTCGGCATTCACTCCGTCGCGTATCACCCCACCCTTGTTTACCAACTGCGGCGGGTCGTTCTGTATTTCTCTTTCTATGCGGTCGCGCAACGATTCACAGAGACTTATTCTCTCGCCCAAACGGCGCAGCACCTCGTTGTCGGCATGCTCACAAGCCTGCTTTATCGGTTTGATGGCTTGCAGCGCCGTCTTCAGTTGCACCACCTCGCGCGGCGATACCCTGCCCACAGCCACCTTTGAAACGATGCGCTCCAGGTCGCCTATGCGATGCAACTGCTCGTCAACCAGTTCGCGAAATTCCGGTTGGCGGAAGAAGTAGTCAACCACATCCAGTCGCTCGTTGATAGGCTTCACATCCTTCAGCGGGAACACCACCCAGCGCCTCAGCAGTCGGCCGCCCATCGGCGACACCGTGCGGTCAATAACGTCCAAGAGCGACGAACCGTCGTCCTGCATGGGGTTAACGAGCTCCAAGCTGCGTATGGTGAACTTATCCATTCTCACATATCGCTCCTCTTCTATTCGTGCCAGCGATGTGATATGACCAATCTGCGTGTGTTGTGTCTGCTCCAGATACTGCAATATGGCACCGGCAGCAATTATTCCGCTATGCAGATGGTCAACACCGAAGCCTTTGAGGTTTTTCACCCCGAAATGCTTGTGCAGCCGTTGGCGTGCCGTCTGGTCGGTAAACACCCAGTCGTCCAATTCAAACGTAAAGAAGCGGTTGCCGAAATAGCGGTCGAAATCGTGTTTCTTGTTTCTATCGTAAAGCACCTCCTTCGGCTGGAAGTTGCCCATCAGCTTCTCCACATAGTCGTATGTCCCCTCACTTGTAAGGAATTCGCCCGTAGAGATGTCGAGAAACGCCACTCCGCAAGCTGTTTTTCCGAAGTTCACTGCTGCCAGAAAGTTGTTTTCCTTGTAGTTCAGCACATTGTCGCTCAGTGCCACACCCGGCGTCACGAGTTCTGTGATGCCACGCTTCACCAGTTTCTTTGTCAGTTTCGGGTCTTCCAACTGGTCGCAAATGGCCACGCGCTTGCCTGCTCTGACCAGTTTTGGCAGGTAAGTGTCGAGTGCGTGATGCGGAAAACCGGCCATCTCTGTGCCTCCGTTGCTGCGTCTGGTAAGCGTAATACCGAGTATTCTTGATGCTGTCACCGCATCCTCACAATATGTCTCATAGAAGTCTCCGCAACGAAACAGCAGCACCGCATCGGGGTGTTGTGCCTTCAAGTCGAAGAACTGCTTCATCATCGGGGTCAGTTCATTGTCTTTTGCAGCCATTTTATCAATATCTTATAACTTGCAAAGTTAGCATTTTTCATTGAGAAAACACCTTTTTGATATGGAAAACGTGTTTCTCACGCACTTTTTTCATACATATAACGTGAAATAATAAAAAATCCCCAGCGGCTTGAATGTGCCACTGGGGAAACGTTTTTGTGTATTATATCGATTACTATTTCACAACAATCTTCTTGCCGCCAACGATGTTCAAACCCTTCTGGAGTTTCTGCAGACGCTGACCGGCCAGGTTGTAGATGGCACCGTTGTTCTCTGCATCTGTCTCAACGCCGTTGATGCCGGCAGGATCGTATGCAGTAACGGCTGTTGGCTCTATCTGAGCTTTCTTGCTGTATATGTTGTTGAACACACCAGCTACATTATATGCCTTACCGTCACTGGCATAATCTTTAACAACTTTGTCATTACCATAAAGCTGAATCTTATCCTCGCCAGAAATAGCGTAATAGTTAGTTCTTGTGCCAGAAACCTCTGAAACAATCTGAACGTTCTGGAACTCAACGAGATCGGCAATGTGCTTCAAGCCAAGCACATCTGCAATTGTAGCTACTACAGGCTTAGCCTCTTCGCTGCTTTCTGTGATTGTAAGATTGTCGGCATTTGTCATTGCATTGCCCTTTACTTCGTGAATGCCGTAATAGTTGTCATAGTCAACCTTAACAGTTCCTGAAACAACAGCATTCTTTGCCATCTTTATTGGTGAGTTGTAGAACATCAGTGCCTTGTCGCCCTCGCGCAGATGTAATGTATTGCCGTCAACATAAACCACTTTTGCATTGTTGAGACGCAGCAGGAGGTTAGTCTTATCTGCTGTAAGAGTGTTCAGGCTTGCTATTGTTACTTCCTCAAGTTCAACCTTTGTGAATTCTTTCTTAACAACATCGCTCTTCTTATCACCCTTCATTGCAATCGCGCTAACTGTGCAGCTCTTGTCGATAGTGAAAGGAGCAGTATAAGCTGTGCTTGATGCTGATGGTTCTGTGCCGTCGAGTGTGTAGTAAACGCTTGTACCCTCGCCTGCAGTGATAGTAACCTCTGTTGTGGTGTCAAACTCTGTCTGACCAGTGATTACTGGAGCTGCAACTGCATCTGGATTGGCAGAACCGATGGTTACGACAATCTTTGTAGCACGAACCTGATTCAGACTTGCTGTAAGACTAACGGATGCAGCATCACCTACCCATGTTCCCACCTTGTCATCATAGGTATATGTACCAGCTGTTGGATCTGTAAAACAACCAGGTCCATATTTTGCTGTACCGCTTGCAGTACAAGTAAATTCTATCTTCTGGATATTGCCTTCTGTTGAAGTAGCAGTGAAAGTCTGACTTTTATAGATGCGATACTGCAAACCGTTGCCAAAAATACCTTGGGTTGTTGCAATGGTAACGCCATCCTTGGTTATACTCACCTCACCGGCATCTGCACTTGCACTCTTGTCAACTGCAACATCAAACGTCACTGTTGTCTGTGCGAAACCAATTCCACAAATCATCAGCAACAAACTAAGTAATGAAAAGCGTAGAGTTTTTCTCATAATGTAAAATTTAAGTTGTTTATAATGTTTATTAATTATCACAATGCAAATGTAGGGAAAATCTTAATTACCTACAAATTTTTTGTATTAAAATACAATAATAAAAGGATTAGGGATTAAAGATTAGAGATTAAACCTCAATCCATCGCATACCACAATTGTCCAATCTTTCGATAGTATGCAGTTTATCTACTGGTACACCGGTCAACTGAGCTGTTAGTGAACGCAGAAACAAGCCATGAGAAACAACCAGCAATTTCTTGTCGTTATAGTTCTCGCACAACCATTTGGCCGCCCTACCCGCCCGTTCATAAAGCATCTCACGAGTCTCCACATCGGCTGCCATCTGCTTGAAGTTTACATCTGCTATCTTCATGCCCGTCATGCTGCCCCAATCTATTTCGCGCAGCAACGGCGTCGTATTCCATTCCAAATCCGTCCGCCCGTCGAGCAATATCTCTACGGTGTCGGTAACACGCTTCAGGTCGCTGCTCACTATCGCATCAAAATCATTGATGCACAACTGTTTGCGCAACTCCTCCGCCTGCAGCCTGCCATTAGCGGTCAACATGCCAGGCATGTGACCTTGCAGCTGTCGTGCAACGTTTTCCTCCGTCTCACCATGGCGCACAAGACAAAGGCGCAATCTTAAATTATTCAATAATCTAAAAATTATGAATTAAGATAGAAGGAGATATGTCTTTTATCTTCTTAGTGAGCAAAACGAACGATATCTTCCTTTAACTTCCTATAACTACATTAAAAAAGAATTATTTTCATAATCCCTGATGATGGCCTTAAACTCATCCGGAATCTGCATCGGCTGCTTTTCCTTTAGGTCGAACATCACCATCACCGTCTTGCACTCGCATTTTACCTCGCCCGTATCTTCAGTCACTGCGCGCTGCAGCAATGTAAAGCTCTTATTGCCGAGATGCACGGTTGCCGTCTCTATCTTTATCTTATCGTCGAAGAACACCGGTAGCAGAAAGTTGGCGTTGATGTTTGCCACCACGATGCCCATGCGGCGCCAATCGACACTATCGCCAAGCACATCCTTTACATAGGTGGTCTTTGCCAAATCATAAAGAGCGAAATAAACGGAGTTGTTCACGTGTCCGAACTGATCGACATCGCAGAATCTTATCTGTGCCGGCATTGAGTGCCTGAATTTTATATTTTCTTCCATAACATAACTATTTTCGCGTGCAAAGGTACTTTAAAAAAATGATTTTAAATTGTATATCGAAAAGATTTTTAAATGCTTATATTAAGTTCCATTTATACATAATGGTTAATTTAATTTATATGCCTTAATTTGTATTCACATATATTCTTTAATCTGGAATTTTTTTAGTAATTTTGTATAAATCAGTTTTTTACCCTTGGGATACACAAGGGTAATAATGTTTCATTATAAATTATTTTTGAATATGAACAACGAGAAAAAAGCTTTGGAAGCCCAAGGTTTTGAAGGATTCAAATCTATGGGTGAGTTGATGAATGGTACAAAATCAATTATTCCTGCACAGATGGGGGTGTATGTTGTCCTTCGTCAAGGGAGTACTGAACCTATCTTCTTATCAAAGGGTACTGGAGGTTTTTTTAAAGATAAAGACCCAAACGTATCCATATCTGAATTAAAAAATAATTGGGTTGAAAATACCAATATTGTGTATATAGGAAAGGCTGGTGGCACTGGAAGTAAATCTACTCTTCAAAAGCGAATAGGGCAATATTTACGTTTTGGTCAAGGTGGAAATGTAGGTCATTATGGTGGGCGATATATATGGCAGTTGAAAGATTCATACGAACTAATTGTTTGTTGGAAGACTTTGTCTTTAGAAGAACCACGCCAAGTAGAATCGCAAATGATTACGGATTTCAAAAAAGCTCATAACGGCAAACTGCCATTTGCTAATTTAACTGTTTGAACATGCAATGAAGAACATTGCTGACAATATTCATTCATTTTAGATTTAATAGTAGGGGTAAATTCATTGGTTTTACTCCTACAATATGCTTTTCTTCTTCACAAATCAGAATTCAAATCCGTTCATAATTAGCGCAACATTTGGTGGAAAACGGCAAAACGACGAAAAAAATTTGGTGGAAAACGGCAAAACCTTTATTTTAACCCAACAATTTCAGGGTAGTTGACAAGACAATAGTACCTCAGCGCATTTATGATTTGCCACAACCATCAATAACTTTGTTAAGTTTTCAATGCTGATTCACCGCCTTCTCCAAACGCTCCATTGCTTCACGAAGTATGCTTTGCGGGCATCCCACATTTAGGCGCATGAATCCTTCGCCTTCTTTTCCAAACATGGCACCGTCGTTAAGAGCAAGCCCGGCTTTATCTACAAAGAGAGAAACAAGTTCGCTTTGTGAAAGTTCTAAAGCCGTGCAATCCAGCCATACAAGAAAACTGGCTTGCGGACGCATAGGGCGGATTTGCGGAATATGCATGCGGCAGAATTCCTCAACAAAGAGGATATTCCGCTCTATGTAGCGAAGCATCTCCTGACGCCATTCTTCACCTTCGCGGAAAGCAGCCTGTGTGGCAATGACAGCAAACATGTTCGGCCAATTCTGTTCGTTTGCACCCAACCAATCGTAGAATGTTTTTCGCAGTTCGTCATTGGGAACAACAGCGTAAGAACTGACAATTCCCGCAATATTGAATGTCTTAGAAGGTGCTGCAAATGTTATGCTGCATGCCTCGGCCACTGGCGAAACGGAGGCAAACGGAATATGCTTGTTGCCCCAAAGCGCCATATCGCAATGTATCTCGTCTGAAATAACCAGTATGTTTCTTTTGTAACAGAAATCAGCCAATCGCTTGAGCGTTTCCTTATCCCAAACTATTCCGCCAGGGTTATGAGGATTAGAGAGTATCAGCATGCGGCACTTATCATCAACCACTTGTTCCAGATTATCAAAATCCATCTCATACGTCCCATCCTGAGTACGACGGAGAGGATTGTGCACTACCTCACGATTGTTTCCAAGTGGCACTAAACTGAAAGGATGATATACAGGAGGCTGAATGATAATCTTTTCGTCTTCTTTCACAAAAACATTTATGGCCATGCCTATACCCTTTACCACCCCTGGTATGTAGGTAACCCAATCTGGTTCCACATTCCAGCCATGGCGGTCGTTTATCCATTGGCAGATAGTTGTCCAGTAATCATCTGGTATCGTGGAATACCCAAAGATAGGATGTTCCATTCTTTTCTTCAAAGCATCGACAATGAAGGGAGGTGTTTCGAAATCCATATCCGCCACCCATAGAGGCAGCAGGTCTGACTTGCCAAATATTTCTGTTAGACCATCATACTTAATCGCACCTGTTCCCTTTCGGTCTGTCAGTTTGTCAAAATCAAATTTGTTCATTTCTTTAATCTGTTTCATTATCGCGTATGCCGCTTGACTTTGTTTAAAACAATACAAAAATAGACAATTTTAATGGAAATCAATCAGAATATAATAAAAAATGGATTCTTGTAAAGAAAAAACTAATATTAAAGAGCAAGGAATAATATTTTAATATTATTTTGAGTGAATTATTCGGTTATTACAACTATTTGTGGTAATTTTGTTTTTTTAAACAGACATCATACTGAAAATCTTATGTATAAAGACCAACAACTATACGTTGCACACTCGGCTGAAGGACCAATCCATATCATCGGAAAGATGGCCAACCGCCACGGACTTATAGCCGGTGCTACAGGTACAGGAAAGACCGTTACGCTGCAAGTGCTGGCAGAGACTTTCTCGCAAGCTGGCGTTCCTTGTTTCATGGCCGACATGAAGGGCGACCTGTCGGGCATTTCGCAGACAGGCGGACTGAGCAAGTTTATAGAAAAGCGCTGTGCGGAGTGGGGCATGGACACCACCACACTGCAGTTTGAAGGTTGCCCCGTGCGCTTCTACGACGTTTACGGCGAGCAGGGTCATCCCATGCGCACCACTATCGAGAAGATGGGGTCGATGCTGCTGGCACGACTGCTCGACCTTAACGAAACGCAGACAGGCGTACTGACATTGGCTTTCCGAATAGCAAAAGACGAGCAATTGCCGCTGGTAGATATGAAAGACCTCCGACTGATGCTCGACTATGTGGCAAAGAACGCAAAGAAATATGAGACCAACTACGGCAACATATCATCGGCTTCGGTAGGAGCTATCCAGCGTGCTTTGCTGGCACTGGCAGAACAGGGCGGCGACAAGTTCTTTGGCGAACCGTCGTTCGACATCTTCGACCTTCTGCAGACAGAAGGGGGTAGGGGAGTGATGAACATTCTAGCTGCCGACAAGCTGATGCTGCAACCAAAACTATACTCAACATTCCTCATGTGGCTGCTCACAGACATCTACGACAAGATGCCGGAGATTGGCGATATGGAACTGCCAAAGATGGTGTTCTTCTTCGACGAAGCTCACATGTTGTTCAAAGACACATCGAAAGCACTTACCGACAAGATAGAACAGATAGTACGCCTGATTCGCTCTAAAGGCATAGGCGTGTATTTCATATCTCAGTCGCCATCCGACTTGCCAGAAACCATACTCGGACAGTGTGGCAACCGCGTTCAGCATGCACTGAGAGCATTCACACCTAAGGACCAAGCGGCAGTGAAAGCAGCAGCACAGACATTCCGCGAGAATCCTGCCTTCGACACAGAGAAAGAAATATTAGAGTTGGGCACTGGTGAGGCACTGGTGTCATTCCTCGACGAGAAGGGTGCACCGTCGGTTGTGCAGAGAGCTAAGATTCTCTTCCCGCTGAGTCAGATTGGTGCCATCACCAGCGAACAGCGCAGCAAGATAAACGAGACTTCGCGCATCAGTGGCAAGTACGACACTGCCGTTGACCGCGAGTCGGCTGCTGAAAAGATTCTCAAACAGCGCGAAGAGGAAGAAAAGGCTGCCCTTGAAACAAAGGAAAGAATGGAAAGGGAGAAAGAAGAGGCACGCCGACAAAAGGAAGAAGAGCGCAAAGAGAAGAAAAGCAGCAAGAAATCTTCAAAGAAAGGTTTCCTTGCTGGCATCATCGGAACTGCCGTAACCTATTTCGTGAAAACAGCCGTCACTCAGTTGGCCAGAAATCTTACGAAGAAGAAATAAGCCTGCCCCTCCCAATGAGGTGAGAATGGGCATAGAGAATTAAATGTAAATGAAACAAATGATGAAAAAAACGATATTTCCTGTTTTACTGATGTTAAGCGTTGCACTGGCCAACGCACAGACAAAGCTTGCTGGACACACATACTACAATGCCAATGTCATGACAGGCATGATGGATAAAATTATGCGCGAATCATTAGAAGCCCAAATGCAGGAAAAACTGGATAACGTGATAGCAGAGGCAGAGAAGAAAAAAGGAAGAAAACTTAGCGAAGAAGAGAAAAAAAAGGTAAAGGAACAGGCTATGGCTGAAAGCAAAGCCCTTCTTAGTAGTATGATGAAGACCGCTTTAACCATTGACTTTAAAGACGAAAAAAAGATTGCTATAAATATGGATATAACCATCAACGAAGAAGCAATGAAAAAAATTGGGATAGGCTGGTTGCAGCGAAAAGCATTGAAAGCGCTCGTCTCTGTTGTGCCAAATTTTAAAGGAGAATATAAAGTGAAAGATAATCTCGTCATAGTTTATGAGGACAAAGAACCCAACGATACCATACGAATAAGTCCCGACGGCAAACAACTATATGGCAAGATGGATGATACAAAGTACACAGTAACAAGAATAAAATAAAGACAAAGAATTTTAAAAACACAACATAAAGAAATGGAGCGTGTCATGCGTCAACAGCTCATTCGACAGACGGGAATCGCGCCCCATAACGAAGGTCTGCCCCGTCTGGCCATCCATGCTGATAAAATAGGTCTCGCCAGGTGTGAGTATCAGTTTTGCCCACAACATTCTGACTACTCCTGTGTTCGCTAATTCAATGTCCAACTCAAAGCGTCCCAAGCTGTCGCACTCTATAGGCAATTCGTTGTCAAAGATAGTTTGCAATGGATCTGGGATGCTAATACTCACCCTGTCTTCATGGCCTTTGGGTACATTTACAATTCTCCCTCGTAGTGTTACCTTACCGCCAACATTACCGTTATCAAGGAAATCACTCTCGTCTTTCGTGGGATAGTCGGGCAATGTGCGCTATGTCAGTTTAGATACGGTGTAATTCTTTTGGCCGATTCTCATACTGCCTTCTTTCAACTTCAGTTTCAGTGCATCTTTTCCACGTCGAAGCATGTATTCGCCTTTGAGTGTGTCTGCCTTGGCATATTCCCAGATTTCGCAGTTATATACGGCATAGTCGTCGAACAGCCCGATGAGCCAGTCGCCTGTAGCTTCGTCTCTCAGACAAAGGTCAAGGCCCGATTTTACTTGCCCCTGCCCCGCCACTGCGACAAGGGCAAACAAGATGGTGATGATGGTTTTCTTGTTCATGTTTATTTCAATTTATTTGTTGTCGGGGAAAATCTCTTCGAGTTTCTCTTTCAGTTCTTCTACGCTGTTAGGCACGGCAATGATGGTGCCGTCGCGGTCGATGAGGAATAGGGCACTATTTTGAGTGCCGTGCTTACGGAATACGCCGAACTCGTCGTCAAGGTCAACGAGGCATGGCCAGGGGAAGGCGTGACGCTCGACGGCCTTGCGCATGGCATCAGTGGACTTGAATTCGTGGGCAAGGCTGAACACGTTCAGGCCACGATTGCGGTATTCGTTGTAGATGGGAATGATGTCGCAAGCGTCGCGGATGCAGGGCGAGCACCACGAGGCCCAGCAGATGACGAGCGTCAACTTGCCCTTGTAGTATTCAGAGGCGCGGACTTGCTGCCCGTCTATTGTGCGCACATCGTAGTCGTTGTACTTTCGCCCGCAAATCTGATAGCCCACAACCTCTTGCTCGGCGATACGCTGATGCACGGGGTGGTCAGGATAGAGCGTGGTGTATTGGCGGTGGTAAATGTCAAGCATAGCGGCAAGGCCCGTGTCATTGAAGTGAAAGCCCTTGAGCCGCCCGTCGAGTTCGAACAGGAAACCGAGCATCGGGTGGGCTTTGTAGTAGTCAAGCGTCCATTGGTGGTATTCGTTTTCCAGTTCCGCCATCTTCTGCTTGTCGTTCTCGTCCAGTTTCTCATAGGCAGACATGAACTTCTCTTCGGCAGCTTGCTCCATAGCGTGCCACGCCTGATATTCCTTGCCTGTGGATTGGATGTCGAATTTGTCGCCGTCGAGCTGGATGGTCACGGTCGCGCCGTCCTCCACGAAGAATTCTCCTGAGCGGAGGGTCATGCCCTTCTCCATCACCTCGCCGAAGTCCACGATGTGCCAACGCTCTATCTGCGCATCCTCCACGTCGCACTCAAAGCGTCCGTCCTTCAACACGGGTCGCAGTGTGCTGTTCTTCGGGTCTTCGCCGTCGCGGTATATCCTCAGTTCAATGGGCGTTGTTCCTTCTGCCACCGTGCCAATGACGTGACACCTCACTTGCCCCTGCCCCGCCACTGCGACGAGGGCGAGCAGGATGGTAATGATGGTTTGCTTGTTCATTTTCATTTCGGACGATTGGTACTCACCATCGTCTTATTTGTTATCTGGAAATATCTCTTTGAGTTTCGCTTTCAGTTCCTCCCCATAGATGTTGCGGGCGATGATGGTGCCGTCGGGGGCAAAGAGTATAGTGTGGGGAATGGCATCTATTCCATAGAGTTTAGAGGGAATATCCTGAGCATTGATAATCTGCGGATATGGGATGCCGAGGTTACGGATAGTTTGCTCTGTCTTTTCTTCCTGGTCTCGGACGGCAACACCAAGCACCGTCAGTCCCTTTTCGTGATATTGCTCGTATATGGCTATCATTTCTGGCATCTGTTTCCGACAGGGTCTGCACCATGAAGCCCAGAAATCGACAAGCACATACTGGCCTCGCCCCACATAATCACTGAAACGATAGTTCTTGCCCTTATGCTCTATGGCGAAATCAACGAACATCTTTCCCACCCATGTCTGTGAGCATAGTTCCATTTTCGCCTTTGTCTCAGCCATATAGTCAGCAAGGCGGGCATTCCCCATGAATCGCGGATTTATCTTCCCATATAATTCAATCCATTTGTCGGGCGGCAAGGAGACCACGGCCATGCCTGTGAGTATTTTTATGCCAAGTACATCGTCCGCATGACGGCTAACCATGTCATAGATAAGACTGTCGCCGACAGCTTCGGTTGTGGCATCAATCTGCTTCTTAGCATTTTCCGTGATAGCATGGTTGAAGCGGTTGAGGTCATTGCTGATGGGCGTGCCACTTTGGTATAATTCTCCGTCTTCGTCCACGCCATCCAGTAGGGTTGTTCCTTCGTCAATATAGAGCGTATACCTTTGGAAACTCTCGTCACGGGCAACAATCCTGCATATCAGTATGTCTGAGATAGTCCCTTCCACAGGTTGCAAAATGCCTTTATCCACTTGGGCAGAAGTCACAGTATCGTTCGTCAGCAGATCTATTACATAGACAGGTCCAGAGTAGTCAGGCATCCCCAAGTCGCCTTCCAGCCTGTACTTCTTCTCCTGCCCATGCCCCGCCATTGCAACGAGGGCGAGGAGGACTGATAGGATGGTTTTCTTATTCATTGTTCTACTTTATCTTGATACCGAGTACGAAGAAATGAGGTATATATTTCACAATGTCCGACGACAAGTCGGGTTTGATGAAGTTTTCGCCACAGAAGCGGGCGATGTCAAAATCGGCATCATACCACCAGGAGCCATAGAGTACCAAAGGTATAAATTCCCCTTTCTTAAACGGTGGCGTGATTTCAAACGGACGCGACTCGTATTGATATAAAGCATTGGTCGAATCCTTGGGCATGTAAATAGGCCGTTTAGGAAGATTGGCATTGAAACCACCTCCACCGGAAAGTGAAAAACTATAGTTTGCTATTGAATCCTTCTCAGACGGGAAGAACCCGATAATGAGTTTGTCTTTTATCCCGAACGATATATCGGAACCAAATTTCGCATCAGTTTCCTTTCCGTTTTCATACTCCTTTATGACTGGTATGACATATTTACCATTGAACTCATGCATATCAAAACTATAGGCCATATAGCCTTTGGCATTGAGTAAAGGAAGATAGTCACTGAACGATGGCTCATTCATTTTGATTTCTTGTGCTTGCCCCGCAATTGCGGCGAGGACGAAGAGGATGGTGATGATAGTTTTCTTGTTCATCGTTCTTTTCGTTTATATTTGTCCTTACTATTATTATACTCCGTTCACGCGGAAATATTGCCTCCGAGGGCGTTAAACTTTCCTAATCGGACAAAGAAATGGCGTGAAACTGATTCCGCATCGGTTTCTGAGGCATCGCCAAACGCCTTACGCCCAGATACAAGTATCAGCTCACGCCATCTTGCGTGAGCATCAACTTCTATCATCCTTGGGCGTTCCTTATTTGGCGAATTACAGAAACCAAGAATCAAAAAGTCAACGCTTCCTTATGTCGTTTCTATGTTATGTCCTATCCACTCATGTCATTTTAAGAGGTTTCTATTATCATCGTTCTCCAGCACACGCATCTGATTGATGGCAATCTGATTGAGGCGCACAAGGCGGTCGCCCTGCGGTATTGCGTTTCTGACTGTGTTTCAATTACTTATGAAAACCCAAAACACTTAACATGAATTCTTTACCAATCGTAAGCCTCTATATATCCGTCAAACTCTACTTCTTCGTTCCATCCATAATCACGAAATACCTGGCGTATTTCCTCCTGCATCGAAGGCGGAATGATGCGCTTACCGTTGCGATATTCAAAATAGTAGGCACGATTATAACGTTCAATAAGCGTATTTCTCACACCCTGCTCCACCTTTTTAGACATATCGTCTGTGAAAATCTGCGTCATACCACGTGCCATCAGTACCTTCCGAGCATTCCTATGGTAAGCGCAATGCTCAGTTCCAACACCTTTGTATTTTGGATTCACACACGAAAAAGTAGCCTTTGTTGCCGGCATCTGTTGCCATACCAACCAGCGCAAACATTCTTCGCGTAACGGACAAGTATCAACACAACATACAGTATATCCACTTGCAGCTTTTTCCTTGAATAATTCTTCGTCTTTCATATTGATTGATTGCAAAGATAATGCAAATCGAGACCATAAGCATCAAGCTTGCTTGGATGTTATGGCGAAATGCAGCTTATATTATGCAAAGATACAAAATTATTCAAAACAACCAAGAAATTAGCTAAAAATTTCAGTAAGTGGCGTTCTGACTGCCAGTTTTTGGCCTACAAACTGTCAGTCAGAAGCCTACTTACTGAAAATAATCATATCAAAAACTATGCTTATTGCATCCGAATTTCACTCGTTTACTCGATATTTTACACTATCTTTTAAGAAGATAGGTTGCGCCTCAGACGTGTTGTTGAGCTGTGCGAAAAATAAAAAATAAATGAATTTATTTTGTTATTATCGCGGCTTACACTATCTTTGCAGTTTATTAATAATAACACGCGAACAAAAATAGAAGATAAAATAACAACATAAAGAAATGGAATACAATTTTAGAGACATCGAAAAGAAATGGCAGCAACGATGGGTAGAGCAGAAAACCTACAAGGTTGCTGAAGACAAGAACAAACAGAAGTTCTACGTGCTGAACATGTTCCCTTATCCATCGGGAGCAGGATTGCATGTAGGTCATCCGCTTGGCTATATAGCCAGCGATATATATGCACGCTACAAGCGACTGCAGGGTTTCAACGTGCTCAACCCAATGGGTTACGACGCATACGGACTGCCTGCTGAACAGTATGCTATACAGACAGGACAGCATCCGGCAATAACCACCGAGGCGAACATCAACCACTATCGTGAGCAGCTGGACAAGATTGGTTTCTGCTTCGATTGGGACCGTGAGGTGCGCACTTGCGAACCTGGTTACTACAAGTGGACACAGTGGGCTTTCCAGAAGATGTTTGGTAGTTTCTATTGCAACACATGCCAAAAGGCACAGCCAATAGAAAAACTTATTGAGCATTTTGAAAAGCAGGGTACAGAAGGTCTTAACGTGGCTTGCTCAGAAGAACTTAGCTTCACGGCAGCAGAGTGGGGAAGCATGACCGAGAAACAGAAGCAGGAAGTGCTGATGAACTACCGCATAGCTTATCTGGGCGAGACAATGGTTAACTGGTGTCCACAGCTTGGCACCGTGCTTGCCAACGACGAAGTAGTGGACGGTGTTTCTGAACGTGGCGGTTATCCTGTGGTGCAGAAGAAGATGCGCCAGTGGTGTCTGCGCGTATCGGCTTATGCACAACGCCTGCTCGACGGACTAAACAATATCGACTGGACGGAATCGCTCAAGGAAACACAGAAGAACTGGATTGGCCGTTCTGAAGGTACTGAGGTGCAGTTTGATATAGTAGTTGACAAGTTGACAAGTGAACAAGTTGACAAGTTAACTGCAAAAGCATCCCCCTCGGGGGACGAAAGGGGGGCGTCCTTCACTATCTTCACCACCCGCGCCGATACAATGTTCGGTGTAACATTCATGGTGTTGGCTCCTGAATCAGAATATGTAAGCCTGGTAACAACGGCAGAGCAGAAGCAGGCTGTTGAAGACTATCTGGCTGCAACAAAGAAGCGCACAGAGCGCGACCGTATAGCCGACCGCCGCGTTACCGGTGTGTTCACTGGTTCTTACGCCATCAATCCATTCACCGACGAGGCTATTCCTATCTGGGTGAGCGATTACGTATTGGCTGGCTACGGTACTGGTGCCATAATGGCTGTGCCTGCCCATGACAGTCGCGACTATGCTTTCGCAAAGCATTTCAATCTGCCTATCATCCCACTGATAGAGGGTGCCGACGTGAGCGAAGAGAGCTACGACGCAAAGGAAGGTATCGTTTGCAACTCAGCATCTCATAAGTTCTCACTCAACGGACTGACAGTAAAAGAGGCTATTGCCGCCACAAAGAAATATGTGACAGAACACAACCTGGGTCGCGTGAAGGTGAACTTCCGTCTGCGCGACGCTATCTTCAGTCGCCAGCGCTACTGGGGCGAGCCATTCCCTGTTTACTACAAGGACGGCATGCCATACATGGTGCCAGAGCAGTGTCTGCCACTGCAGTTGCCAGAGGTAGAGAAATTCCTGCCTACCGAGACAGGTGAGCCACCACTCGGTCACGCTAAGATGTGGGCATGGAACGAGAAGGAGCAGAAGATTGTTGACAAATCATTGGTTGACAACGAGACTATCTTCCCTCTCGAACTGAACACCATGCCTGGCTTTGCCGGCAGTTCTGCTTACTACCTGCGCTATATGGACCCACACAACGACGAGGCACTGGTGAGTAAGGACGTTGATGAGTACTGGCAGAATGTCGATCTCTATGTTGGCGGTACTGAGCATGCCACAGGTCACCTTATCTACTCACGCTTCTGGAACAAGTTCCTCTTCGACTGCGGTTACTCATGCAAGGAAGAGCCATTCCAGAAACTCGTAAATCAGGGTATGATTCAGGGACGCTCAAACTTCGTTTACCGCATCAAGGATACAAACACATTCGTATCGCTTAACCTGAAGAAAGACTACGACGTTACACCGCTCCATGTAGATGTAAACATCGTCAGCGGCGACGTGCTCGACATAGAGGCGTTCAAGCAGTGGCGTCCTGAATACAACAATGCCGAGTTTATACTCGAAGACGGCAAGTATATCTGCGGATGGGCTGTTGAGAAGATGTCAAAGTCAATGTTTAACGTTGTAAACCCAGATATGATTGTAGAGAAATATGGTGCTGACACACTGCGCTTGTATGAGATGTTCCTTGGTCCTGTAGAGCAGTCAAAGCCTTGGGACACTAACGGTATCGATGGTTGTCACCGCTTCCTGAAGAAGTTCTGGGGCCTCTACTACAACCGTGATGGTCAGTTCCTCCCAACTGATAGCGAACAGGCAACACCAGAGCATTTAAAGAGCGTTCACAAGCTCATCAAGAAGGTTAGTCAGGACATAGAGCACTTCAGCTACAACACCAGCATTTCTGCATTCATGATTTGCGTTAATGAACTCAGTCAGTTGAAGTGCCGCAACAAGGAACTGCTGAAGACTATCGTTGTGCTGATAGCACCGTTTGCTCCACATATCGCCGAAGAGCTGTGGGAAGCATTGGGCGAGCAGGGCAGCGTTTGCGATGCTCAGTGGCCAAAGCACAATGAGGAGTATCTTGTGGAGAGTCAGATGCAACTCACCATATCATTCAACGGCAAGGCCCGTTTCCAGATGCAGTTTGCTGCCGATGCAGAAAACGCAAGCATTCAGGAACAGGTATTGGCCGACGAACGTACCGCTAAATATCTTGAAGGCAAGCAGGTGGTGAAGGTCATCATCGTGCCTAAGAAGATTGTGAATGTGGTGATGAAATAATATGAATTATGAATTTTGAATTACGAATTATGAGTTGTTCTTGCTTCGCTACGATTAACAATTAATAATTTGTAATTCAAAATACTTAACTCGTAATCTAAGCGAAGCGAGGATAATTCATAATTCAAAATTCATAACTCGTAATTAAATACACATGACCATATCACAAAAGAGAATAATGAGAGAAGCCGAGGATTATTTTTTCATAACCCTCGGTCTTCTCCTTTACACCTTCGGCTGGACGGTGTTTCTGTTGCCTTATGAGATTGTAACTGGTGGTGTTACGGGTATTTCTGCCATTGTCTATTATGCCACTGGTTTCCCAATCGAATATACCTACCTTGTAATCAACATTGTCTTGCTCGTAATGGCATTGAAGATACTTGGACTAAGGTTCATGATAAAAACCATCTATGCCATAGTGGTATTGGCTCTGTTCTTGTCTATCGCCCAACAGATATTCATTCAGCCTGACGGCACCTTCCCCCAAGTACTCGGTCCGGGCGAAGACTTTATGTCACTTATCATCGGAACCATGCTGACAGGCTGTTCTCTTGCCATCGTATTCCTCAACAACGGCAGTACCGGTGGTACAGATATAGTGGCAGCCTGCGTAAACAAATATCACAACATATCGCTTGGCACAGTCCTCATTCTGGTCGATGTACTGATTATAAGCAGTTGTATTCCGGTATTTAACGATTGGCGCAAACTAGTATTCGGTCTTATAGCCATGGCAATAGAATGCTCTGTGCTCGACTATGTGATGAACACACGCCGCGAGTCGGTACAATTCCTTATATTCTCAAATAAATGGCAAGAGATAGCCAATGCCATAGGCACACAGACCGACCACGGACTTACCATTCTCGATGGTCACGGGTGGTACACGGGTAAGGAAAGAAAGGTTATCTGTCTCTTAGCAAAGAAACGCGAAAGCGTGTTTATCTTCCGACTGATAAAGACCATCGACCCTAATGCCTTCGTTAGTCAGAGTAGCGTAATCGGCGTTTATGGCGAAGGATTTGATGAGATTAAGGTGAAGGAGATTAAGAATAAGGAGGAGGAACCTACCCCTAACCCCTCCCGAAGGGAAGGGGAACTGAATTAAGGAGTTAGAGGAAGGCAAAGGAAGTTAGAAGGAGTTAAAGGACAATAGCTTTAGATGCAAATAACTTGTCTACTTGTCAACTCGTCTACTTGTCAACTAAAATAAATTATGAAAATAGTATTCGCAACAAACAATAAGCATAAGCTCGATGAGATTCGCAGCATACTGGGCAGTAGGGTAGAGGTGCTGTCACTTGCCGACATCAACTGCCACGACGACATTCCAGAAACAGGCACGACGCTTGAGGCTAATGCCATGCAAAAGGCTGAATACATTGCCAATAAATACGGTATGAGTGTTTTTGCCGATGATACCGGTCTTGAGGTAGATGCTCTGAACGGTGCGCCAGGTGTCTATTCAGCCCGTTATGCTGGTGGCGACGGACACGATAGTGAAGCAAATATGACCAAGTTATTGGCCGAATTAGGAGAAAATAACAATCGTAATGCAAGATTCCGCACTGTCATTGCGTTAATAATAATAGACGACAACGGACAACAGACAACCGTAAAACAGTTTGAAGGCATTGTCAATGGCACCATCATCCGAGAGCGCAGAGGAGGAGAGGGCTTTGGTTACGACCCTATCTTCCAACCTGAAGGTTACAATGAGACATTCGCCGAACTGGGCAACGACATCAAGAACACCATCAGTCACAGGGCGAGAGCCGTGGCTAAACTTGCAGATTACTTATCCAAAACATAACATTAATATATGAGAAAGACCATCATCACCCTCATGCTGTGCTTCATGCACACCATATTTTGCACTTATACCAACGCAGCCATCGGAACGTGGAACGTCTTCATGGCATATCATGATGTACAGCAGATAGCAGCAGCTGGTGATGATATCTTTGTTCTGGCATCAAAAAATCTATATCAGTACAACAAGAGTGACCAGTCAATAACCACTTATGACAAGGTACGCGGACTGAACGACGTTAATATCAAAAGGATTGCCTGGTCGAAAACAGCACACCGACTGATTGTAATCTACGAAAACAGCAATATCGACATTGTTGAGACAAACGGAGAAGTGACAAACATTTCCGACCTTTACACCAAGTCTATGACTCAGGACAAGACGGTAAACAACGTTACCATCTACGGAAAATATGCCTATCTCGCCACCGGTTTCGGTGTTGTAAAGGTAAATATGACCGATGCTGAAATCAGTGAGTCATACATTCTCAACGAGAAGATAGAGAAGGTGATAATAAAAGATAACAGTATTCTGGCAAAGAAAAACTTCTGGTACTACCTTAAGGCGTCAATAACCGACAATCTGCTCGACAAGAACAACTGGAAAGAGACTTATAACAGCGACGACAGCATCTTCAATGAAGACTTGACCGACTATAACACATACCTGCCAATAGTTTCTAAGCTCACTGTTGACGGACCGAAATACAACAATTTCGGATTCATGAAAATCATCGACGGTGACCTTTATACTGTTTCCGGAGGTTACTCACCATTGGCTGAATTACTAAATCCAGGTAGCATTCAGGTGCTCAGCAACAACAATGAATGGATTATCTATCAAGACAATCTGGCTGAAATAACCGGACATAAATACCTTGATGTGCTTACCGTTGACTGCGACCCTAAGGACAAGTCGCACGTCTTTGCTGGCGGAAGAACCGGTCTGTATGAGTTTAAGGACGGAAAGATGATAAAGCATCATACCGTTGACAACAGTATGCTTGAATCTGCCATTGACGATGGGAACAAAGACTACGTACTCATAGAGTCAATTATATTCGATAAAGAAGGTAATCTTTGGTGCCTTAACAGTCAGGCAAAGACACAGTCGCTCCTCAAGCTCACCCCATCTGGCGAATGGCACTCTCACAACAAGGCCGCTCTGTTGCCCGCCGGCAGTCGTAGTTTGGGTGCACTCACAGGTGCCATGTTCGACAGCAGAGGACTGCTATGGTTTGTCAACAACCACTGGACCACACCGGGCATCTTCTGTTACCAGCCGTCAACAGACGTTCTTGTTCCCTACACCACATTGACCAATCAGGACGGAACTAAATACACGCTTAATGCCGTTACATCATGTGCAGAAGACAAGGAAGGCAATATATGGGTGGGAACAAATGTCGGTCCGTTTATTATCAACGCCAGCGATGTTGGCAAGGATAACATTGTGTTCTATCAGGTGAAGGTGCCACGCAACGACGGCACAAATCTTGCCGACTATCTTCTTAGTGGTGTGGATGTAAGATGTATGGCCATCGACGGAGCCAACAGAAAATGGTTTGGCACTGGCGGCAACGGCATTTATGTCATAGGTGAAGACAATATGACGCAGATATATAACTTCACTTCAGAGAACAGCAAACTGCTCTCAAATACCATCAACTCCATTGCCATCAACGACAATACGGGTGAGGTATTCATTGCCACCGACAAGGGACTCTGCTCATATATGAACGATGCAACAGTTGCTGTTGAAAGTATGGATAAAGACAATGTCTATGCTTATCCAAATCCTGTGCGCCCAGAATACACAGGACCGATAACCATCGTAGGACTAACATTCAATGCCGATGTAAAGATAACCACAGCCACTGGCTATCTTGTTGCCGAAGGACGCAGCAATGGCGGCACCTTTACATGGGACGGCCGTGACATGGATGGCAAGCGTGTGGCATCAGGTATATATAATGTAATAACTGCAACAAGCACAGGAGACAAAGGCACAGTATGCAAGATTGCCGTAATAAACTGAAAAGGACATTACAGTTACTTTGCAGTCCAATAACCAACAACATAATATTCTACATAGCCATATTCTGTCTATTCAGCATATCTATACTCTTTATTGAATATGGCAGATGCAGCAGAATGAGAGCCGGACTTGAAGTATTTTCCGATGTATATCTGTTGTGTGTCTTTATTAGTCTGTTTCCTCCTTTCTTACGAAGATTTGTAAAGTACATTCTGTTCTCACTCTTTTTTTTTATAGGCTTTATCGACATGATTTGCTATAAGACCATGGGTATAGCCATGTCGCCAAACATTCTGCAGACATGGTTATTCACCAATATCAATGAAACAACGGAGGCTATATCGCAGTATTTTTCCTTAAACCTGTTGCTCAGTCCTATATCACTCTTTTTTATTCTCCCCTTCCTTATATATATATTAAAGAGAATAAGATTTTCAATTCCACAACGTCTTGTTGGTATTCTACTGCTCATAACCGTTGCTTCCGCCATTTACGGAATAACAAACAAGCAGTATCTCTACTACACCTACACTCGTTCATCTGACGATGATATGGAAGAATACAAGGAGTTTGACACCATGACCAGAGAATATCTGCCCATCTATCGACTGCTATTCTCACTGAAAGAGATAAACAGATTTTCAAATATGGGTCATCATTTGCTTGAAAATGTTAAGAACACAACGATAGACAGCTGCACCGTAGAATCACCGCTGATAGTACTTATAATTGGTGAAAGTTATAACAAATACCATTCTTCACTGTATGGCTATGAAAAGAACACCACACCCTATCAGAAGAGTATGGCAGAAAGCGGAAAATTGATAAGATACAATGATGTTATATCATCGTACAACCTTACATTCAAGTCGTTTCAAAACATGCTTTCACTCTATAGTTATGAAAAGAAAGGCAAATGGTACGACTATCCTCTGCTCATGCCGTTGTTCAGAAAGGCTGGTTATGAAGTAAACTTCTTCAGCAATCAGTTCTGCATCGACAAAAGTTCTGCTTTCAGCGATTTCATAGAAGATATGTTTATCAACAACAAGGAACTTAATCCGTATCTCTTTGACAAACGTAATGACAAGACACATGAGTTTGATAACCAACTAATTGACGACTATCTGCAACTATGCGATACGTCTTCTGCCAAACCACAACTTAATATATTCCATTTTATAGGCATACATGCTGAGTTTAGCAAGAGATTTCCTGAAGATTGGAATAGATTTAAGTCCGATGATTATTATCGTAACGACCTTGACAGTGACCTTAAACAGATACTTACCGACTACGACAATGCCATACTCTACAATGATTATGTAATAAAGAATATAATTGATATTTTTACAGATAAAGACGCCATAATAATATATGTACCCGACCATGGAGAACTAATTTTCGATAATGGCAATGAGTTTGGCAGAAACATGACACTCACCAAGGAATACATAAAACCGCAATACGATATTCCTTTCTGGTTTTATTGCACCGACAAATATGTTGAACGCCACAATAATATATACAGTAAGATAAAGAATTCTGTTGACAGACCGTTCATGACCGACGATCTGCCACATCTTCTGCTCTATCTTGCCGGAATAAAATGTAAGGGTTATGACTCAACGAGAAATCTCATTGACGATAGTTTCAACAGCAATAGAAAAAGAATTATACAGGATGAAATAGAGTATGGGAGTTGGTAAGCATTACTCACCAACCCATTAACTCAACTCCAGCATCCTCTCAATAGACTTTACAGCTTCCTTGGCCACTTCCTTATCTACATCCACTGAAGGCCATTCGTATTTAAGAGTATTGTAAAGCTTCAGCATTGTATTCATCTTCATATAGTCACACTCGTTGCAAGCACAAGACTTTCCACCCTCGATAATCTCTGGTGGCACAGGATAGAACTTCGTATCCTTACATTTGCGCTGCATCTCGTGCAATATTCCTGCCTCTGTAGCAACGATATACTCCTCTGTGGGGTTTTCTATGGCATACTTCAAAAGAACGGCTGTACTGCCCACTACATCGGCCACAGCCAATACAGGACTCTTACATTCAGGATGTGCCAATACCTTTGCAGCAGGATGTGCCTCTTTAAGTTTCAGAATCTCTGCCACAGAGAAACGCTCGTGAACATGGCAACCGCCATTCCAGAGCAGCATCTCCCTGCCAGTAATACTATTTATATATGAACCCAGATTATAGTCAGGACCAAATATTATCTTCTCGTCCTTTGGGAATGTATCTACTATCTCCTTAGCATTACCACTGGTAACAACCACATCAGTCAGTGCCTTTACGGCAGCAGTGGTGTTTACATAACTTATAACCTTATATCCTGGATGCTCTTCCTTATATTTCTTCAAGTCTTCAGCCTTGCAGGAATCGGCAAGCGAACAACCGGCATTAAGGTCAGGAGCCAACACCAGTTTCTCAGGACTCAGTATCTTGCAGGTCTCAGCCATGAAATGCACACCACACATCACTATTATGTCGGCATCAGTCTCTGCAGCCTTGCGTGCCAGAGCGAGCGAGTCGCCAATAAAATCGGCCACATCCTGAATCTCACCATTGCAATAGTAGTGAGCCATTATCACGGCATTCTTTTCCTTGCACATTCTGCGAATCTCAGCCTTCAAATCTGTTCCTTTGATTACTGGTTCATCTATGAAACCTTTTTCTGTCCACTCCTTTTTCAGCATAGTAATATATTCGTTTTTTATCTTTTAAGCAGATAGAGAAGATTAACTTCTTCCATCATCTTTCAAGACATTTAATATTATTATATTATTATATTATTATTTTATTTCTTTTTTAAAATTTAAAAGAAGAGATGTTATAGATGATATGCCGTTGATAAGTTGAAAACTTTTTTTAGTTTTTCTTGCATATTCGGTTATCAACCCGTGGTTTATTGTTATGAACAGTCATTGTTAATTCTTTCTGACTGATAATAAGCACACTTTGCACTTTATCCACAACTTCCAACTTTGGTGCAAAATTAATAAGTTTATATCTTTTTTCGTCAAAAAAGCGTTGAAAACTTCTTAAAAAGCCCTTAATAAGTGTGTTGATATCCCTATCTCCCATCGGTCTTTTGTATAACCCACAAGTTATTCAATAGTTATTAACAGGGTTATCCACATAGTTATCAACAGTTTTATTGTCATATAATTTTGAATTATAATTATAAATTATGTATTATGAGTTTTATTCATTAAATTTGCAAACATTATGAGAAAACTCCGTACTATAGAGATGAACCGCTTGTCGGTAGATGATTTTAAAAATGCCGACAAGATGCCGCTTGTTGTTGTGCTCGACGACGTGCGCTCAATGTACAACGTAGGCAGCATATTCCGCACAGGCGATGCTTTCCGTATAGAAGCTGTATATCTTTGTGGCATCAGTGCACAGCCGCCACATGCAGAAATCCATAAGACAGCACTCGGTGCTGAAGACAGTGTAGAGTGGCGTTATTTTGAAACGGCGCTGCAGGCAGTTGAAGAACTCAAGCAGCGCGGATATGAAGTGTATAGCGTAGAACAGGCAGAAGGCAGCACCATATTGCATAGTTTTCAACCGCAACCCGACAAGCATTATGCCGTAGTGATGGGCAACGAAGTTAAAGGCGTTCATCAGGAAGTCATTGACAATAGTCATGGATGTCTTGAAATACCGCAGTATGGCACCAAGCATTCCATGAACGTAAGTGTAACGGCAGGCATCATCATTTACACCTTTGCCCAACACCTGATGTTTGAAAAATAAAAAATCTCAAATCATGATATACACATATTCTGTAAAGATACAAACCGACTTGTCTGAGGGTTACATACTTGTCAATGCCATGTCTGAAGACGAAGCCATTGCAATAGCAGAAATGGAATGGCTCGATGGCTTTCATCCACAGATAGAGGGAAACGAAATCCTATACATAATCCCTTCAGGTCCGGGAATATAATGTTGAACGATGAGCGATTAACGTTGAACGAAAGAACCTCACAACCTCACTTCCAATTAGGTGCATTTTGGTTTCCAACAAGGTGCTTTTTGCATTGCAATTTGCACCTCGTTGCATCGCAATTAGCACCTCGTTAGGAAGCAATATGGTGCTTATTATAACTTGAAAATATAATTACATCCTCTTAACAGGGAGAGCTTAGAAGAAAAGATAAGCATCTTGCTGCATCTTAACTAAAATATTCTTTGATATATTTTGAATATGTTCATTCTATTAACTATTTTTGCAAATGAAAAATCCCGAACAGCTTTTTCAGTGTTTTGGTTGTCAAAGTCATTCTGAAACAGACCCATTATTGCCATCTGTAAAAATAGGTGATACTGCTTCTAATGATTTGACATATTATCACATGAAAGGAACAGGAGGCGGAAAGGTAAAATTCACTTTGGAAGAAGCAAAGACAGTAAACATTGTTGCTCGACCAAGGTATGATGGAAGTCAAAAAGCTGGCCTTCGAATACTTGATGATAATGGAAATAAGTTGGAGCAATATTCAAAAGTAGAACATGGAAGTGAAACTTATGGTGCAGCAAATAAAGTATATTCATTTGATCTTGGAGCAGGGACATATACTTTGGAAAGTATCAGTGAAATGTTTGTGTATTGCATCACTCTTTCAAATACTTAAAATTCAACTAACTTCTCTCCCCCGCAAGCGCGGGGGATTTCTTTTATTTATGGAGGTGATGATGAAGACCATCATTATGATGTTTTGCTTGCCCTATAGGGTGTTTGATTTTTTTAAATCACGATTTCTCCTACATCCTACATTTTTGCACGTAACGCATTGTGCCATAGTTTGTTTAGTGCAGTGTATGGGGATTTCAATCCTACATTTTTTGCCCGTTTTTTGCCCGTTTTTTGGAATTTTAACAATTTTAGGTAGTAAAAAATGGCAATTCTAAACTGCCGTTTCAGAAGTCCAAAACCGCCGTTTCAGGATTCTAAAACGCCCTTTTACACCTGCTAAGTGGCCCACTTAGCAGTGCTAATCGTGCCGCTTTTGATTGCTATTTTTTTGTCTAAGGATTTTGGGATTTGAAGGATTTCTTGTTTTCATCATAGTTTGTAGGAATGAAGACAAACCTGACCATAATTTTTTAATCATCTAAAGTTTCGAATATCTCAGGTGAAAATTGAATTTCATCCTCAGGATCATCGATATAATCATCGCGCATATCTTCATAATATGATATCTCGTCAAAATTGCCTGATTTTATTTGTTTGTAATGTTTCTTTAGATATTCATATATTTCATCGATGTTATTTAGTAAAATATCAGTATCCCATTCATAATGTCCATCAGGCACTTCTGTTGTTATAGAGGACCGACGTTTGACTTTAACATATTTGCCTACATTTTCTACCTCATATAGTTCATCTTCATGAGTTGTATTAATGTCTATTGAGTAATGATAGCGAGGTTTGCTCATGGAACTAATTATAGGTGCATTGCTTATAAAACGATATAAATATGCTCTGAATCGTGCGGAATGTGTGATTTTTTGATAGATTCCGCACGATTGCGGATATTTTTTTCTATTTTTGCAGAAAATAAAGTTGATTCTATTATGATTATAGGTAGAACATCAGAGAAAGAAAAGTTGATAAAAGCCTACGAATCCGAATATTCGCAGTTTGTTACAGTTTATGGTCGCCGAAGAGTTGGTAAAACATTCTTTGTTCGAGAAACATTTGACTATTCTTTTACTTTTGAACACGCTGGATTAGCAAAGTCATCTATGAAGATGCAGCTAAAAGCATGGCAATCTTCATTAAAAAGTGCAAGCAAAAGAAGTTTTCCGTTAGCTAAGACCTGGATTGAAGCTTTCGACCAACTTAAAGAGGTTATTCAAGAATCGTCTGACAATAAGAAAGTAGTCTTTATAGATGAGATGCCGTGGATGGACACCTTTCACTCCGGGTTTATTCCAGCATTGGAACATTTTTGGAATGGTTGGGCGTCAGGTAGAAAGGATGTATTGTTAATAGTTTGCGGTTCTGCAACATCGTGGGTTATAAATAAATTGGTAAAGAATCATGGTGGATTGAGAGGTAGAGTTACTACAAAAATCAGCATCAAGCCTTTTACTCTAAGTGAGTGTGAAGAGTATGCAACTGCCAATAAACTTGGTATGAGTAGACGGCAGATTCTTGAAGGCTATATGATTATGGGTGGTGTCCCTTTCTATTGGACTTTTTTGGATCGCAGTAAAAGTCTGGCTCAAAATGTTGATGACATATTCTTTAGTTCTGACGGGGAACTGCATAATGAATATGACGACTTATACGCGTCACTTTTCAGAAATCCGGAAGCCTATATAAAAGTCATTCATGCATTAGGAACAAAGAAGATTGGAATGTCCCGTGAAGAACTTATAACTACAGCTGGCATCCAAGACAATGGTAAACTTTCTACAATACTTGAAGATTTGGAGTATTGCGGATTTATCAGAAAGTATAACCATATTGGATTTAAGAAGAAGAATGCCATATATCAGTTGATTGACCCATTTACGCTCTTCTACTATAAGTTTATGCAAAATAATGAACGTAATGATGAGCATTTCTGGTCACATAATCAAGGTACTCCTCTTTACTATAATTGGTGTGGATTGGCTTTTGAGAGAGTATGCCTGGCACATGTATCTCAAATAAAATCAGCTCTTGGCATTGAGGGGGTTATAAGTAATGTATGCTCTTGGAAAAGTGCCGAAACTACAGATAAAAAAGAGAAAGGTGCACAGATAGATCTCGTTATTGAGCGCGATGACAATGTTATCGATTTGTGTGAGGTTAAATATACCAAAGAGAAATATACTGTTGATGCAGCATATAATGAAGTAATACAGAATAAGAAATCCAGATTTATTCAAGAGTTGCAAACGTCAAAGGCTATTCATTTGGTTTTAATATCAGCAAGCGATGTGAATAAAAACGAATATTCTGAAGAGTTCCAAAAAATAATTTTGTCAGATTCCTTATTTAGGTAAAAATGCTCTGAATCGTGCGGAATGTGTGATTTTTTGATAGATTCCGCACGATTGCGGGTTTTTTTCGCTGTTTCCCCAAGAATTTTATTGGTCGGAACACCAAATCAAAATGAGCGTTGGACGAAAGTTGTTTTGTGTCTAAGGATTTTGGGATTTGAAGGATTTCTTGATTTCTTTGTCTAGGGATTCTGGGATTTAAGGGATTATATTTTGTCTTTATGTCTTATTAAACGTTGATATGGGCAGTTACGCTGATCTACCCCTACAAATCAATACCTTGGATCTTTTTATCCTCCATCCTTTGGAGGGGTTAGGGTAGAGGTATAGAAGGGAAGAACACAAAGGAAAGTAGAGTAAAAAACTTACTCTGCAATCTCCTGTTTCTTGATTCTCTGAACTAGATGCGCAACAGCCTTTGGCGACTTCTTGCGATGCTCCTTGAGCATGGTTGCAAATTCCTCTTCAGGCATATCAGAATTGAATGCTTCTATCAGTTCGCTTTCCGTTGGAGACTCAAGATGCAGGTTGTGCCTCTTCATCAATAGTCTCATAGACAGAATGCCCTTGTCGTACTTAGGCTTCGCCTCAACAAGTCTGCGCATGAGGTCCAATCCCGGATCACCAATATTCAGTTCGTTGTGCATGGCAATCATGTATAGTGTCTTGGCATCAGGAGTGGTCATGTCAAATACATTAGCCATTAGCACATTCACATCGTCAGCCTCTTTGTGTCTGCCCAACTTTGCCAGACAACGCGATTTGATGTACAGAGCCTCGTTGCAGTTGTGTCTTGTCAGCACATTCTCGATGGCCGCCAATGCCCTCTCATACTGTTCTGCATAAAGACACAGCAAGGCTGTGAGGAAGCTGCAAGTCCAGTGCTCATCGTTCCCAATGCTTTCAGGCACATTGTCGATACATCCATACATCTGTTCGTCACACACCAGTGTGTCGAGCAAACGCTTGGCCAACAGCAAAGCCTCCTTCAGGTCACCGCTCTCCGTCTTCTTCTGAATCAGCAACAGGTACTGCTTGGCTGCCTCGTCGTAGTCGTTTTCCCTGAGCGAAGAGAAGACCGCCTTTCCGCATTCTATCTCATTGTTTATCACCTGCACATCGTTGTAGCCAGTGGCATAGGCAATAATCTCGCTGTTGGTATGAGCATATTGCGGTATCACGGTTCTCGAAAGAAACAGTCCGTCGAGCGAGCGCACACGGCTCAGTGCCACATACAGCTGTCCCGGTGCAAAGAGTCCCCTGCTAAGGTCGAGCAGCATCTTGTCGAAAGTCATTCCCTGGCTCTTATGCACGGTTATTGCCCAAGCCAGTTTCAGCGGAAACTGTGTGAACGTGCCCGTTGTCTCTTTCTTCATCTTGCGCTCCTCCTTGTCATACTCGTAGCTGTACGAATCCCATGAGCAGCAAGGCACGACATAAGTATTGCCGTTGTCCAGCGTAACCTGAATCTCGTCTTTCTTCAGTTTTGTTACCTTAGCCAGTGTGCCGTTTGCCCATCTGCGCTGCTGGTCGTTGCGAGTGAACATCACCTGTGCGCCAACCTTTAGCCTCAGGTTGTACTCCACTGGCAGTTTCTTGTCGTCAAACTTTCCGTCGATGGTTCCCTCATATATAAACTCCTCTGAGTCTATCTCCTCCAGTCGTTGCCTGTTTATGTTGTCGGCAGTGGTGTTCAGCGAAGCCAGCGTGATGACCATGCCGTCCTCAGCCTGCGGCTGCTTCACCCTTTCGTTTATGCGCATGATGTTCTCTGGCGTAACCTTGTTCATGCGCACGTTCTCCAGAATCTTCAGGAAGTTCTGGTCGTCGTCTTGCCTATACACCTTCTGGAACTCTATCTTCACCATGCGCATGCGCTTGATGACATCTGCCTTGTAGAAGAAGAACTCTTTCGTGTTGTACAGGTCGTGCAGCATGTCGCGCTCAGGGCCATTGGCAACTACCGGCGGCAACTGGAACATGTCGCCAACAAATATCACCTGCTTTCCACCGAAGGGCAGGGTGGTGCGCAAAGCCTTTCGCAGTGTGTAGTCGATGGCATCCACGATGTCGCATCTCACCATCGACACCTCGTCGATGATTATTGCATCTGCATGCAGTATGGTCATGATGCGTGCCTGACTTAGTTTTCCGCATGTTCCTGGCGTACACACCTCCCTTGGCAGTCCGAAGAACGAGTGTATGGTGTCGCCACCAGCAAGTATGGCAGCCACTCCAGTAGGAGCAAGTGTTATAAACTGCTTGTCAACCAATTTCTGCACGTTGCGCAGAAATGTAGTCTTTCCCGTTCCTGCACGTCCGGTGAGGAAGAAACTGCTGTTGGTGTTTGCAATCAGGTCGTAGGCAAGCTGCTGCTCGCGGTTCTGTGGGTCAATCTGTATATTTGTCATTTTCTCCATGTTTTTTTATTTCTGTTCTAATTGTGGAATGATTTGGGTTAGTTGCAGGTTGTAGTCGTTGTCAAGAAAACTCTTGTAGCATCTGTCGATGACGGTCTTCACATGTTCTTTTACCATGTTGTCGTCAACGGAGCATCGCTGCATCTTCATAGCTCCCCTCAGGTAGTCGCAGAGCATATCTTCTATCTCGTTGCGTATAACCGCTTCGTTGCGGTAAACCTTATCGTAGTCGCGCTTCTGTACCAGTTCCAGTTGTTTTCCATTGAAAGCATATATCTCAATGCTGTCAATGTATGTCCAGTTGTGGTAGAGACCAACCTTTTCCACTATCACGATCTTGTCGCTGAAGCGTATGCCACGGTAGTAGCGGTGTCCGCTTGCGCTCTCATGCTCATCGCAGATAAACATCTTCTCTCCCTCGTCCCATGTAGGAAGTTTCACACGCGGGTTGCCGTAAACAGGAAGAACACTATCAAAGAAGTTCTTGTTGATTGCTTTTGTCAATGTAGCCATAGTCTTGTCTTTTTTTTGTTGATTATTTATTTCTAGTTTTCTTGTTTTTTAGGCGAGACGCTTTTGTTGCGTCTCGTTTATCATCTCTCTTGAGAACTCGAGCAGGCTCCGCTCGTCGATGTTCTCTCCCATGAGCTTTGCTTGTCCTGAGAGGTAGTCTTTCAGCATGCGGATGCTCTCCTCCTTTGCACTCTGCTCGTTGAAGCATCTCCAGTTGCAGCCTCCCCAGAACTTCTGTGCGATAATGTTTGCCTTTGTTCCGTTCCATGCGAATAGCGTGATGCCATTGAGGAAGGTGTAGGCATAGCCTTGTCCTAAGTGGTAGTACACAGCCAATTTCTCAGAAAGACGTATGGCCTTGTAGTACATATTACCTGCTGCGCTTGTGTATCCCATTGTCAGAAATACGTTCTTTGCAGCATTGTAGGTTAATGACTCGCCCGAGAGGGCTGGAAGTGCCTTTGCGGCAACGGTTGTAAGTGAGTTGTTTGTCATGTTTTTTTGTTTTGATTGGTTAATAATTCAAGTTTGTTTTCTCTTTAGCAAGCCTGTTGCCTGCGTCTTATCCTGTTCAGACATGTGCTTGTACACTCGATGCTAAGGTGCGATGTCAGTAGGTCGTTTGTCCTGCCGTTCTTTCGGTGGTTGGCCTGTGCCTGTCGTTTCTCTACTATTCTTCTCAGCAGTCTCATTTTCACGCTGTATGGTTTTGAGTTGTTGCGCTCGTTCAGGTTGAGCAGTATTCCGTCCATCAGTTCGTCTTCTATCTTCAGTGAGATCATCATGCACGAATCTTCAGCCACAGCCTTGCGGTATCTTTTTGTCTTTGCCACTCGGTCCCAGTGCTTGTTCACCTTTCTTCTTGCGTTGGCTTCGCATGCTCTGTGCATTTCTTTTTGGTTGTTTTTCTGTTTCATGTTTTTTGATTTGTTTTTAGTTTCTCGCCATTCTTGTTTGTGTTGTCAACTCCATGGCGTATCAGAAGTTTGACGATGCAAAGATAAGTCGTTTATTTCTTTCTGAAAAGAGAATAATAAAAAAGAATGGTTCCTCTTGATTTGGAACCATTCCTCTTTGTAAACTCCTGATAAATAGGACTGTTGTTTTAAATGTTTCTTTAATGCAGAACCATTGAGTGTGTTGTAATACCTCTTCAAATAAGAGGCTTCAACAACAAATATATGATGATATGGTAGCTGATTACTGTTGTAATACCTCTTCAAATAAGAGACTTCAACAACGCGTAATAAAAAGGTACGCGACCCGACATGTTGTAATACCTCTTCAAATAAGAGACTTCAACAACAAGTATTTGTATTATGTTGCATGTGGGATGTTGTAATACCTCTTCAAATAAGAGACTTCAACAACCAATGAACAATGCCATCGAGAAGTTGAACAGTTGTAATACCTCTTCAAATAAGAGACTTCAACAACGAGTTTCATGTCTTACGGCGAAGGGGTTTCGTTGTAATACCTCTTCAAATAAGAGACTTCAACAACTGGTGATAGTATCGAACTACATCGAGTTAGTTGTAATACCTCTTCAAATAAGAGACTTCAACAACACGACCTTCGCAACCTGTTCATCCGCAACGTTGTAATACCTCTTCAAATAAGAGATTTCAACAACAAATGCAATTGTTAATACAACTGACTCAGGTTGTAATACCTCTTCAAATAAGAGACTTCAACAACTTTGGCTCAGCGCTAACGGAAAAGCGTACAGTTGTAATACCTCTTCAAATAAGAGACTTCAACAACTAAATATTGTAGTATATGAAACTATACATAGTTGTAATACCTCTTCAAATAAGAGACTTCAACAACGGTTTTGGGCGGGTGCAGCATCGCTGTCGGTTGTAATACCTCTTCAAATAAGTTGTAATACCTCTTCAAATAAGAGACTTCAACAACACGATATATACATAAGCAAGAAGTCTGGTGGTTGTAATACCTCTTCAAATAAGAGACTTCAACAACGCAGGTGAAATATGAATCCAAAACAGAAGAGTTGTAATACCTCTTCAAATAAGAGACTTCAACAACGAAACACCTTCTTACTCATACTACTATCTGTTGTAATACCTCTTCAAATAAGAGACTTCAACAACATATATGTTTTCTCAGTAATATGAGGATTGTTGTAATACCTCTTCAAATAAGAGACTTCAACAACTTACTAGCTCTAATGTAAAAATAGATGCTGTTGTAATACCTCTTCAAATAAGAGACTTCAACAACTTTACATCTGCTGAAGAGGCAAAACGTGCGTTGTAATACCTCTTCAAATAAGAGACTTCAACAACCATTAGGTGGCGGTATCCCACTCAACACCAGTTGTAATACCTCTTCAAATAAGAGACTTCAACAACATGAAGAGCGTAATTGACTGATTTTTAATAGAATAATTCAATAGTACGTTCATAAAAATAATATATTTTTGATTATTCAGTTGCAAATGTAATCATTTTTTCTTATTTTTGTGTTCTAAACCTAAACAATATTGATAAATATGAAAATACCTAATCTTATAGAAATAAACAAGTATGTTTATGGAACGTATTCGGCCATGGCCCTGATGAATATTCAGACAGTGCTCAACCATATTAAAAAGATGGCAGATGTAGAAGGTGACTTTGCTCCTGACTGTGAAGACTATTGGTATCATCCTGTGATGAACCATATTTACGCTGCATATAAAGATGACAAGTATCCTGAGAAGACAAGGCTGATAATAGAAAAACTCATAACAAGTTTTCCGTTCTTGAAGATATTGGCGGAAAATCAAAGAGACTATAAGAACAAAAAGAACAATGAAAGGCGACTCGAAATAAACAGCAACGATGTTTGGTATGTGCTAAACATGACTTTTAGAGTGCTTAAAAAATACAGAGACTATACGTGTCATTACTCGGCAAAAGACCAAAGTTGGGAAGATGACAGCGATTTCCTAACAAAAAATGAGCAACCATTGTCGTATGCACTGAATAAATACTACGATGTGGCATTGCGCAATGTGAAAGAGAAATATAACTACGACACAAAACAACTGGCTTTTCTGCAAGACCACAGGTATAAGAAAACAATGGTTAATGGCAGAAGAATGACGGTTACTGACTATGACTTCTACCTTTCAATACAGAGCATCAACGGCGATAAGAACAACAGGCCGCATTTGTCGGAAACAGGTGTGGCACTGCTGGTATGTCTGTTGCTGGAAAAGAAATACATAAAATCATTTCTTGACAAGATACACCTGTGCGATCTGAAACAGTCGGAAGAATACAAGATACTATACCGCTCGATGTCTATAAACAGCGTGGTGCTGCCAAGGGAGCGTATTCGTTCTGATAAGGGCGGAATGGCTACGGCACTGGATATGCTGAACGAACTGAAACGGTGCCCGAGAGACTTGTTTGATACTATGGCGTTTGAAGACCAGAGCAGGTTCCGAATAATCTCCGCCGACCACAACGAGGTGTTGCAGATGCGCCATAGCGACCGCTTTGCACAACTGTCGTTGCAGTATATAGACAACAATAGGCTGTTTGAAAAAATACGCTTTCATGTAAATATGGGCAAGCTGCGCTATCTGTTTGCACAGGAGAAACAATGCATTGACGGGCAGACGCGCGTTAGGGTGCTGGAACACAGGCTAAACGGATATGGACGTTTGGAAGAAATGGAGCAGAAGAGAAAGAACGCTGACGGAACATTCTTAAACACCGGTATCAAGATAAGGGATTTTGAAAATGTGAAGCGCGACGATGCCAATGCCGACAACTATCCTTATATCGTGGATACATATACGCACTACATGTTGGAGAACAACAAGATAGAGATGCACTTCGGTGACAAGATGCCTGAGATAGAAAATGAGAACGGCAAATGGTATGTGGCTAACGTTGTGCCAGCATGCAGGATGAGTGCATTGGAACTGCCGGCAATGATGTTCCACATGCACCTGAAAGGCAGCAAGCAGACGGAGAAGAGAATAAGAAAGGTTTATGATAATTATGTAAGGCTGTTTTCCGCACTGTGCGAGGGTAAACTGACGAAAGACAACATAGAAAGTTTCGGCATTGCACCGAATGATATGCCAAAGAAAGTGCTGGATGCCGTGAACGGAGTGACGACAGGAAAGAATGTCAATGAGCATATAAAAAAGACAATAAAGGAACTGCTCGAAGAGACAGAAAGGCTAATAGAAAGACTGAAGGCAGACAAGAGAGCGGTGTTGTCGGCTGACAACAAGATGGGCAAGCGCAACTTCAAGCAGATAATGCCTGGAAAACTGGCTGATTTTCTGGCAAAGGATATTGTGAGATTCCAACCATCGCAACTCAAAGGTGACGACTATGGAACGGACAAGCTGACTGGAATGAACTACAGGGTGATGCAGGCATCGATAGCCACATACAGCAGTTATGATGAGGCTGATGCTTTTGATGGACTAAGGAAGATGTTTGCCGATGCAGGACTTGTGGATGGCGACAGGAAGAAGAACCATCCGTTCTTGTATTTAGCTTTGGCAAAGCGGCCGCAGAATGCAGTGGAACTCTATGAACATTATCTGAAAGCAAGGAAGAGATATCTGGAGGGACTGATGAAAGATATTGACGAGGGAGGCTGGGTGAGTCTGCCATTTGTCAACCGAAGCAATAACAAGTGGCTGAAGCGCAATTCTGATTATTACAGATTGTTAGGAGAAATCTATCTGGGAGATGTGGCTATTGAACTGCCACGGCAGATGTTTGACGAAGATATAAAAGAGCATCTGAAGAAAATGGCACAGATGGATGGTGTTGACTTTGAGAATGCAAATGTTACATATCTGATAGGCGAATACATGAAAAGGGTTAGGGAAGATGATTTTCAGGATTTCTATTCGTGGAAGCGCAACTACAGATATATGGATATGCTGGTGTGCGGCATAGACAAAAAGAAGAACTGTCTGTGCAAGCAGTTTACAACAACGGCAGAGCGTGAGCAGCTGTGGAAGGAGCGTGATGAGAAATGGACAGGCTATAGCAAGTGGGCATTGCAGAAGAAGCAGACAGACAGGAACATGCAAAGGCTGTCGGATGCCGATTTTGAGGAGATACTGGCAAAACGAATGAGCAGTTGCAGAAACGACTATCAGAAGAGCGAAAAGATGATACGCAGATACAGGGTGCAGGATGCGTTGCTCTTCTTGATGGCTGAAAGTATGATTACGGAACATGTGGATTTCAAGGGAAAGAAGTTCAAGTTGAAAGACATCATGCCTGATGCAGACAAGGGAGTGCTGTCGGAAATAATGCCAATGGACTTCATCTTTGAAAAGGGTGGCAAGAAATATACAATCCACTCAAAGGGAATGAAGATAAAGAACTATGGCGACTTCTTTTCGCTGGCTCACGACAAGCGTTTCGTACCGTTGCTTAACATCCTCTCGGAGGTGGCCATCGAAAAGGAAGAGGTGGAGGATGAGTTTAACAACTATGATACATGCCGTCCTGCTGTGGTAAGGCTTGTGTTTGACTTTGAAAAACTGGTATTTGAGAAATATCCGGAATTACAGCAGAGGGTAGATAGTGGAGATAGAATAGACTTCTCAGCCATATTGACTTTGCTAAAATCAAATGGATATTTATCAGAGCGTGATTCTGAGGTATTAAGTCAGATAAGGAATGCTTTTGAGCATAATGCCTATCCAAAGCGTAAAGAGGTGGTGAAGATAAAAACACTGCCGGAAATAGCAAGGCATTTGGTTGAGTTGTTCGACCAGCATGCAAAGAAGATGGAATAGATAAAAAGAAAGCTAACGGATTGTCCTGTATAGAAGTAGGGCAGTCCGTTGTTCTTTTATTGGTAAAGACTAAACAACCGTGATGTTTCTTCCTTGAACATCTGGCGTACATCTGGCGGTGATACAATCTCTAAGCCAGCACCCATCTGAAGGATACGTCCTATGAACTCTTTGTTGACCTCTACAAAGACGCGGAAGTCGCCGTATTCGCCATCGTCGTGGTGGCCATACTCGGTAATGGTTGTCTGGCTTTTGTGGATGCGTTTGGTCTCAGTGAGATTGAAGATATAGTTAGAATGTGCCCTGATGATTATCTCCTTTGGCTCTTCGCCTTCTTTATGACTTACGCCTACAAGGTTTTCAAAGTACTGGTTGTAGAAGTTTTCGGGTGCGTCTTTATGCTTGCTGAGAAAATATCTCTTGGGTTTTTCCACAATGCGGTCGAGGGCTATGCTATAAGCAAACTCTGGTGTCTGGTTTTCTGCATGTCCGTATAGATGCCATCTGCCGTTGAATTCCTTTAGGCGATGAGGATGAAATGTGAGTGTGCGCTCTTCTTCATCGAAGGGTTTGTATTTGATGGTGAGCACTTGTCTGTTTTTTATTGCTTCGTAAAGACTTGGCAACAGGTCGATGTTTTTAAGATGGCGGTCGAGACTTGACATGAGTGCTTGTTCTCCTTTGTTCTTCTTGGATTTGATATTCAGCAAGTCATGACAGTCCTTAAAGAAGTATTCGAGCCACGACATTGGAAAGAATCCCGCAGAATCTTGACAAAACTCCCAGTAGGTCTGGAGGTTGTTTATAGTCTTTGCTATACGCATTTCCTGCAACGGGTCGTCGTCATCGCCAATGTATCTGAACTGCTTGTTCTTATTGTTGCCCCGAGTTTCGATGCAGTCATTGCCAACCTTTTCTATAAAGGCTTTTCTAAAAATCCCGAACAGCTTTTTCAGTTCTCCATAACCGTCGCAAGATGAAAGGTTGGGATATTCTTTTTTACCGCTGTCTGTCATGACATCGTCATAGCTAAACCACTGGCGACTCATGAACCGCTTATACAGATGGTCGGCTAATTCTGCCTGTTTGCCTCGACCGAAGAAAATATTTTGCCGTTTCATAAGGTTATTTATTGAATTTTACCCAATCCCACTCAAATCAACTTTATAATAAGTTGGTGCTGTTATCTACAATTTTTTTCCTCTTTTCCAAGCTTAAAATAGAGAAAATTTCCACTTTTCCAATGCAAAAATAGGGTATTTTTGCCGTTTTTCCAAGACTTTTTCCGTGTTTTTTTGCCGTTTTTCCAAGATTTTTATGAGCGATGAGCGAAGTCTGTCTTTGTGTCTGAGGATAGTATTTGTCTTTGTGTCCAGGGATTTAAAGGATTATTATTTGTCTTTCTGTCCAAGAAACAAATAGGGGCAGATACGCCGATCTGCCCCTACAAAAAATCCCTTAAATCCTTTAATCCTTAGAATAAAAATCTGTCTCTATGTCAAAACAAATCCTTAGAATTTACACTAAGGCCTATGCGGTTTGCGGCCCACTTTCATGCGGTCGAAGCCCTCGCCATATACACCGATTACGGCACTCTGGCTTACAAAGGCATGAGGGTCTATCTCGTTGATAAGTTGGAAGATGGCGCTTGCCTCACGCTTCTTGGCAAGCACGAAGAGCATCTTAACCTCGTTGCCTGAGTAGAAGCCCTGACCGTTGATGATGGTACAGCCGCGGCGCGGATATTCGCCGATGCGCTTGCCTATCTCTTCGTACTTCTCGGAGATGATGAAGAACTGCACCGAACGTTGCATTGAGTTGACTACCTGGTCGATACAGAATGCTACGATGTAGAGCACCACATAACCGTAGAGCACTTTCTCGAAGTCCTTGAAAACGAAATAGCTCGATGTGATGATGAACAAGTCGCACAGCAGGATGACACGGCCAAGCGATATGTCGCGATACTTGTTGATAATGGCTGCAATGATGTCAGTTCCGCCAGTGCTGCCGTTGGCAGAAAGTCCGAGTCCGACACCGCATCCGCAGAACACCGAGCCGATGATGGTGGCCATAAACGGTTGATCGGCAAGCAGTCGGCCCTGATAGAAATACTGGCAAACGGAGATGGCGCACGTCAGCGTTACAACGGCAAAGATTGTCTTTGCGCAGAACTTCAGTCCCATGATTTTGAGGGCGAAGAGCAGCAGCACGGCGTTGATGGCGAAGTAAGACAACTGTACGGGGAAGTCAGTAACCCAGTAGATGAGTGATGAAATACCAGACACACCTCCAAGCACAATCTCATTGGGCAACAGGAACACTGACCATCCGATGCTATAGGAAATCATACCGATGGTAATCATCAGGTAGTCGCGCAATTCTGCCATTAATGATTTTCTTGAAATCTTAATCTTGTTCATAGCATTATGTTTAATTTGGGCACAAAAGTAATCTTTTTAATGAAGAATGAAGAATGAAGAATGAAAAATTTGCTACAGCGATTAAGTTTTTTTCAGTGAAGACGGGTTGATGAGCAAAGAAGGATAATGAAAAATGAAGTTTTTTTTCTGCAAGTCATTAATTGTGGGCATTCTTTTGTGGTTTTGTTGCCCTAAATTCGTAACTTTGCAGAGATTAAGTGATTTGAAAATGAAGAAACTATATATAGAGACATACGGATGCCAGATGAACGTTGCCGACTCGGAAGTGGTGGCTTCGATAATGAAGATGGCAGACTATGAGGTGTGTGAAAGCATTGATGAGGCAGATGCCGTGTTCCTGAACACCTGTTCGGTGCGCGACAATGCCGAACAGAAGATATTGAGTCGTTTGGAGGCGCTGAATGCGTTGAGGAAGAAAAGGGGAAGCCTGATTATCGGTGTGCTGGGATGTATGGCGGAGCGCGTGCAGCACGATTTGCTTGATAATCATCATGCCGACCTTGTGGCAGGACCAGACTCTTATCTCGCTCTGCCCGAACTGATAGCTCAGGCTGAGGCAGGACATAAGGCGATGAATGTGGAACTGTCAACCACCGAGACCTACCGTGACATCGTGCCTCAGCGTATCTGCGGAGCGAAGATTGGCGGTTTCGTGAGCATCATGCGTGGTTGCAACAACTTCTGCCACTACTGCATCGTGCCTTACACTCGTGGGCGTGAGCGCAGTCGTGATGTGGAGAGCATACTTAGAGAGGTGAAAGACCTGCGCGACCGTGGCTTTAAGGAGGTGACATTGCTTGGACAGAATGTGAATAGTTATGCAACCAACTCGTCAACTGAAAGCCATACTGGTTTCCCAGAGCTCTTGCGTCTCGTGGCGCGCACGGTGCCGGAGATGAGAGTGCGCTTCACCACCTCGCATCCAAAGGATATGAGTGATGAGACGTTGCGCGTGATAGCTGAGGAGCCTAACGTTTGCAAGCATATTCACTTGCCGGTACAGAGTGGAAGCAACAGGATATTGCACCTTATGAACCGCAAATACACCCGCGAGTGGTATCTGGACCGCGTGGCTGCCATACGCCGCATCATACCGGAGTGCGCCATAAGCACCGACATCTTTGTGGGCTATCACAGTGAGACGGAAGAAGACCACCAGGAGTCGCTGTCGCTGATGCGCGAGGTGGGTTACGACAGTGCGTTCATGTTCAAATATTCAGAGCGCCCCGGCACATACGCATCTAAGCATCTGCCCGACGATATTGCCGAGGACGAGAAGATACGTCGCCTGAATGAGATGATACAGTTGCAGACGGAGCTGTCGGCTGCTGCCAACAAGCGTGATGAGGGCAAGACATTCGACGTGCTGGTTGAGGGTTTTAGCAAGCGCAGCCGTGAACAGTTGTGTGGCAGAACTAGTCAGAACAAGATGGTGGTGTTCGACAAGGGCAATCATCATGTGGGTGATATCGTGAAGGTGAGAATCACTGGCAGCACCAGTGCTACGCTCTTTGGAGAAGAAGTTTAGTATTGCAACCAATTCGTCAACTTGTCAACTCGTTAACTTGTCAACTTAAAAAAACATGAAAGAATTTCTAAATATCCTGCGCCGATTCATACCGCCATACAAGAAATACCTTGTACTGTCGGTGGTGTTCAATATACTCTCGGCAGTGCTCAACATATTCTCTTTCGCCGCATTGATACCAATCTTGCAGATACTGTTCCAGACAGGTGAGGCAGAAACGGCAACAAGGATGATGGCTCTGAGTGAGGGCGACATCAAGGATGTGCTGATGAACAACCTCAACTACTACGTCAGCGAACTGATAGCAGAAACGGGACAGACCACTACGCTGTTGCTGATTGGTGTGTTCCTGGCGGTGATGACATTCCTGAAGACAGGAGCCTACTTCCTTTCGTCGGCAACCATCATACCAATCCGAACAGGTGTGGTGCGAGACATACGCAACCAGATTTACCAGAAGATAACATCACTGCCGTTGGCATTCTTCAGCGAGGAGCGCAAGGGCGACATCATTGCACGCATGAGCGGTGATGTGCAGGAGGTGGAAAACTCAATCATGTCGTCGCTCGACATGCTGTTCAAGAATCCGATACTCATCATCGCATATTTCTCTACACTGCTCTTCATCAGTTGGCAACTGACACTCTTCACCATTATCATAGTGCCCATAATGGGATGGGTGATGGGCATCGTTGGAAGAAAACTGAAGCAGCGCTCTATCAAGGCACAAGAACTATGGAGCGACACAATGAGTCAGGTGGAGGAAACGCTGGGCGGACTGCGCATCATCAAGGCTTTCTGTGCCGAGGACAAGATGAACAAGCGCTTCGACAACATCAACAGTGACTACCGCAACAACCTGATGAAGGTAAACATACGCCAGTCGATGGCACACCCGATGAGCGAGTTTCTGGGTACGGTGATGATTGTCATCGTACTGTGGTTCGGAGGAATACTGGTGCTCAACAACTCGACACTCTCTGGACCTACCTTCATCTATTACATGGTGATACTCTACAGTATCATTCAGCCGCTGAAAGACTTCTCTAAGGCTGGCTATAATATACCTAAGGGTCTGGCGTCGATGGAGCGTATAGACAAGATATTGCAGGCAGAGAACGTCATTAAGGAGAAAAATAATCCGAAACATATCAGCGAGTTCTGCGAGAAGATAGAGTTCCGCAACGTGTCGTTCAAATACGACCAGAAGTGGATTCTGCGCAATATCAACCTCACCATCGAGAAGGGCAAGACCATTGCGTTGGTGGGACAGAGTGGTGGCGGTAAATCGACATTGGTTGATTTGATACCACGCTACTACGACGTGCAAGAGGGTGAGATACTCATCGACGGAATCAACATCCGCGACCTTGGCATCCGCGACCTGCGCCAGCTGATAGGCAACGTTAACCAGGAGGCGATACTCTTCAACGACTCGTTCCGCAACAACATTGCCTTCGGTGTGGAGAATGCCACACAGGAACAGATAGAGAATGCCGCACGCATAGCCAATGCCTACGATTTCATAACACAGTCGGAACAAGGTTTCGATACTTGTGTGGGTGATCGTGGCGGTCGTCTGTCGGGAGGTCAGCGTCAGCGCGTGAGCATTGCCCGAGCCATACTGAAGAATCCGCCGATACTTATCCTCGATGAGGCAACATCGGCCCTTGATACAGAGAGCGAGCGATTGGTACAGGATGCGCTGGAGCGACTGATGAAGACGCGCACCACCGTAGCCATTGCCCACCGCCTGTCAACCATCAAGAGCGCCGACGAGATTTGCGTGTTGCATGAGGGTGAGATTGTGGAGCGTGGCACTCACGACCAGCTCGTGGCTATCGATGGCTACTATAAGAAATTGAGTGATATGCAGAAGTGAAAATGAGTAAACGAGTTGACAACTAAACTAAATAAATATATGCAATTCCTTGACCTAAAGAAGATAACACAGCAATATGCTGACGAGATTCACGAGGCAGTGAGGCGCGTGACAGATAGCGGCTGGTATCTGCAAGGCAAGGAGAATGCCGCATTTGAAAAGGAATATGCTTCCTTCATCGGTACCGACCATTGCGTGGGATGTGCCAACGGACTGGATGCTCTGACGCTAATCTATCGGGCATATATAGAGATGGGACTGATGGCGCAGGGCGACGAGGTGATAGTGCCTGCCAACACTTATATCGCTTCGATAATGGCAGTGTCGGAAAACGGACTTGTGCCGGTACTTGTAGAACCAAAAGCAGAAACCCTTGAGATAGACGATGACCAAATAGAGAGGCATATTACTGAGCGCACGCGCTCTATTATGATAGTGCATCTCTACGGACGCAACGCATATAGCGACAAGATAGGTGAGATTTGTCGCAAGCACGGACTGCTGCTCGTTGAAGACAACGCCCAGGCGCATGGCTGTCGTACTGCCGACTGCCGACGGACGGGAAGCATTGGTGATGCTGCTGGTCATAGTTTCTATCCGGGCAAGAACCTCGGAGCACTGGGTGACGGTGGGGCCGTGACCACCAACGACAGTCGTCTGGCTGAGACTGTGCGTACGCTTGCCAACTACGGTTCTTCCGAGAAGTACGTATTCAGATACCTGGGTCGAAACAGTAGGCTCGACGAGATGCAGGCGGCGGTGCTAAGAGTGAAACTGGCTCATCTTGATGATGACAACAACCGTCGCCGTGCCATTGCAGAACGCTATATCGGCGGCATAAGCAATCCGTTGATACAGTTGCCAGCAACCATGCCGGTAGAGCAGAACGTATTTCATCTGTTCCCCGTCTTCAGCAAGCGCCGCAACGAGTTGCGCCAGTATCTTGAACAGAATGGTGTGCAGACACTCATCCATTATCCCATACCGCCACATAAACAGCAGTGCTACAGCAGTTGGTTTGACCTTAAGATGCCCATAACTGAGCAGATACATAACGAAGAACTGAGTCTGCCCATCAGTCAGGTGCTCACGCAGGAAGGGGCCGACGAAGTGGTGAGACTGCTAAATGCATTTAAATGACAGAGAAATGAAGCAGCGACTGTTATATCTGATAAAGTTCTACTTGTTGACGGTGCTGATATTCATCATCGCCAAGGTGGTGTTCATGGTTTGCAACGCCACCGACCACCCGTTTGCGGCTGGCGATGTGGCTGATGTCATCAGAAGCGGACTCTCGCTCGACCTCTCAACAGCGCTATACCTTATCATTATACCCTTTCTTGCAACAATGGTTTCCGTATGGTGGCAAGGTAAGGTATTGCTTAACGTACTTAGAATCTACTATCTGATAATTGCCATAGCCTTGGCGTTAGCCTTTGTTGCCGACACCAGTCTGTATCCCTTCTGGGGTTTTAAACTCAATGCCTCGGTGATGCAGTATCTGGAGCAGCCTGAGGGAATAACGGCAAGTGTGTCGTGGGGCTATCTGCTGATAAGGCTGTTGCTGATAGTGGTTGTGGCATTAGTAATCTGCAAACTCTATTCATATCTGTTGCCGGGCAAAAAGGGCAACAGAAGGATTGCGGAGACGATTGTTTATGTAGTGCTGATGCCGCTGATGGTTATCGGCATCAGGGGTGGACTGGGTGAATCGACAACGAACATCGGACAGGTGTTCTTCTCGCAGAACCAGTTTCTCAACCATTCTGCTGTCAATCCTGTGTTCAGTTTCCTTTCTTCGTTCGGCCATACCAGTGACGAGGTGGAGGGATATGACTTCTTTGACGCCGCCGAATGTGAAAGGATTATAGCAGGAGCATATACTACGGAGAGCATCGACTGCGACACGCTGCTGACCACAGACAGACCCAATGTGGTGGTGATACTGCTGGAGAGTTGTGGAGCGGTGTTTACCGAACTGGGCGGTAGGACCGACATCATGCCAAACCTTAACAATCTGTTCAAGGAGGGAGTGTTCTTCACCCGCTGCTATGCCAACTCATGGCGCACCGACCGCGGCACGCTCTGTACGCTGAGCGGATACCCGTCGTTCCCGGCTTCATCGGTGATGAAGATGCCGGAGAAGAGTCGCACCATGCCGTCGATAGCAAAGACATTGCAGGCTGAAGGGTATTCAACTACTTATCTCTATGGTGGCGACATCAACTTCACCAATATGAAAGGCTATCTTATAGGAACGGGATGGCAGCGCCTGATAAGCATGGACGACTACAGCAGTGAGGAGCGAAAGACGGCACAGTGGGGAGTGCGCGACGACATAACCTTCGGTACGCTGACATCGCTTATCGAAACAGCAGATAAAAGCAAACCGTTCCTCATAGGCTACTCAACGCTATCGAGCCATGAACCGTGGGATGTACCACTGCAGAAACTCGACAACAAGATAGAGAATGCCTTCTGTTATTTGGACCAGTGCATAGGCGATTTCATAAACAGACTGAAAGCATCGGAGGCTTGGGACAACACACTCGTGATACTTCTGCCAGACCACAGCATCTCGCATAAAGGCATGGACAACACCAATCCGCTGAGAAACCAGATACCTATGCTTTGGTTGGGTGGGGCGGTAAAAGAACCGCGTCGCATAGAGACGATATGCAATCAGACCGACCTTGCCGCCACGTTGCTGGGACAGATGCACCTGCCGCACGATGATTTCCAGTTCAGTCGCGACGTGTTGAGCAAGACCTACCAGAAACCGTTTGCCGTTCATAATTATAACAATGCGCAACTGATGATTGACTCAACAGGATATATCCTCTACGATTTTGATGCCTCGATGTTCATTGTGGAGAAGAGCAACGAGTCGGAAAGGATGGAACGCCTGAACAAGGCCATTCTGCAAGTAACGGCAACAGACCTAAAACAAAGATGACAATGGACAAAGTATTATATTATATCATTTATCCCATATTCTATCTCGTATCGCTTCTGCCGCTGCGGGTATTGTATCTGTTTTCAGATTTTGAGTATCTGATAATCTACCATCTGGTGGGCTATCGCAAGAAGGTGGTACGAAAGAATCTAAGGAACAGTTTTCCTGACAAGAGCGAGAAGGAACTGCAGAAGATAGAGAAGGGGTTCTACCACTGGTTGTGCGACTACTTCAATGAGACCGTAAAACTGTTGAGCATAAGCAAGAAGACACTGCTTAAGCACATCGAGTTCAGAAACGTGGAACAGATGGAACAGTGCTTCAGTGAGGGACAGAACTGTGCCGCCATACTGGGTCACTACTGCAACTGGGAGTGGCTGTCGGCAACAGGACTCGCCTTCCGTCAGTATCCAGAGGCTGTGATGGGACTGATTTATCATCCTCTATACAACGATGCCTTCGACCGCCTGTTCATCGACATCCGTTCGGCACAGGGTGGCGTGTGCATTCCGAAGAAGGATATTCTCCGCTATCTGGTGACGTATAAGAAAGAGAAGAAGAACTATCTCTTTGGATATATCAGTGACCAGACTCCAAAGTGGAACAACATACATCTGTGGCTGCCGTTCCTCAATCAGGACACGCCGGTGTTCACCGGTGGCGAGCGTATCATGCGCAAGATGAACGATGCCGTGTTCTATGTAGAGATGCAGCGCCCTAAGCGAGGAAAGTATATCTGCACGTTCAAGCTCATCACGCGCGAGGCACCGTCGTTGCCGGAGCATGAGGTGACAACACGCTTCTTCAAGATGCTTGAGGAAACCATAAACAAGCAGCCGGCCTTCTATCTCTGGACACACAACAGATGGAAGCGTCAGAGAAACAATGAAACAAAAGAATGACGGACATGAAGGAATATGATTATCTGATTGTTGGTGCCGGACTGTTCGGTGCGATGTTTGCATACAGGGCGCATCAGATAGGGCGTAAGTGCCTGGTCATTGACTGCCGTCAGCATCTTGGTGGCAATATGTACTGCGAGCAGATAGAGGGCATAAATGTGCATAAGTATGGCGCACATATTTTCCATACCTCCAACAAGAAAGTGTGGAACTTCGTCAACAGTCTTGTCGAGTTCAACAGATACACCAATTCGCCGGTTGCCAACTATAACGGTGAACTGTACAACCTGCCTTTCAACATGAACACCTTTAACAGGATGTGGGGCGTGGTGACACCAGACGAGGCGGCAAGCAAGATTGAAGAGCAGCGAAGTGAAGCGCTTGCGGCAATGAAGGCTGACGGTGCTGAAGAACCAAGAAATCTGGAAGAGCAGGCTCTGTTGCTTGTGGGAAAGGACATCTATGAGAAACTGATAAAGGGATATACCGAGAAGCAGTGGGGACGCAAGTGTAGCGAACTGCCTGCCTTTATCATTAAGCGTCTTCCTCTTCGCTTTGTCTATGATAACAATTATTTTAATGACCTATACCAAGGTATTCCTACCGGAGGATATAATGTGTTGATTGAAAAGTTGCTCGAAGGGGTGGAATGCCGCACCAATGCCGACTTCTTTGCCGACCGCCGCTATTGGGAGGACATTGCGCACAAGGTGGTGTTCACAGGACAGATAGACCAGTATTTCGACTACCAGTTGGGACATCTTGACTACCGCACACTGAGGTTTGAACACGAGCAGTTGCCAGTGGCCAATTTTCAAGGCAATGCGGTGGTGAACTACACCAGTAGCGAAGTGCCATACACGCGTATCATCGAGCACAAGCATTTCGAACATTTCGGACAGGCGGTGTACGACCGTCCCTGTACTGTCATCACAAGAGAATATCCAGGTGAATATACTTTGGGGCAGGAACCGTTCTATCCTGTGAATGATGATAAGAACAACGCCATGGCTGCACGTTATAAGGAACTGGCAGCAGGTTGTCAGGATGTTATCTTCGGCGGTCGTCTGGCAGAGTATCATTATTACGACATGGCTCCTATCGTTGAGAAGGTGCTGGAGATGAACATTGAATAATTTTTTTGTCTGGATAAAATGAAAAAAGAAGGGTTAGGGCGCAAGATATACTACGCACTGAACAGTGGCAAGAATCCTAAGTTTGCATATTATCTGCAGAACATAGTGCGACAGTCATGGCCTAAGTCATGGCTCAATGCCCGTCTGGAGGCAGAGTTGTCTAAGGTGGAATGTGCCGACAAGGATTATATACTTGAGCGTGTTGATTACTACTGCAAACTGATGCCGGGCTACTATGCCGACGATTCCAGATGGCAAAGTGAGTCGGTGGAGATTGGGCGTCAGCCGAAGACGAAGCAGACCGTGTATTATTACGATGCGATGGAATATGCACGTTGGTTTGACCAGCAACTGCGCTGGATATTGAAGTCGGGCGATGTTGACTTTGCCCTCGACCTGCCCTCGATAGTCAAAAGTCGTCCTATTCATGGCGACAATAGTTGCAACGTGCTTCTTAACCTTAACAAGGTGCGCCATTTCCTCTTTGTCAACGACAAGAAAAGCTTTGTCGACAAAAAGGATGTAGCTATCTTCAGAGGCAAGATAGGGCAGAGCACAGGCAATATGAACAAGGCGAAGATGAACCGCTTTGAGTTTGCCAACCGTTTCTATGGTCATCCGCTGTTTGACATCGGTGCCATAGGCAAGCAATATCCGCAATGGCAGTCGCACAAGCTCACTATTGGCGAACAGTTGGAATACAAGTTCATCATGTCGCTCGAAGGCAATGATGTGGCATCGAACCTGAAGTGGATAATGTCGTCAAACTCCATTGCCGTATCGCCGCCGCTGACATGCGAGACGTGGTTTATGGAAGGCAAGCTGAAACCCGATTTCCATTACATTGAGATAAAGCCAGACTTCTCTGACATAGAGGATAAACTGAAATACTATATAGAGCACCCTGATGAGGCTCAGAAGATTATCGACCATGCTCATCAGTATGTGGCACAGTTTCAGGACAAAAAGCGTGAACGGCTTATCTCGCTGCTCGTATTGCAGAAATATTTTGAAATGACAAACAACAATAAAACAAACGGATAAACGATATGGGGCGTCTTTGTTATATAACACGAAACTATTATCACCTGAGAGGTGCTGGCAATAAGGCCAAGACCGACAACGAGGCAACCTTGAAACAGATGGGTGCAGTGAATCTGGGACTGCCCACTACCATCTGCAACAGCAAGGTGGTAGCGTTTGTTCTCAACATCATCGGACTGGCAAAGTTTGCCCTATGTCTGCGCAAGGGTGACGTGCTCTTCCTGCAGTATCCTATAAAGAAATACTTCTCTTTCGTGTGCCGAGTGGCGCGGTTTAAGAAGGCCCGTACCATCGTTGTCATCCACGACCTCATGTCAAAGCATCGCAAGCGTGTTAGTGAGGCCGACGAACTGAAAGCCTTGTCGGTGGTTGACTACGTCATTGCATCCAACGAGCAGATGAAGCAGTGGTTTGAGGAAAGGGGTATCGATGTGCCGGTGGGTAGTCTGGGCTTGTTTGACTACCGTTCAGACGCTGAGGCTTCAGACAAGGACATTGCGGAACCGCATCGCTGGTCGTTGGTGTATGCTGGTTCGATAACTATGCGCAAGAATCCATATCTGCTGAAGCTTGCCCAACAGACATCTGCTTACGACCTGCATATCTACGGCAATGTTGACAATGTGCCAGGACTGAAGGATATTGATAGTGTGGTGTGCCATCCGTTTACTCCAGCCGACGATTTCATCTCGTCTGCAGAGGGCGATTTCGGACTTGTATGGGACGGTGATTCGCTTGACACCTGCAGGGGTGATTTCGGTGAATACCTCAAGTATAACAGTCCGCACAAGGTGTCGTTCTATATCCGTGCCGGTTTGCCAGTCATCATCTGGCGTCAGGCAGCCGTGGCATCAATCATTGAGAAAGAGAAGATAGGTTTCTGTATCGATACCATCGACGACATCAAGAAGCGTTTGCAGTCGCTTTCTGCATCAGAATATGCTGAGATGAAATCGAATGTAAGGCGCGTGAGCGATAAACTGAAGGAAGGAGGTTTTCTTAAGGAAGCTCTTGATGAAGCTTATCGTCGGTTAGCGTTATAGCCATTTCCTTTCAAAGCGGTCGAGCAATTTAAGAGCCTTTGCTGCCGTCTCATCCTCATTCCATCCCCTTATGCGCGCATACATTTTTATAATATCTGCGTAGAGATCGCGTCGGTGTGTCAGTCTCACAAGGTTGTTCATACACTCCTCATCTGTAGGCATACCGTCACAGAATTGCGTTCTGTTGATGTCAATCATCGTAAGCCGACCGTCTGCATACAGGAAGTTCGAAAGGTTGAGGTCGCCGTGAAGTATTCCCTTGCTGTGCATCAGTACAATATGCTTTGCCACCAGCAAGGCAAGGTCTTTATCGTAGTCTTTCACCTCCCTTAGCAACAGGTGGCATTCCGTACCTTTGCTCTCGCTGCTGACAAAGTAGCCAATGGAGAACATGCCCATGCTTTTCTTCTCCATATAGGCAATGCGTTGCGGGGTTTCTATGCCCAGTTGCTTGTACCTTTCTGCAAACTCAAACGCTCGCTCTGCCTTTGTTTTGCAGAAGAAAGAGTAGGCTATCTGCTGTATGAAGTTAACCTTCTTGTATTTCTTTGCAATAAAGATATTATTGTCGTGCGAAAATCTCACTATTTTATTGCGCTTGTCGTATATTACCTCTCCCTCGCCGGCATCAATCATCCGTGGGATGTCGCAAATGAAATCGGAGTATTTCTGATATTCGTTATCAATAATTATCTTCATTGCTGTGCTTATCCTTTAATCTTGCGTACCAGTCTTTTCCACGCATTCCGCTTGAAATCCCTTCTTACATCCTCTATCACATCGCGATAGCTTCGTTCTGTGTCGAAAATCACCTCACCATGATATGATGGAGCCTTCAGCGGAGTCATATAATTGTCGCCATACTGTGTTCTTAGCAGTTTGTCATATCCTGCAGGGGCAGGAACCTTCATCGTTTCGAAATCCAGCCACACTGTTTCGTCGAAGATATGCCTGTCAAGTACGATGTCATATCCACTGAACGATATCTCTGCCACATTGTCGCTCTTGTCGAAAGGAGTTTCTCTCAGCATGTCTTCTGCTTTGCGGAAGATGTTTGCCCACCCCAATCGGCTCACCATATACTTGCAATGAAGTTTTCTGAAAATAAGTGTCAGTCGTCCTGAATACAGGATGTTGATATTCTTTGATTTCAGGAATCGTGTAGTCTTGCTTATCTTTTTCTTTACCGCTTTCCGCTTCTCTTCGTCCGCCGGCACGCCATCCATCACAAAGATGTCAATGAATATGCCTTGGTTGAAAGGATTGAAGCAGGCACTTGGTCTGATGCCTGTGGTGTTGCTGTTTCTCAGTTGTGCATGACCGGCAAAGTAGTCGGTCTCTGTATAAGCCGACTGCAACTTATATGGTTCTTTGAAACAGTCAGGAGCAATCTCTATGAGTCGGTCGTAGTCTGGTCGTGGCATGCACACATCAATATCGTCATCCCAAGGTATGAACCCCTTGTGGCGTACTGCGCCAAGCAGCGAACCGCCGTCAACCCAGCATCTCAGGTTGTGCTCCTTACATACCTTGAGCAACTGGTCAAGCAGGTCCATCTCCACTTGCCACACCTTTTTCATCTCATGCGAAACAAAGTAGTCGCCTCTGGTTTCGCCGTTGAGGTCAAATTTCATAGGTTACTGTCTTTATATGAATGTTCCAAATCAAGATAATGGAAGTTGTGTTGGCGCTTGTCGGCATCTTTCGGAATGGTCATATAGTCGCCGTATTTGTTTTTCAAATACGTGTCATACTGCTCTACGCCTTTCACGTTCACGCCCTCGAAAATATAGTCCTTTGCCTTACCGAGAATACGCTTGTCCATTGCTCCGCGTCGCCCGTCGTCATAGTCGGCAACGGTAATAGCCAACTCGTAGTCATACTTCTTCAGCAATGTCCTTATTTTCTTCTGCACGCCTTGCAGTGTATAAAACCTTCTGCATAGTAGCGGAATCCAACTTGATGCTCCTTTGCCGTGCTTGTATGGGTCGCGATGCAACAGGTAGAGCACTCGTTTCCAATATTCGTATCGTGCGAATTGCAACATACGGTAAAAACCTTCCTGTGGTACGGCATCGATAGGGAACACGTCGATATATATGCCTCCAAGATACTTCAGGTGCATGCGCTCTATGAGTGTTGTCGATGCGTCTTGAATCTTTGCAAACGGCAAAGGATAAGTTGCATCAGTCTCTGCCGCCACCACTTCGTATGGCTGTGGCATCCACTCGGCGGCATGCTCCATCAGTTTGTCGTAGTCAGGTCGTGGCATTGCGATGTCTAGGTCGTCATCCCAAGGTATGAACCCCTTGTGGCGTATTGCTCCGAGCATTGTTCCTGCCCAGATGTAGTAGCGCAGGTTATGCTCTTTGCACACCTTGTCAACAGCGAGTAATATATTTAAGATTTTGCTGTGGACTTTCTCAACATCGTATTCTGCCATGTCCGTTGTTTAATATAATTCAGCCGGTATCAACTCCTTTGCTCGTTCAAAATCTTCAGGAGTGTCCAGTTCTATAGAGAAACAGTCTGTTGTGTCAACCACCTTGAACGAGTGTCCTTGTTCTATCAGTCGCTCAAAAGCCCTTTCGTAGAAGATGTTTATCAGTCCTTCCTTCTCTATCATCAAGTCCAGCTCTTCGCAGAGTGCGTTCATGTAGTCGGCGGTCATCTTCTCGATACCCACGCTCTCTCCAATGGCATCTGCTGGATTGCAGGTCTTGTTTAGTTCTGTTATGCGTCCGTCGGCATCAACAATCACCTTTATCTCCTCCTCGCCCAGTTCATGTCGCTGTACGGCAAGAGCCGGTTCCTGTTGTTGTCCTATTCGCTTTACTGCCTCAGGGTCGCATAGTATGTCGCTGTCCATGAGTAACACGTCCTGACCTTTTACCACCTTGCTTGCCATCCACAGCGAGTAGATGTTGTTGTTGTTCTCATAGTCGGCATTGTCCAGGAATGTAATCTTCACATCAGGATAATGCTCGGTGAGATATTCGCGAATCATGTTTGCGCGATAACCCGTAACAACAACCAGTTCATTGCATCCTGCATCCTTTGTCATTGCATCGGCAATGCGCTCCAGCAGAGTGCGGTTGCCCACCTTCAGCAAGCACTTGGGGCGCTCGTCGGTCAGCGGGCGCAGTCTCTTTGCCATTCCGGCAGCCAGTATCACTCCAATCATCTTGCGTTGGCAATTTTCAGTATCACGTCGCACACCTTGCGGTTCTGCTCTGCTCTTCCCAGTGTGATGCGCATGTGTGTGTCGATGCCCGGCTCGTTCATGAACTTCACCTTGTAGCTCTCGTTTGCGAACTCAGCCTGCAAAGCCTCTTTCAGTTCGATAGGATATTTGATGAGTATGAAGTTGGCACGACTTTCGTAAACCTTGAAGCCCTCCAGCGGACCCACCTCGTTGGTGTACATGTCGCGTCCCTGCTGCATCACATCGGCTATCTTGCGATAGTGGTCGTCGCTCTTCAGTGCTGCTATTGCCACTTCTTCTGAAAGACGGTCGTAGCCGAGATACATGTTTGCATATTTTGCAAAGCGCTCCATCTCCTCGCCCTTGCCAATGAAGCCGAAGCCCATGCGCAGTCCTGGCAGACCGTAGAACTTAGACAGTGTGCGGCAAACAACGATATTAGGATGCTTCTCTATTAAGGTCTTGATATAAGAAGCGTCGTTTGACACGAAAGAAGCATACGCCTCGTCAACCAATAGGATTGTGCTCTGTGGAATCATCTCTACCAGTTGTTCCATTTCCTCTACTGAGAGCCAGTTGCCGGTAGGATTGTTTGGCGAAGCCACCAACAGAATCTTTGGTTGTATCTCGTCAATCATCTGCTTCAGTCCTTCAAAGTCGTAGCGGAAGGTGTTTCCGTCTTCATTAACAGGATATTGCAGTGTTGTGCCAGACACCTCGTCGGCAATAGCCTTGTAATACCACCAAGAGTATTTAGGAATGAGCATGGTCTTGGAACCGCCTTCTGTAAGGAAGAAGTGTACTGTCTTCTTCAGCAAGTCCTCAGCACCATAACCCAGCACCACCTGGCGCTCGTCAATACCATAAAGTTCTGACAAATATACGGAAAAGATACTCTTCTTTCCCTCATCATAGATTCTTGTGTAGAAACATAGTTTGCGGAGGTCGAAGTCCTTAATTGCAGCCACAACCTCTGGAGATGGTTCGAAATTAAATTCGTTTCGATCCAAATAATTCATTTCCTTATGCATAAAATTATATAATTTGGGTGCAAAGTTAACAATTTTATTTAATTAAGACTTGCTAATTATGAATTATTTATACCTTTGCAGTAATATAAAGAGTAATCTGACTATGAGCAAAATCAAAATTATAGGATTCGATGCCAAGCGAATTGTTCGCAACGGCACAGGATTGGGTGGTTACGGACGTACTTTGGTCAACGACCTTATACGTCGCAACAATGGCGATATGCAGCTGTTGCTCTATGCTCCCGACAAGGGGCGCGATGATTTGCGTGGTCAGATGCTTGAGTCGCCTCATTCGCGCTTCGTTTATCCTAAAGGTAGTCCCAACCGTTTGCAGCGCGACCTATGGCGCAGCAAGGGCATAGTCAGTCAGATGAAGGCAGATGGCGTGCAGATATTCCACGGACTTACCGGCGAACTGCCTATCGGTTTGAAGAAGAGCGGCATCAAAGGCATTGTTACCATCCACGACCTCATCTTCATGCGCCATCCCGAGTATTACAATTGGATAGATGTGAAGATTTACGAGTGGAAATTCCGTCAGACTCTAAAGGAAGCCGACCGTATCATAGCAATTTCTGAATGCACCAAGCGCGATATTATCGAACTGGGCGGCATCAGTGGCGACAATATCGATGTTATCTATCAGAGTTGCAACCCGCGTTTCCTAACCTCTCATCCCTCAACGCTCAACGTTCAACGCTCAACGCTCAACGCTCAACGCTCATCCCTTCCCCGCCGCTACATGCTCTGTGTGGGAACGATAGAGGAGCGCAAGAACCTCATGCTTGCCATGCGTTCGCTTGCCCGCTTGCCAGAAGATATCCATCTTGTGGCAGTAGGAAAGCAGACAAAGTATGCTGCGAAGGTTGAGGCCGAGGCAGAAAAGTTGGGTTTGAAGCATCGTCTGCATATGCTCAGTGGGGTCAACGATGCCGACCTTCACACTATCTATAATCTTGCCGAGGTGTTTGTTTATCCTTCTCGTTACGAAGGTTTTGGCATTCCAATCATCGAAGCCATCTTCAGTGGTTTGCCTGTGGTGGCATGTACTGGTTCATGTCTTGAAGAAGCCGGCGGCCCAGACTGTCTCTATGTACATCCCGACGATGTCGAGGGTTTTGCCCAATGCGTCAGTCGCATGCTCATTGGTTCGCCGGAGCGAGATGCACGCATTCAAAACAGCCAGAACTACGTTCAGCGTTTCCGCGGAACTGATGTGGCTGGGCAGGTAATGGAGGTCTATGATAGGTTCTAGTTTCTCTAGAACTTCTAGCTCCTCTAGCTCTTCTATCCCCCTCCCACCCCAAGATCGGTGTTATCAATCAGCACCTCTATCTTCGGGTCGTCTTTTATTTGCGGATATAGTTCTTTAGCAAACCATTCCACAAGTTCGCTGTCGCGCTTTACTGGTGTATTGTTTTCGCAAAATACGTTCACGCTGAAATACTCGAAGTGTCTTCGTGCCGTCTCGATGTCAGTTATTATACGTTCTCTACTATCGCCCTCGGTACAGCAAAGCAGACACACACCATGAAACCATTGGGCTATCTCCTCTGCTGTTACATCGGCAGGAATACCTTTTTCCCATTGCTTTCTAAGTGAACCCTTGAAACTCTCAACACCACAACGGAACTTCACCGTCATTCCCGGAAACTGCGATGCAAATGCCGCCAGTCGGTTTCGATACATATAGTGAGCCTCAAACCACAGCGTGTGAATGCCTTTCTCCTCTGCCACACGCCTTATTAAGCCTATCGTTTCGGCATCCAGTTCCATAGCCGAACCAGAGTTGATAACATCCAGCACACCGTAATGGCCAGTCACTTGCCCAAGCACCTCTTTGTTCACGGCAAAAGGATTGTCGCTCACGTCCTCGTGATAGTCGCAGAACGTGCACTTGCGCCACTTGCAGCCAGTGCCTTGCAACAGCACAAACTCGCGTGGCATCTTCGTGTGTATCAATGAATAGCGTAACATTACCTCACCTCCTCAACATCCTAACCACCGCATACGCCATCGGCGTACCCATCGTAGCTTCGATAATCAGTTTTGAGAAATACTGGAATGCCATCATCAGCAGCAGTTCTTTCGTTGTTACTACACCAAGGAAGGCGATGAGCACGAAAGGCAGTGTGTCAAACACATATCCCACCATCGACGAGCCGATAGTGCGCACCCACAACTTGCGCCCCTTCATCTTTTGCTTCATCTTGTCCATTACCCACGCATTGCTCAATTCTCCCAAGAGGAATCCTGCCAGCGAGGCAATGACGATGCGTGGCACATAGTTAAACAAGTGGTTGTACGCCGCTTCCGTATCTGCCAGATGCTCTGGCGATGGCAGCCATACGCCCACCTGTGTGCATATCACCATCACCAGGTTGCAGAAGAATGTGGTCCAGATGACTCTCTTCGCCATCTTGAACCCCCATATCTCCGTTAGCACATCGCCCAGCATGTATGCAAATGGAAAGGTTATTGTACCTGCGTCGAAGTAGAACAGTCCCCACAGTCCTATTACCTTCACCGCCATGATGTTTGAAACCAGATACAGAGTAACGAACATTGCCGTTACAATCATTAGTGGCAATTCCAGCTTGCCTTCTGTTCGGTTTTTAAAAGGGTTTTCCGATACCTTGTTCATATATATATTTTTTAAAGTTGACGAGTTGACAAGTTGACAAGTTGACGAGTTTTCCTAGGATTGCCTAGGTCTTCCTAGAGTTTCCTAGGCCTTCCCAGCCCTCCTAGCTATACCCTTCTCCTAAAGCTCCAATAATACATCACGCCCACCAGCGTCAGCGTTATTGGATATGTAAACCACACTCCTGGCAGACCGAAGCCCAGTTTGATGCCCAACAACCAACTGAGCGGAATAGACACCAGCACATAACTGATGAATGCCGATATTACCATCGGGCGCACGCAACTGATTCCCCTCAGCGCATTGGCATAGGTACATTGCAACCCGTCGCCAAACTGATACAATATCAGCGGTATCACCGTCTGCGCCACCAGCATGCACACTTCCTCATTGTCGGTAAACAGCAGGCTGATGTCATTGCGCAAGAAGAATATCGGCACCGACACCACTGCAGCTATCAGCAGTATGATATGGAAACCCGCCGTTGCAGTCTCTCTAACCACCTTCATATCGCCCTGCCCGTGGAAGTGGCTCACTCTCACCGCCACAGCCGCCGCCATACCGTAATATACCATGTAGAATAGTTGCGAAACGGTGAGCATTATCTGATGGGCTGCAAGTGCCGTTGTACCTATCCATCCCACAAATAGCGACATCACCGAGAACGCCGCCGTCTCCATGCCCATCTGTACAGCCAATGGCCAACCCAGCGCATTCAGTCGTCCGAAATCCTGTCTGTTAATGCGTCCTTTACGATAGCCTTCGCTGTATATCCTGTATCTCTTGTGCAAGAAGAATATCGCCATCATCACCAGCAGCATCACCACTCTCGACACCGCTGTTGCTATTCCCGCGCCCAGCAGTCCCAGTTCTGGCAGTCCGCACTTTCCGAATATCAGCAGGTAGTTGCCAATGATGTTCAGCATGTTGCCGCCCAAAAAGACATACATCGGCACCTTCGTGTCGCTCACGGCATCATAGAACTGCTTGAACACATTAAGCCAGCACACAAACGGCACCGACAATAGGTTGACCAGCAGATAAGGCCTCATCAGCGGAATCAGTTCGTCAGGCTGTCCCATGCGGTCGACAAACAGATACAGCAGCACCATCGGCACCACCACAATCAGTGCCATCAGCGTGTTTGCCACTATGCCGTTGCGCACCACGCCGCCAATCTTTTCCAGTTCGCCGCGCCCGTACAGGTTACCCACCATCGGCGTCAGTCCGTATGAGAACCCCATGGCAAAGATAACCACCAGCACCACCATGGAGTTCACAAAACTGGCAGCCGCCAGTTCCTCCATACTGTGCTGTCCCACCATCAGCGTGTCGGCAAAACTCAGTATTATGTTGCCCACCTGTCCTATGACGATAGGCACCCCCAGTTTTGTCAGCGGTCCATAGTGTTGTGAATATCTTGCCAGTCTGTTTCCCATAATACTTTTCGTTGAGGGTGCAAAGTTAGTGCTTTTATTTTAGGGTAGTATTAAAAAACTATATTATTTTCATTGCCATTCTTAAATAATTGAAATTAATCTTTCAAATCCTGTCAGCAGAAATAAATCTTTGTAACTTTGCATCATCCTAAATTCGTTAACTCCATATGAGTATTCGCATATATCTTCTGTCATTCCTCCTGTTTCTATCCCTTGCCGATGCCAGTTCTCAGAACCAACGCAGGGTTCCCAATATAGCCGTCGGTGTCAACCGAACCATAGCCGATTCTTTGCTGATGAGTCATTTCAATATCGGACTCCTGGGCAATGTCGATGCCCTTCATGGTGTCCAGGCCAGTCTCTTCACCAGTGTTGCACGCAAGGAGATGCGCGGTGTTCAGTTGTCTGGTATCTCCAATGTTGGCCATTCCGTCAACGGAGTGCAACTGTCCGGTTTTAGCAATGTCAGCAGCACCCCTATGCGTGGTATTCAGATTGGTGGCATCACTAATATCTCCATGGGTGTAAAGCGCGGCATACAGTTTGCCGGTGTTGCCAATATCAGCTCCTCCTATATGCGCGGTCTTCAGTTCGCTGCCTACAACTACGCCGATACCCTTAACGGTTCACAGATAGGCATCATCAACGTCTGCCAGAGTCATCCTCGAGGCATACAGGTAGGCATCATCAACTACAGTCGCGATACTACCTGCCACAAGATAGGTCTTGTGAACGTCAACCCCAAGACCACGGTCGATTTCATGGCCTATGGCGGAACCACAACCAAGGGAAACTTAGCTTTGCGCTTCCGCAACCGTTCAACATATAATATCATCGGTGTCGGCACCCACTATATGGGACTCGACGAGAAATTCTCCGGAGCACTTTTCTACCGCATCGGCCAGTATTTCCGCCTTACCCCACGTCTTAGTATCAGCGGCGACCTCGGCTTCTATCACATAGAGACCTTTGAGCGCAACACCGCCAACAAGCCAGAGCGTCTCTATTCCCTTCAGGCACGTCTCAACCTCGACTATCAGTTCAATCCCACTCTCGGCGCCTTTGTCACTGCAGGCTATGGCGATACCCGCTACTACTACCATTCACATCGCTATCGCCATCGTGCACTTGTTGAGGCCGGCATCACGCTGCGCTACAACCGTGCCAAGAGTGCAGTCCCTGTCACCGACGATAATGAAGTCCCCCTTATCTTCCAACCCTCCTCCCCATTGCTTCCTAAGCAGTCGCCCAACTACCTCCTTGCCGCTGTCGAGACCTTCGGCATCAATGCCGGCGTGTGGGCTTTCGACCGCTATGTGCTCAATGCCGACTTCGCCCGAATCAGTGGCAAGACCATCAGCCATAACTTCCGCAACGGTTTCGTTTGGGACAACGACCAGTTCTCCACCAACCTCTTTGCCCATCCCTATCATGGCGGTCTATACTTTAATGCCGCCCGTACCAACGGACTCAACTTCTGGCAGTCGGTGCCTTATTCCTTCGGAGGCAGTCTCATGTGGGAGATAGTATGCGAGAAAGAACCGCCTGCCATGAACGACTTCATCGCCACCAGTGTCGGCGGTGTCAGCATCGGTGAGGTTACCCATCGTCTGTCGGCCCTTGTCCTCGACGACAGCAAGCGCGGATGGCCCCGCTTCTGGCGCGAGTTTCTCGGCACTCTGATATGTCCCGTGCGCGGTCTCAACCGTCTCGTCAGTGGCGAGGCATGGCGTATCAGTCGTAATGCCCGTCCCTACCATGACCACAGTCAGTTGCCTGTCGATTTCAGTATTGCCGCCGGCTATCGCTATCTTGCCGACAACAACTCCCTGTTCCGTGGCGAGGTCAACCCTTACCTCAATCTCAGTCTTGTATATGGTCAGCCTTTCTGCGACCGTACCAACAAGCCATACGACTATTTCACTGCCGACATCTCCTTCGGCCTGAGCAGTAACCAGCCCCTCATCAACCGTGTCAATCTACTTGGCCGACTTTGGGGCACGCCACTTAGCACTGACAGTGAACTGAACACTGAGTTTGGCATCTACCAGCATTTCAACTATTTCGACTCTCATCCCGTCAGCGATGGCAGTTCGCTCGTTCCTTACCGCATCTCAGAGGCGGCCTCCTTTGGTCCTGGAGTAATCTTCAAGTTCCCTGAGGTAGGCAGTCTCACCAATCTTGAGCAGCGCATCTTCCTCAGTGCCATCCTCCTGGGCGGTTCTCAGAGCGACTATTACAATGTCATCGACCGCGACTACAACCTCGGCAGTGGCTATAGCGCCAAGACAAACACACTCGTAGGGCTCGGTCGTTTCGGCACCTTCTCTTTCGATGCCGACTACTACCGCATCTTTACCTGGAAGGGTTATGAAGACAAGGACCTTACCACCACTAATCCTCTCTATCTCAATGCTCAGGGCGACAAGAGCAATGCCCAGTTGCTGGTGCTTAGTCCTAAGATAAACGTCGTTCTCTGCGACCGCTTCGCAGTAGATTTCTCTGCTTCCTACTTCCTCCGCCACACCAACTACCGTTACCATGACAACGTCACCTCCAAGACCTTCGAGGTGCGCCTTGGCGGAAGAGTAAGGTTTTAATGAAAAATTGAAGGACTGAAAGATTCTTCATTCTTCACTTTTCACTCTTCACTTAAAAGATTCTTCACTCTTCATTCTTAATTCTTCATTTTAATATGTATCTTTGCAATCAAATACTTAAAAATCATAAATTTATACGCGTATGAAAAAAATTATTATGGCGGCTTGCGCTGCCACAATGCTCATGGGTTGTGCCAATCAAGAGGTTGAGACCAACCCATTCTTAAGCGAGTACGACACACCGTTCGGTGTACCGCCGTTTGAGCAAATCAAGCCAGAGCACTACAAGCCAGCCTTTGAGCAGGGCATGAAGGAGCAGATAGCTGAAATAGAGGCTATCGTAAACAATCCTGAAGCTCCTACATTTGAGAACACCATCGTGGCTCTCGACCAGAGCGGACAGCTGCTCAATAAGGTGAGCTACGTTTTCTTCGGTCAGACCAATGCCAACACCAACGACTCTCTGCAGGCTCTCAGTCGCGAGATGTCACCACTGCTCAGCAAGCACGGCGACGACATCACCATGAATGCCGGTCTCTTCGCCCGTGTAAAGGCTGTTAGAGAGAGTGCCGACACTGCCAATCTCGACAAGGAGCAGATGAAGCTGCTCGACGAGACCTATAAGGACTTCGTCCGCAACGGTGCTAACCTCGACGCCGAGAAGCAGGAGCAGTTGCGCAAGCTCAACACCGAAATATCTTCACTTCAGGTGCAGTTCGGACAGAACATGCTTGCAGAGACCAACGCCTTCCGTCTCGTCGTTGACAAGAAGGAAGACCTCGCCGGTCTGCCAGCCAACCTCATAGCTTCTGCTGCCGAGACAGCAAAGGCCGACAGTATGGAAGGCAAGTGGGTGTTCACACTCCACAACCCAAGCATCATGCCGTTCCTTCAGTATGCCGAGAACCGCGAACTGCGCGAAAAGATTCTCATGGGCTATCTGAACCGTGGCAACAACGGCAATGAGAACGACAACAAGGAGGTTATCCGCAAGCTCCTAAAGGCACGCGTAGAGAAGGCTAAGCTCATGGGCTTCAACAACTATGCCGAACTGGCTCTCGAAACACGTATGGCCAAGACTCCTACTGCCGTTTACAACCTGCTCGACCAGGTATGGCAGCCAGCACTGAAGAAGGCTAAGGAAGAGCTTGCCGACATACAGGCAGAGATTCGCAAGGAGGGCAAGAACTTCACTGCCGAGGCTTGGGACTGGCGCTTCTATGCCGACCGTGCAAAGCAGGCTAAGTATGCCTTCGACGAGAACGAGATTCGTCCATACCTCAAGCTTGAGAACGTGCGCGACGGAATGTTCCTTCTCGCCAACAAGCTCTATGGCATCTCTTTCACACCTATCGAGAACATCCCTCTGCCACATCCAGATGCAGAAGCATTCGAGTGCAAGGACACATCAGGCGTTCACCTCGGCGTGCTCTATCTCGACTACTTCCCACGTGCCAGCAAGCGCGGTGGTGCATGGTGCGGACGCTATCGCTCACAGACCTATGAGAACGGCGAGCGCAAGGCACCTGTTGTAACTATCGTTTGCAACTTCACCAAGCCAACTGAAGGTCAGCCTGCACTGCTCACTGCCGATGAGGCCAGCACCATGTTCCATGAGTTCGGCCACGCTGTCCACAGTCTCTTCGGCGATGTTCACTACTACGGTATTGCCGGTGTGCCACGCGACTTCGTAGAGCTTCCTTCACAGCTCAACGAGCACTGGGTGTTCGAGCCGGAGATGCTCAAGCTCTATGCCAAGCACTACGAGACTGGTGAGGTAATGCCAGAAGAACTCGTAAAGAAGCTTGAGGCCAGTGGCAAGTACGGTCAGGGCTTTGCTACCACCGAGTACCTTGCTGCTTCTTACCTCGATATGGATTTCCATGTTCTCACCGACATCGCTGATGATATGAACGTGATGGACTTCGAGCAGCAGACACTCGGCAAGCGCAACCTCCTGAAGCAGATTCCTTCTCGCTATCGCACCACCTACTTCAACCACACCATGGGTGGCGGTTATACAGCCGGCTACTACAGTTATCTGTGGGCAGAGGTGCTCGACTGCGATGCTTACGAGGCATACAAGGAGACTGGCGACATCTTCAACAAGGAGGTAGCAGCCAAGTACCGCAAGTATATCCTCACCCCTGGCGGCATCGACGATGCAATGCAGATGTACATCAACTTCCGCGGCAAGGAGCCGGGCATCGACCCGCTGCTCAAGAAGCGTGGATTGAAATAAAACCTCATTGGGGATAAAACGAAAAGCGTCGCAATAGCGGCGCTTTTTTGTTTGCGGATTAAAGGGATTTTGCTTAGCCACAAAGACAGATACAATCCATTAAATCCCCAAATCCCTAGATAAAAAGACAGATACATCCTAAGACACAAAGACAAATTTCCCTCAACATTCAACCAAAACATTCAAATATTCACTTAAATATTTGGTATTAATTTTTGAAAAGTGTATATTTGCAGCACGAAATTTATTTGAAAAGTGTATTTTTGGAGCCCTATAATCATTTGAAAAGTGTAAAAAGGCATATGCTATATAGAAAAATCACATCATATATTGAGGATTATCTAAAGTCTGATACGGATAAGATTCTTGTTATGGAAGGTGCACGCCAAGTTGGCAAATCGTTTAGTATTCGTGAAGTTGGCAAAAGACTATTCCCAAACTATGTTGAAATCAATTTTGTTGTGGATGACGAAGGCGAGCAGTTGTTCAAAAACATCCATAAAAAGGAAGATTTCTACCTTACCTTAAGTATGGTTGCCGGACACAAGCTGTCTGACCGTACTGACACTTTGGTGTTTCTCGACGAAATTCAGCACTACCCTCAATATCTTACTATGCTAAAGTTTCTGCGCGAAGATGGCCGTTATCGCTATATAGCCAGTGGCAGTCTGTTGGGTATTACACTACAAGACACAACATCTATTCCCGTTGGCAGTATTATTCGTAAAGAGATGTTTCAACTTGATTTTGAAGAATTTCTCATTGCCAACGGTTTCGGTATAGAGGCTATTGCCATGTTGCGCCAGTCGTATGAAACCCGTCAGAGTCTTACATTAGAGCGCCACAACTATGTGTTGGATCTGTTCCGTCGCTATTTGTTGGTAGGAGGACTGCCTGATGCTGTCAACACCTATTTAGAAACGCATAATATTGTTCGTGTACGTGAGGTGCAGGAAGCCATACGCAGACTTTACGGTGATGATGCTTCAAAGCACGAGAATGAGCATGGCAAAAAACTTATGATACGCCGCATTTACGATATGATTCCATCCCAAATGGAAAGCAAGAAAAAGCGTATGGTGGCTCAAAAGATACGAGGCAAGGAAGGAGACCGTTTTGCCCAATATCAAGAAGAGTTTGAGTATCTTGTTTCTTCAGGAATATCTTTGTCTGTACATGCCATTTCCAACCCTCATTTCCCATTGGCCGAGTCGCTTCAGAAGAATCTTTTAAAACTTTATTTTAACGATGTGGGATTGCTGACAAGTTCTCTCTATCACAACAACATACGTTCTGTGCTCGATGATGTTCGTAGCATCAACCTCGGTTCTGTTTATGAAAGCGTTGTTGCCCAAGAACTCCGCGCCCATGGTTACAAGCTCTTCTATTATGATAACCGCAAGCAAGGCGAGGTTGATTATCTTATAGACGACCATACAGCAATGAGTGTTCATCCTATAGAAGTCAAGTCGGGCAAGGACTATACAGTTCATAGCGCACTGAACAATCTCTTGAAGAATCCTGACTACAACATTCTTGTAGGCACCGTCATGTCCAATGAACGCGAAATACGCCAGGAAGGCAAGGTCGTTTATTTGCCAATCTATTATGTAATGTTCATGCAAGCCGACACTCCGGCTTCAAACGAGTCAGAATACATCTTTTAACCTCATCCCTCATCTAACTTTAAGGAGTGTAGGAGTGAAGGAGTGACGCTTCGCTTAGGAGTGTAGACGTATGCTTGACACGCAAATGTCTTCTATCTCCTTCTATCTCCTTTGTTCCCTCCCCCAGGGGGGGGAGGCTAGGAGGGGGCTCTTAGTTCCCTTCCCTTCGGGAGGGGATAGGGGTAGGTTCTTCTTCCTCCCCTTAGCAAGGGGAGGACAGGAGGGGATAGACATTAAAGTGGATTACCATTCTCCCCTCTCTAAGGAGAGGGGTCGGGGGAGAGGCCTCCCTCCCATCAAAACTGCGCCAACCAACAAAGCAAGCCAACCAGTGAGGCATTCCAGTTGATGGCAATCTCGTTAGAAGCATACGACGGCTGCTCATCCAGATACGACTCGTCTGGCAGCGACGACGGATAAGTAAGATTACCCTCACGCCTGTCCTGCTGCGCCGGGTTCGGACCGCCCGCCAGCATCCCTGGAAACGGTTCCTTTATGCTGTCAGCCCCCGATATGCGGTGATGCGGATACATCGGACTCTTCTCGCCGAAGCCTGTTACAAAGCAGTAGCCCGTGGCATTGCGCCCCAACAGGCAGTCGGCATTCTGCAGCGCATACTGCCTATATCTGCCACTCGTCACATATCTGTCGGCAAACAGCAGGGCTATGCCCGGAGCACAACAGCGCTCTGCCAGTGCTCCCCACCCGAAATCTCTCCTACTATCACCATACGGCGCCTGCCACGACGATGTGCTCACATTGGCTATCAGCTCGTTGCAATAAGTCGCCAGCATCACCTTCACCTTGTCGCCTATCTCCTTATCGCCCTCTGCCAACCATGCAAAGGCGCCCAGTCCCGACACATTGCCCCATGTCGGTGCAGAGAAGTGCTGAGGCATCATCCTCATCGCACAGTCCTTATATTTCTTTTCCTTCGTCAACCTATATAGCTCCGTTGCCGCCCAGAACCACTCGTCTCTGGTGTTGCCGTCGCCATAACCGCCAGTATTCACGTCAGGGTCGTGGCGTTTGTTCATCTCCTCCTGCCTGTAGTACGCCTTCGGATTCTCCTCCGCCCATTCATACGCCCTCACGGCAGCCCTCTCCGCCTGCTTCTGCAGATAACCGTAGTCGCCGTTGCCCCTCAGCACCCTCGCCATCTGAGCCATCACAGCTGCGAAGTCGAGCGTCGCCGTCACACTCTTTGCCACCACATACCTCTGTTGCCTGCAGTCGGTAGGCATCACGAAGCCCTCGAAGTTTGGCGTCGTCAACTTATGATACACCCCACCGTCGCCTGGGTCCTGCATCGTCAGCAGCCACTTCATGTTAAATACCACCTCGTCTATCAAGTCAGCCGTACTGTTTCCGCTCTCCGGAATATTCGTCTTCAGCCTGTCGAAGTAGCCCCTGTTCTGCTCATACACCGCCATCATCAGTCCCATGGAGAATGCCGAGTTCACCACATATTTATTATAGTCGCCCGCATCATACCATCCCAGAGGCGAACAGATAACCGTTCCTGCCGGTCTGTCCTCCGATGCTGCCGACGGATGCACCCATACCGCCGTGTCCGGATGCCCCAACGGTCGTGCATACACACCAGCGAACCTCTCTTCTATCTCCACGCCCGAGCGAATCAGGTAGAACAGCTTCAGCGAAGCCTTTGCCACCTCGCCCAGTGCATCCTTCGCCACGGTCAGCTTCCTTCTGGCATTGCCCACGCACACCGTATATTCGCCCTCGGCCCTCAGCGCACTCACGTCCACCACATAGCGCACCTTCTCGCCCCAAGGAGCCTTCACCTCTCTCACCGCCGTCGGTCTGAGCACCGTCTTCCCCTTGCTGTCCTCCACGGTAATCACACCTGTCGGGTCAGTGCCTTCCACCACCACGGCCTTCTGCTCCATAGGGTAGTAGCCCACCTGGTTCAGTCTTATCTCCACCTGTGCCTCTGCCATTGCCATTACTATGGCAAGTACCATCATTAAAATCAATCCTCTTTTCATAATTTATTGTTTTAGTAGTGTTCTTCAATTATTCGCCTCCGCTCATCAGCTTCGCAGTCTTCAATCTTTCAATCCTTCAATTATTTAATCCTGGACTGCAAACCATTTCATTTGCAAATATACATAAAACCCTTTAAAAGACAAAAGAAACCTCTAAGGAACAATCTTCAATCTTTCAATTTTTCAATTATTTAATTCTTTCTGGGAAGTGTAGGAGTGCAGACGTATGCTTGACATGCAAATGTCTTCTATCTTCCACATTCCTTTTATATCCTTAGACAAAAAGACAAACAGAATCCATTAAATCCCAAAATCCCTAGACAAAGACAGATATCATTGTTAATATATCCTGGAATTACCAGGAATGTGCAAATAAAATTATACAGTATAAGCTAAAATACTATATTTGCACAAAAAACCATGAACGTTGATAAAATACAAGCTGTTTTAAACAACAGCAATCTTTTAGAACAATTCGGCGAAATACTTATAAATGAAATCAACAATGATGACGAATCGTATGAGAAAGTCGCCCGACAGTTACTCACCCTATGTCTGAACAATAAGAATGCAGATGATTTCTTTATTGCTATTTGCGGTTGGAGTGTCGATAGTTTGTTAGATAAAACAACGAAAAGTGTTAGAGGTAAAACTTAACACTTTTCTATTATTGAATCATCTAAATCCATATCCTCCAATCCAAGTGATTTCAAGTAGTCATAAGTCCCGTCATAGAAAGATGGTTGTCGTGTATGGTCATTAACATTTCCTTCTGGAACACAGATTATCATACCTTGACGAGCTCTCGTCATTAATACGCGATATGCATTCAACTGGTATGATTGAGCTTCTAGCTGTCTAATCTTCTGCCATTTGCTGCCTCTGAAGGCATTATGATCCCATCCATTGGGGGTATAACGGAAATCGCCATCCCAGACCAAGCAAGTCCAATCCAGCTCTAAGCCTTGTATGTCAAACTCTGTTGCTGCATCTTCAAGAAACAGAGATGAACGTACATCCATCTTATCGGCCAAGAACCAACTTTCAATATCTGGCTGTAAACGTGTTCTGTGATGGCTATCTAAATGAAAATTCTTCAAGTCAAGTGCATAATCCATCACTTGCTCCATATCGTTTTGTAAGTATTCTTGTTTACCTGCTTTAAACTCAATTACAAATACAATACCCCTCAACAAAACAACTACATCTATACGTTTTCCCAGTCGTGGTATCGAATATTCAAAGATGATATCCCCATTTTCCCCCTGCCAAGGCAAAAGGACCTTCTGCATAATCTCTATTTCTTCTGACCATGCATACTTTTGTTCTTTTACAGTATCACCTTCATCATTCCTTGAAATTTTCCCAAATGTAGTTTCTATGGAATCTACGACGAAGTCTGATAGCGATGACTTGTAAAAATATCGATTAATCATAACACGTATCCCGTTTTTAATCGTATTTTATTCCTTTTATCAAATGACGTAATTTTGAGGTTAATATTTTATCGGACACCAATATAAAGAAACTGCGTCTTCGTATAGTTTTACTTAATCTGCAAAGATAATCGAAATAAAGCAGAATGCCAAAAATTAAATCTTTTTTCTTAAAAAGAAGGATAAGGTCTCTCTTCAAAACAAGCACGACTTCGTTTCCCAGATTTTTATTTTATGAATTTCTCCTACATCCTACATTTTTGCATGTAACGCTTTGTGGCATAGTGCATTATATGCAGTGTATGAGGATTTCAATCCTACATTTTTGGGGCATTTTTGGGCGGTTTTTGGGAATTTTAACACTTAGGGGAGTAGAATTGAAGAACATTATAAGAGTTGAAGGATTGAAAAATAGAAGAGTTGAAGACTGCGAAGAGTTAAGGCCTCACCCCCGACCCCTCTCCAAATGAGAGGGGAGAAGGGTTGAATGTTGATGAGCTAAAGGAGCAAATACCGATATTTTATGCCACCATAAAAATAGTAAGAGGGCATAAAACTGGCAGTCAGAAGGCCACTTACTGACAGTCCGAACGCCTCGGACTGAGAGTCAGAAGGCCACAAACTGGTAGTCTGAAGCCTTCGTTTTAACAAAAGTATACTGACATTCAAACATTTATATTTTTGTATTATTCATTAAAACTCTAAGAATACCCTTAACTCAAATAGTTTGTTTACGCATTGTTTACGCAGAAAAACACCAGACCACGATAAGTAAGGCATTGCAAAACCGCCCTAATTTATCCTTTTCTGTTTACGCAAATAGCCTGCGTAAACAAATACTGTAGTATGAAGAAAAATCATACTTGTTTAAGTCTGAAAGTTAAAAATCATCATAGAGTCTCGTTTCGTATCATGAATTTGAACTCAAAGTGGCAACGTGGAAGAAGAATTGTGTCGTATCTGACAGAAGTGTTTAGGGCAACGCAAATACAATAGGCAAACAGGGAAAATGATGATTTGTGATAAAAAAGTGTGAAATTATCGCAAAAAGTCAGGGTTTGTTAATTTTGTTTTATAAATAATGCCTATCTTTGTAAACCAAACTTTATAAAATAGTGCAATTCCTATAAAATACAATTTACATGAGTGTCAGTAAAGATGTCATCAAGCAGTGCCTAATCAGTAAGCAACGCGAGGTAGATGAGGCGGTGATTGTGAACCGTCCCGTAGAATTCGAAGAGAACGGCAACTATGTGATAGTTGGTGTGAGACATGCGGGTAAGTCGTACCTGCTGTATCAGCGTGTGCGTCAGCTACAAGCAGCCGGAAAGGGATGGGACGAGATTTTGTTTGTGGACTTTGAGGATGAACGTCTGGCGGAATTCCAGACAGAAGACTTCAACAGCCTGCTGGAAGCCCATTTGGAACTGTATGGTAAGAAGCCGGTAGTGTTTCTGGATGAGGTACAGAATATTCCTCACTGGGATAAGTTTGTGCGCCGACTGGCTGATGCAAAATACCGTGTTTATGTGACGGGCAGCAATGCAAAGATGCTGAGCAAGGAGGTGGCAACCACGTTGGGCGGCCGGTTTTTTATCTATGATGCATATCCATATTCATTCAAAGAGTATCTGGCAGCGCAACAGGTAGAGCTGAAAGAGCATTGGGAGTACGACACGATTCAAAGAAGCGAGGTGAAACGACATCTGAATGAGTACCTCTATTACGGCGGTCTGCCAGAGATCCTGTCGTTTAAGAACAAGCGGGCTATGCTTTCGAGCTTGTACCAGAAGATTTATCTGGGAGACATCTGTGCCCGAAACAACATTAAGAACGACAGGGTGCTGAACATCTTGATTAAGAAGATGGCAGAGAGTGTGAAGCAACCGCTGTCGTATAACAGGCTGAAGAATGTGATTGTGTCAACGGGGTCGCCCATCAGCGTGCCTACTACGATAGACTATGTGGATTACGCTTCTGATAGTTGGCTGATACTGCCCATGGAGAACGAGGTCGGGAAGCTGACGGAAAAGGAAATGCAGAAGAAATACTATTTCATAGACAACGGGCTGCTGAACCTGTTCTTGATGAACTCAGAGACTTCGCTGCTGGAGAACATGGTGGCTGTGGAACTGTGCAGGCGGTTTGGCAAAAAGAATGTGTTTTTCCTAAACGGCGAGAAGGAAATAGACTTCATAGTACCTGACGAGAAGTTGGCCATACAGGTGTCCTACAGCATCAAGGATGAGACCACTTACAACAGGGAGGTGCCACCATTGGCGAAGTATGCCAAAGCGCACAATGACTGGAGGTGCCTGCTGATTACTTACGATGAGGAGGGCACGGAAGATGGGATCCCCGTGGAACCAGTGTGGAAATGGCTGATGGAGGTGTGACTAATTGGCGAAAGTTTGTAAAGAATCTCTATTTTTGCTAATTGTAATTTTGAGAATATGTTGTTTTTCGATACTTTATACCTAATTAAAGGTCATAGATTAAGGAATGAAGGTACAAGAAACTAAAAAACAAGAAGTGGATAAGGTTCAGGTCGAAGAGATTCCTAAGGAATATCGAACTCTTCTGTCCCCTTGTAACATACCTGCGGGTGACACATCTCACCTTGCCGTGGATGACCTGAAGTTCGCTTTAGAGCAAAGCGACTCCAGAAACATTGCTGTGACGGGGCACTATGGTTCAGGAAAGAGCTCTGTCGCCAATACTTGCATCAACGAGATGGGGATTGGCGATAAAGTGCTTCGTATCTCCATGTCAACCTTCTCTTTGCCAGCTGATACTAAACCCGTTGGAGATAATCTGTATTCGGATGATATCGAATACAAGATAGTCCAGCATCTTCTCTATAAATGTGACAAGGCAAAGATACCTCATTCTGGATTTAAACAGATACGCCTGCCAAAAGAAGTTAATTTCAGTTCATACGTTACATATACCCTCATTGCATTCGTATGTTATATCATAGCCTTTGAACCAGCGATTTTCCAGATAGACAGTTTCTATGATGCTTATCACAAATTGTTTGGTAAGGAAGTTGGTTGGTGGATAAATCTGATAGCAGATGCGGTGGTTGTCGCTTATATGATTCGATATCTGTGGGAAGTAGGGAAGATGCTGGCCTCTAAACTACATCAGATAAGGAGTGTTAAGGTCGAAGCAAAAGGTGTCAAGCTAGAGGCATCTAAGGATGCTGAAGTTTCTGTCTTCAACAGGTATCTGGATGAGATAGTCTATATCATCTAGTCAAACAAATATGACTATATTCTATTTGAGGATTTGGATCGACTGGACAACTCAGACAGGCTTTTCCTAAAAATCAGGGAACTGAACATGCTGATTAATGAGTCGGAAACATTCAAGTCCCAGAAGAGAGTTGTCAGATTCATATACGCCATCAGGGATGATGTGTTTACGAGAGAGTTGCGCACAAAATGTTTCGACTATATTGTAGCTGTTGTCCCTGTTGTGGATCATTACAATGTGACCGACTATCTGATAAAACAGTATAAGAGTAAAGGTCTGTTCAAAACAGTAGAGACGCCTGTGTTGGAACAGTTGTTGAACAGGGTGTCGGGACTGCGTGAGTTGAAGAACATAGTTAATGAATATACGCTTTTCCAGAAGAGCCTAAAGACGCATTTGAGTGGCGATGACGAAAACTATGAACAAAAACTGCTTGCGGTTATTGTTTATAAAAATCTATTCCCGCAAGATTTTGCTAAGGCATATTTAAAGAAGGGTTTGTTTTATAAGATTTTCAAGAACAAATCATTATTCAGTGAAGACGAGACAAAGGAATTAAGGGAGAAAGCGAATGCTTCAATTCAGAGTATGAATGAGGCACGAGAGAAGATAATCAATATTAGAAAACAATACCTTGAAAAACTAAACGATGAGGTTGAAGTTACGAGTCTAATAAAAGATGGGTATGATTATACTTTGGGACAGGTGGCAAGTAGGGATTATCTTTTCGGTCTGTTTATTAACGATGAGTTTGATAGATATACTTATACCGACCATAACCGTGAGGAAACTGGCAGTATGACCTATAATTTCGAGTTTGATGAGATAGAGAAGAAGGTTACGGAGGACATGGGCTATTATGAGGCCATTGATGAGCTTTCACAAGCATATAATAGGAGCAACGATGAAAGGTTAAAACTCGAAAAGGAGATAAAAGTAATTGAGAATACTGCTTTGCGGGAAGTCTTAAGAAAAATAGGTGGAGAAAAGGCCCGTGCGGTTTTCAATAAGATATACGTCAAAGAGTATCCGGCCAAAGAAAATGAGCCTCAAACTGTGAATTATGAAATGGTAGATACTCTATTAACCATGATTTATGGCGGGTATATCACTGAAGATTACTATCTCTATATTTCTAAATTCTACGAAGGGGCAACTTCTGAGAGCGATTATCAGTTTATCAATGCAGTGTTGCAAGGTACAGAGCGACCGTTTGATCAGAAACTAAATAATGTCAAAAGTGTAATTCGCAAGTTTAGGGTTGAGGATTTTAAGAATAATAGTATCCTTAACTATGATATTCTGAACTACTTGCTTGATAATAAGGAAGAACATTTCCTGACGAGTTTCATTCAAACCGCTCGAAAGAATCCTGAGTTTATCGTGAGTTATTTCCAGATGTCGGAAAAAGTTAACGACCAGTTCTTCACACGTGTATTTGATGGTTGGGATTCTTGTGTTAACGTCATCAAAGGACAAGAAAAGACTGAGAATAGTGATGTGTTGTTGAAACTCTTCTTTAGAGAGGCGCCTATTACTATAAAACTGAGTGATGACGAGATAAAATACCTTGAGGGCAAATATGAGTTCTTGCATTCTAGTATTACGTTCTATAAGCTAGCCAAACTCAAGAAGTTCATAAATAAGTACAATCTGTGTTTTGAAACACTTGTAAAACCCAACAAGGAATCTCAGGATTTGTATGATTATTGCTTAACGAATAAACGTTTCGTGATTAGTAAGAAGAATCTGGGTGTTATTTTGGGTGATAGCATGATAAAGAAACCAATGACAGCAATTCTTGAACTGTCAAATGACAAGTTGAAGAAATACCTGATAAATAATCAAAAGGCTATCGCTACATGTTTTGAAGCGAGTTGTAACGAAGAGAGTAGAGCGGCACTGTTGTATATGATAAAGGAGGCGGTTGGCGAAGATGAATGGTTAACACAATATCTTAGCCAGCAATTATATAATTTTGATGATGTAAGCAACCTTGACAAAAGAGCGGTGGGCTTGATTCTGGCTGCGGATAAACTGGCAGTTTCATGGCATTGTGTCCTTGGCGCTTATCAAGTGTTAGGAACTATGGATGATACTCTGAATGAATATTTGACAAGACATGCTGCCGTGTTGTCAAAAGAAAGGTGTGCGGGGGATGAGAACTTGGTAACGTTGATGCATAAACAATTGTTTACTGGTGAGAAACAACCGATGAATGAATTTGTTAAGTTGTTGCGTAGTTTTGACATGCCTTTCACTCTGGAGGAACTTGGGGAGATGGATGATGAAAGAATCGCTGAAGTTGTAAGACAGAAAAAAGTAAATGCGGATCCCGAAATATTTAAGCATTTGAACCTTAATTGCTCTAATCAAGTTGCTGACGATTATCTCATCCTTTACTACGATACACTCATGGATGATGAAACTATTGAGTGGGACGATTATATGAGGAATAGTATGGGTATTCGTATCCTTAATAGCAAGTTGCCTCTGGAGCAAAAGAAAAGATTCCTAAATGAATGTTTGTTTATAACAAAAGAGGGCCAGGATGCATGGGAATTAGCTAAATTGGTATGCTTCTATTATAACCAATGTGGAGTTGATGGGGCAGATAAAGAGCTAGTGGTGGATGCAATGGCAATCTACCAGGGAGCTGATAGCTGGGAACAGAAGATAATTCTAATCAATAAATGTAATGCCGCATGGGAGTATAATACTGAACGTGAAAATAAACTCTTAGATGGATTAGGAGGTGAGTATCACAAACTAACCTATGCTCGTGGCTGGGCTAGCTTTGATATAAATGAACATAATTTCACGTTGTTGGACTACCTGAAGGGGAAAGGACATTATATCAGTAAGGTGGAAGAAAAAGAGGGCCAGTATTATGTGACCTTTAAGCATAGCTAGCATGACATAGGAAGAAAGATAGTTTGCAAGGTACAGTGATGTGATAGATTTCATGGCGCAGAACCCTTCTTCAAGAAGAGTTGAGCCTTGATGACATGTTCATCGCTGATAACAAGCGAACGTTGAAGGCGGCAATTCTGACGGCCCTCGACGACGTGGAACACGAATACGAAACCGCCTATATCAAGGCTGCACTCATCCGTTCTCATCATCTTGATCCACACATTTCCTTTTCTGTATTTCTCCGTGCCATCTGCACTTTCTCTAGTAGAGAGTACAAGTATGATCCCGCACAAAGGGTTGACACTGTCATTTATCGTGAGGAAAAGAAATTCCTGACCTCCAAGAGTTCAAAGTGGCAACGAGGAAGAAGAATTGTATCGTATTTGACAAGTGTATTCGGCACTTACCGGTGACAATCGTTAGTAAAAATATTAAGTACATACTAGTTATAAAGACAACATGAAACAAGACAAGAAATACTATGGAGATACCAGACTAAATCACTTTTGTGCGTTCTGTGGATGCTTGGCTGAAACGGAAGACCATGTACCATCCAGATGTTTTCTTGATAAACCCCACCCTCAAAATTTGCCCGTTATCCCTTGTTGCTACAAGTGTAATCATGATTTCTCTTTAGATGAGGAATACGTGTCGTGTATGATTGACTGCATGAAGGCTGGCATTGCTTCCCCAAATCTTATTAGAAGAGAAAAGACTCACAAGTCCCTCTTGCATAATCCTAAGTTACAAGAGAGAATAAGTGCTCAATTTAGAGATTTTGGAGGAGTGCTTTTATATGATATAGAGAAGGAACGATTTGAAAAAGTCTTTCGTAAACTAGCATTCGGCCATTTGGCTTATGAGAATGATACGCTTGCATGGGATAGTCCCTATAGTATTGATATTCATTTGTTGTCTGAGATGTCTGATTCTCGGAGGGACGATTTCTTCCGTCCTTATAGAGGTGAACTATTGCCAGAAGTGTGCAGTCATGGCTTGGAACACGTAATGTTGTGTTATGAAGTCGATGGATCGTATTCCTATTTAAGCCCCTGGGTCACTATTCAAGAAGACCGCTATAGATATTGCGTATCGCCAAATGGCAATATTGTTAAATTTGTTATTGCAGAGTTCCTTGCGGTAGAGGTAAACATAGAAATATGATTGTAAAATGCGCCAATAATATTGTATTTGTGCAAAAAAGCTTAATTTACCACCGTTCAAAACCGTTTTTCTCGATTATTCTTTGGTGAAGAAACTGAATTTTATTATATTTGCACTCAGTTTTAATTAAATAAAGATGAGCGAAAGACCTCTTAATAGAATTAAAGTAGTTCTTGTCGAGAACAAGAAGACGAGTAAATGGTTGGCAGAACAGTTGGGTGTTTCTGTCGTAACAGTGAGTAAGTGGTGTACCAACATGCACCAGCCAGACTTGCAGACGTTGGCCAAAATAGCAGATTTGATAGGATGTGAGAAAAGGGAGCTTATTACCGAATAGATATGCCTTATAGTGAAATACATAAGAGACGAGGCCGACTTCCAAAGATTGAAGTGGTTGACCTGTTCTGCGGAATAGGAGGACTGAGCTATGGCATGAAGTCAAAGGGGTTCAAGATTCTGACGGGCTTTGATTTGGATTGGACTTGCCAATATGCATATGAAACTAATAACGAGGCCAAGTTTGTATATAAAGATATTAGGGAAGTTAAAAAGGTGGATATCGTACCCTTGTATTCAAAGAAATCTATTAAGGTTTTAGCTGGATGTGCCCCTTGTCAGCCCTTTTCGTCATACGCATTCAAAAACAAGAACAAAGACGAGAATAAGTACAACCTCCTTTATGAATTTGGACGTTTGGTAAAAGAAGTGCGCCCAGATATTGTGACAATGGAGAATGTTCCTGCAATTGCATCCTTCAAATTGCAGTCGGTATTAGGGGATTTTATCCAGACATTGGAAGCAGAGAAATACAAAGTGTTCTTCCAAGTTGTCTATTGTCCTGATTATGGTATACCACAAACTCGCAAACGTCTTGTATTGTTGGCTTCTCGACTTGGAATGATTGACTTGATTCCGCCGACCCACCACGAAGAGAATTACGTTACTGTTAGAGACACGATTGGGCAACTTCCTCCTTTGGAGGCTGGTGAGTGTTGCCCGACCGATGCTCTGCATAGAGCAAGAACTCTTTCACCGTTGAACATGCGAAGGATGTTGGCTACCCCTTACGGCGGTAGTTGGAAGGACTGGCCTGAGGATTTGATTTTGGAATGCCACAAAAAAGAAGAAGGCAAAAGTTTTGGTAGCGTATATGGCCGCATGGTATGGGACGAACCTGCGCCTACAATGACAACCGAATGTACTGGTATTGGAAATGGTCGTTTCGGTCATCCTGTACAAAACAGAGCTATTTCTGCTCGTGAAGCAGCATTGATTCAAACGTTTCCTGCTACTTACAAGTTCTTTCCCAATGAGCAAGAGGTTTCTCTGGCTAAAGCGTCTCGATATATAGGCAATGCAGTCCCTCCAAAATTAGGTGAGGTAATTGCGGAAAGTATCAAACGACATATTAGAAACAATCCCATATGAAACAATATAATTTTAACATATCATTAAGTATACTGAATCATCTGGGTAGAAACTTATATAGAAGTTTCATGACGGTTCTTGGTGAAGCCATCTCAAATTCATGGGATGCTGATGCATATAATGTATATATAACAATAGATCGTGATTCTAAAATACTTATTGTTAGAGACGATGGTGATGGAATGAATGAGAATGACTTCCAAAACAAGTTCCTAAAAATAGGATATTCTAAACGTAAAGACAATAAAACACATACATTATTGAAACGTCCTTTCATTGGAAGAAAGGGAATTGGCAAGTTAGCTCTGCTTTCATGTGCACAAAAGATAACCGTCCTAACGAAAGCAAAGGGAGAATCCATTGTCGGGGGCGTAATAGATAATTCAGGATTGGACAAGGCTATAAAAGATGATGTGTCATCTACAGATTACAACCTTGGACTTCCCCAGGATTTGCTGGTTTCAAAATATGATGAGAGATTAGGAGAAAAAGGAACTGTTATTTTCTTTGAAGGATTAAAAGATGGTATCCGTAATCGAATAGAGTATATCACAAAATTGGTTGCTCTGTATTTTCGTTTCTCTTTAAAAGACCCGAGTTTCAATATCTATATTAACGAGAATTTAGTATCAATAGCAGAGCTAAATCCAATAAAGGAAAAAACACAGTTTGTTTGGAAAATAAACGGTATTGATGACCCATATATTAATGATGGAGTATTTAAAAAATCAAAAGACATATCCATTGTTAACAGCCAGATAAAAGGCTTTATTGCCTCCGTGGAGAAGCCTTCTGACTTAAAAATAAAAGGAACCGAAGAAAAAATTAGTATTGACTTATATGTTAATGGACGATTAAGGGAGAAAGATATATTACGTCACATCCCTACGGCCAGACTTGTTGAAAGTTACCTTTACGGTCAAATACACTTTGATGCCTTGGATGATGAAACCGATCGCTTTACAAGCAGTCGAGAAGGTGTTGTTCCAGACGATCCAAAATTCAAGAGTTTATTAGAAGAATTAGAGAGGGTTCTTAAAATGATTATCAATGACTGGGATATTTGGCGTACAGAAATCAACCAAGATGGTGATTCGGAAAATACGCGAATGACAAAAAAACAAAGAAAATCAAAAGAACTTTTTAATGCTGTCGTGGAGGATTTCAAACCCTCAAAAGATAATAGTAAAAGTCGCAAAAAAGTTGAAGGTTGGATAAATGCCATTAGAGATGATGCGGAATTTAATCTTTCTTCTTATAGCGAGTGCTTTGTTTCTGAAAATTTGCTAAGAAGATATATTTCAGATAAGAGCATATCATTATCAAAAGAAGCGCAGGACTCCGCAAACAAGTGGAAGCAGCAAGAGATTAAATCGAAGCAGGCTGGCAATATTAATTTTGAAATAAGAGAAGGAAAGACCGATTTAGCTTATATTGATATGGACCATTTAGCACGTGTCGCTGATGATGCCTCAGACAGAATAACAAAAGCAACTTTGGTCAGAGATGCAAGTGAGTATAAGCCTATAAGAGATGCTATAGCTCATACCTCTCGGTTAACTTCAATAGCAAAAATGCGTTTAACAATAACATACGAGAATATCAAAGAAAGAATAGTCAGTTTATTGAATAATGCATAGATTATCATGGTTAAAAAGAAATATACGTTCATAGACTTGTTCGCAGGGTGCGGAGGACTCTCTGAAGGGTTCCTTCAAACAGGGCGTTTCAATGCTCTTGCCCATGTGGAATGGGAAAAGCCTATGGTGGATACTTTGCGGAATCGATTAGTGGATAAATGGGGTGAGTCCATTAATGATTCAAAAAGGAAGGTTATTCTTTTTGACATTCAAAAAACAGACGAACTTATAAACGGATTTTGGTCTGATGAATCTAATCAGAAATATGGTTTGCACAATGCAGATGAAGTTAGGACAGAAGGCTTAAAAGGTCTTGTAGGAAATCAACACGTGGATTTGATTATTGGTGGTCCCCCATGTCAGGCCTATTCCATACATGGTAGAGCCACAGATAAAGATTCCATGCAAAATGATTATCGGAACTACTTGTTTGAGAGTTTTTGCAAGGTCGTAGATGCATTCCGCCCGGATTTGTTTGTTTTTGAAAATGTGGGTGGGTTACTTAGTGCAAAGCCCGGAGGTATACCCGTCCGTAAAAGGATCTATGATGCCTTTACTCAAATAGGATATAAGATACGAACTCCAGAGGAAATGCCAACGGCATTGTACGATGCCGCAAACTTTAATGTACCGCAACATCGTCCACGAGTGATTATTCTTGGTACTCGGAATGATACAGAACTGAATTTGGATAATCTTTATGCTGCAATTGACAAGGAGAAAAATTTAAAGGTAAAGTTAACGGTGAGAGATGCATTGGGGCAACTTCCGCCACTATATCCGTTAGCCCAGCCAATAAAAGAAGGACGTTACACTAGGTCGCATCAGAAGAATCCTAATCCAGAAATAACTCAACATGAAGCCAGAAATCATGGGCCTCGTGAAAGGGCTATATTCAAAGAATGGGTAGAGAACAACATGAACCATATTAGTCATCAAGCAATGATTGATTACTACTATAAGAAGACCGGCCACAAAACCCTGTATCAGAAATATAAAAGTCTTGAATGGGACAAGCCTTCTCATACCGTAGTTGCTCATTTGAGTAAAGATGGATACATGTTTATCCATCCTGACCCTGAACAACAGAGAAGTATAACTATTCGTGAAGCAGCCTGTCTCATGACCTTCCCGACAGATTATCAATTTCTCGGAAGTACCCCTTACAATTATAAAATGATTGGAAATGCTGTTCCTGTGAATTTTGCAAAAGCAATAGCAACAGCACTATATAAATCTTTAGATAAAACAAAATGAACGTATTAGTAGCATGTGAAGAGAGCCAGGCTGTTTGCAAAGCCTTTCGTGCCAGAGGTCATAACGCATACAGTTGCGATATATTAGAGTGTAGTGGCGGACATCCTGAATGGCATTTCAAACAGGATGTTTTGCAAGTTATTCCCAATCATGGTGGAATGTTAGAAAATGGTACGGAATACTATTTGCCAGAAGGTGAAACATGGGATTTGATGATTGCCCACCCACCTTGCACATATTTATCCGTGAGTGGAGCGAGATGGCTATATCATCCCGACGACGCGAATTTGCCCATAGAGCAAAGACGAGAACACCCTCATCATCTTGGCAGAAGAAAGATGAAACAGGAGGCCATAGAATTCTTTATGGAGTTTACAAAAACGGATATAAAGCATTGGGCAATTGAAAATCCAGTAGGTTGTATGAATACAGAGTACAGGAAACCTGACCAGATTGTTCAACCTTTCTGGTTTGGTGACCATGCTTCCAAAAAAACATGTTTGTGGATACACAACTTACCATTATTAGAACCCACAAACATGGTTGAAGAAGGTCCACGTGTCGTGCTTTCAAGTGGTCGCTCTTTGCCTAAATGGTATTCTGATTCATTCAATACCAAAATATCTACAGAAGAGAGGAGAAAACTAAGAAGTAAAACCTTTCCAGGATTTGCAGAAGCACTTGCAGAACAATGGGGTAAAATAGAATAGCATATGTCTTCAAACAAATTAAAGCTTCAGGCTTTCAGAGCTAATGATTTATCTAATGATACTGGCAAGCAATTCGAGCTTGGCAGATCTTGGTGTGATTTCTTTGAAATTGATGAACATGTTGGGGAAATAACATTTCATTTGTATTTCAAGCCATTAAGTAAGGCACATGAAAATCTAGCAAATCGTCAAATTGATCTGCAATTATCTGCATTGACAGCCAGAAACGACAGGAAGGCGTATGCAAACGGAGCAAGATCGGGACATTCAGCAATAAAAGAGTTTTTCCTTGATGACTTGCGTCTTACGGCAGTCAATAACTCTAGTGACTATTTTGCCATTTACAAGGCTTCCGAATCCAGTTACTTCTTATACTATGTTCCAAAATTATTGCATGACAACTTCATCAAGTTCTTCGAGTCCATAAGTCCAACAGTTACAATAAATCGTGCTGATGAAAGGAACAGTAGTCCATGTAATAGTCTCCAGCAAATCTTCTATGGTGCCCCTGGTACAGGAAAAAGTCATAAAATAAAGGATGACATGGATGTAAAGGTGGCAGACGAAAAGAATCTGGTATTCCGCACAACATTCCATCCAGACAGCGACTATTCTACTTTTGTGGGGGCATACAAACCGACCACTACAAAGAGGGCTGTACGTAATGTGGCTGGCGACATAGTTAGGAATACGGAAAAGAAAGAGGTGTATGAAGATTGCATCACCTATTCGTTCATCCCACAAGCATTCCTGCAAGCCTACGTGGCAGCGTGGAACAATCCTGATGACAAAGTGTTCCTTTTCATCGAGGAAATCAACCGAGGCAACTGCGCACAGATATTCGGTGATCTGTTCCAACTGCTTGACAGAGACGACGAAGGGGCATCGGAATACCCGATCATGGCGGATAAAGACTTGGCTAAATACCTGAATGGGAATGACGAGGAGGGACGGCCTGTGCTGACCAATAAAGACGGCATCAAGGACGGCAAGCTGCGTCTGCCCAAGAACCTATACATCTGGGCCACGATGAACACGAGCGACCAAAGCCTGTTTCCCATCGACTCCGCCTTCAAGCGTCGTTGGGACTGGGTGTATATACCTATTGCTGACGCAAAGAAAAACTACGTCATTGAGATTGACAACGACCAATACGACTGGTGGAGCTTCTTGGAGGCAATCAACGCTATCATAGAGAGCACCACCCACTCGGAAGACAAGAAATTAGGCTACTTCTTTGCAAAAGCCAAAAACGGCAGAATCTCCGTAGAGACATTCGTGAGCAAGGTCATCTTCTATCTGTGGAACGATGTCTTCAAGGACAACGAGACAAACCACAAAGCATTCAAGGACAACGATGGAGAACTGCTGCCTTTCCGAAAGTTCTTCCACCACGACGGAACGGTTGACACCAACATGGTCATCAAATTCCTACAGGATCTGGAGGTATATCCTTTTGAGACTTCCGACGATGGCACAGCAACGATATCCGACACCACTCCCAACACCAAGCGTCAGCGGGATAAGTCGAGATACCGCGTGAACGGCACAGACAACCTGAACAAAGCCCAAATGACTCGTGAGGCGTTCAGACTATACATTGAGGCTCACCCCGATGCAGACGCTCAGACAATAGCACAGGCATGGAACGGACTGGGGCTGAAGGACTATGTGCAACATCTGGTAGAAACCGAAGCGGAATACAATGCTCGCACCAAAGACTCCACCGACAGCAACAAGAGAGCAACGGAGTTTGAACTCTCCAACGGCGAGAAGATATACCTTTCGACACAGTTTGGCATAGGCAATATAGGCAAGTTTATGGATGCCGTGAACAATGCCGGATGGAATATTAGGATAGAGAACCAAGCCTGACGAAGAATGAAGGTCCTGATAGAAGGATATTACTACGACCCTGCCGTACTGGAACGCGAGCAGGTGACGGACGGACTGATAGAGTATCACCGGCGGCCGAGCGACGGCTACGTGTGCTATAACTACGTCGGTCATGTCTATTCTCCCATGCTGAAAGACTACATATTCTTCCTGCCCAAGGTGGTGCTGGAGGAAAAGGGAACGGAGGGCGCTGACGACGACAGGGTGTTTGGCGAGAAGCCCGAGGACATCATCTGCGTGAGCGAGAAGGATGGCAAGATGAATGTTACGCAGCGCGGTTTTGTATGCGAACTGGCAGTATGGGTGTACCGCGCGCTGATGATTTACCGTGAGACCCACCCCGACCAGAACATCCTGTTGGAACGAAACATCGCACAGATAGGCAACCGTCGGCAACGGCTGAGCGACACGCTGCTGGACATCATTCTGGAACTGATACGTTTCAATCGAGAAAACCAGGACTACGTGCTGTTTGTGCTGAAGAGCATCCACTCTGGCTATAACAAAATCAACTGGAGAAGAACCATCGCCCACTCGCAAGCCATCGTGCAGGACGGAGTGCCTGTCTATCTGCGACCCGTCAACAAGAAAAAGCAGGTCAACTTCGACGAGGAACTGTTCATCATCTACTTCTCTATACTGAACTACATCTCGAACCACTACGGATTCCGCGTGAATATCAATATGGGGTTCGAGTTGATAATGGGTTCCAAGTTCAGACATTACCTTGACGGATACGGGCGAGTGCGAATGCGTCAGATACGATACAAATACTTCTCCGACAAGGCATTGCGCCTATGGGAGCTCTGCTACGCCTTCTTCGACAAATCGCACGCCATCAATGTGCGTGACGACCAGAAAGAGTACTTGCTGGCACAGAACTTCAACATCGTCTTTGAGGCCATCATCGACGAACTGGTGGGGAGCAAGGACATTCCTTCGGGACTGAAAGAACAGAAAGACGGCAAGCGGGTGGATCACATGTACACCTTTGCCGACCTAGTGTACCCCAGTGCCATGCAGAAGCAGGTGCAAAAGGAGATATATTATATTGGTGACAGCAAATACTATAAGATAGGGGCGTCGGTGGGTGACGAATCAGTATATAAACAGTACACCTATGCAAGGAACGTGATTCAGTGGAACCTTGACCTCTTCCTCTCAGGGGATGAAGCGAAGAAACAGAAGGATAATCCCAAGAACATCTGGCTGCGTGACGAGGTGACAGAAGGCTACAACATCATCCCCAACTTCTTCATCTCGGCATTCGTTGACAAGAATCTGAGCTTTGAAAACGATAATCTGAAGAAACGTGAGACGGTGTTCAATGCACGGCAGTTTGAAAACCGCCTGTTTGACAGAGACACACTGATTATCACCCACTACGACGTGAACTTCCTGTATGTGCTGTCGCTCTATGCCCGCAACAATGCCTTCTCGAAAGCATCGTGGAAAGTACAGGTCAGGGACCTATTTAGGAAAAACATACAAGAAGAACTTAACGGCAGTTACACCTTCTATGCCATCACGCCTCGCGAGGGTGTCAATGCAGAGCAGTTCATGCAGCAGAACTTCCAGCAACTGCTGGGCAAGATTTACACCCCTTACGGAGAGACAGGAAGCCAAGAATACTATTCTGTGGCTTTGGACAATGGGGAATGCTATGCCAATGAGAACGAGAGGACACTGTCACTTTTGGCCCCCTACTTCTACATGACGAAATGTCCCATCGGTGTTAGTCCTGAAACGCTTCTGCCAAAAGTGGAACAAGAGGCAAAGAGCACTCCCGTCCCGGCTTCGCTCCTCACTTTGCATTATGTACAACGCTATTTGAAAGACAATTTCCTCATTGGATGCTACAAGGACGAGGCTCAATTAAACTGGATATTGGGTGCCAACGACAAGGAAACCAACTTGTACAACGTAAGGATATTCACCAAAGGGCTGAAGCGTGCAGGCACGATGAAGCGCAGCCAACTGGAACAAGGTGGAATAAAGTTTGTCATCCTCTACCGACTTGGCGAAGACTATAAGAACGAATACCGCATATTCCACGTACACCACCATGCAGTAATGTCGGAAGAGCGTATGCGTCAAGCCCTCTACCCAAACCCACAAGGCAACTACTTCTGTTTTGTGTTCGACGAAGAAGTTAACATCAATCCGGATGTCAATCTGGCAAGGATATTGACCGAATACCGTTTGGACACGGACAACGAATATCAGGAAGGTGGCCCGATAGTTGTTACGGGAGAGAAACTGATGGAATATCAAATATAGTCTATTTCCTATATGGCAGACAAACTCACCCCAATAGAACGACATAATAACATGGCGGCCATCCACGGCAAAGACACGAAGCCGGAGATGGTGGTGCGTAAATGGTTATGGAGACATGGGTATCGTTATAGACTGAATCATCCTCGATTGCCAGGGAAGCCTGACATTGTGATGCGGAAGTACAGGACGTGCATTTTCGTAAACGGCTGCTTCTGGCATGGGCATGAAGGATGCAGATACTATACGATACCGAAGACCAACACAGAATTTTGGATGGCAAAGATACTGAGGAATCAGGAGCGTGACGTTGAAGTGCAGCATGAGCTGGCCACTCTGGGCTGGCACTCTATCATCATTTGGGAATGTGAGTTAAAGCCCATCAAAAGAGAAGATACATTGGAATCGCTGACATATACACTCAATAAGATTTTCCTGCAAGATAGGACTGTCAAGCGGTATGAAATACCAGAGGAAGAGCCAATGATAGCAGCGGAGGATGTTCCTACAACGTACAAAAATAAAGTAACATGATAATACGTTATATAATATATGAATAAGGACAAAGAATACGCAGCTCTGTTGAACAAGCAGATTGCAGAGATTGGCAAGGAAGTCAGGTCTCTTGAATTTAAGAGCAACTACCAAGATGCAGATAGGCTGGGGAAATATATCTCAGCACTATCAAACGGAGCTTGTCTTGATAATGAAGAGGTTGGGTATCTGTATTTCGGTGTCGAGGATGAGACCTTGGAACTGCGTGGCACCACCTTTGATATTTCTCGCATAAAGGCGAGAGGAAATCAGAACTTGGAAATATTTCTACGGCAGTATATTACCCCAAAGATAGATTTCAAGATAGAGGAGTTTTCTGACGAAAGCGGTAAACGTTTCGTGGTGTTCATAGTCCCTGCTGCCAAAGGAGAGCCTACCTGCTTCATGAATATTCCTTATGTTAGGGTTGATAGTTCTGTCACAGATCTACGTCCATATACGGATTGGATGCGGACCATCTATAATTCTCAAAAGGATTGGACAGCGGAGGTAATAGAAAATGCCACGATAGAAGATATTGATGAAGATGCTATAAAGAAGGCTCGCGAAGGATACAAGCAGCGTTACCCGAAGTTAGCGAAGGACTGCGATGGCTGGGACGACAAAGTCTTTTTGGATAAAGCCTGTCTTACGATTGACGGTAAAATAACCCGTGCGACACTCTTACTTGTTGGCAAAGAGACTGCTGCCCATAAGTTGAACCATATCGCACAGATTGTGTGGAAGTGTTTTCAAGATGGGCAAGTATTCGGCGACATATATACCATTCCATTCATTCGAACAACAAGCGAATTGCTGGGTAGGATTCGTAACTATCGCTTCAAGATTTATCCCAAGAATTCTTTGATTCCAGCAGAGGTATGGAAGTATGATACGGAGAGTATTCTTGAAGGTATGCATAACTCCATCGCCCACCAAAATTACGAGATAGGAGCTAGAATAATTGTAACTGAGACGCAAGATGCTTTGAAGTTCCAGAATGACGGAAACTTCTATGAAGGGGACTATAAGCAGTACATCACTGGCGAGAAGACTCCCAAGGGGTATAGAAATCCAGCATTGGTCAAAGCAATGGTTAACATCAAGATGATAGATACGCAAGGCTATGGCATCCATAAGATGTTCCAAAGCCAAAAAGACCGCTATCTGCCAATGCCAGACTATGACCAATCCACGTCGAATGAAGTTATACTTAATTTGCCAGGAACAGTCATTGATGAGAACTATAGTCTGATATTACTGGCAAATCAGAGTCTTTCCCTCACAGATGCAGTTCTGCTAGATCAGGTACAAAAAGGACATTCTATCTCGTCCGAAGCAGTTGCTATGCTTCGTAAGCGTAAACTGATAGAAGGTCGTATGCCTCATATATATGTCTCAAAGAATATTGCACAGGCAACAGACCAGAAGGTGGAATACTCAAAGCATAAAGGTCTTGAAGACAAGAAGTGCGAGGCATTATTGCTTGAATCCTTGAAAGATCATGGGAGCCTAACAAAAAAAGAAATTGTAAGATTGCTATGGGATGTCTTGCCGGACCAGTTGGAAGATAAGCAGAAAATCAACAAGATTGACTATATCCTAAAGCGATTACGCACAGCAGAAAAAATACACAATAAAACGAAAGGAAGTGATTCTGTTTGGTCGCTCGGAAAAATATGAAAATTCCGAGCGATTATGTGCGATTTTCCGAGCGATTCAGAATGGGTAATCTGTGTAAATTGTTGAAATACAAAGAGAACCGACGCTCGTAAAATTTTGAAATTTGCGAGCAATTACGAGCAAATTTACGAGCGATCATACAAGATAGACTGATAATCAATAGAGTTTCGCTCGCAAATGTTTGGAGATTCTGAGCAGGGAAAAGACATATTACGTGCGGACAAGCAGGGAGTGAAGATTAAAAACCACGTTCACATATTACGAATGTGGTAATAACTGGCTAATTGTAGCAAACCAGATACTAGAAATAGATATGGGGTTTCCCTTAGAAAAAAGTCAGATTGGTAGTTCGCCAATCTGACTTTTCAAGTTGGAGGGTTCAGCGTTTCTCACCATAGACCCTTTCACACACCTCGTCGATGCCTTCACCGAGGATGACTGAGTCCATCGTGTGGATGAAAGGTGCATACTTGCGGTCTTCCTTCAAGATGGGCTTAATGATGTAGTACTCCTTGACTACAGCTTCAAGTTGGGTTTGTCTATACCATGAGGCAGCAGCAAGCACAAGACTGCACAGGGCAATGGTATAGGCGAAGAACTTCCACCATGAGGTCACCATGTCACTCCAGACGTGGCTCCAGAGTTGATATGATGCCAAGTTTATCAAAAAATCATGGAGTTATCAAAACAGCTGTGTTTTCCCATTGTTTTCCCGAAAAGAAAAATCAGCAACTTGAATTTCTTCTAAGTTGCTGATTTTCAGTGTGGACCAGCCAGGGCTTGAACCAGGGACCTCCAGATTATGAGTCAGAAGGCCACAAACTGACAGTCTGAAGCCTTCTGACTGATTTCAAACGGTTTGTTTTACACTATTTCTCTATAAAACAACTTGCGTTTAAAGTCCCGGTTTAAACTGTTTTCGTGTGAACGAAGAGCATGTTTGTATGCTCAAAGTTATTTGAAGGTGAGCATATACGGTTCTGGGAAGTGCATGCCGTAGAGAGTGAGGGAGTCGCGACGGGCGAGGTCGAGAACGGCCTTTCTGCTTATTACGGCGCTATCGGTATTCATGTCATAGCGGGCGCAGACGTCAGGGTTGCTGAGCTGGAGTGCCACGCCGTGCATAAGGTCGCCCACGATGAGGTTGCGCTCTATGCGATAGATGGTGTGGCCGGGAGTATGGCCGTAGGCTTCGATGGGCTGTACCGAGCAGGGCAGGGTGTCGCCAGGGGCGAAGAAGTGGACGCGACCGGCGTATGCTGCCAGCACCCTCTGCCAGTTGTCCGAACGTTCTTTCCATGCGTCGTGCTCCTTGGCAGCCACATAGATGGGTGCGTTGGTGAAGACAGCACTATCGCCACGGACAAGTCCGCCGATGTGGTCGCCATGCAGGTGGGTCAGGAAGATATAGTCGATGTCGGCAGGCTGTATGCCCAGCGAGTCGAGGGTAGGCAGAAGACGCGAGTCGTCGATGCCGTTGCCAGAGTCGAAGAGCAGTTTGCTGTCTTGATACTCAACGAGTACGGCACAGACAGACGAGGGCACGCCTGACTCCAATCCCAGTGCCGCCACAAGACTGTCGGAGGCTGCAGGGAAGAGGTCGCGCGGCATGAGACGCGGCTTAGCGTTGTCGGGGATAGGTGTTACAGTTACTGCCACTTCTGTTTGCGGTTCTGATGCGGTTTGCTTGCTGTTGCAACTTATGAGCATGCTTGCCATCAGGAGGAGTGCGGTGATGAGGGTTGGTTTCATTTTTTTTGAACGATGAGCGTTGAGCGATTAATGACTGCGAAGCTGATAATCAAAGGCTTCGCAGTCATAATTTATAATTCATAATTCATAATTTAGTTCGCAAGAACTACTACTTATTCAGTCGCCAGGTAACGCCGTCCTTGGTGTCTTTAACCTCAAAGCCGGCATCTTTCAGTTCATCGCGAATCTTGTCGCATGTGGCCCAGTCTTTCTCAGCACGAGCCTTGGCACGAAGCTCAAGAACCATATCAACCACCTTGCCAAACGACTCCTCGCGGGCATCATTGCTGCCGCTGCCCTTCTCGGCCTTGAGTCCGAGGATGTCGAAGGCAAACAGATTCATAACCTCCTTGAGCTCTGCCAAGCACTCGGCGCAGATGGTGGCCTTGTGGTCGATAAGCTTGTTGATGACGGTGCACGCCTCAAACAGATGACTGATGACCATCGGTGTGGCGAAGTCGTCGTTCATGGCATCGTAGCACTTCTGGCGCAGAGCCTTGACAATCTTCTCTGTCTCGGCGTCGCACTTGTCAGAAACCTGTATGCGCTCCATGTCGCTGATGCCGTTGAGCAACTTTTCCAGTCCCTTCTGACTTGCCAGCAAAGCGTCGTTAGAGAAGTCAACCGTGCCGCGGTAGTGGGCAGAGAGTATGAAGAAGCGGATGGTCATAGGACTATAAGCCTGCTGGAGCGAAGCATGGCTGCCGGTGAAGAACTCCTCGAGTGTGATGAAGTTGCCCAGCGACTTGCCCATCTTCTGTCCGTTGATGGTTATCATGTTGTTGTGCATCCAGTAGCGCACCATGTCGTCGCCCTGCGATGCCACAGCCTGTGCTATCTCGCACTCGTGGTGAGGGAAGACGAGGTCCATGCCACCGCCGTGGATGTCGAAGTGGTTGCCCAGATACTTACGCCCCATGGCAGTACACTCACAGTGCCAGCCGGGGAATCCGTCGCTCCATGCACTCGGCCAGCGCATGATATGCTCTGGCTGTGCCTTCTTCCAGAGAGCGAAGTCGGCCTGATTGCGCTTCTCGCCCACGCCGTCGAGCTCACGACTGGCATCCTTGATGTTCTCCAGAGTGCGGCCGCTCAGTTTGCCGTACTTATGCTTCTTGTTGTAAGCCTCTATGTCGAAGTAGATGCTGCCGTTTGACTCGTAGGCGAAGCCGTTGTCGAGAATCTGCTGCACCAGCTGCTGCTGTTCGATGATATGGCCAGTGGCATGCGGTTCGATGCTTGGAGGAAGCACGTTGAGCGCCTCCATGGCCTGATGATAGCGGTTGGTGTAGTGCTGCGCTATCTCCATCGGTTCGAGCTGTTCCAGTCGTGCCTTCTTTGCTATCTTGTCGTCGCCGTCGTCGGCATCGTGCTCGAGGTGGCCCACATCGGTGATGTTGCGCACATAGCGCACCTTATAGCCGAGGTGCTTCAGATAGCGGAACACGAGGTCGAACGTGATGGCCGGGCGTGCATGACCCAGATGCGGATCGCCATAGACGGTCGGTCCGCAGACATACATACCCACGTTTGGGGCATGGATGGGTTCAAAACGTTCTTTCTGTCGTGTCAGTGTATTGTAAATCAGCAATGTCTGTTTCATATTCTGTATGTAAGTTTATGAGTTTTTGAGTTTATGAGTTTGAGTTGACAAGTTATTTGCACTTGAAGCAATGCCTTCTCTACTTAAAATCCTTGTATTCACTCTCTCTTCTTTCTTATTTTATTCTGCAAAAGTACAACAAATAAGGCGAAACACAAAAAAGTTTCCGTCATTTGTTTTGCGCTCCCATTGATTTTCAGTAACTTTGCATCCGTTTTATTATCGACAAATCTAAATTACAAAGATATGGCTTACAAGAGAATTACCGCTGCCGAAGGTGCGGCGTTGATTAAACATGGTGAGAATATCGCACTTAGCGGATTCACACCATCAGGTGCAGCTAAGGCTGTAACAAAGGAGTTGGCAAAGATTGCAGTGGCTGAGCATGAGGCTGGCCGCGAGTTCCAGGTGGGTATCTTCACAGGTGCTTCTACAGGACAGAGCACAGACGGTGACCTGGCAAACGCTCAGGCTATCCGCTATCGTGCACCTTATACCACTAATCCCGACTTCCGCAAGCATGTGAACATGGGCGAGATTGCCTACAACGACATACACCTGAGCCAGATGGCACAGGAACTGCGCTATGGTTTTATGGGTGAGGTTGACTGGGCTATCCTAGAAGTGTGCGACCTGGAGGAAGGCGAGACAACATGCAAGGCTTACCTGACATCGGCTGGCGGTATCAGTCCTACAGCTGCCCGTCTGGCCAAGCGCGTGATTCTGGAGCACAACACATTCCACAGTCCTGACGCAAAGTATCTGCACGACGTTTATGAACTGCAGGACCCACCTTACCGTCAGGCCATTCCACTGGTGAACGTAAGCGACCGCATCGGCAAGCCTTACGTTGAGATTGACGCAAGCAAGATTGTGGGTGTGGTAGAGTGCCATATCCCTGATGAGGCACGCGCATTCAAGGACCTCGACCCAGTGACAGAGCAGATTGGTAACAACGTGGCTGAGTTCCTCGTGGCCGACATGCACCGCGGCATCATTCCACAGTCGTTCCTCCCTCTGCAGAGTGGTGTGGGTTCAACAGCCAACGCCATACTGGCTGCCTTGGGACAGAACAAGAGTGTGCCCGACTTCAACATCTACACTGAGGTGCTGCAGGACGCTGTTGTAGAGATGATGCTTGAGGGTCGTGTTAAGGATGCCTCTACCTGCTCGCTCACCGTTACCAACGAGAGCTTGATGAAGGTGTATGGCAACATCGACTACTTCAAGAACCACCTGACACTGCGCCAGAGCGAGATTTCAAACCATCCGGAGATTATCCGCCGACTGGGTGTCATCGCCATCAACACTGCGCTGGAGGTAGATATCTACGGTAATGCCAACTCAACACATATCAGCGGTACGAAGATGATGAACGGTATCGGCGGTTCTGGCGACTTCGAGCGCAATGCCTATATCTCTATCTTCACCTGTCCGTCAGTGGCTAAGGGCGGCATGATAAGCTCTATCGTTCCGATGGTTAGTCACCATGACCACACTGAGCACGACGTGAACATCATCGTGACAGAGCAGGGTGTGGCTGACCTGAGAGGAAAGAGTCCGATACAGCGCGCACAGTGCATCATCGAGAACTGTGCCCATCCTGACTACAAGCAGTTGCTCTGGGATTACCTGAAGATTGCAAAGGGCGGTCATACCAAGCACTATCTGCCAGCAGCATTCGCAATGCACGACACGCTGGCTCGCAAGGGCGACATGCATCTGACGGATTATGCAGAGTATTTGAAGTAATTGGGCTTTAGGGCCATAGGCCCAATAAGGCTAATGAGGCTAATAGGGCTTACAAGGCCAATGAGACTTATAGGTCATGATAAAAAAAGAGGCGATCGCCTCTTTTTTTTATCTAACAATAACCTTTTGCTTGAACACGTTGCCTTGGTTGTCGTGCAGATGGATGATGTAGATGCCGCTGCTGATGCCGCTGACCGGAAGGGTTGCCTGACCGCCGATGAGAACGGTTGAGGTGGTGAGGACATTCTGTCCTGTGGCGGCATAGAGACTGAAGGCTACGCGTGCCGACTCTTCACCCATGATGGTGAGCTGACCGTTGCGATAGGTGGCATAGAGGTTAGTGCCATCTGGCTTCCTTATCTGCTCGATGCCACTTGGCAGTTCGCTCTCTATCAGGAACTCGGCATAGCTGCTGATGCGGTTGCTGGCGCCGATGGTAGGCAGGTTCATTACATACACGTCGTTGCCGCCGTCAGGATAGAGACCCACGGTAACATTGTCGGCATGCTGAGGATAGAAGAGAGTGTCGCGCCATGCCTCGTCGGCAGAGGTGAGCATCACGCTGCCGCCCTCATCGTCGAGCTTGAATTGCGTGTGCAACTGTGCCACCGGTTCGAGCTTGTCGGCCCATATCACGAGATAGCCGTGGGCTGGTATGACGGTATTGATGCCCTCGATAGAAGGAATCTGATACTTCTTCGGTTTGTCAATCTTGTCGGTGATATACATGCCAGCCACATCGACAGCCTTAGATGTGGTGTTGTAAAGCTCTATCCAGTCGTTCTTCTTGAAATATGTAGCGTTGACATAGATGCCGTTGTCTGCACTTATCTCGTTGATGCGCACTGGAACGGCATTGGCTGCTGTCTGCTCGGCATCGCTCATCTCCTCAAATACAGCCATGAGTTGCAAGCTGTTTGCCTCTGGCAGCTTCATCTCCTTGTCGGTGCTGATGAAATTGTTGCTGTTTGACATTGAGGCGATGGTGAGTTCGGCATCGAAATAGATGTCGGTAGAAGTTCCGTTATTGTTGTGTACCTCAACGGCGATGATATTCTCACCCTTCTTGAACAGCGAAGCCGAAAGCTGTATGCTGCCATTGTCGGGGTTGCCGTTGGCATAGGTAGAGGCAAAGCTGTTGAAGGTGACGTTGCCGTCAGGCATCTGATAGCGTGCAGCCTCCTTGCCGTTGACATAGACAATCATTCCGTCGTCGATGGTATAGTTGAGCATGATGACGGCATTGCTCTCAGGCTGGTAGTTGAGGTTGAACGACTTGCGGAAATAGTAGGTCGGACGCTTGTTGCCGGCATCGCCTCCGTAGTCGAGGAACGTCTGATAGCCGCGACCGTTGCTGCCGTCGCTGGTGAAGTAGCCAAGCGGTGCATTGCCTGTGGTCCATCCGTTGCCTGTCTGCCAGTTCTCGCCGTCGAGCGAACCCTTGTCATAATACTGCCACTCGCTGCCCTTGCTGAATAGTGCCACTGCCTCGCCGCTGTTGTTGGTCCATCCTGCAAAGCGATAGCCGGCAGGAGCCTCGGCGCGCAGGGTGATGTCGCCGAAGAGTGTGCCGTTGAACTTGCCCGTAGGCACAGGCAGGTTGTTGACCAGCAGACGAGCCTCAGGCAGGTTGCTTGACAGACTTACACTGTGCTGTTTCACGCCAGAGAGCAGCATGCGCCAGTAGTTGGCCAGACTGTTTATCATTGTCTGCTGGCGATTTCTAAGATTGTTCTTCAGACTGTTGGCAGTGCCCCAAGGCGACTTGCCTTCGTAAGAAAGCACGCGCTCGGTATAAGTAGCCATGGAGTCGATGATGGCATTGCAGCGCTGCGGTTCGAACACGCTGCCCGTAACGAGGCAGTAGGTGTCGATGAACTGCTTGCGGAACTGCTCGTTCTGCAGCATGTTGAGGAAGATGGTTACCCACTTTATCTCGCCCGTCATGCGCTCGCCGGTGTCGTAGATGAGGTCGAACACATGATTATACTGCTTATACTCGAAGGTGTTGAAGACATCGGTGGTAGCAAAGGTGCCGTCGAGGTCGAAGAGCACAAAGCGGAACTTGCCGCCCTCCTTTCTCGGCTTGAAGCCCTTGATATTGTTCTGCGGCCAGTCGGTACCGCCGAGGTAGAACTCAACGGCCATGTAGTTGATATACTCGTCGATGTCAACCATCTGGCGTATCTGCTCGTAGGTAGAGGCATCGGCGGCGTTGGCAGAGAGGTCGTACCACTGCATGAAGCTCTCGTCGGTACCGCACTTCTGCACGTAGTTGGAGTCGGGCGACATCTCAAACTGGTCTATCTCATCATCATCGAGGGCATAGTTGGCCTCTACGAAATGCTTGTTGTTAGGTTCGCGTATGTTGAGCATGCCCTTATACTCGCCGTTGATGAAGTGGGCAACGGGCTGGCACTCCTGTCCGTCCATGTCGATGCCTGAGCTGTGGACGATGGCCTGCAGTGCAGGGTCCTTGATGCGGCAGTCGGTATCGTTGCCGCCGTTGCGTATCTGCAGAGTCTTGTGCTTGAGGTAAGCCTTGTTAGGGAATATCTGATAAGGCAGGTAGTTCTCGCCCTCGTAAATCTTGTTGGCCTTTATCTTGAATGAATGAGGAGTCCAGGCGCGGCTCCATCCTCCGCACATCTCCATGTTGGCCTCCTGGTTGATGACCATCTGTCCGTCGGTGGTGATATACTCGAAGTTAACAGGGCGGTCCCAATCCATGTTCCAGTTGCAAGGCGATGACTGTCCGTTGCCGGTGCGTCCGTTGACACCCTTTATATATATACCCAACCAGTCGTCGTAAAGGTTCTTGCGCTCGGTAACGACAGAGATAACCGGCATGTTGAAGGTACGGTCGTCCTTGATATATGAGCGTGTAACTACACGGCTTGGGAGGAATCCATCTTGGAACAGACGGAAGCGATAAGTTATGGTAGCAACGATATTGAAAACGCCATTGGTGCTGGTGCGACCGTTAGTGAGTGTTGGAGTAGAGCCATCGGCTGTATAGCGAAGTGTTGTACCCTCAGGTATGTCAACCTTCACCGTGAAAGGAGAGGTGAAGAGGCGGGCATCAGTGTCAACCACAGGAGCGTCGAGGCGGGAATAGGCAAACGTGCTGCCGTTATTGCTCTCACCTGGCGTAGGCGTACTGCTAATGCCCCAAGTGCTACCACCATCACTTGTGCGGGCATACGATGTGCGTGTAATGGCTTCGGGATAACTTTGGAAAGCCAATACCTCACCTTTCTCATTACTTATATATATAGCACCGCCATCGTAGTCGAGCTTTGAGTCAATCTGCGTGGGGGCGTACTTGCTGTAGTGGTCGAACCAGATTACCTTGAAACCATTGGCTGGTACGGACCCCATGCGATAATCGAGCTTGTGCTGCTTCAGATTGCTGGCATCGTCGCTGATGTAGAGTCCCTGAAGAGTGATGCTCTGACTGGTGGGGTTGTAGAGTTCTATCCACGAACCGTAGTTGAACGACGGGTCAACGAACATGTCGATATTTGCAGCCTGCAACTCGTTGATGATGAGCGAACCGGCTGTTGCCTCGTTCTTCGTCACCGTTACGGCACAGGTGGCTTTCACGCCGCTGCCGTCGTTGGCCGTGGCAGTGATGGTGGCACTGCCTGTGGCTACTGCCGTCAGCATGCCTTTTTCATCGACCTGTACCACAGAGGCATTTGACGACGACCATGTTAATTTCTGGTTGAGTGCGTTGGATGGCGAGATGGTGGCCTTGAGCTGACTCTTGTCACCCACGCCAATTGTGAGGGAGGCAGAGGAGAGCTTTATCGACGATACCTTTACGTTGGTGCCGTAGTACTCCAGGCGGAAGTTGTCCATCATTATCCAGTTGCCATAGCGGTCGTTCTCTGGGCACTTGATGCCAAGTCGCAGTTCACCAGTGGCAGGCATGTTGAACTCCATCTGGTTCTCGTAGCTGCCTTCGGCAAACATGGCCGAACCGCTCTGCATGCCGTTAGGGTAGTAGCGACGGTCGGGCGAACGCCAACTGTCACCATAATTATAATTGGTATAACTGCTATAGATGCTGGCAACGAGCTGTTCTGTCTGGTTGGCATAGATGAAAGCTTTGAGCTGCTCGCTGTTGCTTTGGTACTCGGCATAGGACGGGTCGTGGTCGCCGGAGCGGTAGAACGCCTGCACCTTCATGCGGTATTTGCCTGCCGGCACCTGTATGGTCTGCCAAATGTCGAACGTGCCGTTCCAGAACTCAAACGTTTCGCGGTCGGCCTTCTGACTTCCGGCATTGCTCTGCCATGTCCAACCGGTGGTTGAATTGCCGTTGAAACTGGGATTGGTAAGGTAGATATCGGTTATGTCAATCCATTGTTGTGCCGAAACAGCCTTACATGTTATTATCAGAAATGCAGTTAGTAAAGTTCTTAGTTTCATGAGTTTAGTTATTTTTATTCTGCAAAGATATTAATTTTATTATAATAAATGGCAAATGGTTGGCTTTTTTAAATAAAATAAAGAAAAAGGAGGGGATGAAGGTTGGTTGCGGGCATGAAAAAAGGCACCCGTGAGGATGCCTGGGGATGGGAGTTTTTGGAGTTTTCTGAGTGTTCGGAGTTTTCTGAGTAATCTGAGTATTCAGAGTTCTCAGAATCTCCCCTCCTTTGGAGGGGCAGGGGGAGGTCTATTCCTTCACCTCCTCTATTCTCTCCAATATCTCCTTGTACTTGCGTTGGGTCTTAAAATGTATGTTCAGACCTATACCTCCGCCAATAAGTCCGCCTATGATAGCTGGTATGAAAATGTAATAGTTGCCATACTTCTCATACAATTCGTAGAAGAACCATCCAAGCCATAGTATCAGGAAAGGAATGCCTTGCAACATCCAGTTGCCGTCGCGCTTCTTTGCCTTAACCACAGTGGTTGCCACTTGCAGTAGGTCGCCCTGCATCAGATGCTTGTCGCGCAATGGTCGTCCGCACCATACGGTATATCCCACACAATACAATAATAACAGTTCTGTTGCTAATCCAAATGGTGTTGACATGCCTATAAACTTGAAAGTCCACCAACAGTAAGGAACAGCCACGAACAACGTGAAAATGATTGTCCATGTATATCTGCGGTTTATCCAGTTTACACGCTCGCTCATGGCTTTGCGCAGCAGTCGGTCGTTGATGATTGTCTGTGACTCGAGTTTATTTTTCAGTATCGCCATCTGTTGGCGCATTTCTTCTAATTCTTTGTAGGTTTCCATAATTTTTTTGTTTTTGATTTACTAGATGGGCTAGATTTTCTAGATGTTCTAGTCTTTCTAGTTTTTTTTAATCCATTTTCTTAAGTTCCTCTTTAATTCTAAAGAGTCGCACTGAGACATTTTTGGCGGTGATGCCCACTACGGCACCTATCTCATCGTAGCTCATGCTCTCAAGCCACAGCAGTACGATGGCGCGGTCGAACGGTTTCAGGCGGTTGATGCGCCGGCGCAACATATCTACCTGCTTAGTATCGCTGTCACTGTCGCTGAACAGGTTGATGTCCATACTAAGTTCCGTCTTACTGCGTCGCTTATTCTTGCGGTCGATGGAGATACATGTGTTCAGCGCCACACGATATATCCATGTCTTCAAGTCACTGCGACCTTGGAAACCGTCGAATCCTTTCCAAAGGTTGATCAGTACCTCTTGGAACAGGTCGGCCACTTCGTCGGCATCCTTTGAGAACATATAGCAGACGGTGTAGATTGTCGATTTGTTGTCTCTCACAATCTGCTCGAACTGTTCGTTGCTTTTACCAGAATTGCTCATTGTTTTTTACTGTTTCTTTTCTCGTTTCTGTCCGTTAGACGTGCAAATATCAGAAAAACTACACAATAATCAGAGAAAAAATAAAATTATTTGATTTATTTCTATAATTTTGTTGCAGAACATATTGGTAATGGCATCTATCAGACACTTACATAACATCATAGGAAGAATAGTGGCAATGGCGGTTTTCTGCATTGCCACTCTGACGGCTGGCGCACAAGAGGCGAGACCATGGGAGGAACTGCTGATGCAGTGGGCTGATGATGAAGACTATGAGAGTGATGTGATGGATGACTATTATGAACTGTTGTGCGAGCTGGAGAACAGTCCGATAAACATCAACGCTGCAACAGAGGACGACCTGATGAGGCTGCCTTTCCTGACCGACCAGCAGCGGATGGACATAAGCGAATATCTATATAGGTATGGCGGGATGGCTACGCTGGGCGAGTTGAGCATGATTGCATCGCTCGACATGCTGAGGCAGCGTCTGATGAGGTGTTTCGTCTATGTGGGGGAGAAGGCCACGGACGATTCGCTGTCGCTGAAGACGCTGTTGCAGCGCGGACGACATGAGTTGACGGCGTCGGCGGGTATTCCGCTGTATGACCGGCGCGGCGACAAGAACGGTTATCTGGGTTATAAGTACAAGCACTGGCTGCGCTACGACTTCAGCAGTTGCGACAGGTTACGAATAGGATTCGTGGCGGCACAGGATGGCGGCGAGCCGTTCTTCACGGCCGGCAACGGTATGGGATATGACCACTACTCGTTTTTCGTTCAGATGAAGAAGATGGGGATGGTGGAGAATATCGTGGTGGGGCGATATAAGGTATCGGCTGCCAAGGGGTTGGTGGTGAACACGGGGATGAGTTTCGGAAAGTCGTCGTTGATAGCAGGACTGCATCGCTCGCAGATGGGAGTGAGACCGCACTCGTCGCGCTCGGCCGACAAGTATATGCAAGGGGCGGCAGCGACGCTGAAGGTAGGGAAAAGAATGAAGGTGATGGCGTATGCCTCGTACAGGGCCATTGATGCCACGCTCAATGACGACGGAACGGCGGCGACGATTGTGGGAAGCGGTTATCACCGCACGCCGACGGAGATGCAGAAGAAAAACAACACGAAGATTGCCGATGCGGGAATGAGTGTGAGTTATGACAAAGGACCGTTGCATCTTGGTGTGACGGCTGCATATACGCATCTTGACCGACGACTGCAACCGCAGACAAAGAGTGTTTACCGACGGTTCTATCCGCAGGGAAACAGTTTTATGAACGCATCGGTGGACTATGGTTATCGCTTGGGGAGAATGACGCTGAGCGGTGAGACGGCCATCGACAAGAGCGGAGGCGTGGCAACGCTGAATATGCTGAACGGGTATCCGCTGGACAATGTAACTCTGACTGCCGTACACCGCTACTATTCGAGAGGGTATCAGTCGTTGAGGGCAAGCAGTTACAGCGACGGCGGCAGGGTTCAGAACGAGCATGGTATATATATTGGTGTGGCGTGGCAACCGAAAGGAGGTCTGATGCTGTCGGCATATAGCGACTATGCCTACTTTGAATGGCCTAAGTATCTTGTGTCGCAGTCGTCGGCATCGTGGGACAATGTGCTTGCGGCATCATATCTGAAAGGCAAATGGAGATTGGCGGCACGCTACAGGATGAGACTTAGACAGAGGGACAACGAGAAGAAGACGGCGTTGACCGACAAGATTGAACATAGGGCGAATGTGACGGCAACGTGCGATTGGAACAAGGTCTGGACGACGACCACGCGTGCCGATGGGTCGCTGACGAGCTATAACGGCAATTCGCGCGGATATATGGTGTCGCAGACGGTCAACTACCATGGCAGATGGCTGACGGCGGGGGCGTCGGTGAGGTATTTCAAGACCGATGACTATAACAGTAGGCTGTATGCCTATGAGGGAGGATTGTATTATACCTTCGGCTCGCGGTTGTGTTACGGTCACGGAATAGGTTATTCGGTACATCTGAAGGCACAGGTGGCTCGGCAGTTGTCGCTTACGGCACGCTTATCTACAAGCAACCGCTTTGATGCCAACAGCATCGGCAGCGGCATGCAGATGGTGGAGAAATCGTCGCTCACCGACATCGATGTGCAACTGAGATGGAAGTTTTAGAGTACATTCTCTCTTAATTGTCGAAAAAAAGTGATAATTTTGCACAAATGGAAACCAAGAAGGCAAGCATAGAACTGCACAACCTGAGCATAGGATATGGCAAAAAAGTGGTGGCAAGTGGTATTGCGGCAAGCATACAGGAGGGCGAACTGACCTGTCTGCTTGGTGCCAACGGTGTGGGTAAGTCAACGCTGATGCGCACACTGGTGGGTTTCCAGCCGTCGCTTGGTGGTGATGTGTTGCTGCAGGGGAAGCCGCTGACTGCTCATTCGCGCGCAGAACTGTCGCGGACGGTGAGTGTGGTGCTGACGGAAAAGCCTGATGTGCAGAACTTCAGCGTAAGGATGATGGTGGGGATGGGGCGTGCTCCATATACCGGATTCTGGGGTAAGCTAAGCAATGAAGACCTGGCTGTGGTGGAGCAGGCGATAGAGATGGTGGGCATAGAGAAGCTTGGCGACCGCATGATGAGTACGTTGAGCGACGGTGAACGGCAGAAGGTGATGATTGCAAAGGCTCTGGCACAGCAGACACCGGTGGTGGTGCTTGACGAACCGACAGCTTTTCTCGACTATAACAGTAAGGTGGAGGTGCTGTTGCTGTTGCAACGCATCTGCCGTGAGATGAACAAGACCGTTTTCTTATCAACCCATGATGTGGAGATGGCACTGCAGATAGCCGACCGATTGTGGCTGATGGGTGCTGACGGAATAACAACCGGTACAACAAAGACTCTGGCCGACAGTGGAAAACTGCAGCAGTTCTTCGGTAGCGACAACCTGATGTTTGACAATGAAACAAGACTGTTCAGGGTGGTTAATGAGAAAGGGAGAGACTGATAACTAGAAGTTCTAGGAGATATAGATAGTCTAGATGGTCTAGAAAATATAGAAAGCCTATCCCAAAAACAATAAAGCAAGATGATAGCACAAACAGAAATAACACTTAAACCAAGAGCAAGGGGCTTTCACCTGGTGACAAGCGAGATACTGAGTCAGTTGCCGCCGCTGCCGAAGACGGGATTGCTGAACTTGTTTGTAAAGCACACGTCGTGCGGATTGTGTATCAACGAAAATGCAGATCCGGACGTGAGGCATGACATGAAGGGCATCTTCGATAGACTGGTGCCTGAGAACCAACCGTTCTTCTTGCATACATTTGAGGGCAGCGACGATATGCCCAGTCATGCCAAGTCGGTTATATCGGGAGTGACGCTCACCATACCGATAACCAATGGACGACTAAACATGGGAACCTGGCAGGGCATCTACCTCTGCGAATATCGCGACTATGGCGGAGCACGACGCCTGGTGGCCACGGTTATGGGGGATTAACAGGAAGTTCTAGATGCTCTAGATAATCTAGAAACTCTAGATGTTCTAGAAGGTCTAGATAATCTAGATGTTCTAGCTCTTTAAAACAATAAACTAAAAATATATGAAAGCAAAACTACTTCTAACCATGATGCTGTGCTTATGCGCCGTTGGCATAGAAGCACAGGAAAACAAAGAACCTTTCTGGTTGGGCGCTGACATCAGCGGAACAACCATGCATGAAAAGCACGGCAGACAGTTGTATAACGCAAAGGGAGAACCGCGAGAGAATACACAACTGATGCACGAGATAGGACTGAACAGTATAAGACTGCGCGTGTGGGTGGAACCGAAAGACAGTACTTGCAATAAGGAGGATGTGCTGAGAATGGCACTGAGAGCAAAGAAGTATGGCATGGCGGTGATGATTGACTTCCACTATAGCGACTGGTGGGCAGACCCAGGACAGCAGAACATACCAAAGTCATGGGCAGGGATGAACTACAAGCAGATGAAGAAGGCTCTGGCAAGGCATACGAAGGAGACGCTGAAACTGCTGAAAAAGAATGATATAGATGTACGCTGGGTACAGGTGGGCAACGAGACAACCAACGGATTTCTCTGGCCAATGGGAAATGCGAAGGAGAATATGGAGCAGTATGCCGGACTTACACAGGCGGGTTATGATGCGGTGAAGAAGGTGTATCCCGATGCACAGGTGATTGTTCACCTCGACTGCGCCTGCGACCCGAAACGATACGACCGGATATTCGACGGACTGGCACGTTATGGGGCAAAGTGGGATATGATAGGCGTGAGCGTGTATCCGTATTGGGACATACAGGCCGGACACACGAAGTCGGCAGAGGAAACACTGCAGAAGGCAATAGCAAACATCAACCGGTTGCAGAAGAAATACAACTGTCCTACGATGGTGGTGGAAACGGGCATGGAGAAGCGCAAACCCGTTGAAGGAAAGAAATTCATTGCTGCCTTGATAAAGGCTTGCAAGACACAAACTGGGGGGCTGTGCAAGGGCGTTTACTACTGGGCTCCGGAACTGGAACGCCATTATCCGCTGGGGGCTTTCATGAACGACCGCCCGACGGCAATCATGGAGGCGTTTACGGAAGCAGGGGAATAATTTGAATTACGAATTTTGAATTATTAAATATGAATTAAGCATTATATGAAGGTATTATTAGTTAACGGTAGTCCGCATAAGAACGGATGTACACATACGGCACTCGAAGAGGTGGCTGGTGAATTGCAGAAACAGGGTATTGAAACTGAGATAATGTGGTGTGGCGTAAAGCCTACCATGGGCTGTATCGGATGCGGCAAATGTAAGGACACACTGCAATGCTGGTATGATGATGATATGGTGAACGAGTTCCTGAAGAAGGTGAAGGAGACCGACGGTTTCGTGTTCGGTACACCAATCCATTTTGCCGGTACATCGGGAGCGATAAAGTGTTTCATGGACCGTGCTTTCTGTTCAAAGCTCGCCATCTATGCCAACAAGCCTGCAGCAGCGATAGTAAGCTGTCGCCGTGGCGGTGCACAGGGCGGATTTGAGGATATGAACCGCTATTTCACTATCTCAAACATGCCGGTGGTGTCGTCGCAGTATTGGAACGAGGTGCATGGCAATACACCAGACGAGGTGCGACAGGACCTTGAGGGTATGCAGACAATGCGACAACTGGGCCGAAACATGGCGTGGATGCTGCGTTGCATTGAGGCTGGAAAGCAGGCCGGGGTTGCAGAACCTGAGCATGAACCTACTGTCCGCACGAACTTTGTGAGGTGATGCAATAATCTGATGATTAATGATTGCTGCCAAGCATACACCCTTGAACTGTTGAAGTTGCATGATTAGAATCAGAATATTGTTTATGCTGCTGTCGCTGCTTTGTGCGGCGGTGGCTGAAGCCCAACCGCTGAGTGCCGATGCACGGCGCATGGCTGCACAGGGACTGAAGAATATTGCCGATGAGTTGCCTGAGGTGCGCATCAGCCTGATGTACACCCGTACCGACAACTTCACCGGTAAGGTTCTGTATGACAATCTGAAAGAGGCTTATCTGCATCCCATAACAATGGAAGCGCTGAGAAAGGCCGACAAGCGGTTGCGCGAACTGCGACCCGACCTGCGGCTGATGGTGATGGACGCCACACGACCGATGAGTGTGCAGCAGAAGATGTGGGATGCGGTGAAGAACACCAATCACAGCTTTTATGTGAGCAACCCGAGGAATGGCGGCGGACTGCATAACTACGGTCTGGCGGTTGACCTTACGCTGTGCCGACTGAATGGTGACACACTTACAATGGGGGTGAAGATTGACAACATGACCAGTCTGTCGCATATCGACAATGAGGACGAACTGCTCAGGCAGGGCAAGATAAGCAAGGAGGCGTATGACAACCGGCGACTGTTGCGCGAGGTGATGCGCTATGCAGGATTCAAGGCGTTGAGAACGGAGTGGTGGCACTTTAATATAAGAACACGCGCTCAGGCGAAACGTTATTTCAAGGTGGTGAGATGAATCAGCAGACAAGAGATTTCATTAGAGACAATGCCGATAAAGACATAAGACTATTGGCACTATCGGCAAAGAGGCTTCCTGATGTTGATATGCCTTTTGCACTCGACCAGATAGTCGGACGGCAGACGGCAGGGAAGAAACTGCCGTCGTGGGCAGAACGCGAGGGTATTGTCTATCCGCCACACCTGTCGATGGAACAATGTTCGAGTGAACAGACGGCACGCTATAAGATGAAACTCTCATCCCCGAACTCTCATCTCTCATCCATACTCTCTCATCCTTCATCCCTAACAGACCTTACCGGAGGCTTCGGCGTTGATTTCTCTTTCATGTCGCGTGGTTTTGAAAAGGCTGTGTATGTTGAGCGACAGGAACATCTGTGCGAGATTGCTCGCCACAACTTCGCTTTGCTTGGCATGGAGAATGCCGAGGTGGTGTGTGGCGATAGCGTGGAATATCTGAAGACGATGCCACCTGTATCGGTGATATACCTCGACCCGGCGCGCCGCAATGAGCACGGTGGAAAGACCTATGCCATAAGCGACTGCACGCCTGATGTAATTGAGTTGAAAGACCTGTTGCTTCAGAAGGCTGAAAGGGTGATAGTGAAACTCTCGCCGATGCTCGATTGGCATAAGGCTGTTGACGACCTTGGCAGTGCGGTTAGTGAGGTACACATCGTGTCGGTGGATAACGAATGCAAGGAACTGCTTCTTGTGATGCAATCTGCTGAGGAGGGGAAGTCGGATGGAGTGAAGATTGTTTGTGTGAATAATGAAGAGGAGTTTGTTTTTAGGAGTGAAGACGATAGTATAGTAAGCAATCCCTCAACCAATTCTTCGAGTATAGTAGCCCCTCCTTCGGAGGGGATGGGGAGGTTACTCGTTAACTCGTCAACTGAAAGCCCCTTCCTCTACGAACCCAATGCCTCGATAATGAAGGCGGGATGTTTTTCTGCCATAGAACAAATGTTTGGAGTGAGACAGTTGGAGCGCAACAGTCATCTGTTTGTCGCCGACACCCTTATCGCCGATTTCCCGGGTCGTAAGTTCCGCATAAGGGCAGTGACAACGCTCAACAAGAAAGACATAAAGAAAGCCTTGGACGGTATTGCCAAGGCCAATATATCGGTGCGCAACTTCCCTATGAGCGTGGACCAGTTACGCAAGCGCCTGAAAATAAAAGAGGGTGGAAGCGATTATATCTTCGCCACCACCCTTATGGATAAAAGTCATATACTCTTACTTTGCAGTCGCCTCTGACTCAAGCACCTTCTCTGTGATTGTCTCAGTAACGGTCTTTGTTGCAGTACCATCGATGATCACGCAGCGGTTCTTGTCATTCTCAGCAAATGGCTGAACGGTGTCACCCTTAGCGTCAACGGTGATGCGGGCAGCGTCGCAACCAAACTTCTCAACAAGTTCGTTCTTGTAGTTCTCAGCACGCTGCTTAGAATACTTCAGGTTCAGCTTGGCATTACCAGTGCCCTTGTCAGCATAACCAACAACAGTAACCTTTGCATCAGCATAGTCCTTCAGGAACTGTGCAACCTCCTGAATCTTAGGCATACCTGCTGCAGGGTCAGACTTGCGGATGTTGAAGAATGCCTCTTCGTGGAGAGTAACAGGAACCTGCTTCTTAACTTCCTTAGTTACGGTGATGTACTTAGGTTCTTTCTTTGGCTCTACCTTTGGTGCTGGAGGAGCGATGTATGTCTCTGAAACGATAACAGGCTTTGTTGTCTTGTGACCGAAGCGGAAGCTCAGACCGAGCATTGCTGTGAACTGCCAGTCGTCAGCGTCGTTCATCTTAGAGTTGAAACGGTCGTCAAGGCTGTTGGCGTTGATTTCGAGAGAAACGCCGAAAGGCTTTGTTACGTTTGTCTCAAGACGCAAACCGGCACGGATGTTGTGGCTCAGGCGGTTGTCGTCCCATACCAATGGCATGTTGAGCTCGTTGTGCTGAGCCATTGCGATAGCCTCTTCGTTGCCCCATGCGTTGGTAAGACCGATACCACCCAACAGGATTACGTTGAGGAAGTGAGAACCGCTCTTGTTCTTGCTGAACATGTTTGTTAGGTTGAGCAGTACGTCAGCATTTGTTGTTATATAGTTCCACTTGTAGAGACCATAGTTGTCAAAACCACTCTTTGCGCTCCATCCGTTAACATGCAGACGGGCACCCACTACTGGAGAGAAATAGCGACCGAAAGAGAATGATGCTGAAGGTGTGATAAGGTCAGTCATCTTCGTGTCTGTAGATGTGAGCTGAATACCACCCTGAGCCTCAATGAAGTTGTAAGACTTCAGTGTACCCTTTTCGTTCTTGAGGTCTTGGAGTTCCTGACTGCTCAGTTCCAGCTGTCTGCCATCTTCCAACACCACTTCGTAATGACCGGCAGTATTCTGTGCCATGCCATTGCCGGCAATCATCATTCCGACGAGAGCTGCGCAAATAGTTTTCTTGTTGTAATGCATTGTTAAGTTGATGTTAATTAAATTGAAAGAAATTATAATTTTGCTTACAAAAGTAAATCAAGTTATTGAAAAATCCAAATATTTCTTTCTTTAATTTGTTTTTTATCGCTATCTTTGCATATTATAAGGTATATTTAACCCCAAATCAGCAGATATTTTAATGTCATCAGTTGTAATAGAGAAAGTAAACGACAAGAAAGGACTTGAGGCTTTTATTCAGTTTCATTACGACTTGTACGAAGGAAATGAATATAGTGTGCCAAACCTATATAGCGACGAAATAAGGACTTTAAGCAAAGACAAGAATGCGGCTTTCGAATTCTGCGAGGCCGAATATTTCCTTGCCTATAAGGACGGTAAGGTTGTGGGGCGTGTGGCAGCAATCATCAACAACAGGGCCAACGAGAAATGGAACCGCAAGACGGTGCGCTTCGGATGGATTGACTTTGTTGACGATTTAGAAGTGTCAAAGGCTCTTCTCGACACTGTTGAGCAGTGGGGCAAGGCAAAGGGCATGACGGAGATTGCAGGTCCGCTGGGATTCACCGATATGGACCCGGAGGGCATGCTGACATGGGGCTTCGACCAGTTGGGCACGCAGTTCACCATCTATAACTACCCCTATTATCCTGAGCACATGGAGAAGTTGGACGGATGGGTAAAGGACAACGACTATGTGGAGTACAAACTCATCGTGCCCGATGAGATACCGGAGAAATATACCAAGATTTCGCGCATGATAGAGAAGCGCTACAACCTTCATGTGCGCAAGCTCACCAAACGCGAGGTTACAAAGGAGGGCTACGGACAGAAGGTGTTCGATGTGGTTAACGACACGTTCAAGGACCTCTATGGCTATTCAGAGATGACGCCGCGCCAGATTCACGACTATATCGACATGTATTTCTCTGTGCTCGACATGAATCTCATCACGGTGGTGGAAGACCATAACACGCCCGACCACAAGATTGTGGGTGTGGGCATCACCGTTCCGTCGCTGTCAAAGGCATTGCAGAAATGCAAGAACGGTCGCCTCTTCCCATTCGGGTGGTGGCATGTGCTGAGGGCATTGAAGTTCCAGAAGACGGAGGGTGTCGATCTCATCCTCATGGGTGTGCTTCCTGAGTATCGTCCGAAGGGTGCCAATGCACTGATTATCACCGACCTCATACCCTGGTACCAGAAATATGGCTATAAGTGGGGCGAGAGTCAGGTGGAGATGGAGACCAACGAAGGAGTGCAGAGCCAGTGGGGAGCATTAGACCCAATCCACCACAAGCGCCGCCGCTGCTTCAAGAAAGAGATAGGGTAGCCAGAAAGCTCAGAATCTCAGAAAACTCTGAATTCTCCGAATATTCTGATTACTCTGAAAAATAAAAAAACCAAAATACAAAGATGGATGAAAACAATAGCATAATCGAAAACGGTCAGATGCAACCCGTAGAATATACCGACGACAATATCAGGCACTTGTCCGATATGGAGCATGTGCGCACCCGTCCGGGTATGTATATCGGTCGCTTGGGCGACGGTTCGTTGCCTGAAGACGGTATCTATGTGTTGCTGAAGGAAGTTATAGACAACTCTATCGACGAATTCAAGATGCATGCCGGCGAACGCATCGAGATAAACATCGATGACAACCTGTGTGTGTCAGTACGCGACTACGGACGAGGCATCCCTCAGGGCAAGCTTATCGAGGCGGTCAGCGTACTGAATACCGGTGGTAAGTACGACTCAAAGGCATTTAAGAAGAGTGTCGGACTGAACGGTGTTGGAGTTAAGGCTGTTAATGCACTCAGTTCCCACTTTGAGGTCCGTTCCTATCGCGACGGAAAGGTGCGCATGGCCACTTTTGAAAAAGGAAACATCACCAGCGACAAGACTGAAGACACCGAAGACGAAAACGGTACATACATCTATTTCCAACCCGACGACACGTTGTTCCTGAACTATAAGTTCCACAACGACATCATCGAGACAATGCTCCGCAACTATACCTATCTGAACACGGGGCTTACGATAATGTACAACGGGCGCCGCATCCTGAGTCGTCATGGTCTGAAAGACCTGCTCAACGACACCATGACCAACGACGGCATCTATCCTATCATCCACCTCAAGGGCGAGGACATAGAGATTGCCTTCACTCATGCCAACCAGTATGGCGAGGAGTACCATTCGTTCGTGAACGGTCAGCACACCACTCAGGGCGGAACCCATCAGAGTGCTTTCAAGGAACATATTGCTAAGACGATAAAGGAATTTTATCAGAAGAACTTCGAATATGGCGACATACGCAACGGACTGGTGGCTGCCATAGCCATCAACGTGGAAGAACCGATGTTCGAGAGTCAGACGAAAATCAAGCTCGGTTCGCTCACCATGGCGCCTAATGGCGGAGTGTCGGTAAATAAGTACGTTGGCGACTTCATAAAGCAGGAGGTTGACAACTACCTGCACCGCGAGGCTGACGTGGCAGAGGCTATGCTCCAAAAGATTCAAGAGAGCGAGAAGGAGCGCAAGGCCATGGCTGGCGTGGCTAAGCAGGCGCGAGAGAAGGCCAAGAAGGCCAACCTGCACAATCGCAAGCTGCGCGACTGCCGCATCCATTTCAGCGACGCCAAGAACGACCGCAAGGAAGAAAGCTCGATATTCATTACCGAGGGTGACTCTGCGAGCGGAAGTATCACTTCCAGTCGCGACGCCAACACACAGGCGGTGTTCTCGCTGCGCGGAAAACCCCTCAACTCGTTCGGTCTCGACAAGAAGATTGTTTATCAGAACGACGAGTTCTATCTGCTGCAGGCGGCTCTAGACATTGAAGACGGTCTCGACACGCTGCGCTACAACAAGGTTATCGTTGCTACCGATGCTGATGTCGATGGCATGCACATCCGACTGCTCATCATCACCTTCTTCCTCCAGTTCTATCCCGAACTGATAAAGAAGGGCCACGTCTATGTGTTGCAGACACCGTTGTTCCGTGTGCGAAACAAGCGTACAAAGATAAAGAACAAGGCCGTTATCGAAGCCGAAGATGCAAAGAAAGACGGCAAGAAGAGCGACTTCATCACCCGCTATTGCTATAGCGAGGAGGAACGCTTGAAGGCCATCAGCGACCTGGGACCAGACCCTGAGATAACACGATTCAAAGGTCTCGGCGAGATATCGTCAAATGAGTTTGCCAACTTCATCGGTCCTGACATGCGCCTTGAGCAGGTTACGCTCCACAAGACTGACCAGGTGCAGAAACTGTTGGAGTATTACATGGGCAAGAACACGCCTGAACGTCAGAACTTCATTATCGACAATCTGGTGGTCGAGGAAGACCGTCCGGAGGAGGATATTTATGATTAAACAAGAAGAAACAAAATGAGAAAACTATTAGTTGTTGTCTGGACCCTATGTATTGCCGTAGCCGTGGTGGCACAGGTGAAGATTGACATGGGACCGAAAAGTCCGATACGAAAACTGCAGATGGCAGAGTTTGCCATCAACAACCTATATGTTGACAGTGTCGATGAGCATAAGCTCGTTGAGGATGCTATCAAAGGCATGCTCGAAAAGCTCGACCCGCATTCGTCCTACTCTACACCGGCTGAGGTTAAGAAGATGAACGAACCGCTGAGGGGCAACTTCGACGGCATCGGTGTGCAGTTCAACATGATGGACGACACGCTGCTCATCATTCAGACCATCACCAATGGACCGTCAGAGAAGGCCGGTGTGATAGCGGGCGACCGCATAATCTCTGTTAATGATACTGTCATCGCAGGAGTGAAGATGTCAACCGACGACATCATGAACCGACTGCGAGGACCAAAGGGTACGGAGGTGAAGGTGGGTATAAAGCGTATCGATATAGCCGAGACTATCTACTTCAACATCATACGCGACAAGATTCCTGTTGAGACCATAGACGCTACTTACATGATTCGTCCGGGAATAGGTTATATACGCATATCAAGCTTCGGTGCTAATACATACAAGGAGTTTATGGAGAGCATGGAAAAGCTCAGGAAGCAGGGCATGAAGGACCTTGTGCTCGACCTTCAGGGTAATGGCGGCGGATATATGATGTCGGCCATCGACATCGTCAACGAGTTCCTGGGCAAGGGCGACCTTATCGTCTATACCGAAGGCATGCGTGCTCCAAGAATGGAGTATAAGGCAGAGGGCAACGGTCGCTTTACCAACGGCAGGCTGGTGGCGCTGGTTGACGAGTACAGTGCTTCGGCAGCAGAGATTGTAACGGGTGCTATCCAGGACCAAGACCGCGGACTGGTGGTGGGCAGACGCTCGTTTGGCAAGGGACTGGTGCAGAGGCCAATCGACCTGCCCGACGGTTCGATGATTCGTCTCACCGTGGCCCACTACTACACTCCTGCAGGACGATGCATACAGAAACCTTACAAGAAGGGGCAGAACAAGGACTATGCCATGGATGTGGTTAATCGCCTGAAGCATGGTGAACTGACCAATGCCGACAGCATACACTTTGCCGATTCGCTCAAGTGCTATACCTTGCGCGAGCACCGCGTGGTTTATGGTGGCGGCGGTATCATGCCAGATGTGTTTGTGCCGCTCGACACAACGAAATACACCAAGTTCCACCGCCAGATAGCCACAAAGACCATTGTGCGCGATGCCAATCTGAAGTATGTGCTGAAGAATCGTGAGTCGCTGATGAAGCAGTACAAGACTTTCAAGAAGTTCAAGGCTGAGTTCACCATACCGCAATCGCTCCTCGATACTGTTGTGGCTGAGGCGGAGAAGAGCAAGATAAAACCGAAGGACGACGAGGAACTGCAGAAGACCATAAAACAACTCAGTTTGCAGATGAAGGCTCTTGTGGCTCGCGACTTATGGACTATGAATGAGTATTTCTCGGTGATGAACGAGGATGATGATGTGGTGATGAGGGCTTTGGAGTTGTTCTAACGATTATGAAGACAGGAATATTCACAGGTAGTTTCGACCCGTTTACCATCGGCCACGACGACATCGTGAGGCGTGCGCTGCCACTGTTCGACCGCATCGTCATAGGCATAGGGGTCAACGAGCGCAAGCAGTATGCTCAACCCACGGAGCAGCGCATGGAGACAATAGCACGGTTGTATGCTGACGAACCGAAGATTCAGGTGCGCTCATATAGCGACCTCACCATCGACTTCGCCAGGCGCGAGGGTGCTGCCTATATTATAAAAGGTATAAGGAGCATGAAGGACTTCGAATATGAGCGTGAACAGGCCGATATCAACAAGATGCTGGGCGGTGTGGAGACCCTTATGCTCTTTGCCGACCCAAAACTGGCAAGCGTGAGCAGCAGCATGGTGCGTGAGCTGATGCACTTCGGCAGGGATGTAAGCGAGTTTCTGCCATAACCTCCCCTCCTAATAATAATAAATACAAATGATTACCTACAACGCAGAGGGCGTGAAGATGCCCAAGATAAAGAAACGTGAAGTAACTGCTTGGATAAAGGCGGTGGTTGCCGGTTATGACAGAAAGGTGGGCGAAGTGGGCTATCTTTTTGTTGACGACGAGAAGATTCTCGAAGTGAACAACGAGTATCTGGGGCATAACTATTACACCGATATCATCACCTTCGACTATGACGAGGGCAATGTAATCAATGGCGACATGGTTATAAGTCTCGACACCGTGCGCACCAATGCCGAACTTTTTGGCAAGACCTACGAGGAGGAGCTCTTCCGTGTTATCATTCATGGTATCCTACATCTCTGCGGCATCAATGATAAAGGTCCGGGTGAACGCGAGATTATGGAGGCGGCTGAGAACAAGGCTTTGGCCCTGTTGGCCAATGTGTCTGATTAGGGCAGTTTCGTGAACACGAGTATGGCTCCGTTGGCACCGCGCGAACCGTACAGGTGGGCATTCTTCAGTATCTCCACATAGTCGATGTCGAAGAGCGATATGTCGTTGATGGTTTCCGTTACCACGCCATCTACAACAAACAGCGGCGTTGATTTCAGTGTCAGACTCTTTATTCCTCTAATGTTCACCTCGCTGTCACCGCCCGGCGTGCCGTCGTTTGTTATGTTCAGTCCTGGCACGCGTCCCTTCAAGGCATTCATCAGGTTACTGTGACCGCTTCGGCGCAATGTCTCGCCAGAGATTATAGTTCCGAGGTTTCGCTCTCGCCGACTGACGTGGTCGAAGCCTTTGTCATATATCTGCTGGTCTTCCTTTGCCACCGACTCGCCCGTCTCCGTGTTCAGACTAATCATTATGCTTCTGCGTTTGTTTATCGGCACCTTATACAGTTCCTTGCCCACAGAAATCTTCAGTGTGTCGTTGGTGTCAACGTTGGTCAGTCCGAAGTTGCCCGCCTTGTTGCAAGTAACATATCGCTTTGGCGATGTCACGTAAACGCGCGCCTTCTTTATCACCTCACCCTTCATGTCGGTCAGTCGTCCGTTAAACGGAATCTTCCTCTCCTGCGCCATGCCGCCCATGCAGCATGCAACGAGTATGTTAAGTAGCAGTAATCTTTTCATTGTCATTGTTCACTTCTCACTTTTCACTCTTCACTTTTCATTTCTTTTGCAAAAATACATTTATTCCTGATTAATTCAAAATAAAGCAATATATAATTTCGTGATAATCAGAAAAGAAACATCTGTTTTGCTCTCTTTATAGCACCGCGTCAATCCAACGGTTTAATAATCAATCAATGGCAACCTTATATCTTTCTATTAGTTGGTGGAAGATGTTGTTTTGACTGAGAATATTGGGGTTGCCAGTCATAATCATTTGTTTGCGTGCTCGGGTGATGGCTACGTTGAGCTTGCGGTCGATGACGCGACCCGATTCCAGGAAGCAGTTGGCTGTGAGGAATGAGAGTTGCGAGGGGCGACGGATGGTGAACGAGTAGATGATGACATCGCGCTGACTGCCCTGATAGCGCTCAACAGTGTCGATGGAGATGGCGTTAAGCTGTGGCTGTCCTAACTGTTCTATCTCTCGGCGTATCATGGCTATCTGGTTGCGGTAGGGCACGATGACGCCCACGGTCTTGTCGGAATCAAACTCATTGCCGTAGAATCTCACTATTCGCCGCAGTATGTCGGCCACGATTCTGGCTTCTGTGGCGTTGGCTTTTTCTGACGTGTCGCTGTTGTCCTCTGGATGGGCAGGGATGAATATCATGCGTTGCTGCTTCATGATGTCGTCGAGGGTGTCGAGCGACGGAGCATTGTAGTTGAGACAGGTGTCAAGCTGGTGAGGACAGGGCACAGGCATGAGGTTTTCTTCGCGGTAGAACATCTCGTTGGGGAAGGCTGCAATGTCGGGGTGCATGCGTCCCTGACGTTGGAGTATGCCGATGAACCGGGTGCGACCTTGTTGCTGTTCCCAGCGGATGAGTCGTTCGAAGAGTGACAGGCGACAGTCGGTGAGACAGATGTTGCGGAGTGCGCTGTCGGTTACCTGCGACGACTTCTCGTCCTGCTGCACCACCGCCGGCAGCTGCTTGTAGTCGCCTATGAGCACGAAGCGGTCAATGCGGCATTGGCCATGACTGTCGTGTGCCGAAAGCAATCCGATGATATTTGGTTCGAGTATCTGTGACGCCTCGTCGATGATTGCGAGTGAGAAGTGTTTTAGTTGGAAGATGAAGGGTCGTGCCTGAAGCGTGGATGTGGTGCCAACGATGACGCGGCAGTCTTCTATGCGCTGACGTATGGCGTTGAGCTTGGGTTTGTCGCCGAGTGCCGTTTCCAGCAGATTGGCATGGAAGCGCGGGTCGCATGAGTTCTCGTTGCCCAGGCGCAGGAAGTCGATGCCGGCATCGCTGAGCATGGAGCATATCTCATCGACGGCGCGGTTGGTGTAGGAGGCGAGGAGGATTTGAGCTCCCCCATATAATTCCTCTTCCACCATGAAGCGGAGTGCCATGGATGTCTTGCCTGTACCCGGCGGACCAACAAGCAGGAAATAGTCGTTGGCCTGCTTTATTCGTAGCAGTATGTTGTCGTAGTTGTCATTATAGGAACGCGACAGTTGGCGCGAGCAGTCACATTCAGGTTGGCGTTGTCCGAGCATCAGTTGGCGTCGGTGGGCGGGAGCAGTGATAAACTCATGCAGACTCCGTATGCTACTTGTCGTGCTGATGTCGCTTGTGGCGTGTTCTATAGCATAATCGGGCAGGTGGCGGTTGTCGAATATCGTCGGGTTTTGCTGTCCGTCGTTCAGTTTCACCACGATGGTTGTGCTGCTGATGGCTGTTATTGTAGCCTTGTAGAGAATGTTCTGCCTTACGTCGGGGTGGTCTTTATAGGAATATACATAAATCATGTCGCCGCGGCGGAAGTTGGGCAGGAAGTCGTTGCTATATTCGGGCACGCTGAACGTCAGCAAGTCGTATCCGCTGCCAGCTGCCGAACACTCCCTGCTGGTCATCTTCAATCCGGTGAAGATGTTTCCCGTTTCCTGTTTCTCGTGCAGCGGCATGTTCCACAGGTCGGCAGCGCTCGACGACTGTCCGTCCTGTATGCCAATCTTTGAAGCCAGTTGTTCGCGATATACGAAGGTCATCATCTGTTCGAAGTATGCCTTTTCGAGTGGTTGCATGAGATGCAACGGTGCTGTTATCTCTTCCGTTTGCGGACGTATGTATTGTTCAAAGAAGCGGTCGTAGCGACCCTTTTCGTTTATAGTTTCTGCAGACAGTTGCGGCAAGATGCTGCCAAACCCGTTGCTCACGATGTTGAGTTCGTTGCAAACGATGCGGTTGCGCAGTTCTATGGCTGTGGCGAACATCTTGTGGTAGTAGTCAACAGAGAGCAATCCGCTCTTGGGCGGATACTTGGAGTAGAGCAGTTGCATGTCGATATGGTCGGCATGACGACCGAAGTTGTAGTGGAGCACACCGAAATAGAGCAGCAGCTGCACATAGTGGTCTTCCTTATGCTGGTGTACACCCGGGCGCGGGCGTTCAATGTTCCAGTTCTTGCCCGACTTCTGTTCTACAAGCAGGCGCATGTCTTGCGTCATCAGATCGACACGCCCCTGCAATCCCAACCGCTCACATACAAACGACGGTTCGAGCATGGTCTTGCTGATATCGTGCGGCTTGCGCCTGTCGTCAGGATTGTTGCTGAACAGCATATCCACAACCTCCTTAAGGTTTTCCGCCTGTGCCTTTGCGTCTTTCAAGAAGAGGGCAGCGTCGAATGCCGGACAGGTGCAGAACTGCAGAGCCTGTTCGCGGAAGGAATTGGTAATGGTGTTGTTGAGCTGGTAGTCAGGATTGTTTATAATGTCGTCGAGGGCACTTCCGGCAAAGTTTCCCAGCAATATGGCTTGAGAGTTTGCCCTCTGCTTCATGCGACTGATGGTATAAGAGAGCGGGTGATGGCCATAGTCGGTGAAGCAGGCAGCCAGTGAACTGATGTCGATAAGGAAATCAGGTTCAAGGACAATGATTTTTGCCTGAAGGCGGTCATCGACAAAGCAACTTTCGAGCAGGTTTACCTGCATTCCCTCGTGCAAGAGTTCGCGCAGATAACCGTGGTCGGCATGAGTGCGATGGTCGGTGTATTCCACTGCAACATGCTCGTTGAGGTTTTCGTTGTCGGTGGTGACGGTGAATGATTCCTCGTCAACGCTTTCAACGATGCAGCGGAGGTAGGGGATGAGGTTTTGAGGTTTTGAGGTTTTGAGGTTATGAGGTTGTGGGGTTATGAGGTTGTGGGGTTTGATGAGGTTTTTAACCGGTACGTTGAATACCTTTGAGATAAACAGTTTCAGTGCCCACACATCACTTAAGAACTCCTCTTCGTCCGTAAGTTCCTTATGGTTGGAGTGGCGGCGCATGGTTTGTATGGCGGCTTTGTCGGTGTGTGATATACCTGTAGATTTGCAGAGAAAAGCCACCTGCGAGAACAGGTTGCCGTAGGCCTGCTTGCTGTTGCGTGTGCCTTCAGCGCATGCCAGAACCAGTATCTCGTGCATGCGGCGGTTTACGCTCATGGCACCCTGTCGGTAGAGCACAACGAGTTCGTCGCAACGTTCAAGGAGTTCTTGGGCTGTTATGTTCATGTTTTTTCTTTTCCTTCATCATTTATCCCTCATCCATATTTCTCATACACTTCAGATTCCTGTCCAGTTGACCTGTGCTGCTGGCACCGATAAGCACAGACGTTACACCCTTCTGATCCAGAATCCAGCGCAGCGCACGTTCTGCCAGCGTCATGCCTTGCTGCTGTGCCTCACTGTTCCACTGGCGCAGTTGCTCCAGTAACTCGTCTGTTAGCATCTCTTCCTTCAGGAACTTGCCTCGCGTCATTCGCGAACCCTCTGGAATGCCGTTGAGGTAGCGGTCGGTGAGCAGTCCTTGAGCCAGTGGCGAGAACGATATGAAGCCCACTCCCTCTTGCTGGCAGAGGTCGAGAATGCCCTCCTGCTGCGGTGCACGATCGAGCATGTTTAGTCGCCCCTGATATATGAGGCACGGCACGTCGCGCTCCTTCAGATACTGGAAGGCAAACCTTGTGGCTTCAAGCGGCCAACGGCTGATGCCCACATATAGAGCCTTGCCTGCGCGGACGATATCGACAAGTGCCTGCAGCGTTTCCTCCAGCGGTGTCTCAGGGTCGTAGCGGTGACTGTAGAACAAATCCACATAGTCGAGGTGCATGCGCTTTAGCGACTGGTCGAGACTCGCCATAAGATACTTTCGCGAACCCCAGTTGCCGTAAGGACCGTCCCACATGTCATAGCCTGCCTTGGTAGATATAAACAGTTCGTCGCGATACGGACGGAAGTCCTCGTCCATCAGTCTGCCCATTGTCTCCTCTGCCGAACCGTAAGGCGGGCCGTAGTTGTTGGCAAGGTCGAAGTGGGTGATGCCGTTGTCGAAGGCATGGCGTGCTATCGCCTTGCAGTTGTCGTAGTCGTCAACGGCACCGAAGTTGTGCCAGAATCCCAGACTAACCTTTGGCAGCAACACTCCGCTGCGTCCGCATCTGTTATAGCCCATCGTCTCATTGTTGTAGCGATTGCCGCTTGCTGTATATTTTTCCATAGATTTTTGTGAGTTTGTGAGTTTATAAGTTTTTGAGTTTTGAGTTTATAAGTTTGTTATTACCACTCTCTGATATCTTGTGAGTTGAGGAGTTCCGTTGTCGGTCACTTCGCAGATGACATGTATCGTTGTGCCTGATTGCACACCGGCAGGAATTGTTACCATTGCATTTGGTGTGTTTGAGTTTTCTATGGCAACAGTTTCCTTGCATGTTCCTGCTTCGACATATTGCCACCAGCGATAGCTAAGCGTATTGCCGTCAATATCGCTTGCCTTGACTTTCAGTTTCAATGTTTTGCCAGGCTTGGCCTCTCGCTGCTGCTTACCTTTCAATACCACCGTAGGCTCATGGTTTACCTCGTTAAACGGTTTTATGCAACGGTCCATCCTTGCTGCGAAATCATTTTGGAAAGCCTCGCTCCAACGTGCTATTGGTTTGAAATATTCATCCAACTGTGCACGTGTAGGTTTCTGCTTCGGGCGACGGCTATACACGTTTTGGTCCCAATATCTGCCGTCAGGATAATAATGACCTGAGTTTTGAGGCAACTGGTCAACCCATGTGTTTTCCCTTAACTTGACATATCTGCCTGCCCATCCGCCCCAACCAGGTTGTTCTGGGTTATCAAGACCAGTAGGAATAGTGTACATGAAAGCCGGCGAGTCGCCTTCAGAGCGGAAATCACCATTATTGTGCGCTCTGTACGATGCTGCTAAAGGTCCGTGATTGTCGAGGATATTTTCGCGCATCCATTCACCTGCAAAATATTTGTGATAGTTGCGCGACAGATTCTTTTTCCATCTGTAGGCAATGGCTTCAAACTGGTCGCTGATAATGGTCAGCATGTTATACTTGCCCCAGTGTGGACGTATGTATCTCTGATAGGTGTCATCTTGTTCCCAGATAAAGAAGAAACGACACTTGGCTGCCACCTCATCCATTCTCTCAGGATATTTCTCCTGAATGGTTTTCAGTGCGCGTGCAATGGTATTCGTGCCGCCCCATGCCTGTATCCAAACAGGACGGTTGTCACTCTTATCGAGCAGCACCTCAACAATGCGGTTGGAACCTGCTGTCTCCTTTTCCATCTCGCCTTCTTTCTCCACATTTCCTAAGTAGCTATGACTTTCAAGATATTCGGGCGAAGGATAATTCTTGTCGTGCTTCAGCAAGTTAGGATAAACTGCCTTATAAGCCTTCATCACATTATCCATCCAACTGTCGCCAGCCCAGTTGTGTCCGTGCCAATGATATTGCGAACTGCTGGTTACTATCGCCTCCACATCCCATTCGTTAGCATATAAGAGAAACCTGACCAATGAACATTCATCGTCTATCTCACCGTCGGTGGTAACAATAACTCTCAGCCTGCTGCTGTCTTTTGTTTTTGCCATAATTGTCATGTTCAGCAAGAAGAGCGATAGTATGAATATTAATAGTTTTTTCATAAGGATTATTTTTTGAGTTTTTAAGTTTTTTGAGTTGACGAGTTAACAAGTTGATTGTATGTTGCAAAGATAATAATTTTTGTTTGAAAAGCAAAAGGGCAGGTTCTTTTCTTCGTTTGTGTCTGTCCGTATTGTTTTTTTAGTGAATACAGATTTAAGTCAGTCAAACGAAACCTAAATATTGCTCATTTCCTCAATAATCTTCTTCCGCTCCTTGAACACCTTCATTGACATTGGCGGTTGGTCATCCTTCTCTGTCATGTGGCGGTAGAAGGCATTCAGTACCCGCATAATCTTGTTTGCATCATGACCCTCAGCCTTTCTGTAGCCCCTCAGCGGTGGAGCGGCGATGCCGAGGTCGGCTCCGTGGAACACCCAATAGGTGCAGAGTGCCACGTCAGTTCGGTGCAGTCCCATGGCACAAGCAATGTAGAAACGTCCCTGGTCTATCATCTCGCAGAATCTGGGAAACAGTTCCACCATCTCAGGCACAGTCTTGGTAGTATTGTCAACAGGATAGTGGAAATATTGCAGTCCGTTGCTTTGGCAAAGCTTTGGCAGCCTGTCCGACTTATCCGCCTCTCGCAGGTCAATGATACTTCTGATGCCAGCCTCTACTATTGCAGGCCAGGCATACGACTGATGGCGTGAAGACATCGTGCGCCCCCTCACACCGCCATAAACAGGTGAGATGTCGGGGATGCCGGTATTGAGAATACGTTCTATATCAATCATTTCTGTTTTAGGATAATGTTGCTACAAAATTACAATTATTATTTGTTTCGAGCAACATTATTCGATGATAATAAATACCAAATTCTTTTGCTGATTGTTGTTTGACAATGACAAGGGCAGTACAAAAAGACAACAATTAGTACATATTTTTTATTGAAAATCGCTTATAAATGGTTATATTTGCAGTCAGAACTACTAAAAATATAAAAATGATAAGGAAATTATCTACTGCGAAACTATTTGCAGCGGCAGTTGTTGCATTGTCGCCAATGATTGCTATGGCTGAAAACGTGGAGTGGTTTGACGGACAGAATGCCGTGACCTACAACGTTCAGAAGAAGACGGAACCTGTGGTAACCATGGCACTGGATATGTTCAGCAGTGACATGGAGGCGGTGACGGGCAAGAGAGCTGTGGGTACATTGCTGAAACAAGCTGCAATACGCATAGTACAGCTCGATGTGGCATCGGGCAGCGTGGCTAAGGAACTGTCGAGGGCGGGTGTGCCTATCGACGAACTTGTGACAAAGAACGACGGATTCTATATAGCTGTCATCAACGGACAGATAACCGTGGTGGGCATCAACGGCAGAGGTACGGCATATGGTGTGCTCGAACTGTCAAGACTGGCAGGGGTAAGTCCGTGGATATGGTGGGGCGACTTGGTGCCAGAGAAGAAAAGCCAGCTTACTATCGACAGCGATTTCACTACACTGCAAGGTGCATCGGTGGAATATAGAGGCATTTTCCTGAACGACGAAGACTGGTCGACGCGTCCGTGGAGCTATCTCAATTACGACCCAGCCAAACCGGGGTATATAGGCAAGAACACTTACAAGCGAATATTCCAGTTGCTGATGCGACTGCGCGCCAACGCCATCTGGCCGGGAATGCACGAGGGAACAACGGCATTCTTCCAGGTGGAGGGGGCAAAGGCAGTGGCCGACAGTTGCGGAGTGGTGATAGGCACATCCCATTGCGAACCGCTGCTGCGCAACAACGTGGGCGAGTGGGACAAGAAGGAGCGAGGTGCGTTCAACTACATTACCAACAAGGCTAGCGTGCAGAACTACTGGACGGAACGCCTGAAGGAGGTGAGCAAGTCGCAGAACAACATGTTCACCATTGGCATGCGCGGCATACACGACGGTTCGATGGAGGGCGTGAAGACCATGCAGGAGAAGTTTGATGCCCTGCAGCAGGTGATTGACGACCAGCAGGAACTGATTAGGAAGAACATCGGCGATCCAGCGAAGCAGACACAGGTGTTCGTGCCCTACAAGGAGGTGCTGGAGATTTATGAGCGAGGGCTGAAAGTGCCGGAGTATGTTACGCTGATGTGGTGTGACGACAACTACGGATATATCACACGTCTGTCGAAAGAGGACGAGCAGCTGCGCAAGGGTGGAGGCGGCGTGTATTATCACCTGAGCTACTGGGGGCGTCCGCACGACCATCTGTGGCTGACAACCATGCAGCCAGGACTGGTATATAACGAGATGCGTGCTGCCTATGACCACAACGTGAGAAAGATATGGATTGCAAACGTTCATGACCCGAAGGTGGCTGGCTATGATTTGGAACTCTTCCTCGACATGGCGTGGAACATAAACAGCGTGAGCGCACAGACCATCAACGACCACTACAAGGCATGGCTATGCCGACAGTTCGGCAAGGAGGCTGGAGAACGGCTCTTCCCTGCCATGCATGAGTTCTACCGCCTTTGCGGACAGCGCCGCCCGGAGTTCATGGGATGGACACAGGTGGAGCTGAACAAGGCTGTCTATGACCGAGGTCTGAGTGCGGTGAAGAACACGCAGTTCAGCACATCGGCATTCGGCAACGAGCTTGACCGCTATCTCGACCGCTTTGAAGAGGTGTGCAAGGTGGTGAAGGATGCAGAGAAGAGTGTCCGCCCTGAACTTGCAGACGCTTATTTTGCCGCAATAAAATATCCGGTAATGGCGGCGGCTGCCCATGCCACAAAGATTCTTGAGGCACAGCGTGCCCGCCAGATAGCTACAGGCAGTTATCGCAGCGACGACAGCAACAGCCAGAAGAACGTGATGATAGCATCGGCAAAGAGTCAGAAGGCTTATCAGCAGATTAGAGAACTGACTGAGTATTACAACAAGACAATGGCAGGCGGAAAGTGGAACCACTCTATGAACATGCAGCCACGTGACCTGCCGGTGTTCGGAGCACCTACGCTGCCTACGCTGCTCACCGACAAGGAGGTAGAGAAATGGCTGAAGCAGGCTCCGGCAAGAACGCCACAACCCGTCAACCTGGATGGGGCAATGGTGCGCAATGCGTGCGAATATGACAAGGCCACTGACGGTGCAGAGACGGTACAGATGTTGGGACACAGCATGAACGCCGTGGCACTGCCAAAGAACGGAGAACTGACATACAACTTCACCACCGACAGAGAGGGGCCGAGCGTGCTGCGCGTGGCTGTTATTCCTACACAGCCTAACGATGGCGGCGACTTGCGCTTCAGCGTTAGCGTAGATGGCGACGAACCTACGGTATATACACTGAAGGAACCTTTCCGCTCGGAGCAGTGGAAGCTGAACGTGCTGCGAGGACAGGCGTTGAGGGAGATGAAACTGAATCTGAACCGTGGCAATCACACGCTGAAGATAAAGGCGCTCGATAGCCACATCGTCGTTGACCAGTGGATGATAGACAGGAATCCTAACCGCAAGTTCTATTTGTTTCCAAAGTAGCCTCACCCCCAGCCCCTCTCCATAATGAGAGGGGAGTAGCACGATGAGGGATGAGGGAGGATTGAAGAGTTGAAACATTGAAAGATTGAAGAGTTGAAGACTGCTACTAAAGCATATGGCTTAACTTCTAAAAGAAATAATAAAAACTACTTATAAACAAACAAATGAAGAAAACACTATTATTACTGCTATCAGCATTCTGCATAAATGCAAATGCACAGCAGACAGAGGTGCAATACCTATCGGGTACTGATGCCGACAACACCGTGAAATGGGAATTTAAATGCTCTGAAGGCATGCAAAGCGGAAAATGGCGAAAGATAGCCGTTCCGTCGTGCTGGGAGATGCAAGGTTTCGGAGAATACACCTACGGCAGATATTATCTCAAGAAAGGTGTGGAGGTGAGCGACGAGACAGGTCATTACCGCCATACATTCAAGGTGCCTGCCGACTGGAAGGACAAGAAGGTGGAGATTGTGTTCGAGGGTGTGATGACCGACACTCGCGTCATGGTCAACGGACAACAGGCGGGTGACGAGCATCAGGGAGGATTCACCGCCTTCAGTTACGACATTACAAAACTGATAAACTTCGACAAGAAGAACAAGCTCGAGGTGTTTGTTGAGAAACAATCGAAAGACAAGTCGGTAAACGCTTCTGAGCGCCGTGCCGACTGGTGGCTGTTTGGCGGCATCTACCGTCCTGTTTATCTGCGTGCACTGCCAAAGACAAACATCAGCCACATTGCCGTTGATGCACGTGCCGACGGCAAGCTATCTGTTGACGTTACTACCGAGGGCGACATCAACGGTTATAAGATAGAAACAAACATCATTGGACTGGGCAAGCAGGTTGCTTCTTTAAGGAGTTCAGACAATACCTCACAACCTAATAACCTTATAACCTCACAACCTAACTCAAACAACTCGTCAACTCGTCAACTTGTCAACTCGTCAACTGAAAGAACCAACTTGTCAACTATAAAGACCCAATGGCATGGCGTCAAGACATGGGACCCGGAGCATCCTAATCTCTACACGCTGCGCATGCGCTTGATAGCCCCTGACGGCAAGGTGGCTCATGAGGTGCAGCAGCGCATAGGCTTCCGCACTATCGAGTTCCGCCGCCGCGACGGTTTCTATCTGAACGGTAAGAAGCTCGTGGTGAAGGGTGTAAACCGCCATTGCTGCTATGCAGAGACCGGGCGCACCACAAGCAAGCGACTCGACCTGATAGACGTGAAGCTGATAAAGGCAATGAACGCCAATGCCATACGCTCGCACTATCCGCCAGACAAGCATCTGCTAGACATCTGCGACTCGCTCGGCGTGCTCTATCTTAACGAGTTGCCTGGCTGGCACGGCATGTATAACAGTAAGGTGGGCGAAAAGATACTGCGCGAGATGGTGATGCACGACGTTAACCATCCATGTATATACGTTTGGAGCAATGGCAACGAGGGTGGCTGGAACTACAACCTCGACTCTCACTTCGCCAAGTATGACCCGCAGCAGCGCCATGTCATTCATCCATGGTCTATATGGGGCGGTACAGACACTCACCACTATCCTGCTTATCAGACGGGCGTAGGACGACTGGCTAACGGCTATGAGGTGTTCATGCCTACCGAATTCCTGCACGGACAGTATGACAAGGGTTCGGGAACATCGCTCGACGATTTCTGGCACAACTACTCACGCAACCCGCTCTTTGCCGGTGGTTATCTCTGGGCATGGGCTGACGAGGGAATAAAGCGCACAGACCTTAACGACAGCATAGACACCGACGGACCAAATGGTCCTGACGGTATTGTGGGACCTAACCGCGAACTGGAGGGCAGTTGGTTTACCGTGCGCGATGTGTGGTCGCCCATCAAGATTCAGACAATGGCAGTAAGACCTGGTTTCAACGGTTCGTTCATCGTGAGCAACGACTATCTGTTCAGCAATCTCAGCGAGTGTAGCATGACCTACGAGTGGGTTTCTCTGCCATCACCTCTGAAGAATCCTGAGGAGAGAGGCAAGGAAAAGGAAACCGTGATAGGCAAGGGAAAGGTTGTGCTGCCTAACATAGGCAGTGGCGAGAGCGGTACGGCTACACTCGATGCAAAAGACATTGAGAACATGTTGCAGCAAAGTGATGCTCTCAGACTGACCGCTTACGACAAGAAGGGTGATGTTATAAACGTGTGGACATATATGACAAAATATGCCGACGAGTATTTTGCATCGCAGCAGTCGGGCATCACACTGATGAACTTGGCACGCGCCACAGAGACAACACTTGCTGCAAATGGCGTAGTGGCAGAGTTCAGCAAGGAGACTGGTATGCTCGTAAAGGTAACAACAGGCGACAAGGAGATACCTTTCAACAATGGTCCGCTGCCTGTAGGAATGAAGATGGAACTGAAGTCAATGAAGCACCGCATAGACGGCAACGATGCCGTGATGGTGATGCACTACAACGGTGCTGCCGACTCTATCGTATGGCGCATGACCAACGACGGAATGCTCTGTATGGATGCCGTAATACTAAACCGCAAGAACGGCGGACGCTTCAACGGCAAGTTCTTCGACGACAACGTGCGCGACCTTGGTTTCAGCTTCTCTTATCCGGAAAGCGAGGTAAAGGGCATGCGCTGGTTGGGCAAGGGTCCTTACCGTGTATGGCGCAACCGCCAGCGTGGCACTACCTACGGCGTATGGCAGAAAGACTATAACAACACCATAACGGGCGAACCGGTGAACAACCAACTGATATATCCGGAATTCAAGGGTTTCCACGCTAACACCTATTGGGCAACTATAGAGTCAGACTCTGCTCCATTTACGGTATATAGCGAGACAGATGGCATCTATCTGCGTTTGTTCACACCAGAAGAACCTCACCATCGCCGCAAGGGTGAAGACACTATGAGACCATTCCCTGAAGGCGACATATCGTTCCTCTACGAAATACAGCCAATGCGCTCATACAAACCGCTTGAGCAGTTGGGACCACAGGCACAGTCGCCAAACATCCGCATCAATCCGGGTGACGTAGGACTGCGCATGAAGCTGTGGTTCGACTTCAGGTAAAAGACGGATAAGGCGAATCTAAAATTAATTAAATATGAGACTAACACTATTATTACTGACACTTGCTGCCTGCCTTTGCGGTAAGGCACAGACAAAGACATGGACAGCCGACAATGGTAACGGAACGTTCACCAATCCGCTGTTCTACGATGAGTTTTCCGACCCCGACATCCTGCGTGTGGGCGACGACTATTATCTGGCAGGAACCACCATGCACACCGTGCCCGGACTGGTTATCCTGCATTCCAAGGACCTCGTAAACTGGGAGAACATCAGTTATTGCTTCGACCGCTTCCCATTCACTGAAGACCGCTTCTCGCTGAAGAATCATCAGGAAATATACGGTCAGGGCATCTGGGCGCCATGCATACGCTATGCCAACGGACAGTTTTATGTATATTCCAACGTCAACGGCAAGGGGTTGCAGTGCTTCACGGCAAAGGACATACGCGGACCGTGGACACATCACAACATGAAGGGCAACATCTATGACCTCGGTGTGCTGTTCGACGATGACGGCAAGGTGTACGCCATTCATGGCTACGGCACCGTGAAATGTACCGAACTGCATCCCGACATGAGCGGTCCGATAGAGGGTACGGAGCGTGTAATCATACCTGAAGGCAACGGAGTGGGCGAGGGTCATCACATGTACAAGATTAACGGCATGTACTATCTCATCTCTACCGACTATCGTCCTAACGGCCGCACTCTCTGTTCACGCTCAAAAAGCATCTGGGGACCATACGAGACGCGCGTAATCACAGCCGACGAGACATACGGCTATCATGCTGCATCGCTCACACAGGTGCGCGGACGCATCGTGCCCGACGGTACAAAGTTCGGTCTTGGTCCGCTCGACAAGGATGCCACGGCATGTACAAATGCACACCAGGGTGGCATTGTGCAGGCAACAGACGGTTCGTGGTGGGCACTGATGATGATGGACTTCCATAGCATTGGCCGCACGGTATGCCTCATGCCTATGACATGGGAAGACGGTTGGCCTATGATCGGACTGAAAGGCAATCTGGGCCGTGCGCCGAGAACTTGGTTTAAGCCAGGCCTCACCCCCAACCCCTCTCCAAAGGGCGAGGGGAGTAGTAACTCGTCAACTCGTAAACTTTCCAACTCGTCAACTATAATACCACACGGTCCTTACGAGCGTAGCGACAACTTCGACGGCAAGCAGCTCGGACGCATCTGGCAGTGGAACCACAATCCTGACGATAAGATGTGGAGTCTGAAGAAGGGAAAGCTGCGCCTGAACTCTATGCCGGCAGAACAACTGATGTGGGCACGCAATACGCTGACACAGAGAGTAATCGGTCCTGACTGCATCACAACGGTGGGACTGAGCGTGAAGGGTCTGAAGGCTGGCGACGTGGCAGGACTGGGCAACATCAACGTACCATGCTCTTGGATAGGAATAGTTTCAGGAGTTCAGACAAATGCTTCAGGTGCAAACAACTCGTCAAATAAAACAAAGACTTATACCTTGCGCTGCTTCGAGCAACTAACCAACGACACTATAGACGTGCAGGTGGAGCTGCCGCTGGGCAAGATATGGTTGCGCAGCATAGGCGAATACGATAAAGACCAGGCACAGTATGCCTACAGCACCGATGGCGAGACATTCCATACCCTTGGCCGCATGATGCCGTTGTCTTATCAGCTCATATCGTTCCAAGGCTCACGCCATGCGCTGTTCGCCTTCAATATAAATGGAAAGAACGGCGGTTATGCTGAGTTTGACAACTTCACCGTAAACGAGACCAAGGCCGACCGCAGCAATAACATACCTTATGGCAAGACCATACGAATGATAAACAAGGCAACCAACCGTCCTGCCGTTTGCGACCCTCACGGTGTGCTTTACGATACTGACAGGCGCAACAAGTCGGCACACACCCAGTTCCGTGTTATCGACAAGGGCAACGGCATGGTGTCACTGCAGTGTGTAGATGGTCGTTACATAAAGGTATATGGTTTAGGCATGCCTGGTGATGTGCGCTTCACCGATAAGGCAGAAGAGGCAGAGGTATTCCTCTGGCAGGATTATCTCAACAATGAGTTTATGCTCCTGTCGCTGAAGAACCACCGCTATCTGTGCAAGAGTCCTACCACTGGCAGTCCTTATTCAATAGACTGTCCTGGTCCTGACCCAGCACGCCGCAATGGTTCGGTGTTCCGTTATGAGATAGTATATTGAGATAAACCTCATACAACCTCCTTGCAACATAAGTGATAAAGATTGTTACATTTTTTATCACTTATGTTGTTTTGTTTATGTATTTTTGCAAACGTAAACTATTGTAACTAACAAACACCTAATTATGAGAAATAGATTTTTTGCCATTGCCACTGCATTGTTACTGATGTTGCCGTTGGCAGTAAGTGCACAGATGGATGTCAAGACATTGTGGATAGAAAACGGTTCGCGCCGCATCTTCGGTAAACTATGCAAACCTTCCAATGCAGAGGGAAAGCAACCGATTATCATCGTTTCGCACGGTTTCAACGGAACGCATCATTTTGCTCAAGACTACTTCAAACCGCTTTCCGATTTGGGCTATCAGGTTTACTGCTTCGACTTTCCTTGCGGTTCTATAAATAGCCAGAGTGATAAGAACACGATGAACATGTCTATAGAAGACGAGGTGAGCGACGTGCAGGCCATAGTAAAATATTTCAGCAAGCAGAAGGATATCGACCGCAAACAGATAGTGCTCATTGGTGAGAGTCAGGGCGGACTGGTATCGGCTCTCGCTTCTGCCCGCATGCCTAAAGCCATCAGCCAGACCATACTTATTTATCCTGCTTTCTGTATCCCTGACAACTGGAACTCACGCTACCCGCGCATAGAGGATATTCCAGACACCACACGCCTGTGGAACGTGCCTATGGGCCGCCGCTTCTTCACCGAACTGCACGGTCTGAAACCGTTCGATGAGATAAAGCGCTACAAGCGTCCGGTGCTCATCATCCAAGGCGACAAAGACCGCATCGTTTCCATGGACGACTCACGCAAGGCTGTAGAGATATATAAGGACGCGCGCCTGCACGTGATACCGGGTGCCGGTCATGGATTCAAGCCAAAAGAAAGAGAGAACGCAGTAGAACAGATTATCAGTTTTCTTAAGAAATGAAAAGAATATTATCAACCATTACCCTTGTCCTGATGGCGGCAATAGCCATGCAGGCACAACCATTAAAAACAAAATTTATTGATGGTGGCGGTACCGGACTGCTCAAGGCCATAGCCGTAAAGGAAGCCGGTCTTCCAGATTTCGTTGTCTATCGTCCTGCCAATATGCAACAGGCCCATGCCCGTTGCGGAGCCATGCCGCTATTGATGTTTGGCAACGGCGGATGTTCAGACAGCAGCATCGACTACGAACGCATGCTCACAGAGATTGCTTCTCACGGGTATGTAGTAGTGGCAATAGGTGAGCTGCAAGAGAAGCGCGGCGACCGAAAGACAGGACACACACCATCGTCAGACCTTAAACGCGGACTCGACTGGATAGTAGAACAAAGTCATACCAAGGGCAGCGACTACTACCAGTATATCGACACATCAAGAATAGCCGCAGCCGGTCACTCATGCGGTGGCGCACAGGTGCTTGCCAATGCTGCCAATCCGCTGCTGAAGACCTACCTGATACTGAATGCTGGCATGGGCAACATGTCGATGGCTGATGCCAGCACCGAATCGCTGAAGAATGTCCACGGTCCGATACTCTATGTAGTGGGCGGTCCGTCGGATGTGGCATACAACAATGCCCTGATTGACTACGAGCGTCTGCACCATGTGCCAGTGGCACTGGCTGACCACCCTGCTTCTGGTCATGGCGGAACTTATAGAGAGCTGTACGGCGGCGACTACGGACGACTGGTCATTGACTGGCTCGACTGGCATTTAAAGGGCAAAAAGCAGAACAATGGCATTTTCCTTAATAGCGAACTGGACAATTACAAGGGATGGAGCATCAAGGCAAAGAACTTCAAACTGCGTCCCGGGAGGATAGAAACAAAGACAATGCCTTGCAAACTGCTCAAAGGTATTGACGAGCGCGAGTACTCCATTTACCTGCCAGGCAGCTACAACAACAAGACAGAGCAGAAGTTTCCTGTGCTCTATCTCATGCATGGCGGCGGTGAGAGCAATAGCGTATGGCAACAGAAAGGTTATCTGCGACAACTTGCAGACAGCCTCATCGACTGTGGTGCTGCACGCGACATGATTATCGTTTGTCCTGAAGGCAATAAGCAGAACATGATGTATTTCAATGCTCCGCAATGGCGTTATGAAGACTATTTCTTTAACGAGCTGATGCCATATATTGAAAAGACCTACCGTGCCGATGCCAACGATTGTGCCATTGCCGGTTTCTCAATGGGTGGCGGTGCGGCAGTTGTTTACGGTGTGCATCATCCGGAGAAGTTCAAGATGGTTAACGACATCAGCGGTTATCTGCGCCGCCAGCCGTTGGAGTTTCTGAAGAACGACCCTTCGGCAGAATGGCGCCAGCGCGTAATTGAAGACAACAATCCTATAAAGCAGATAGAGAAAGGCAAGGAAGATGCCATAAAGGCATGGCAACAGGTAAGATGGGTGGTGAGCGTAGGCGACCACGACTTTACTCTCGAAGCCAACATGGACTTTGTGAAGGCTCTGCGTGCTAAACAGATTCCTTACAATATGAACGTCAGCAAGGGCTGTCACGACTGGAACTATGTTCGCCCTGCTCTTGAAGATGCCATAAAGAGGTTTTGAAGGATTGAAGGATTGAAAGATTGAAGAATTGAAGACTGCGAAGCTGATGAGTGAAGGCGAATAATTGAAAGATTAAAAGATTAAAAAATGAAGGATTGAAATAATCTAGTTAAGTCTTCAATTTTTCAATCCTTCAATTTTTTAATTTTCATGAGGCTTTATTTCCTACCCTTATAAATAAGGTAACCTACGATAAACACGCCGATAGCGATGAACACATAACCCAGTTCGTGGCTATATTCCGTTACCTTCTCCATCAGCTGATCTTCTGGCACTACAGAGTGCAGGTAGTAACCGATGGCAGCCAAGATGGCATTCCAAATGCCAGCACCTAAGGTAGTATAGAGAAGGAATGTAGAAAGCTTTATCTTAGCCAGTCCGGCAGGTATTGAGATAAGTTGGCGCACGGCAGGAATCAGTCGTCCTATGAAAGTAGAGAGAGCACCATGCTTATCGAAATACTCCTCTGCCTGCTTCACCTTCTCCTCACTGATGAGGCACATGTGACCGAAGCGGCTGTTGGCAAAGCTGTAAACGATAGGGCGGCCAACGAAATAAGCCAGATAATAGTTTATAAGTGCACCGATGTTTGCACCGATTGTTGCAAATAGTATCACTAAGAACACGTTCAGTTCGTCGCCGCTTGCAGCCTTGTAGGCAGCAGGAGGCACTACCACCTCCGAAGGGAAAGGAATGAACGAACTCTCGATGGCCATCAGCAAGGTGATGGTCCAGTAGTTGAGGTGGTCTAAGCACCATTGTATAAATGCTACGGATGTCATAATCTTTATTTAAACAGAAAAATTCGTCTGCAAAGGTAATAAATAATTTTCGTAATAAACTGACTTGTGTGTTTAAAACTCATCCCGCCACCATCTTAAACACTGGTGCGGAGTGCTGTGCCGTGTTCTCGTAGCCAAACCAGATGCCGTTGCCGCCGTCGTCTGTTGGCAGGAAAAACATGCGGAGTGCCTTGTTGTATTCCCCGTAAACGGCGTGCGTGTAGGTGTGGCTGGTCATCCATATGTCAAACTCCTCTGCTATCGCCTTACCCGATTTCACTTTCTCTGCCGGTCGTTTTCTCATCGACATGCCGGCCTCTATCCATGCCTCCGTCACGGCCAGTGCATGGCTGGCATAATTATCCATACAGAACAGATACAGCAGTTCGCCACGCCGTTCCAGACTCATTGGCTGGTCTATGTAGTTGTGCTTTGTGAGATATTCGAGAAAGCGAAAAAGGAAATCCTCCTCCGTTGTTATCAACTTGCGTGTTACCCCTTGCCATGCCGCAGTGTTGTAGTAGGCATCGAGCAACCGCGACAGTCGGCGTGCCTCTTGAAGTTCGCTGCTGCCAATGCTCTCTGTCTGCAACACCTCGTAGGGCGGCAGTGGCGAGAATCTTATTCCCAATGCCTTCGCATCGCGTCGCATTGCCGTTCCCGGCAGCAGCTTCAGCGATTCCAGTTGTATCTCTCCTGCCCGGTAGCGGGCCAGTGTCTTTATGTCTTCGTAAATCTGTTGCTGTGAGTAGTGTGGCAGTCCGGCTATCAGGTCGGCATGCGTAACGAGGTTGTCCAGCGAACAGAGGAAGCGCAGTCCGTCGAGAGCCTGCTCCAAGGTTCCTTTCCGCCTGCTGCTGTCGAGCACCTCCTGTCGCAGACTCTGTATTCCTGCCTCCAGATGCAGCAGTCCTTTTGGCATTGTTGCCAGCAGTCCGCGCAACGGTTGCGGCAGCAGTGCCGGATGAATTTCCAGATGGAACCTCATGTGCGGATGATACTCTGCAAACAGTTTTATCAGTGCCATGGCCTGTTTTAGGTTGTAGTTGAACGTGCGGTCCAGAATCCTCACGTCTCTAATTCCCCTTTCCTTTATCCTGTCGAGTCGCTGGCGTATTTTCTCAATGCTCAGCGAGCGCATCGGATCGCCCATGCCGCTCACGCAAAAGGCACAACTGTTGAAGCATCCTCGTGTGGTCTCTATCTGCACGAAAGGTTTCTCCCAACAGAACAGTTGGCTCTCTTCCGGCGGCATCAGTTTGTCAAACTCCATCACCCTTGCCGTTCCTCCGTCGTGGTAATGTCCGTTGTTGTCAATGTAGCACAGTCCGCTGATGTCGCTCCACTGTTCTCGTCTGTTCCACACGTCAATCCATTTTGCGAAGCTCTCTTCGCCTTCGCCCCTAAGCACCGCGTCAACCTCCTGATGGCGTAGCATGTATTCTTTGTTGTCGCCTAAGAATTCAGGTCCGCCAAGTATCACGGTCGCCTCCGGCATCAGTGCCTTCAGTCGGCCTATGATATGCAGCAGATGTTCGTGAGTGAACAGCCATGCCGTTGCCGCAATGACATCCGGCCTGTGGGCATAAACCGCATCCACGGCAATGCCAGCAGACTCGCCGGTGGTTGTCCGCACCACGTTCCACTCTATGTCTTTGCGCTGTGCCAGTTGTGCATGCAGCGCCGGCAGTGCCAGTGAGCTGTGCGCATACGAGCAGTTGAGGTCTATCCAGAGTATCTTCATCGTCTTTTCTTTTGCCGGTAAAGCATTTTGTTGCAAAGTTACATCTTTTTCATGAGAAAAGTATTCTGCTCAACAATACGTCTCCACAATTTTTTTACTATCTTTGCAGCAAAATATTATTGATATGAATATTCTTATCACTGGAGCAACGGGTTTTATCGGCGGATTCATCGTTGATGAGGCACTCAGTAGAGGCATGCAGGTATGGGTGGCAGTGCGCCCTACAAGCAGCTGCAAGTATCTCACCGACCCGCGCATACAGTTCCTTGAACTGAACCTTGGCGACAAGAATCAGATGAAGGAACGGATGAGGGAATTGACATTCGACTATGTGGTGCATGCCGCCGGAGCCACTAAGTGCCTGCATGCCGAAGACTTCTTCCGCAGCAACACCGAGGGAACCAGGAATCTTGTTGATGCTCTTCGTGAACTCGATATGCCGCTGAAGCGCTTCGTGTTCGTGAGCAGTCTCAGTGTTTACGGTCCGGTGGCCGAGCAGCAACCCTACCGAGAGATTTGTCTCAGCGACACGCCTCAGCCCAACACTGCCTACGGACGTAGCAAACTGGCTGCCGAGCAGTATATAGAGAGTTTGGGCGATTTCCCTTACGTCATACTCCAACCAACAGGAGTTTATGGTCCTCGCGAGCGCGACTACTTCATGATGGCAAAGAGCATAAAGAGTCATACCGACTTCTCCGTGGGCTATAAGCCGCAAGACCTCACCTTTGTCTATGTGCTCGATGTGGTGCAGGCCATCTTCCTTGCCCTTGACTGCAAGAACACCGGCGGCAAGTATATGCTCAGTGACGGAGAGGTGTACTCGTCGCGCACGTTCAGCGACCTGATACATCGCGAACTGGGCAAGCCGTGGCTGTTGCGTATCAAGGCACCCATCTGGCTGTTGCGCATCATCACCTTCTGCGGAGAGTATATCGGTCGCATGACGGGAAAGATTTCTGCACTGAACAACGACAAGTACAACATCATGAAACAGCGCAACTGGCGTTGCGACATCACTCCGGCACAGCACGACCTGGGTTATAAGCCGCACTATCAGCTCGACGAGGGCGTCAGGCTCACTGTGCAGTGGTATAAAGACAACAAATGGCTATGAAACAATTTTTCCAAATAGAAAAGAGTCCGAAGTTCGGGCTGCTCGGCGTTGAATGGGCGGCACTCATCTACCTCCTGTTCACACTCGTGATAATGCTGTTCACCTACACCAAACTCAACGACCCCATGGAGATGCTGATGGGCAGGGCACGCTTTGTGGTGCTCACTGCTGCCGCCTGGGGACTCTATCGCATGCTGCCGTGCCGCCTCACGCGTCTGGTGCGCATCGTGGTGCAGATGGCGATGCTGTCGTGGTGGTATCCCGACACCTATGAGTTTAACCGTATGTTCCCCAACCTCGACCATGTCTTTGCCGATTGGGAGCAGGCATGGTTCGGATGCCAGCCCTCACTGCTGTTCTCGCAGGTGTGCAGTCATCATATCTTCAGCGAACTCATGGACCTCGGCTATTTCATCTACTATCCGCTGATAGCCGTGGTGGCGTTCTATTTCTTCTTCTGGAAATACGACCAGTTTGGCATGGCAACGTTTGTCATCATGGCATCGTTCTTTGCCTACTATATCATATATGTGCTGCTGCCCGTCACCGGTCCGCAATACTATTTCCCTGCCATCGGCCTCGACAAGGCAGCGGCGGGCGTGTTCCCCGATGTTGGCAACTACTTCTCTACGTTGCGCGATGCGATAGAGAGCCCGGGATATAAGGACGGTTTCTTCTACCAACTGGTGCTCGATGCCCACAATGCTGGCGAGCGACCCACGGCAGCCTTTCCGAGCAGTCATGTGGGCGTAACTACAATACTCATGATGCTTGTGTGGCAGGCAAAGAACCGCCGTCTGTTCTGGTGGATGTTTCCTTTCTACACCCTCCTCTGTCTTTCCACGGTGTATATCATGGCGCATTATGCCGTTGACGTGCTGGGTGGCTGGCTCTCCGCCATCGTTTTCTTCTATGCAACAAAGACCATCTACAAGAAGAAGTTTGGAAAGGAATGAACTTTTTAAGTGAAGAGTGAAAAATTGAAGGATTGAAGAATTTAATCTCTACAAATATGGCAAAGAAAAAGGCAGGTAAAAAGATGAACAAGAAAGACCTCAGCGCAGTGCTGCAGAGTTTCTTTCAGACAAATCCGTCAGAGACTTATAGTTTCAAGCAGATATTCAAGATGCTGAAACTGAACACCCATCCGCTCAAGATGCTCGCTATCGACATCATGGAGGAGATGGCGTGGGATGACTATCTGACGAAGGTGAGCGAAAACTCATATCGTCTTAACACCAAAACACAGTTACAGGAGGGACTGTTCCGCCGCAAGTCGAATGGCAAGAACTCGTTCATACCCGACGACGGCAGTCTGCCAATCTTTGTTGCAGAGCGCAACTCTATGTCGGCGCTCGATGGCGACCGTGTGCAGGTTACGTTCATGGCACGACGAACACGCCACATGAAGGAGGCTATGGTGACGGCCATACTGGAGCGTGCACGCGATACATTTGTGGGCAAGTTGCAGGTGGAGCGCGATATCGCCTTCCTCATTACTCAAGACAATCTCCTTTCGCAGGATATACTCATACCTAAGAACAAGCTCAAGGGCGGTACCACGGGCGAGAAGGCTGTGGTAAAGATAACGCAGTGGCCCGACAGCAGTCACAGAAACATGATTGGCGAGGTGGTTGACGTGCTGGGCGAGCAGGGCAACAACGATGTTGAGATGCACGCCATACTGGCACAGTACGGACTTCCTTATCGCTATCCTAAGCATGTGGAGGAGGCGGCAGAGAAAATCAGTGCCGAGATAACGGAGCTGGACCTTGCCGAGCGTGAGGATTTCCGCGATGTCTTTACCTGTACCATCGACCCGAAGGACGCTAAGGACTTCGACGATGCGCTGAGTATCAGAAGGATTGAACATAAAGGAGTGCAGACAAATGCAAACAACCCGTCAACTGAATCAACCAACCCGTCAACTTGGGAGGTTGGCGTTCATATCGCCGACGTGTCACACTATGTCACTGAGGGTTCGGTGATTGACAAGGAAGCACTGAAGCGTGCCACGAGCATCTATCTCGTTGACCGCACCATACCGATGCTCCCGGAACGCCTGTGCAACTTCATCTGCTCGTTGCGACCAGATGAGGACAAACTGGCTTATAGCGTAATCTTTGAGATGGACGATGAAGCTGTGGTGCACAACTGGCGACTGGTGCATACCGTCATCAGGAGCAACCGCCGCTATGCCTACGAGGAGGTGCAGGCAATGATTGACGAGAGCAAGAAAGGCATCACCCCTAACAACTCGTCAACTGCCAAGACCTCATTTGACGAGAACACGCCGATGCTGTTGAAGTTGGATGCCCTTGCAAAGAAACTGCGTGAGGCACGTTTCAAAAACGGAGCGGTGAAGTTCGACCGTGAGGAACTGCGCTTCGATATCGACGAGACGGGCAAACCAATAGGCTGCTATTTCAAGAAGTCGCTCGATGCCAACCAACTCATAGAGGAGTTCATGCTCCTTGCCAACCGCACCGTGGCTGAAGGTATAGGTCGCGTGAAGAAGGGCACCAAGGCAAAGACACTGCCTTACCGAATACACGACCAACCCGACCCGACAAAGCTCGAAACGCTCAGGGAGTTTGTGGTTAAATTCGGCTACAAACTGAAGACGGCGGGTTCCAAAGGGGCAATATCAAAGAGCCTTAACGCTTTGATGGACGACTGCAACGGAAAGAAGGAGCAGAAACTCATAGAGACAGTTGCGCTCAGGGCAATGATGAAGGCAAAGTATTCTACCCATAATATCGGTCACTATGGATTGGCGTTCGACTATTACACCCACTTCACATCGCCCATCCGCCGCTATCCCGACACACTGGTTCATCGTCTGCTCACACGCTATCAGCAGGGGGGACGATCTGCCAACCACGACCACTATGAGGACCTGTGCGAGCATAGTTCAAACATGGAACTGATAGCATCCAATGCAGAGCGCGACTCAATAAAATACAAGATGGTAGAGTTTATCAGCGACAAGGTGGGCAATGAGTATGACGCACATATCAGTGGCATACAGAGCTACGGAATTTATTGCGAGATAGACGAGAACCACTGCGAGGGTTTGGTGTCGATGCGCGACCTCGACGACGACTACTACGACTTCGATGAGCGCAACTACTGCCTCGTTGGCCGTCGCCATCACCATAAGTATCAGCTTGGCGACCCTATACGCATCAAGGTGGCAAGCACTAACTTGGAGAAGAAGCAGATTGACTTTGTTTTGAGTGATTAACAATGCCAATAAAATACACCAAGAAAGAAGAACTCTGGAACACCTGGTCGCATGCCGGAGGCATACTGCTGGGCGTGGTGATAGGTGTGATATTCCTTGTCATGTGTTCTGACGACGAACAGATATGGGCGCGCCTCGGTGTGTCGCTCTATCTGTTCGGCATGCTCGGTTCCTATGCCGCATCCACCATCTATCATGCCCTGCCACGCCGTTCACAGTGGAAAGAGCGGTTGCGCAAGTGGGATCATGCCGCCATCTACTGGCATATTGCAGGCAGCTACTCGCCACTCACGCTCGTTGCCTTGCGGCAGGAGGGCTACTGGGGGTGGAGCCTGTTCTCGTTTGTATGGCTCTGTGCCATTGTCGGCACGGTGCTCAGTTTCCGCAAGCTCAAGGAGCATAGTTATGTGGAGACCTTCTGCTATGTGGGCATGGGTCTTTCGGTGCTTGTGGCGTTCAAGCCGCTGCTTGATACGGTGAGTGCCGCCGCCGTTTCGTGGATTATAGCAGAGGGAGTGTTCTACATCACGGGTGCAGTGTTCTACCTGCTCAACAAGCGCCGTTTCATGCACTCCGTCTTCCATTTCTTCGTGCTCGCCGGCAGCATCTGCCACATCATAGCCGTATGGGATGTTCTGCTCGATTATCTCTAAGTAATATTTCCTTTCATCGCGTCATCTTGACGCAGAGACATACCGCTAACTCATTGCATTCCCGATTATCAAACAATTAAAAACAAATAAAAACATGGAACCATTTGAATTTGAAGGTGCTTACAGAACAAGTAAAGACAAAGTTATTGGCGGTATAGTATTATTGTCATTATTCTTACTCGAGGTGATCGTCCTTGGGGGCTTAATAATTTACGGCATCAATAATGATTATGACATCTTTATAATAATACTTTCTATTATGGTGTGTTATATGCATTATTATATAGTTCCTATTACCATCCGAAAGAAGTTTAAGGATTATTATGAATTTCAGTCTTTCATAGGAAACTATACAAAATCAAAGTGCATTTTAGATCAGCATGGTCTCCATCTTGCAGGCAAACACGGTGTGATAGTCATTCCAGTAGAAGGCATCAATAAATTTGAGGAAATAACCACCGCACAAGGAAGATACTATGTCAGACTAGCGAGACGAGGCGGCTTCCCAGGTTTTGAAGATCGCGTAGATTTGATTCTTAACGCAAGTAAGTATCAAATATTAATAAACACGCCCGTACAAGAGAACGATGATTTTATGAGCGCGTTTTACAAAAAACTTGACGAAATAGCAGATGTGACAGATAAAGCGATGAACGTTGAGCGATGAACGTTGAACGATTAACGAAATATGTCTTTGTGTATAAGAATATTATTTGTCTTTTTGTCATATTAAACGATGAACGATGCAAGACAAAAGTTTCGTCCACAGCCGAAACCTTTTAAGTTTAATTTCGTGATAATCAGAAAAGAAACATTACAATCATTAGAACGTGGAAATTATATTAATAAATACTTTTCCACGTTTGGCCGTTCTTTTTCTGAACATTTCTTATATTTCATCGTATATTTCTTCTGCCTGATAAATGCTGATGCACCTTGTGGAATGATACTCGGACAAAGCGCTTCATCAGTCTTTCGCCCACTCTCTTCATGGCACAGCGCCAAGCCGACGGCTCATTGTCCGACAATGGGTTTGCATGATTAAAGATATGAAAGATAGATTCTCTCCGTTTGGAGAAGGTTAAAAGTCAGCATAGTGTTTTTACACTGCCCGTGTAACACTTTTACTTGCACCTTGTAATAGTATTACCCGGTGCGTGTAATGCTATTACAAGATATTTGTAAAAATCTTGTAATCCCCGTTCTGTCGTCTCATTTCATATAAAACACCTCATGCTATTTGTCTTCAAGTCAAGGAAAATCCCGTTAATCACCCAGAACCCTTAGACCTTAGATAAAATGTGTGTTGGGTTTTTGGATGTGTAGAATTTATGACTCTACGCATCCATTACTAATTAGTAATGACTTTATTCCCTTGTATTAATATTGATGGCAAAAAACAATTAATGAATGCAATAAAGAAAAATAATATGAATTTTGCAGGAAGGATTTCTTGTTGTTAAAACTGCTGGTGCTGTAGATTTGAAAGTCAAAGCAGATAATGGAGTTTATACTATGCTTCGGGTTGTGGTGTCAAAAGTGATGAACGGTATCACAGAGATAGAGACTGACGGTCGGGCATTACAACCTTATGGGCGTTCCTGTTGAGGATGGCTATAAGGGCGTGATTATACGCAATGGAAGAAAAGTGATTAAAAACTAATTTTCTTCACCTCTACACGACCGTCGGGATAGAGTTTGCGGCAGATGATGATGCCAGGTTTTGGCTGCTGAAGCTGTTTGCCGTCGAGCGTGAAGTAGGTAGTGATGGCAGGACCGGAGGTTACGTCGTTTATTCCTGTCTCAGTAACGTTGAGGGCAATATCGGTTTGCGGAAGTTTTGTCTCGATGCCATTGCCGTTAACCGCCGTTATGTCGGTGATGCTGATAGGGTAGGTGCCTGTTTTTGCTGTCTCGTCGGTGGTTATGGTGACAGTAAGAAGACTGCCTGTAGTAGTTGGGAAATACTCGTTTGCGGGCGAGTATGCCAGCAGTTGCCATGTCTGTCCGTTCTGTCCTGCGGTTATCTGGTGGGCGTATGCCAAGCGTTCATTTGCCACAATGCCGTTTTGTGAGTTCTTCACAATTATTCCGTTAGGCAGGTTCACCTTCATGCTCAGTGCTATGAAGGGGTCGGTGTTGTTCATGCCGACATTCAGGTGCCAAGTGCCGGCAGCCTCGCTCTGCTCAATGTCCATAGTCAGATTGTTGGCTGCCATTTCCGGTCTGTCGCGGTGGTCGAGATTTACGGATGGCTTGTTTGCCATGTCGCAAAGCCATGCCACGTCGCTTGCCGTAATACTGCCGTTGCTGTCAATGTCTGCCAACTGGCTATTAGCATTGCCATCAGGTGAGACGATGGCGTTTGCCAGCAGCTGCACGTCGGTATCATCGATGATGCCGTCGCTGTTGATGTCGCCGAAGGTGTATGGGGTGGCGGTTGACGAAAGAGGGTAGATGGATGAGAGGTAGAGGGCGCGAGTCTTGAGCCACTGCTTCATGTTTGCCACGTTGCTGTCGTAGTTGGCGCCGTCGCTCCATTTCGTGGCGTTCTTTTTGAACGACTGGTTGGCAAAGACATAGTAGTCGTCGGCATAGTCGATGAGTTCCTGCAGACTATTGTTCACGAAACTGCTCCACAGCTTGCCGTACTCGTGCTTCAGCCACGGACTCGAGTTCCACAGCTTTGTGAAGAACTTGCAGCCGGGGCGCGAAGTCTGGTAATTGAGAATGTTGTTTGTCGCACCACTGGTGCAGTATGTCCTGTTCTCCTCGTAGTTGAAGCTCCAGTCGAAGTCCCACACCGGTCCGAAGGTATATTTGCTCGACATGTGATTGATGTTCTCACGATAGAGGAAGATGCTCTTGGGATGTCCCAGCTCGGTGTTAAGCACCAGTTCGTTTACAAGCATGAAGCGTGTAAGCATCTCCATGTCGATGAGGCGTTCGAAGTGGCTGTTGTTGTAAACGGCAGACTCGAAACTGTTGAAGTCGTCCTGCACCTGACTGAAAGTGAGCATCGTCTCGCCCTCAGAGAAATCAGGTTCCTTGATGTTTACAGGCAAGGCATATTTTGCCGACTTGAACTTATAAGTCTCATCGTAGTAGCGGTCGAGCTCGAGCAGTGCTGCCGCCGTCTCGTCGATGTCGACACTGTTGTTAGCCAGTCCCACCTTCTGCGTGAAGATATAGCTGCCGCGATAATCGCCGTTCATGTAGAGGTCAACGGGTATGATGTCGTTTGCCGCCGCCGTGCCCGCCAGCCGTGCTGCCTTCATCGCCATCACGTTGGTCATCATCGAACCCTTCTGCGCCTGTGCTATGAGGTTCCAGTTCTTTCCCTTCTTCATGCCGAACGGTTTCACCGAACTGCCGAACTTCAAACGGTACGGATTTTTTGCGTAAGGATTGTCCTCGTTCCAACTGATGTTGCCTCGTCCCTTTATCTGCACACTGTCTTCAAAGTCTGGCCATACGCCAAACCCCTGTATCTTGATGAGCGCATTCAGATAATATTCCTTGCTCGACACCATCTGTCCGCCGTCGATGTTGATGTCTATGCGCGGCACGCTTTCGGCACGGTCGGCCAGCCAGTCGATATCCACCGTCACATCGCGTCCCAGCGGCATCATGCGGAAGGCATATTCGCTGTTGGAGGTAGTTACCTCGTAGAGTTTCAGTTCGCTGATGCACAGATAGTTCTTATAGCCCACCTTGACCGCTGTGAAGCGCAGGTGAGAGTATTTTGCACCGAGCGATATGGTTGGCGAGGTATAAGCCACCCCGTTGCCTTCGGTAGGCAGTCCGTTGCTCTCGTTTATCGTTGTTATCTCTGTCCAGCTGCTGCCGTCGTTCGATGCCTCAATCTTCCATTCAAAGATGTTGTATTTGCTTGTTCCGGGGCGACCGACATAATGAAACTGTATGTCGCTGACAGCCTTTGGCAAGGTCACGGAGATATATACTTGCTTGTTGAGGTCCACCTCATACACCTTATCTGCCGACCATGTAGAGTGGAAGAAGGTGCTGGTGTTGCCGTCGAGCATCATGTCCAGTCCCTCGCCCTCCTGACTCGTAGGAGCATTGGTAGAAAGCATGTCTTTGTTCAGACTAATCTCCCTTGCCGTTGTCTCGCCGTTGCTCACCCTTTCCATCGCCAGCCGCTGATGACCCTCGCGAGAGAGGGTGTAAACCACGGGTTCGGCAAAGCGCAGTCGCGACTCTTCACTTGTCTGACGATTGCCGCCCACGAAAGCGATGCCGTCGCTGCTGTCCATCTCGAACGTAGGAGTGAGCCACTTGCCTATGCCTCCGACAGAAGCCGTCACCCGATCGTCGGTTATCGTAGCCTCTACATCGCTGACCAGTTGGTCGTTGTGCTTGTCGTTCAGTTCAAAGAACGTGAAGCGCGGGTAGTCGGGCTTCACGTCGCTTATCTCGGTTATCTCGCTTGCGTTCCACGATATGGTGCTGTCGTTGACAAGGGTTATCGTGCACTTCCCGCCGTCATTGTCCAGTTCCTTAACATACTCCTTCGGAAAAGCCTTAACGTTGCCGTTGGCGAAATATATATAGTGGCTGTTGCCGTCGGTCTTTCTTTCCTTTACCTCTTGATATTGTGCGCTTGTAGTCAGTCCCATGGCCAGCGCCAGCATCAACAACAGTTTTCTCATGTTTCAATTTGTTAATTAGTAGTTTCGCTTGCAAAAATACATATTAATTCTTGAAAATCAAAGACAATGCTTTCTATTCTTGAATCTGAATTAGATGATAGTAAAATATTTGTAAAATCACTTTAATCTTTTCATAACGTCGTTGTAACCAAAATGAAATGCCGTCATCGTACCTTTGCACCGTCAAATTAAAACAAATATGAATATGACGACAAAAAAGATGATTATGGCAGGATTGGTTGCCTGCTGCTGCATCGCTGCAAAGGCGCAGGATGCAAAAAATGAAGAGCCTAAGGGCAAAGCCATTGTTCAGGTGTTTGGAAACTTCCACACTGGTTTCGGAGCCGATAACGATGACCGTGGCTTCGATTTGGACCGCAGTTATCTGGGTTATCAGTACAACTTGGGCAAAGGACTGAGCGTGAAGGGCGTGATGGATATAGGCAAGTCGAGCGATGTTGGCGACTATCAGCGCATAGCCTATATCAAGAATGCAATGGTGACATGGACTAAAGGTCGCCTGACACTCAATGGTGGTCTTATATCCACTACTCAGTTCAACATGCAGGAGAAGCACTGGGGCTATAGATACATATATAAATCGTTTCAGGACAACTATAAATTCGGCAGCAGTGCCGACCTCGGACTTTCTGCTTCATACAAACTGGCTCCATGGATAAGTGCCGATGCCATAGTAGTGAATGGCGAGGGTTATAAGAAGGTACAGAAAAATGACGGCCTGCTTTACGGACTTGGTGCAACACTAACACCAGTAGAAGGTCTTTCGCTTAGACTCTATGCAGGACTTAACGAGGCAAGCACTGACGATGCCAAGGATATAGTCAACTATGCTGCCTTTATCGGATACAAGACTTCATGCCTGTCGCTTGGTGCAGAATATAATATCATCCAGAACACAGGCAACAAGGAAGATGCCGATCAATATGGTCTGTCTGTTTATGGTTCGCTGAAAGCAGCCAAGGACATTGACATCTTTGTCCGTTACGACAACCTGTCGTCAAAGGACGATTGGAATGAGGCAACCGACGAGCAGGCCGTTGTAGCCGGTTTGCAGTTGAAGTTGGGCAAGTACGTGAAACTGGCACCGAACTTCCGCATGGCAATACCAAAGGCCGATGGAAAAGACAATAAATATTCAGCATACGTTAGTTGTTATTTCGGTTTATAATCCGTTTATTTTGAAATAACCAAATAAATAAGAAATTCTTATGAAAACATTTAATTTCATTGCTGCAATTCTTGCAGCGACAGCCCTTCTCATGTCTTCTTGCAAGGGCAACAACAAAAGTGAACAAACAGAAAGTAAGCGTGAGAGCATAGAGCTCTCAGGTGCGGGAGCCACTTTCCCACAACCGTTCTATAACATGGTGTTCGAACTGTTTTCTGAGCAGAACGGCGACCAGGTGGCTTACGGCGGAATAGGCAGTGGCGGCGGTGTTCGCAACTTGAAAGACGAGATTGTTGACTTTGCCGGTTCTGATGCTTTCCTTTCAGAAAAGGAACTGAAGGAGATGAAAGATGTCATCCATGTGCCTACATGTATGGGAGCTGTAGTGCTGGCATATAATCTGCCAGGTGTTGACAGTCTCAAACTCTCTGGCGAACTGGTGGCTGCCATTTTCTCTGGCGAGATAAAGAAATGGAACGATAACCGCCTGAAGGCTCTCAACCCTAATGTGCAGTTGCCTGATGCCGACATCATACCAGTGTTCCGTTCCGACGGCAGTGGAACAACCTATGTCTTTACCGACTATCTGAGCAAGGCCAGTGCAAAATGGGCAGAGAAGTACGGTGCAGGCAAGTCTGTTGATTTCCCTGCTGGTCAGGCAGCCAAGGGTAATCCTGGCGTGGCAGGCGTTATCTCTCAGACAGTCAACTCCATCGGTTATGTTGGTTCAGAGTATGCTTTCGCACAGAAGATACCATACGCAATGATGCAAAACAGCAATGGCAAAATGGTTGAACCTAATGCAGAAAGCATTTCTGCAGCAGCTTCTGGAGAAATTCCGGCTGACACCCGCACGTCTATCACCAACTCTTCTGCCCCAGATGCTTATCCTATAAGTTGTTTCACATGGATAATCATATACAAGGAACAGAATTATGCCAACCGTTCAAAAGAGCAGGCACAGGCAACTGTAGATTTGCTGAAATTCATTCTTAGCGATGACGTGCAGAAGACAGCCGCTGACGTTCATTATGCTCCGCTGCCAAAGACAGCCGTTGAGCTCAGTATGAAGAACCTTGAAGGAGTTACCTACAACGGGAAAAATCTGTAAAACATGAACGACAGGCTGTTCAATTTCTTACTTTTGCTTACGGCATTGGTCGTTCCAGTAGTCTGTGGGGGAGTGCTCTACTCCCTCACTACAGATGCTTTGCCGGTATTAAACCATTTTGGACTGTGGGAATTCATGACCTCGTCAGAATGGAGCTATGCTGAAGGCAACGAGCATTATGGGGCACTGCCTTTCATCACGGGCACGCTGCTCACCACCTTGCTTGCCTTGCTTTTCTGCATACCGTTTTCATTGCCGGTGTCGCTTTTTGTGGGTGAGTATTATAAAGGCACCCGCATGGCAAGCATATTGTCAACCATTACCGATCTGTTGGCAGGTATCCCAAGCATCATCTACGGACTGTGGGGATTCTATCTCCTGCGACCGCTCATCATGTCGTTGGGCATATCGCAACAAGGTTCCGGCATTTTGACGGCATCGTTGGTTCTTGCCATAATGATTGTGCCATATGCATCATCGCTCAGTGCAGAGTTTATCAAGATGGTGCCGGCAGACCTGAAAGAGGGAGCCTATAGTCTTGGTGCCACACGCTTTGAGGTTATCCGGCATATTGTCTTCCCTGTTGCCGGCAGCGGTATATTCTCGTCCTATGTACTTGCCATCGGTCGTGCACTGGGCGAGACGATGACCGTAACCATGCTTATAGGCAACACTAACCAGATGCCAACCTCACTCACAGCCACAGGAAATACCATGGCAAGCATCATTGCCAACCAGTTTGGCGAGGCCGACGGCCTGCGTTTGTCATCGCTGATAGCCATCGGCCTGCTGTTGTTTCTTATAACGGCATTAATCAATATGGTAGGCAAGTTAATGATTAAACGTGCAAGAATAGTATGACAAATAGAAAAAGACGACTGTTAGCCAATCGTATGGCAAAGTTTACTGTATGCCTTCTGGCAGCGCTCACCTGTGTGCCGTTGCTTGCCATATTGGGCGAGGTGTTCGTGAGAGGCATCGGACAACTGAGTTGGGAGTTTCTTACAGAACCAACGCCAACGGCCTTTAAGGCAATGCAGGCTGCCAATGCCGGTGAGAGAATACCGGGAGGCATAGCCAATGGCATCATAGGCACGATGCTTATGTTGCTTATGGCTGTTGCAGCAGCAGTTCCAGTAGGCATCATGTGTGGTGTATATCTTGCAGAGAACGGCAAGTCACGTTTTGCACAGACAGTAAGTTATCTCACCGATTTGCTCCAAGGCACCCCATCGGTGATTATAGGCATAGTTACTTACATCTGGGTGGTCGTGCCGATGCATGGCTATTCAGCCTTTGCTGGCAGCGTAGCACTGTTTGTAATGATGCTGCCTCTGATTATCCGTTCTACTGAAGAGACCATGAAGATTCTTCCTGCCTCGCTCAAGGAGGCGGCATTGGCGTTAGGCGGAAGTAATGCCCGCGTGGTGTTCAGGGTATTGTTGCCCTCTGCCTTTGGTGGAATATTTACCGGAGTGCTGCTGGCAGTGTCGAGAGTTATTGGCGAGACCGCACCGCTTATGTTCACAGCCTTAGGCTGCTCGATGATACGTTGGGATGTTGACAAACCGGTTGCTGCCGTGCCTCTATTGATATGGGAATTCTTCAATGACCCCAATCTGCAAAGTCTTGTATGGGGAGCCTCGCTCTTTCTCTTATTATTTGTACTTATACTGAATATCACAGCAAAAAGAATAGCAAGAAAATGGAAATAATCGAACCGATAATAAAATTCAGGGATGTAAGTGTTTCATACGGCGGCAATACGCAGGCGGTAAGAAACGTAACGGCTGCTGTTGAAAGCAATGCCATAACTGCCATTATGGGACCGTCGGGTTGTGGCAAGAGCACTCTGCTCAGGGCTGTCAACATGATGCACAGCCTATATCCCAACATTCGTGTTGACGGACAGATAATGCTCAACGGCACCGATGTCTTGGGCATGGAACCCATTGATGTGCGTCGCCGCATAGGTATGGTTTTTCAGCGTCCTGCACCGTTCCCAACTATGAGCATTGCCGGCAATGTCCTTTCTGGATACATGCTCAACGGCATCCGCCTCTCGCGTTCGGAGCGTGAAAGGATTGTGGAAGAGAGTTTGCGCAATGTGTCGCTGTGGGACGAGGTGAAGGATGTGCTCAACAAGCGTGGCACCTTTCTCAGCGGAGGTCAGCAACAGCGCCTTTGCATAGCTAGGGCATTGGCTCTGAAACCCGATGTGCTGCTCATGGACGAACCTACTTCTGCACTCGACCCTATTGCCACAAAGCATATTGAGGAACAGCTTGTACAACTGAAAGAGAGTGTTACGATTCTTATCGTTACTCACAACATGGGACAGGCACAGCGAATAGCCAAGAACTCCATGTTCATGTATCTGGGCGAACTGGTGGAATATGACAATACGGAACTTATGTTCAACAATCCTGCCGATGAACGAACCCGTGCATACCTGACGGGAAAGATGGGGTAGTGTATAGGTGCGTTCCCGCAACATAAAACATAATAAATCATAAAAAGCGCAGCGGTTTAGCAAACTTTATATTAATAATGTGTATCTTTGCGAAGTTTTTGCGATGATAAACGCTATCATTGCGTATTTTTTATATTTTAGATGTTTTTTTAAAGATGAACGTAATTACGAAAAGTATTCAATTGGCTGATGGCAGAACCATCACCATTGAAACCGGGAAAGTGGCAAAGCAGACCGACGGAAGTGTTGTGCTCCGTATGGGCAACACCGTACTCCTCGCCACTGTTTGTGCCGCAAAAGATGCAGTTCCCGGAACAGATTTTATGCCTCTTCAGGTTGACTACAGAGAGCAGTATGCAGCAGCAGGCCGTTTCCCTGGCGGTTTCACAAAGCGTGAGGGCAAGGCTGGCGACAACGAAATCCTGACTTCACGTCTGGTTGACCGTGTGCTCCGTCCACTGTTCCCTTCTGACTTCCATGCAGAGGTTTTTGTTAATGTGATGCTTCTTTCAGCCGACGGCGTTGATCAGCCTGATGCTCTTGCAGGTTTCGCAGCATCAGCAGCCTTGGCTTGTTCAGATATCCCATTTGAATGTCCAATTAGTGAGGTTCGCGTAGCACGCGTAAACGGTGAGTACATCATCAACCCAACCTTCGAGCAGATGAAGGATGCAGATATGGACATCATGGTTGGTGCTTCTGCCGAGAACATCATGATGGTAGAAGGCGAGATGAAGGAAGTTACCGAGCAGGACATGATTCAGGCTCTGAAGGTGGCAATGGATGCCATCAAGCCTATGTGCGAACTGCAGGTAGAACTGTCAAAGGAACTTGGCAAGGACGTTAAGCGCGAATATTGCCACGAGGTGAACGATGAGGAACTTCGCGAGCAAATCAATAAGGACTGCTACCAGAAGGCTTACGACGTAACAAAGCAGGCTCTCGAGAAGCATGCACGCGCTGAGGCTTTCGAACAGATTCTCGTTGACTTCAAGGAGGCTTACGCAGCTGCTCACACTGAGTTGAGCGAAGACGAGATGGAAGAGAAGTATGCAATGATGGACCGCTACTACCATGATGTAGAGCGCGACGCTATGCGCCGTTGCATCCTTGACGAGGGTATCCGCCTCGATGGTCGTAAGACCGACGAGATTCGCCCAATCTGGTGCGAGGTTAGTCCACTGCCAATGCCACACGGAAGCTCTATCTTCACACGTGGTGAGACACAGTCGCTCTCAACTTGTACACTCGGAACAAAGCTCGACGAGAAGATGGTTGACGATGTTTTGGACAAGAGCTACATGCGCTTCCTGCTCCACTACAACTTCCCTCCATTCTGTACAGGTGAGGCTAAGGCACAGCGTGGCGTAGGTCGCCGCGAGATTGGTCACGGCCACTTGGCATGGCGCGGTCTGAAGGGTCAGATTCCAGAGGATTTCCCTTACACAGTACGTCTCGTATCTCAGATTCTCGAGTCAAACGGTTCTTCATCAATGGCTACTGTATGTGCCGGTACACTGGCACTGATGGATGCCGGCGTTCCAATGAAGAAGCCTGTATCAGGTATTGCAATGGGTCTTATCAAGAACCCGGGCGAGGAGAAGTACGCAGTGCTCTCTGACATCCTTGGCGATGAGGACCACCTTGGCGATATGGACTTCAAGACCACAGGTACTATCGATGGTCTTACAGCAACACAGATGGACATCAAGTGCGACGGTCTGTCATTCGAAATATTGGAGAAGGCTCTCATGCAGGCAAAGGCTGGTCGTGAGCACATCCTTGGCAAGCTCACCGAGACAATCGCTGAGCCACGCGAGGAGTTGAAACCACACGTTCCACGCATCGTTCAGATTGAGATTCCTAAGGAGTTCATCGGTGCTGTTATCGGTCCTGGTGGAAAGATTATCCAGCAGATGCAGGAAGATACTGGTGCTACAATCACTATCGAGGAGACTGAAGGTGTAGGCAAGGTACAGGTGAGCGGTCCTAACAAGGAGAGCATCGACGGTGCTATTGCTAAGATTAAGGCTATCGTTGCCATCCCAGAGGTAGGCGAAATCTATGAGGGAACAGTTCGCTCGGTAATGCCTTACGGTTGTTTCGTTGAGATTATGCCAGGCAAGGACGGTCTGCTTCACATCAGCGAGATTGACTGGAAGCGTCTTGAGACAGTTGAGGAAGCTGGCATCAAGGAGGGCGACAAGATTAGCGTTAAGTTGATGGAGATTGACCAGAAGACAGGCAAGTACAAGCTCTCTCACCGTGTGCTGATAGAGAAGCCTGCCGACTATGTTGAGCGTCCAGCACGCCGTGAGCGTCCGGAGCGTGGCGATCGTCGCCCACGTCCTGAGCGCGGTGAGCGTCGTCCACGTCCAGAGCGTCAGGAGCGCCGTCATCACGATGAGGCTCCGGTGCAGCCAGAGAACCACGAGCCAAAGGACTTCAACGATTCTCTTGACAAGATGGATTTCTAAACATATATAATATATGTAACGAATGAGGGCATTTCTAATTGAAGTGCCCTCTTTTTTATTGATTATTTTTCCCAAAAAAAGTGTAATATTTTCGTTTTCTTGCGTCTAATAAGTAGAAAAGAGAATAAAAAACAGTAATAATAACTTAAACAAATTCTGACTATGAATTTTATAATTATTCCTTTGAACATGCTGATAGTTTTCGGCACTATCTACAAACTGTTTGAATTGTTCGTGCGCAAGGAAGAGCGAAAAATGGTGATTAACAAGATTGCGGAAATCTCTAAAGTTGACCTGAACAACATCGATATCCGCATGGGCAGCGCATCCAACTGGGCTTTGCGTCTGGGTGCATTGATGATTGGTGTGGGGCTGGGCCTGTTCATCGCATTCTTCCTGAACGGAATGATCACAAACGGCGACTACTGGAGAGGCGAGGACCCAAGAAGTTACAGGTACGTGGCAGAAATCCTCTATGGCTCTTGCGTATGTTTCTTTGGCGGCATCGCTCTCCTTATTGCATACTTCGTTGAGCGCGGACAGAAGAAGAAGGATTAAAGAACCCCTCCTAACCTCCCCTTGGGAAGGAATTTGGGATGAGAGCTCCTTCTTAATAGATTAAAGATTAAGGATTGAAAGATTGAAGACTGTTACCAAAGCATACGTCTGCACTCCTACACTCCTGTACTCCTCCACTCCTAAAAAAAAATGAACATCTATGTCAACAGACGAAAGCAGACTGATAGCCAGAATCCTCGACGGACATGAAGAGGACTTTGGCTATTTTCTCGAAAGCTATGGCAATAGCGTGCTGGCAATGATAAGCCGACTCGTTGATGGTCAGGCTGATGCCGAGGACCTGACGCAGGATGTTTTCGTCAAGGCATACGACAAGCTCCCCATGTTCGACCGTCGCTCGTCGTTCTCAACATGGCTCTATCGCATAGCATATACCACCACCGTGAGTTGGTTGCGCAAGCAGAAGCTGCACTATGTGTCGATAGACGAGCATCAGCAGATAGATGAGGCCGACATTGATGAGACACTGGCAATGGACAGCGAGGAAAGTCTGGCGAGGCTGGAGGCAGCCATCGAACAGCTAAGGCCTGAGGAGAAGATGCTGGTAAATCTTTATTACTTCGATGAACGGCCGCAAAACGAGATTGCCTATATCATGGGAATAGGACAGGGCAGCGTGGCTACCAGATTGCACAGGATAAGAAAGAAACTGCATTTGTTGATGACAACCGATAAATAAGCATATTATGGAGAAAAAAGATATTGGTTTGCGCATGGCATTGAAAAGCAAACAGGAAAAGAAGACTGCAAAGTTGCCGAGCAATTTCGCATACAAGACCATGCAGCGCATAGCAGACGAGCGACGACAGAAGGAGCGGCGAAACGACATGCTGATAATTTGCTCTATCATAGCCGTGTCGCTATCGGGCATCTCTGCTATTGTCTATCTGTTCGGCAACGACATGCTGGATGCCATTAAGAGAACGGAAATGCCGCAAGACAGCTACTCAGCATCCTCCATCATAGTCATTTCCATCTGTATGATATTCCTCCTTACTCTGAACTTGCTGTTGAAAAGCAAGAGGTAAAAACACTACGCTCAACTAAATTTAAAAAAATCTGACGCCATCTGAACTAACCTTATCTTCTTGATTGTCAAGTTGTTTGCAAGGTTAGTTCAGATGTTCTGATAAAATTAAAAATTTAATAGGGTGTAGTGCGTTAAGAGAGAAAAACAAATAGAGACGTCACGCGTGGCGTCTCTACTATGTATAATGAAATAGCCGTAAATGCACTTTTCCCCAAAAGGCCGTAAGCGATATACGGTTACTTTATATGATTATCCAAATACCGCATGCGTTCTGAATCGCTCATTGAATTCCAGTCGGGAATCAAAGCTAAGAGTTTTTTCATGGCATGCTCGTCTGCCTGTAACTTGACAGAACCATCGGTACGGGTTTTAACATTCCATAGAGAAATGTGCCTAAATACAATAAGGCTACCGTTCTTGTCTTTGTCTATATGATAATCCACAGAAACTGACTCTGTATTTATCTTAACATTGAAAAACACTCTTACAGTCTTCTTTCTTGGGTTAAAGAAGCAGGGATTTGACGAAATGTATGCAACTGACAATGAGTGGTTGTCATATCTCCTGATAATGTTCATAGAAGGGGGGCTATAATATGAATCGATAATCTCTTTTACACAGTTTCTTATTTTCTTGGGATAAGTGTAAGACTGTTTAATAATCTCCGAACTATCAATAACAGCAAATCCGTTGTAGCCAAGATATATCCCTTCATTTGGTTTGAATTCAATCAAAAGTCCTTCGCCCAATGGTTTGACCGTCTTGTTATACCATTTGACATCCTTTATGATGCTCTTTATAAATTCAGCATCCTCACCATCTACCACCTTAACATTTGTATCTGCAAGCCTATTGTTGAACAGGTGATAAAAAGACTCAGCCGAATATGCCCTCACCGTATTATTGTCTTGAGCATGCGAATATATGCTTATGAAAGATATTACTAAAATAATTATATTTTTCATTTGTAATACATTTTATCATTTGATATATGCAAAGATACAATAAACCAATGAAAATAATTATTATTGTTTGAAAATAATTTGGGTGCTATGGCAAATACAAGAATCAATACATCGCTGCTGTGGAAGGGCGATGGAGTGAGGGTGTGCCTTGTTCATTCCCTTTCGTCTAATAACCTTTTGCTGTTGTGTCATTTCTATGGAATAATTTGTGCTAATGGGATTAATGCTGTATCTTTGCAAAAGAAAAAACAATCAACTACCAATAAACTCATGAAAAAGAATCTAACGCTTATTATCATGTTGCTGTGCTTCCCGACATTACTGCTGGCAGCAACGACAAACACATTGTTTGATTTTGGATGGAAGTTCTGTGAGGGTGACGTGAAGGGTGCTCACGACGTGAACTTCGACGACAGCAAGTGGCAGAACGTGAATCTGCCTCACGACTGGGACATTCATCACAGCCCTGAACGCACAGCACCGACAGCCAACGACGGCGGCTACTATCCTGCCGGCTTCGGATGGTATCGCAAGACCTTTACAGTGCCGCAGGGCGACATCGTGAAACTCCATTTCGAGGGTGTCTATCAGCGTTGCGAGGTGTATGTAAACGGACAGTTGGCCGGTAGGCATGCATACGGATATACTCCGTTTACGGTGGATATAACAAGACAAATAAGGAGTTTAGGAGTGCAGGAGTGGAGGAGTGAAGACAATACTGAGACAAGCAACTCACAACCTTACAACCTCACAACCATTGCCGTGCGCGTTGACAACTCTCAGCAGACAAACTGCCGCTGGTATTCTGGTTCGGGCATCTACCGCCATGTGTGGTTGCAGACAATGAACAATGTTCATATAGCAGAGAACGGGGTGTTTGTTACTACACCGAAAGTATCGGCAGAGCGTGCCGAGGTGAAGGTGGAAGTAACTGTAAACAATAATGCTTCCGAGACACGCGAGGCAAAGGTGGCTGTGGCTGGTCAGGAACAGACAGTAAGGCTGAACGGCGGAGAGAGCAAGGCAGTGGTGTTCAACTACAATATCGACAACCCGAAACTGTGGTCGCCAGATGCGCCTAATCTCTATAAGGCAGAGGTGACGCTGAGCGAGAACGGCAAGGAGACCGACCGCAAGACTGTGAACTACGGCGTGCGCTGGTTTACGTTTGATGCAGAAAACGGTTTCATGCTCAACGGCAAGAAGGTGCTGCTCAACGGTGCCTGCGTGCATCACGACGACGGACTCCTGGGAGCTGCAGCTTTCGACAGGGCAGAGATTCGCAAGGTGAGACTGATGAAGGATGCGGGCTTCAACCTCATACGAACAGCCCACAACCCATCGACACGCGCCTTGCTCGACGCTTGCGACTCGATAGGCATGCTCGTAGTTGATGAGGCTTTCGACGGATGGCGACAGGCAAAGACAAAATACGACTACAGCACACTCATCGACTCATGTTATAAGGAAGACATAGCAGCACTTGTGATGCGCGACCGCAACCATCCGAGCGTTATCAGCTGGAGCATAGGCAACGAGGTGATGGAGCGCAAGGACATACGCGTGGTGACAACTGCACGCATGCTGAAGCGTGAGGTGCTGCGCTACGACACCACACGTCCTGTGACGGAGGCTCTCTGTGCGTGGGACAGCGACTGGGAAATTTACGACCCGCATGCCGAGGTGCTCGACGTGGTGGGCTATAACTACATGATTCACAAGCATAAGAGCGACCATCAGCGTGACCCTAAGCGTGTGATGTGGCAGACGGAGAGTTATCCGCGCGATGCTTTCGGCAACTGGGCCATCGTCAACGACCATCCTTATGTGGTGGGCGACATGGTTTGGACAGGTCTTGACTATCTGGGCGAGTCGGGCATCGGCCGCTTCTACTATGAAGGCGAGACTCATGGCGAGCACTACCACCGCCATCAGTTCCCATGGCATGGTGCTTATTGCGGCGATGTGGATATCACTGGTTGGCGAAAGCCGATTTCTCACTATAGGGACATACTCTGGAATACACAAGAGAATGGCGCGTCACCCCTCCTTGGGAGGGGCAGGGGGGAGGTTCTATACATGGCAGTGAAAGAACCAAACGAATATTACGGCAAGATACGCGAAACTCAGTGGTCGGTATGGCCTACATGGGAGTCGTGGAACTGGAAAGGATGGGAAGGCAAGCCGATAGAGGTTGAGGTATATACCAAGGCTCCGGAGGTGAAGCTCTACCTTAACGACCGTCTGATAGGCACCAAGAAGGTGAACCGCGGCACGCAGTACAAGGCGGTGTTCCCAGTGCCATACGAACCTGGAACATTACGTGCAGAGGCAGGCGGAAAGACCGTAACGTTGGCAACAGCCGGCGAACCGGCACGACTCCGATTGACAACAGACCGCAAGGTGATTGCTGCCGACGGACAAGACTTGTCGTTCATCACCGTTGAGGTGGTTGACCGCCAAGGTAGGGTGGTGCCCGACGCTGCTGTGGTATGTAACGTGCAGGTGACTGGTAGCGGAACTCTGGCTGCAGCCGGCAGTGCCGACCTGAAAGACCTTGAGCCACTGACATCGCCGAAGCTCACCACATGGAAGGGCAGGGGAATGATTGTGGTGCGCAGCAAGCAGAAGGCAGGAAAGGCAAGAGTGACTGTCAAGTCGTCGTTGCCTGCAGCATCAGTATCAGTGAGTGCCCGCCGATAATGCGGTTACAGATAAAGAACATGTTATGAAAAAAGAAAAGAATCTGCTTCGTTTAGAGGCAGATTCTTTTTAATTGTCTTATTATCACCCAGCGGTGCATGGCGACGAACAGCAGTGCCAGTGCTATGGCAACAATCCATAGCGGCAGGAGCGATGCCAGTTGGAGGTCGGGCGATATGATGGAAATGAAGGCAAACAGATGAGGGTATGCTATGCTAACGGCACAGGCAGAAATCAGCCACACGAGTGAGTCAATGGCAATGACGAGCCACAGATAAGGGGCTGCAATCTGCTTGATGGAGTAGCCGAGCGAATAGAGGTTGAGGAACTTGTCTTTGTTTTTCTCTATGAGCAGCTGTATGCTTATGAGCAGCAGTACGAATGCCAATACCGACACGATGCCGCCGATGCCAATCACCACCCATAGTATGCCGTGGACGAGCGTCTGCAGTTTCAGGCTTTCCAGATTGCCCTCTATGCAATAGCCGTTCTTGTCGAGATAGTCGAGGAAGGTGTTGCTGCCACCGCTCGACTTTGTTGCCACAATCAGTCGTGAGGGCGGTTCTGCCGCCTTGCTGCCGAACTTCTTGTTGGCATCCTGCAGAAAGCGGTCGGGCACGAGGATGGTGTTCAGACGGTCGGTGAACCCCACAATCCTTGCATTGTACGCCTGTTGGTAGCCGTTGCCGCGTATTCGCATGGTTATGGGGAAGGCTGAGGTGAGTCCTTCGCCCAGTTGAGGCAGTCCCTTTGTAGAGGCATAGCCGTAGTTATAGATGTTAAGATATTTTCTTGGTATGATTACCGGTATGAACGTACTGTTCACGTCGGCATCCCATTCGTTGGGATTCTTGAATTTCACGTCGATGAACTTGTCGGGCACCGACTCCATGAACAGGTCGGTAGAGATATTGAGTTCGCCAAGGGTGAAGCTGCCTCGAATCTGGAAGTTGGCAGATGTAAATACACCAATCTCGCTTACGGCAGGATGCTGGCGCAGTTGGTTTATCTCCTTGTCTCTGAACACAGGCTTCACGCCCAGCATACTGCTGAATGTCGATAATCCGTTGATAGGCTTGGTCACCACTACATAACCCTCGGACAGCAATCCGCTCTCCTTCTCCATGAAACGGTCGAAGTCCTGATATGCCTGTGTGCCGGTGAGCACGATGGCGCCGCCCAGCAAATTGGCAATCACGAACCCCACTATCTGCCACACGTTGATGTTCTTGCGAAGCAGTTTGAACAAAAGTCTTATCCTGTCTCTCATCTCATTTGGGTTATAACCTGATGATTTTGTCGTAGTTGAACGGCAACCTGTTACCAATTGATGTCACGATGACTCCGGTGCCGTCTCGTTGCTGCCGTTCTGCCAGCAAACCTCCCATGATGGCGGCGTTGTTGCTGTCGAGATGACTTATAGGTTCGTCGAGCAGGAAGAAGTCGGCAGGCTGTGCCAGTACCCTGATGAACGCCACGCGCTGCTGCTGTCCTAACGACAGACGGGCACATGGAGTGTCGAGTCGTTCTTGAAGTCCTAGTTGCGTGAGCATCTGTCTCACCTGCTGTTCCGTGTAGTAATCGGTGAGCATGTTTTTCAGCATCACGTTCTCCACTGCTGTCAGTTCCGGAAAAATCCTGTGTTCCTGAAACATCAGTGCCAACGACCGGCGGCGCATCTCGCATCTTGCAGCCTCACTGCTGCTGATGCGCTGTCCATGCTTGTTGAGCAGTTCAATCTGTCCCTGATAGTCGGAACGCAGTCCGTAGAGAAAGGCGCAGAACGACGACTTGCCTCTGCCCGATGCCGCCTCTATGAGATACGACCTGCCCTTCTCGAAAAAGAGCGACTGCTGCCATACGTCTGATGGCCCGCCCTCTGGAGGCGAGCCAACAAACACATTGGGTATAACATTGTTGAAACGAATCGTCTCAATCATCATTCAATGCTTGTAAGGTGGATTAGTTCACTGCCTCACCGATGGCTGTAGAGATAGCCATGTCCTTAATCTGCTTGAGTGAGTTGGTGTTGGCATCGTCAAAGAATACGCTCCATTCCAGTTCGCAGTTGTCGGTGTCAACGGTATAGCTGCTGCTTTCAAACTTGTTAAGCAGGTCGAGCATTGCTCGCTCGCTTCTTCTTGTTGCCAGTCCCATCTCCTTGATGACGCCTACAGTAGCCTTGGCATCAACAATCATACCGTTCTTGTTGCCAATCTTGTCGGCCAGCTTGTTGCTTGACAGGTTGCTTGCCAGTCCTTTCAGTGAACCGTCGCTATAGCACTCGTTGTAAATGCTCTTAGGCATTACGAAAATCTTGTCGTCGGCATAACCGATATAATAGAGGTCGCTTAATGAGTAGATGTTGTCGGCAACAGGCTTTATCATACCCGGCTCCTTCTGCATAATCTCTGCAATAAGACTGAACAGTTTGTCGTCCTTGCACTCTGCCACGAGGGTCATCTGCGGTATAGGCATCTGTGATGTCTTGTCAATTTCAGATACACCGAAGATGATGCCGCCGTCGAGCGAGTTGAGCAGTGACCAAGAGAACTCCTGACTGATGCCCTGTCTCTTCAAGGTCTTGTTTATCTCTGCTGTTGCCTGCTCTAAAGGATTGTTCTCGCCTGTGAGAGCAACGTTCTCCTCAATGGCCTTGCCCCATTCCTTTGCGCCAAACTGCATAAAGGCATAGGTGGCGTTAGGGATGAACTTCTGAAGATCGGTCTCAGGGTCGGCAGCAAACTTCTTGTAAGCGTCAATCAGTTCGTCGCTGCCAGCCATCTTGCCCTTCAGTACTGCCTTGCCAGCCTCGAAGTTGAGCGAGCAGATGAGTTTCAGGTCCTTGAACTTCTCCATGTCCATACCGGCAAAAGCCCCAGCGTTGGCACCCTCAGCCAGTCTTAGGATGTCCTTATAATCCATGTAGAGTCCCATGTCGTCGCCTGAAGCAAGGAAGTCTTCCAGTTCGCTGCACTTGTCGTCAGCGTTATCGTCAGGAGTCATATACTCGGTTGCGTCGAAGGCACCCTGTGAGAAAGCAATGATGAGCTTGTTCTCGTCGAATGCAGCAAGATTGTCGTTGTTTACTTTCAGTACGCTATACTCATCCTTCTCGGTGAGTGAACTGCTCTCGTCGTCAAGGGCGTTTACGAGTTCCTTGAGCTTCTCTATGTCGCTAACGGCAAGCAGAGCGAAACCCCTTACCTGTTCGATGTTCTCTACAACCATGAAAGCTGGCTGTTCAAGGTCGATACCGCTGTTGGCAGGGTCTTCAAGAATCTTGCGCATCAGTTCGCGAGAGTTCTCCGGCATCTCATTGATACCGTTCTTGGCAAGTCCGGTAATCTGGTTGTCTTTCAGAATCTCCGACTTTGTGAGCAGGTTGTTCACGTTTGCCTTAACCACAGCCACAGGTTCGGCAGGAATTACAGACTTGTAGCCTGATGACTGGCCGCATGATGCAAAGCCAAAGGCAATCAAAACTACAGAAAGCAGTGCTAATAGATTGGTCTTTCTCATAAGAAATAAATTTTTAAAGAAATTAATGTTATATCTGCAAAAATAGTTATAATTCTTAATAAATCATAGGAGAATGCTTGCAATCAGCAGGTTGTTAACATTGATTAACTCAACGGAAGAGGAGGCAATGGCATTAATTGAATAATAATGACTAATTTTGTAACATATAATAACAAATAAGGTAAATAATAATGAGAACCATGAACAGATTTCTTTTTAGTGTTATGACACTGTTGTTCTGCGGCATTATGCAAATGGTTGCCCAGACCGACCCGTCGAAGGCTCCTGCATTTGCTTATCAGAGCAGTATGCCGAAGGACAGTTGCCACTATGTGGTGGCAAAGGATGGCAGCGGCGACTTCAAGACGGTGCAGGAGGCAATTGATGCTGTGCCCGATTTCCGAAAGAAGGTGACGCGTATCTACATCTGCAAGGGTGTTTACAAGGAGAAGATAGTTATTGCACAGAGCAAGCAGTTTGTTGCCCTCTATGGCGAGGACGGGGCAGTGCTCAGTTACGACGACCATGCCAACACGCTGAATGCCTTTGGCGAGAAGAAAGGTACCTCGGGTTCATCGTCGATATATATCTATGGTCCTGACTTCTATGCTGAGAACATCACGTTTCAGAATACTGCCGGACCTGTGGGACAGGCGGTGGCGTGCTTTGTGGCAGGCGACCGTGCCCATTTCCGCAAGTGCCGCTTCCTCGGATTTCAGGACACTCTCTACACATGGGGCAAGCAGAGTCGCCAGTATTATGAGGAGTGTTATGTAGAGGGAACGGTTGACTTCATCTTCGGGGCATCGACGGCCGTGTTCCACCGCTGTCAGATACATAGCAAGACAAAGGGTTATGTTACAGCTCCAAGCACATGGCAGACAACGAAATACGGTTATGTGTTCTATAACTGTCGTCTGACGGCAGAACCGGGACTTGAGGGCAAGGTATATCTGTCTCGTCCGTGGCGTCCGTATGGTCAGGCGGTATATGTCCATTGTCATCTGGGCAGTCATATACGTCCTGAGGGATGGGACCCGTGGGGCAAGGAAAGCAACAAGCAGACCGCCTTCTATGCCGAATATCAGAACGAGGGTCCGGGAGCAGACGTCAGCAAGCGAGTGGGGTGGAGTCATCAGTTGCCTAACCTCCGCGGCTATACCATGCAGGAGGTGCTTGCGGGCAGCGATGGCTGGGCGCCATATCGCTAACTGTTGGATTAAAGATTAGGGATTAAAGATTAAGGATTAAGGTTTGTTTGCGGTAGGGGCAGAACGACGTTTCTGCCCTACGGAATGATTACTATACGGGCGGATACGCCGATTCGCCCCTACAAGGTGTTTCTCGTCTTCACTATGTAGAATAAGGTAGAAGACAATAACGCTGTTGGAGAATAAAATAAGTGCACCTCAAAAAGTTCTTGTTAAACTTTCGGGGTGCACTTCAATTATTAATTATAGGGATTTTTTATTCTTAGTAGCTGGAGCAGAGAACTACTCATTAACGGCTTCAAACATTTTCTGGGTGATTTTTACAAAACGTTCTTTTTGTTCATCAGTCATTTCTTTTTCTGCCTTTTCTAACTCATTACCCAGTTCTCCTGCTTTTTCTATCATATCTTCTAATTTAGACTGGTATTTATCTGACAGGTCATACACTTCCTCTCCATCTTCTTTTGCTTCTTCTATGATAGAGATGCACTCATTTACGTATTCTTCGTAATCATCAAGGGTGCTGTCCATGCTGTTGCAACTCATGACGAACAAGCTCATAGCTGCAATACAAAGGAAATTTGCAAGTCTTTTCATAATCTGTTATTTTTAAGTTTAAAATTCTAATCTTATGTTCAATATCAGTGCGTTTTGCTTTGCTTACTGCAATTCATTCAAAACTTTTAATGCTTCATTAGTAGCTTCAAGCGCTTTCACTCCTGTTTCAAGAGCTTTCTCGGCTTTTTCCAAGTCCTCGTCATAATTGGTATCATCAGCTTTATCATTATCCTTTGCTTCTTCTTGCTCTGGATTCAGTTCGCATGTAGAAGCAAGTCTAAAAGAATGGATCTGGGAATTCCAAGGAATCCAGAATTCTACTGTACCAGTTTCGCCAGGACGTGTGTTCTTTATTATAGATGCAACATCGTCTAATGTCTTTTCTGTATCGACAACATTTTTATCAGCATCAAGGTACTCAATGGTAAAACCAACAAAGCATTTGCCTGCATCTCTTGTGTCGTTGGTAAGATTGTCCATGTGTTCGTTAACCATTTCGTTTTCACCCTCCGTTCTTTCTACCTCAATGGTCAATCGGTTGCCAGTTGTCTTATACACCCTGTTGAATACTTTGAAACAATCTCCGAGAGGTCCTTTTATCTTTTCAGTTTCAGGTTTAACAATCAAGGTGTCTGGTTTGTCAGACTTTCCTGAGCCACAACTACAGCTGGGTAGATTTGTAATGACAATGATTCCTGCCAAAATGGCCAATAAATACTTGATTTTCTTTTTCATAATAAATAATTTTAATGATTTAATAAGTTTTGAGTTTAATGTTATTTTTCTTACTGATTGAGATTTGTAACTATTAGATTAAGGTAAGGAGCATGCATTATAGCATTGCTTTCTTCTTAAGTTCAAACTCTTCTGCTGATATGATGCCCTTTTCTTTTAATTCGTATAGTTTCGCAATTTCCTCAGCATTGAATTTTTGTTGTTGCCCTTCGGGTGCGGGAGAGATGTTGTTGTACTTCTGATTGAATTCACTTTCGCTCATCATTACCAGTGTGAAGAAATCAAAGATGGCGATGATTGCTGGTATAAGCGTGAATGAAAAAATCAAGCGGATAACACCTTGAGATGTTTTGTCGAGGTAGAAACAATGCCCGCCAAATCCTCCAAAGAACCAACATAATAAAATAGCAGCTGTTTTACTTTTCATTGTTTTTAAAATTTGAATTGTTATTACTTTTATTATTAACTAACTATCGTGTAAAAAATATTCCTGTCACCTTGCGTTTTCAAATGATGATGCTGCAAAAGTAAATATTATTTTATGAAGCTATGTATTCCATTTTATTCCTTTCTCCAAAAAACATTTGGCGGTTTGATATGATAGTCTTAACTTTGCATTATGCAATACAATGAAGATACATCGGCATCTGGCTACTTGACTGATTCTTTTGAAGGTATCAGTCGGCAGTTCACTGATGTAGAGATTCTCAGTGAGTCGGATGTAAATATAGTGGCCAAGGCCAAGCGTTATGGTCGTTGGTGGCTGTTGAAGGGGTTGCGTAAAGAGGTGGCATGCGAGTCGGTTTACCGTCAGATGCTACGCAAAGAGTTGGAGGTGGTAATGAAGCTGCAACATCCTTGCATCCCGACAGCCATGGGGCTGGAGTATGTTGAAAGTATTGGCGAGTGCATTGTGATGGAGTATGTTGACGGTGTAACGTTGTCAGAATGGCTTAGCGAAAGACATGACCGCAAGGTGTGTAGGCGAATAGCGATGAAACTGGTTGAGGTTGTGGGCTATATTCACATGAATGGCGTGGTACACCGCGATCTGAAACCCGACAACATACTCATAGCCCGCAATGGCGAGAACGTGCATGTAATTGACTTTGGGCTTGCAGACTCTGACAGTCATGCTGTATTGAAGCAACCGGCAGGTACCTTGCGCTATATGTCGCCAGAACAGGCAACAACGGCTGTGGCTGATGTGCGCAACGATATATATAGTCTTGGCATCATCTTCAACAAGATGAATTTAGGCTATTCTTCTATTGTGAATAAGTGTCAGCGTCCCATCGACAATCGCTATCAGAATATAGATGCCTTGCTTGACGACATGCGATTGTGCAACGGAAAACTCAGATGGTATGCCTATATCATACTGGTTTGCATAGTTATGGTGTTGTTAGCCGTTGTAATAATGCTTGGCATTCGCGACAATAATATGAGGCAGATGGTGGCAGAGAGTGAGATAAAGCAGAACGAGATGAGCTTGTCGATAGACAAGTTGAACGATAGTCTGGCGAATCTCTCTGTTGTTCATCAGAAAATGAAGAATGAATTAAAGGATGCCGACGCGAGGCAAAAGCGCGTGCACGATTGCATAAGCAAGGGAAAGACTGTTATTGACGATGCACTGAAGTCAACAGGCGTATGGCAACAACTCGACACCTTGTCTGCCAAAGGATATTGCAACATAGATATGGTTGACTGCGTTATGAAAAGCGGAAAGGCACTCAACGATTATTTAGAAAGGGTAAAGAGTGATTTTACCGATAATGAGATGGCGGAGATTATAAATGCCTTGGCGGTATATAATGGTGAGAGGATAAATTTTATTGATAACAAAATCAACAAAATAAAATAGAGGCGATGATTACACAACTATGTAAAGAGATAGAGCATGCGCTTAAGCGGCAGATGACCACTCCGAAGGATTTCGAGTTTCTTCGTAGTCGCATATTTGCCCGTCACCATATATATTTAAGCACTACGACACTGATGCGGATATGGGGGTATGTGAACGAGAATGTTGAACCGCGAAGATCCACTCTCAACATTCTGTCGCAGTTTTTAGGATACAGCAGTTGGGAGGATTTTCAGTATAATGCCAGCTTGCCTCAGGAGTTGCAGAGCAGTCCTGTACTAAACAGACGTCTGAGTGTTGAGAAGAGCTTGCGCCATGGCGACCGTCTTCGTCTGATATGGCTGCCAGACCGTGTCTGCGACATTGAGTATCTTGGAAACCGCTCGTTCAGGGTGGTGGCATCAGAGAATACGCGTCTGCATGAGGGCGACACATTTGATTGTAGCCTTATTATTGATGGCGAACCGATGTATGTGGATAATCTTATACAGGGCGATTGTCCGCCAATAGCTTATGTGTGCGGCAAAATCTCAGGTGTAAGATATGAGTTTATAGAATAAGGGAGATAGTAGCAACAGCTATCTCCCTTTTGTGTTTGTTGTTCAGAACACCACTTTCTTTCCGTTGCGGATATATATGCCCCGCTTCGGATTGGCAATGCGTCGGCCGTGCAGGTCGTAAATGGCATTGTCGTGATTCGTGATTTCCTCATAATTGTCTTTGATGCCTGCCGACTCGCTAAGCATGGTTACTATGCTTTCTGACGATGGCAGTGAAGTCTGGTCGCCACGAGTAGCAGAAATGTTGAGGCCATAAGTGGCAGACGGTTCCAGTCCGCTGAAGATGTAGGTGGTGGCGCTGTCGGTTTTCTTATTGGCAAACTGTTCTACAGGTATGCGGGTGATGGTCTGACAATGTAGCACCACATCATCGATGGCCACGTAGCCTGACTCACGGGAATAAACAATGCGCACGGCATCAGCTCCACCCAGTTCGATGCAGGCAGTGGTGCCGTTGGTACTTGGACTCAGGCGTCCGGCCTCAGACCATTCGCCTTTTAGCTGTTTCTCAATAATCAGTTGTCCTGTTTCATAGCGTGAGCGGTACCAGAAAGTCAGTTTGTCTATCATCGACTCGGGGAAAGACATCTGCAGATAGTCGCCGTCGGCCGACATGCGCAGTGATGGTGCCGATGCTCCGTAGTAGCCACTGACAGACGAATAGGTGGTGCTGCTGCTTGTCCACAACGACGGCATGCCCTCTGCCTTGTCGGTGAAGTCGTATCCCTTGTCTGTGGCAGTATAGGTGTGCTTGCATAACGACAGCAGATAACCGTCGGCTCCGTCGATGCCTTGCCAAGTGGCGCGGAACGACTGATGCGTCACGTCGCTTATCTGGACATTGGAAGGACTGAGTTTGCGGAATGGTATCTCAGTGGTTTGTATTGTCTTGCTTAGCGGTTCAGACAGATAGCTGCCTATACCTGCGCTGATACTCACTTCATAGTCGGTGAGAGGAGTGAGGTCGGCAGCGGTGATGACGCCCGGATTCAGTAAGCGTTTGCTGTCAAAGCCATCGACAGCAGTCTTCGTGCCGTCGGCATTTATCTTGCTTATGCTTAATATATAATATGTGGCATCGCTGACTGCAGGCCAGGTGAGAGTGAAACAACTGTCTTCAATGTTGCTGACAGTGATGTCGGTCGGCTGAGGCATCTTGTAGGCCGTGCCTTTCTGCACGAACTTTATCATGCCGTCAGTCTCGTCAATTTCATCAAATGTCATCAGTGTGCTTCCGTTCCAAGCCTCCACATTCCAAGTCTTTATATTGGCCTCGCCAGGAAACACATCGGCATTGCGAGTGTTCTCGCTCAGTATTTTGTCGGCTTCTACAATATCTATCAGCTGGTGACTGCCAATAGCATTGGCAGAGTTGCCTGCCCATTCGGCTGTATCTACATCTATATGCCAGAGCAGCATGCCATGACCAGGGAGGAAGCGGTCCCATCCCTGTTGCTGGCGGTTTTCGAGTACAAAATACTCCGACGGCTTGCCTGGTACGGATATGCGATATGCAAAGTTTGAAGTGGTTAGTTCTGGCAGACGGCTAACGCTGTCGATGCCAACTTCAAGTTCGGTGAGTGCAAGCCAGCCCAACTCTGAACGCTCGAAGGCTGTGAACAGTGGCGGCGTGTTGCCGTTGTTGTTGTACGAACCCGTTGCCATGGTATCCCATGAACCGGGATGGAATACAAACCCGCTGTAGAAAGAGTCGTAGTGGTCAACTAAGCCGAGCACGTGGCCGAACTCATGTACAAAGGTGCCGATGCCTGCCGTTGACAATGTGCCGTCGGTGGCACAGCGCAACTCGTTGCTGCAAGCATAACTCTTGACTTGCACACCATCGAGCGTAAGGGGGGTGACAAGATTTGAGGAATGAGGCCAGATGGCTTCTTTCAGTACGGTGTTGTCTGCCTGTCCTGAACCGGCATAGAAATAGTAGATATTGTCAACAAGACCATCGCCATCGGTGTCATACTGCGAGAAATCGACTTCGCTGTCTGCCAGCAGACATGCTTCGGTTATGACTTCTGCCACGTTGTAATCTTGCTGCGGACTGTCGCCGCCATAATATTTGCGTGGCTGAGACAATTTGATTGGTCCGACAACATCAAACTGCGGAGTGAAGAGTCCCATCGATGATGCTTTGTAGAAGTCGCGTGCACTACCTTCTGCTCCGTTGCTGTGTGTAAACCCTTCTTCGTTAAGCATGCGTGTGTAGAAGTCCTTCGGATTGTCTATCGATGTGAACGCAACATCGCTGAACTCTATGAGCAATACCAATGAGCGAGGAGAACCTGTGGTGGGGAAGTTCTTCATCAGCAGGCGATTGACTCCTCTACGAGAGGAACTCTCTGCTGTTTCTTTTTTTAGTCTTTGAACTTCTGAGTTGAGGAACTGTTGGGTTGCAGTACCGCTACTCTTCAGAAACTCAATAACTTTCGCAGTGCGCTTGTCGGCATCGGCAGCCACTATACCGCTGCAGCTCAGTTTGCCATTGGTAATGGTGGCATACTCATAGTTGGCTGTCGCTTCATTATACTGAAGCGGATGACCATCTGCAGTAAACACAATGTGTCCGTGCTCGTTGCCACGCACGCAAATCGTAATCTCAGTGCCGTCAGCCTGTCTTACCTTTCTGGGGTGCGGGTCGGCTGGAATAGAAAAGGCCGCCTGGACCATGCAGAGAGCTGCAACGATACAGGCGGCTTTTTTGAATAGATTCATATTGTTTGTTTTTGTGAACTTGTCAACTTATCAACTCGTCAACTTATCAACTCGTCAACTTGTCAACTCGTCAACTCGTCAACTTATTAACTCGTTTACTAATTTACTTGACCATCACCTTCTTGGTTGTGCCATTGCTCATCTTGATGATGTTCAGACCCTTCTGCAGTGAGTTGAGGCGCATGCCGTTGATGTTGTAGATGCCCTCGACAGCAGTGTTGCCTGTAACAACATTTTCGATACCTGTTGACTTATCTACAACGGTTATGTTGCAAGTAGCTGTAATGTTGCCGGCTGTGGCAGTAAGAATGGCGTTGCCGATTTTCTTGCCTGTTACCTTTACGGTGATGCAGTTTTCTTCCTCACCAATGATTTCAACCTCGGCAACGGCAGCATCAGAAGATGTTACGCTGATTTCGCTTGCATCTGCACCGTAAACGGTGATGACAAGGTTGCCGCTCTCGCCCTCTGCAATCATTGCGCTGGCAGCATCAAACTGCAATGCCATAGGATTGTTTTCAAAGTAGAGCACAGGCATGCCCTTCTCGCCCTTCCAAGGTGCTGCGGCTGTTGTGCCGTAAGCATAGCCAATGCCAGCGAAGAAGTCCTTGTTATAGTCGGCTGCATTTTTGCTTGCACCCTCTGTGCTTTTGGCATTGTCAGAAGTGATGGTTCTGCCATTGATGGTTGAGCTGGCTGTAGCGTAGTTGTTGGCAAGACCAATCTCGGTGAGTCGCTTCTCTCCTGGCATATAGTCTTCGTCAGCAATGGTGTAGCCGATGATTCTATGTGTAGATGTAGGGGCAGCGCCTGCTGAGTTGACGGTGATTTTCATATCAGACACATTGCCGCTGATGATGACAGTGTCTGTTTGCATCCAGTCGCTTTCGATATGGCCGAGAATACCACCTACGGCAAATCCCTTCCAGCTTGATTTTTTAGCATTGATAGTACCCTTGGCGTAGTTTCTGTTGATTCCTGCTCGTGAGCCATTGCTTCCAACAATACCGCCGATAGTATTTTCTGCGGTGAGTGTTACATCGCTGTGGCAATCGAACACCTGACCGTCAGTTCCTGTTGTACCTACGATACCGCCCAATGTGCTCTTGCCGGTGAATTTGCCGGAAGCGGTACTGCTGAAAACAAATGTTGCTGTGCGTGTATCGCCGGCGATACCGCCTAATGCAGATGCAGCAGGAGTATTTATTGTTCCGTTGAATGAGCAAGAAGAGATTTCGCCATATACAGTTGACTGGCCTACAAGACCTCCGACTGTAGCATCAACATTGCCGTTGGCATCTATGATATTTGCGCCATATACATGAACATTCTGCAAGGTGTCGGTCATTGCCATACCGGCAACAACACCTACAAATAAGTTTCCGTCATTAACCTTTACTGTTGGGTTGACAAATACCAGATTGCTCACTTTTCCGCCCTCTGCCATATTGCCGAACAGACCAACCTGTGTGAGGTTGCTGTTGATGATGAGGTTAGAGATGCTGTGACCGTCACCTTCGAGTTTGCCGTTGAAGCCGTTGAGTGGTGTCCAAGCGGTTGGCATCTTGCTCATGTCAAGGTCAGCAACAAGCTTGTAGCATGCATCCAAATCGCCCTTCATTTGCAGCAAGTCTCCTACAGTGGCAATGAGATAAGGGTCGGTAGCAGTGCCCTTGCCGCCCTGGAATTTTGTGAACGGCAGTTTATAGAAGTTCATGTCGTACATGTCTGTGTCGTAACTGTAATAGAACACAGCAAGTTCAGGGTTGCTTCCCTTGGTGTTCATAGGCATTACGGTCATGAGGTCGCCAATATTCTTGTTGCCCTTGAATTGTTCAATGACACTACCGTTTTCATCGGCAATAAACAGTACGTTGTCCAGTTTGTCGTTGAGCGGATTGCCAATCTTTGCGATAAATGCAAACTCGTGTTCGTCGTCTGTGTCGAATAGATATGGGTTAAGACCATCGCTGTCAATCAGCGGGTTAAACATCTGACCATACTGTCCGAGATTGAAACTGCTGAAGTGATCGAACGACAAGTCTTTGTTATACCAACCAATACGAGCTATCACATTGTCTTGTTCATCGCCTATGGCAGAGCCCATGCTTATGGCATATTGATAAGAGTCGCCTTTAGGATAGCGGTCGAGTGTTGTTGAAATCTGCTCGCCGTGCAGTTCGGCAGGGATAACGGCAGCAACGTTGCAGCTTGGCATGTCAATCATTGATATCTGTTGCTTGTCGCCTATCTGCTGCATGAAAGCCATCTGAGATTCATGTCCCTCTATGTCTGACAGTTCGAAGTAGCTCTCTGTAACATCATCAACAATGGTCTTGATTTCGTTGCCCTTGTTGTCCACAACAACAAACTTGTAGGCATAGCTATCAGTTGATGTCATGTATTCGTAATAACTGACTACGAAGTTCAGATTTCCATCCTTAGAGAAATAGTTCTTTGATACGTCCTTGTCTGACATAAGTCCGAATGTAGCAAAGCGGTACAGTGCATCGTCAGACTTTTCTACCGGTACGCTTAGAGAGTCAACCATCTTAAAGTTCTTGTTGTAAGCCTTCAGGATGTACTTGTTGTTTGGCGTTGGGATTGGGTCCATTGTAGTAATGTCATAATCCATAGCCCAAGGCTTCTCATAGTGAGCGATTACATAGTGTGGCTGGTTGTCTATCTTTGCCACGCTGATATATCCGCCGTCGCTGTAGTTTGTCAGTTCGAATGGAATCTTGAATGTGTGCTCTACATAGGGTTCTGGATTCCATCCCGGAGGAGCGATGATGTCAACAGTAAGAGTGTCGTAGTCGTTAGGATTGTGTACGTTTACCATACGCTGGTAGCGTGTCCACTCGTTCAGCTGCATGTCAACAAACATGCCAAGACCGCGGCTTTCATAAACCAGTGTGCCGTCGGTGCTATATACCTTTGTCATGTATATCTGCTCGACTTGCAATCCCGTCTCATCCATTTCACCTACTTCGTGCATATAGATTGCCACTTCGTATGTATCTTCATCCTTGTCGAACATCTTGTTTGTTACAAGATTCATCGGCTGTATAGCATTCACCTTTCTTCCGTCAGGTATTTCGACAGTAATCTGTCCTACCTGCTGGTGCTTGCTGTTGTAAAGTGTTATTACAGACTTTGTATAGTAGAAGTTTGCTGATTCAAATGTCTGTGTATATAACCACAATCCATCTGGACCTTCAATAAATCCCCATGCATTTGTTTGCAAATGTGCAGTTGCCTGTGGAGCACGCAAAGGCAGTCCTTTCTTCAATATTGGCATACCAGCTTTCTCCATCTGGAATTGCAATGGAGTCAGTTTTTCAGCACCAAGCATCCTGATGCCGGAATGGGTTCTTTTGCTAAGGCGCTCATTTAATGATTCAGCCTCTGCTGAAGTAGAAACAAGCGTCAAACCTGCCACGATAAGTGACATTACATAAGATGTAAATTTCTTCATTTTAATAATAATTTGTGTTTTGTCTTTATTTTGTGATGCAAAGTTATTATAATAATGTGAAAATCAGACTTTAAAAAAGATTCAAAGAACTGGAATTAACTATTTTTTGCATTTGCCGAAGTCTTATCTTTTGTTTTCTCCATGAAAATATTTATCTTTGTAATTTAATATTAATTTCTTGAAAGATTATATCGCTATAATGTGTTAATATGACGACAGAACAGAGGATAAAAAAAGCAGAAGAACTGTTCATGCAGGGATACAACTGCGCCCAGTCAGTGACTGCGGCGTTTGCCGATATTTATGGTTATACCGAAGAGCAGGCGCTGAAGCTGAGTGCAGGTTTTGGCGGTGGTATTGGTCGCATGCGCAAGACGTGTGGTGCTGCCTGCGGAATGTTCATTCTTGCCGGCATGGATTGCGGATCTGCTGATATTAACGACCGTGAGGGTAAGTCAGAGAACTATAGAGTGGTGCAGCAGTTGGCGGAGGAGTTCAAAAAGGCATTCGGCACGTTGGAATGTGCTGAGTTGCTGAAACTTAAGAGGGATGCACCTCTAAGTTACGAGGCATCCGAGCGCACAGCCGAGTACTACGCCCAGCGCCCATGTGTCAACCAGGTAGTTGCCGCCGCAAGGATTTTTGCGGAATATTTGGAGAAAAACCAGAGCATATAGGAAGTATAGAAAATCAGGAATATCTTGAAAATCTAAAACCTCTATCCCCCTTAACTAAAAAAAACAACTCAAAATAATTATGAAAGAAAAAGAAATCATGGAACAACTTCCGGAAAATGCATTCCGCGAGTTAAAAGACGGTGAAAACTATGAACCGATGATGAGCCCAGAAGGGCGCTATCCCGAAGTAAACGCATGGTCGGTAACATGGGGCGTGCTTATGGCTATGCTCTTCTCTGCTGCCGCAGCCTACTTAGGTCTGAAGGTGGGTCAGGTGTTTGAAGCTGCCATACCTATTGCAATCATTGCCGTGGGCGTTTCAACAGCGGCCAAGCGAAGCAAGGCTTTAGGCGAAAACGTCATCATACAGTCTATCGGTGCTTGCTCTGGTGCAGTTGTAGCCGGTGCCATCTTCACCCTACCTGCCATCTATATTCTTCAGGCGAAATATCCTGAAATGAGCGCTTCGTTCATCAAGATATTCATCGCTTCATTGCTTGGCGGTATTCTTGGCATTTTGTTCCTTATTCCTTTCCGTAAGTATTTTGTTAAAGACATGCACGGAAAATATCCATTCCCAGAGGCTACTGCGACAACACAGGTTCTCGTTAGTGGCGCAAAAGGCGGAAGTCAGGCTAAGCCTTTGCTTATTGCAGGACTGGTGGGCGGTCTTTACGACTTCATTGTGGCTACATTCGGCCTTTGGAATGAAAACTTTACCACACGCGTGGTTGGCTTTGGCGAGATGCTTGCCGACAAGGCTAAGCTCGTGTTCAAGGTTAACACAGGCGCCGCCGTTCTTGGTTTGGGATATATTGTAGGTTTGAAGTACGCACTTATCATCTGTCTCGGTTCACTGGCTGTTTGGTGGCTTGTTGTTCCAGGCATGGCATTGCTGTTTGGCGACAGTGTACTAAACGAGTGGAATCCTGCTATAACAACAGCTGTCGGCGACATGTCGCCAGAGCAGATATTCAAGGAATATGGCAAGTCAATAGGTATTGGTGCTATTGCCATGGCTGGTATCATTGGCATCATCAAGTCATGGGGCATCATCAAGGGTGCCATTTCTCTTGCTTCTAAAGAGATGAAGGGTGGCAATAATGACACTGGCAAACAGATACGCACCGACCGTGACCTCTCTTTCAAGTTCATTGCCATAGCTTCTATAGTAACAATACTGCTTATCTTCCTCTTTTTCTGGTTTGGAGTAATGGACGGCAATCTGCTCTTTGCACTTGTAGCCATCGTATTGGTAAGCGTAATTGCATTCTTGTTTACAACCGTGGCTGCCAATGCTATTGCCATTGTAGGTTCTAACCCTGTATCTGGAATGACACTCATGACACTCATCCTCGCATCGGTAGTGATGGTGGCTGTTGGTCTGAAAGGCACCAGCGGCATGGTGGCAGCTTTGGTTATGGGTGGTGTCGTATGTACTGCATTATCAATGGCGGGTGCTTTCATCACCGACCTTAAGATTGGCTACTGGCTTGGAACAACCCCTAAGAAACAAGAGACATGGAAATTCCTGGGAACATTGGTTTCTGCTGCTACTGTGGGCGGTGTGATGATGCTGCTGAACGAAACATACGGATTTGCCAGTGGTCAGTTGGCTGCTCCTCAGGCAAATGCCATGGCTGCTGTTATCGACCCGCTGATGAATGGTGTCGGTGCACCATGGATTCTGTATGGCATCGGTGCAGTTCTGGCTATCATACTGACATGGTGTAAAATTCCAGCATTGGCTTTCGCATTGGGTATGTTCATTCCTATGGAGCTCAACATCCCTCTGCTTGTGGGTGGTGCCATCAACTGGTTTGTAACTACACGTTCTAAGGACGAGGCTGTCAACAAGGAGCGTGGCGAAAAGGGTAACCTCATCGCATCTGGTTTCATTGCCGGCGGTGCTCTGATGGGCGTTCTCAGTGCTCTGCTCAGATTCAGTGGTGTAGTGTTTGACTTTGAGGCATGGTGGCAAAATCCTCTTTCTGAACTCCTGTCGTTTGCTGCCTATCTGTTGCTCATTGTTTACTTTATTCGTGCGACAAGGGTTAGGAGTTAGGAGTTAAGAATTACAAATTAGGAATTAGGAGTTAGGATTGCGAATAATTCTTATCAAATAGAAAACTGATAAACGAATAATTATGAAGAAGATTATATTAACAAGTCTTACGCTGATATTTGCAGGTGCATTGAGCATGAATGCCCAGAACATTTCAAACAAGGGTAGCGAACCGAAGGAAAAGGACGTTAGCAAAATATCATTCCGCAACGTAGCCCGCAACATGAACAGCGAGTGGTACAAGACAGCCGAGGCAGCACGCGTTGCTGACAGCGTGCTGGCATATCAGTTTCCAAGTGGCGGTTGGGCAAAGAACCAGAACTGGCACTGGACTCCCGATGCCAAGAAGGCAAAGGAGCGTGCTGATATAAAGAAACTGATGAAGTCGAAAGAAGGCATCGGCGCAACTATCGACAACATGTCAACTACTATCGAGATACTGTTCCTAACCAAGATGTACGGTGCAACAGGCAAGGCAAAGTATCGCAAGGCAGTTATGAAAGCCATCAACTATCTGCAAAAGGCACAGTATGCCAACGGCGGTTGGCCTCAGTATTATCCGCTAAAGAAGGCTAAGAAAGACGGAACGCCCGACTACTCTGCGCATATCACCTATAACGATGATGCAATGATAAACGTGATGAAGCTGATGCGCGATCTGGCAAAGGGCACAAAGGCTCCATACGACGTACTGAAGCTCAACAAGAAAGAATTGGCTATGGCTCAGCAGACATTCGACAAGGGCTTGCAGTGTATTCTGAACACCCAAATACGTAAAAACGGCAAACTGACAGTATGGTGCCAGCAGCATCATTTTGAGACTTTGGAACCTGTCGGTGCACGCAAATATGAACGTCCGTCGTTTTCTGGCAGTCATGAGACAGCCGATATCGTAGAAATGCTAATGAGTATAAGCAATCCAAGCAAGGAAGTGATAGCATCTGTAGAGGCTGCTGTTGACTGGCTGCGCAAACACAGGATAGAAGACATGAGGCTGAAGCAATTCAAGAATGCCAAAGGTGAGTTCGACCGCCAGCTGGTGGAAGAGAAGGGTGCACCACACCTCTGGGCACGCTACTATGACTTAGAGACGGAGAAACCTTTCTATATGGATCGCCGTGGCATCAAGCTGGATAATTATAACGATCTGGAGCATGAACGCCGCATTGGCTACAGCTATATAGATAGTGATGTGCAGGATGTGCTCGACAAGTATCCTCTATGGATTACTAAGGTGCGTCCAGGCAACTATCAGGAAGGCGACCATTGGCTATACTGCCACATGAGCGACCGTGGCGAATTTACAGCCTATGCAATCAGTAAGGATGGTATCAACTATCACGACCTGCTCGACGGCGACCCTGCCATAGACCCAGCCAAGCATGCGCGCATTGAGAAGGGACAGCGCGATGCCTTTATCTGCCGCAAGGGCGACGGCAAGGGATATGTGATGGTTACTACGGACATGAAGGTGGCTGTTTCAAAGGTGTGGGACAACTACGGCATGGATCTCATGCATAGTGATGACCTTATCAACTGGGAATCTGTTACATTCGACTTCCGTAAAGGTCCGTCAATATTCTGCGACCCTGAGTCTCCAGATGTTTATAAGAACTGGTCAACCATCAACCGTGTGTGGGCACCACAGATATTCTGGGATGCTTCATACAAGTGGCCAGACGGCAAGAAGGGCGGTTATATGATTTACTACTCTATGCTCAACCGTGCCGAAGAGAAATACGACCGCATGTATTATTCATACGCCGACCACTCTTTCACCAAGATGACCAAGCCACAGCCTTTGTTCGATTGGGGCTATGCCACAATTGACGCCGACATCAATTATGTGCCTGCCGACGGTCTGTATCACATGATGATTAAGAAAGAAGGCGGCAAGACAGGTCTGTTCACCGCTACCAGCAAGAAACTCACTGGCCCTTGGGGAGAACCTGTGGAGGACGACTACGTTAGTTTCGAGGGCAAGAAGAAGTGCGAAGGCGTATCAGCTTTCCAACTCGTTGGCGACAGCACATGGCGCATCGGTTACATTGAGTATTCTTCTAAGCCAAAGAACTACCGCATCTGCGAGGCTGACCAGTATATGCGCAACTTCAAGAACCCACAGAACATACGTGGTGTGAAGCATCCGCAGCACGGTTCGTTCATGCGCATCACCAAGGAGGAGTATGAAATGCTCCAGAACTGGTCTGACATTAAGATGAGAAACAAGAAATAAACCGCGTCTTGGGTTTGATAGAGAACAGGACAGATAAGGTGAAAACTGAAAAGCGTATCGTTACGGCAGTTGCTTTTCTCGCACTGATGCTTATGGCATCGCTCGCTTCATGCACGGAGCGGGAGGCGGGAACAGTTACTGCCGTAACCATCGACGGACAGACGCTCGCCTTTACGCCTGTAAAGGATCAAGGCAGCAATGAAACCTGTTGGGCTTATGCCATGCTGGCAACGATTGAGGCCAATCATCTGGCACAGGGCGATTCTGTTCATCTTTCAGTTGGTTATGCAGTGCGCCACCTCATTGAAGACCACTACCGACGCTATGTGCTTTCAGGCGGAAAGACAACCTTCACCACGCGGGCAACTGCTCAGACTCTGCTCAACATAATCGAAAGACATGGCATCGTGCCTCATAGTGCTTACGATGGTTACGACAATGTCGATACAAGAGTGATCGCCAACAAGGTAAGACGCATCGCACAGACGGCTGTCAACATGAAGAGCGGACAGGAGAAGCATCTTGTCACCGTCAGGAAGGTGCTCGACGAATCATTGGGTCACGTTCCCGCAAGCGTGAGGATGCTGGGTGCCGACTACACACCGCAAGAGTTTGCCCGCAGCGTGTGCTCACCTGGTGAGTATCAGGCACTAACCAGTTTCACTCATCATCCCTTCTATGAGCACTTTGCGCTTGAAGTGCCCGATAACTGGGAGCAGAACTTGTTTTATAATCTGCCGCTCGACTCGCTTGTCGGTAGAATCAACGCCGCATTGGCACGGGGTGAGGCTGTGTGTTGGGAAGGCGATATCAGTGAAGAGGGCTTTGACTGGCACAATGCCATGGCAGACCTTGACGGTGAGCAGTATGCTGGTGATGAACAGTTGGAGAGGCAGAGACTGTTTGAGTCCTACCAGACCACTGACGACCATGCTATGTGTATCATCGGAACCGCACCCGATAGCAATGGCCGCACACTCTATATTTTGAAGAATTCCTGGGGAACCAGCAATGCCATGGACGGACTGATGTACATGACGGCCGATTATCTCAAGATGAAGACAATAGCAGTCTGGCTGAAGGTAAAATAAGCAAAAACTATTTTTAACGTGCTGAAATTTGGCGCTTTAAAAAATAATGCTTATCTTTGCAAAAGTTTAGAACACAAAGAGATAACTATCATAACATAATGGGATTCCGACATGATGATTGTCGGGATTCTTCTTTTTTTTGATGTTCTAAAAAACGAGTAGTAACAACTTAAAACATATTAAAAACATTATGGCATACATGTCGCAAGAGGGCTACGATAAAATGGTAGCCGAATTACAACGTTTGGAAAGCATTGAGCGCCCAAAGGCATCTGCCGCTATCGCTGAGGCAAGAGACAAGGGCGACCTGAGTGAGAATTCCGAGTACGATGCAGCCAAGGAGGCACAGGCTCATCTCGAAGATAAGATCAACCAGATGAAACTGGCAATCCAGGAGGCAAAGATAATAGACACATCACGCCTTAGCACAGACTCCGTTCAGATTATGTGCAAGGTAGAGATGACTAATCTCGTTAACAAGGCCAAGATGACTTACACTATCGTGAGTGAGAATGAGGCCGACCTGCGTGCAGGCAAGATTTCCATCAAGACACCTATCGCACAGGGACTGCTTGGCAAGAAAGTTGGCGATGAGGTAGAGATTACTATTCCACGCGGTACAATAAAGTTGCGCATAGATAACATCTCTATCGACTAATCATATAGGAGGATTCAATATGGCTGGTATTTTCGCAAAGATAGCTGCAGGAGAGATTCCAAGTTACAAGTGCGCTGAGAACGATAAGTTCTATGCTTTCCTTGATATCAATCCGCTGGTAAAGGGACATACATTGGTTATTCCACGCCGTGAGGTTGACTATATCTTCGACCTTACTGATGAGGAACTTGCAGAGATGACGGTGTTCGCAAAGCAGGTGGCAGCAGCCATCAAGCGTGCATTCCCCTGTATCAAGGTAGGCATGGCTGTGCTGGGTCTTGAGGTTCCTCATGCACATATCCATCTTATTCCAATGAATTCAGAGAAGGATATGCTTTTCACCAACCCTAAACTCAAACTCACGCCTGAGGAATTTGAAGAGATTGCAAGCAAGATTCGCAGCAATTTTGGGGAGTAAGGGGATTAAGCATTATATAACAGAAAAATTAAAGTGTTGAAATGCTTTAACTGATGATTAAAGCAATAAACAAAAAGGCTGTGTCTGATGTCTGACACAGCCTTTAATCTATATTTAGGACACATTAGATTTCTCAATCCTAAACAAATTCATCACCGTATTTCATTTGCACCTCGTTCACATACTTACGCACAAGTGCCGATGAATCGCCTTTCTTACAGATGAACAGCACGTTGTCCTTCTCCGTAACGATGTAGCCGTCGAGTCCGTTTATTACAGCCAACTTGCCTTTCGGCAACTTTATCACGTTGTTCTTGCAATCCTCCAGCATCACCTCGGAATCCAGCACCACATTGTCCTCTGGCGAGTGGCTCTGGCATTCATATATGGCATGCCATGTGCCCAAGTCTGCCCATCCGAAGTTGCAACGCATCACATACACGTCGCTGCACTTCTCCAGAATACCGTTGTCGATTGTCATGTTCGGATAGATGGAATAGTTGTTGCCAATGAAGTCAACCACATCTTGTGCCGTGTATTCCGGGTTTATCTCTGTCAGCATTGAGATAGTTTGTGGAAACAGTTGGCGGAAGCTTTTTCTGAAAGCCTTGATGTTGCCCAGCATCAGTCCCGTGTTCCAGTAAAACTCTCCGCTCTCCATAAACATCTTTGCAAACTCGCGCTCTGGTTTCTCCGTAAACGACTGCACCTTGTATATTCCGTTGTTGCCGTAAGTCTCGCCCAGTTGTATGTATCCGTATCCCGGTTCCGGTCTTGAAGGCGGAACGCCCAGGGTCAGCATTATGTCGTCGGTTGCTACGGTAGCCAGTCCTTCACTCACATTTTCAATGAATGCCTCCTCGTTTACCACAAGCTCGTCCGACGGAGTGATGATGACACACGCATTCTCGTTAATCACGTTTATCTTCATCACCGCCCACGCCACACATGGAGCCGTATTGCGGTTCACAGGTTCGTAAATCATATTATACTCAGGGATATCCGGCAACTGTTCTTTCACCAGTCCGGCAAAGTCCATGTTAGTACAAATAAAGATGTTCTCCTTTGGTAATATCTTGCAGAAACGGTCGTATGTTGACTGCAGTTGTGTGCGTCCCGTTCCGAAGATATCTACAAACTGCTTGGGATGCTTTTCCCTGCTGTATGGCCACAGTCGTCTGCCTCTACCGCCGGCGAGTATTACACAATAATTATTCTTGTTCATGTCTGAATCTTTAGGTATTAGTAATAATTCAGCCACTAAGTTACAATATTTTCGTTAAACGGCAAAAGAGAATCATGTGTTTTTTCATATTCTTAATGTCTTTACATGTTCATTATATGTTATTTGCAGTCACGAAGGCGTTTAATGAAGATGGCAGCACTCCTAAAAGCACTGCCATCATAATTGTTACCACTGATTTCTTTTCTCTCAAAAGACGCTTTTCCTACTTCTTAAAATTTTACTATGATGTATTTTTTTGAACCTAAACCTATCTTTTCTGCATGGTCGATGGTCAGTGTGCCGTGACGGCTCTTTATCCTTTCTATCAAAGCCTTGCTGTTATTGTCGGCTGTTGACGGAGTATTGAAGATAATATCCACGCAAGCCTGGTCGAGTGCCACAGGGTCGGTTGATGCCAGTATGCCAACATCTTTCATGTTCACTGCAGCCGGATGAGCCACACAGTCGCAGTCAACCGACATATTGTTCATCACGTTTATGTAAACCACCTTGCCGCCGAAATACTCATGCACGCTCTGTGCTGCAGCTGCCATCGAGCGCAGGAATCCGTCTTGGTCTTTAGTGTTCTTCCACATGCCCTCAACCTTAGCCTGTTTTCCGGCAGTGTGTATGTATGCCTTTCCGTTTGCTGATGCCACTCCAATGCTTGCGTTCTTCAGCACTCCGCCGTATCCGCCCATCGGGTGACCTTTGAAGTGTGCCAGATTCACCATTGCCGTGTATCTTGCCAGATGACTGCCCACGATATTGTACTTCAGATAACTCTTGTCCTGAACCGGTATGCGCATTTCGCCGTCCTCGTCCAGCAGGTCAACGGCAAAGAGTGAGTCGTAGCCATGCTCGTGCACCGTCTGCCAGTGAGCGGCAAAGGTGTTTCTTCTGCCGCCGTAAGCCGTGTTGCACTCCACTATGGTACCGTTCACCTCGTTTACCAGGTCCTTTATCAGAGTGGGTTTCAGGTAGTTGGGATTTCCCGCCTCGCCAGTGCTTATCTTCACAGCCACTCTTCCGTCGAGTTCCACACCCAGTGCCTTGTATATCTTCAATAATGCTTCCGGACTTATCTCCTTTGTGAAATAAACCTTCGATTGCGCCATTGTTGCCATTGCAGCAATCAGCGCTATTGCCAAAACCTGTATTCTTCTCATTATCTGTGTTTTGTTAGTAATCGTTATCTACCGCAATCTGCGGTATTTCATAAATATTCGTTAACTCGGTTTGTTTAGTCTTAATCGTTTGCAAAGATAAAATAATTAATCAAAAAATACCGATTTTTAATTATTAAATAAAAATAATAGGCATTATTTTTTTGCATTTTGTGCAATTCATAATTAAAAAATTTGGCAGTATGCCATTTTTTTTCTATCTTTGCACCCGCTATAAGCCCAGATGGCGGAATCGGTAGACGCGCTGGTCTCAAACACCAGTGGGGCAACCCGTGCCGGTTCGACCCCGGCTCTGGGTACATCAGTACAAAAATAATCCCTTGTAAGTCTGTTCTTGCAAGGGATTTTTGTTTTTAAAGGTGTACTAAAAGCGTACACTTTGAAATTTAACGGACCTTCATTGTCCACATTCTTCTAAATCTGTCCAGCCTCCACCAGCAGTACCACGCGTTCAGTCAGTCGGTCGGTGCCGTCGGCATCATATTCCTTTCTCAGACTCGCTCCGAATATTGACGAGAACGCTTGCCAGAAACCTGCTCTCACCGGTCCGAGAAAAGCCTGCAGAATGTCATACGATGAAGAGTTGCACTCCCTGTAAATAAGTTTTATGAGCAGTTTGCCCTGCGAATAAGTCAACTTTTTCATCACAGGCTTGTATTGGTTGTATATCCCCTTCTCCACGCGCTTCATGTGCTCACGCTTCGCCTCCTCCGTGGGTAGAGTCTCCAGATACTCGTACGTCTCTATTATTATGCTGTTCACCTCCTTCGCTATCGGCAACACCTTCTTCACGTTCCTCACCAGTCGGTTATATGCCGCAGCCTTTCTCTTGCTGCTGAAGTTGGGTGGCGGATACACATATACGTTGTTCATCTCCATATACAAAATGCTGTCGCCCTCATACAAAGCCTTGCCCACCTTCACCATCGGCACTAAGGCGGTGGTGTCGCTGTCGGCAGTCTTTGTCTTGTCGTCGCCGGTATTGCGCCCGTAGGCCATTGCCGGAATCATCAACAGCAGTATGTATATTATTCTTGACATTGCCAGTTGTTCTATTCCCAGTGCAGTCCGTATCTGTTTATCTCTCGTTGCAAATCACGTGCATCACTGTCTTGCCCACAGCCTCCAATGTGTTTCGGTCTATGTGGTCCATATCATCGTTCACGGTGTGCCATGTAGGTCCGAAGTTGCTTGTTGGACAGTCAGGATAATACGGAATGATGTCCACCGTCGGAATCCCTGCCGTCTCGTTCACCGCCACATGGTCGTCGGTGATATATCCGCCGTCGGCGTTCGGGAAGAAACTTCCGAATCCGCATTTGCTTGCAGCGGTCCACACCTTTTCCACTATCGGCGATGCGTATTGCTGTGAGAATCTCTCCTTGTAGAACTTTGCACCCTGTCCGCCCACCATGTCGAGCAGTATTCCGAACCTCGCCTTATATCCCTCCTTGTGCAGGTTCTTTGCCCAGTATGCCGACCCCAGAGCCCAGTTGTTCTCCGTTTCCACCTGTTCGCTCCATTGAGGGATGCCAGAGTCCTCGGCATCAAAGCAGATGAAGTCGATGCCCATAGCCAGACTGTCGCCCAGACTTATCTGTCTTGCAATCTCTATCAGCACTGCCACACCACTGGCGCCGTCGTTGGCAGCAATAACCGGTTTTCGCCAGTTACTGCTGTCCGGGTCGTTGTCCGCCCATGGTCTGCTGTCCCAGTGTGCGCAGAGCAGCAGTCTCTCCGTCGCCTCCGGTCTGTAGCTTGCAATGATGTTCGTTGCCTTCACTGGAGTACCGTCAAACAGTTTCAGTGTTGCCTTCTGTCGCATCACCTCCATGCCATATTGTTCAAACTTCCCCGCTATCCAGTCTTCGCACTTGTCGTGTGCCTCGCTGTTCATTGTTCGTGGTCCGAAGCTGCACTGCATGCTGCAGAACAAGAATGCGCTGTCGGCAGAGAAAGCCGGTGCTACCGTCTTCTCCTCCTCTGCTGTCGCCTGAGTAGTTGTCTTCTTTGCATTTCCGCAACTTATTATGAGCAGAAGCAAAAGTATATTTAAGTATTTCATGTTTTTTATTTCTTTTTTAAGGAGTGCAGACGTATGCTTTCTTTTTGAAGTTAAGAAGTTAAAGAAGTTATCGCTTCGCTGAGAAGTTAGGACGTATGCTTTGGTAACAGTCTTTAATCCTTCAACTTTTCAATCTTTCAATCCTTAATCCTTAATCTTTAATCTTTAATCTTTAATCCATTAAAACGATTCTTCACTTTTCACTTAAACGATTCCTCTCATGAAGTTTCCACCCCATATCTTTTCTATGTCCTCGTTGCTATATCGTCTTTCCATCAGTGCTTTGGTGAAGTTAATCAGTTCCGCCGCGTTTGCCAGTCCCGTTATTCCGCCGTCGCCGTCGAAGTCTGTTCCCAGACCCACATGGTCGATACCCATCACCCTCACCGCATGGTCCAGATGCTCCATTGCATCCCTAATCGTCGCCATTCCGTCGGTGCGCAGAAAACCGTTGTACAGTGTAATCTGCATCACTCCGCCGTTCGCTGCCAATCGTCTCATCTGTTCGTCGGTGAGATTGCGTGGATGGTCGCACAATGCCCTGCAACTGCTGTGACTGCACACTATCGGACTATTGCTTATCTCTATTGCGTCATAGAAGCTGCTCTCTGCTGCATGACTCATGTCCACCAGTACGCCCAGTCGGTTCATCTCTCTTATCACCTCTTCGCCCCACTTGCTCACACCGCCATGTCTGCCTTCGCCCCTTGCGCTGTCGCAGATGTCGTTGTCGCCGTTGTGGCACAAGGTCATATATACTATGCCCCTCTCGGCGAAGTGTCTCAGGTAGTCTATGTTTCCCTCCAGAGCAATGCCGTTCTCAATGCCCAGCATTATCGACTTTCTCCCGGCCAGTTTGTTAGCCATCAGTTCGCCCCTTGTGCGTGCCAGTCCCATAACGTTGCTGTTCGCCTCCGCAAACTCCTCAATCCTGTCGAACACCCTGTCGGCATACTCTTTCGGCCCTTTCACGTCCATGTTCACCAATTTGCAGAAGTCTTCGCCCGACTTCGGTTGAGGCAGATACGCCACCATTATCGAAGCGTCGAGTCTTCCCTCCTGCATCTTGTGCAAATCAACCAGAATCCTGTCGTCTCTCTTTCCTATGTCCACTCCTTTGTGAAACATCATCGGAGTGTCACAGTGCGAGTCGAGCGACAGTATTTTGTCATGTAGGTCGTGTGCCTTGCGGAATTTCCTTGCCTCCGCCACCAGCCATCTGAATAGCGGTGTTCCGCTCTCCATACATTCCGGGTGCCACTGCACACCCATTATTGGCTTGTGCTCGGTGCTCTCGACCGCCTCTATCACACCGTCCTTTGCCCTTGCCGTCACTCTGAAGTGAGGTCCCGGTTCTGCCAGTGCCTGATGGTGGAACGAGTTCACCGCCAGCAGTTCTCTATTATTATATAATGTATATACTATGCTGTCCTTCTCCAGTTCCACCATGTGAGTGGGAGTCCTTCTGTCAGCATCCTGCGAGTGCTTTATCTTTCCGTCCTTGCCGATGTCCTGTATCACCTTTCCGTCCAGTGCCATTGCCATTGTCTGAATGCCACGACAGATTCCCAGCATGGGAATCTGTCTGTTGTATGCCAGTCTTGTTATCAGCAGTTCTGGCAAATCTCTTTCTGTGTTTATGGAATTCAGTCCCGGTTCCGGCTCCTCTCCGCAGTACAGCGGATTGTAGTCGCCGCCTCCGCTCAGTATCAGAGCATCTATTCTGTCGAGCGTGTTTATTATAGCCTCCTTGCTCTCCAGTGGCGGTATTATTACAGGAGTGCCTCCGGCAGCAGCCACCGACTTATAGTAAGTCTCTGCCAGTTTGCATGTCTGTTCGCCGTAGTTTCCCGTTATGCCAATAACCGGTTGTCTTTCAGCTTCGGGAAAAGCGTTGTAGATATCAGCCTCCAGTCCGGCTTTCCAGTCGAATCGGTCCATATCCTTTTGCTTTTATCCTAATCCGTCATTACAGGGATTTCTCTCTTTATGCTCTGTTCCAGTGAGATGAGCGTCTCTGTTGTTACCACACCCGGAATGTCTTGCAGTTTTCCGTTCAGTAGTTCCATCAGCTGTTCGTTATCCTTGGCATAAAGTTTCACGAGCATGGTGTATGGTCCGGTGGTGAAGTGACACTCCACAATCTCCGGTATATGCTGCAAACGTTCCACCACATCCTTGTACATGCTTCCCCTTTCCAGGTTTATGCCCACATACGTACAGGTGGTATAGTCCAGACTCTTAGGATTCACGTCAAATCCGCTTCCTGTTATCACCCCGTCGTCGATAAGGTGCTGTACTCTTTGGTGAATCGCAGCTCGCGACACCCCACATTCTGCTGCCACATCCTTGAACGGTATGCGTGCATTTTTTGACAAGATGCTCAGGATCTTTTTGTCAAGACTGTCTATTTTTTCCATTCTGAATATATAGTTTTTTTAGTTATTTACTTACATAGTGTAAGCAAAAGTAACAAAAAAAGTTGATTTGGCAAATATTTTGAATGAAAAAGCGTGATAAATCAAGAAAAAAGATGTTAAATCTTACTCTATGCCCACCAGCTCAACGGTAAATATCAGCATGCTGTATGGCTTTATCATTCCGGCGTTGCGTTCCCCGTAAGCCAGTTCGTAAGGAATATACAACTCCCACTTGCTGCCCACAGGCATCATGCACAGAGCCTCAGTCCATCCTTTTATCACCTGGTTTGCACCAAACACCATCGGTTCTGAGCCATGCTTGCTTGAAGCGTCAAACACCGTTCCATCTACCAGTCGTCCTTCGTAGTGCACCATCACGCGGTCGGTAGCCTTTGGCACCGCACCCTCGCCCTTTGTCAGCACCTTATACTGCAGTCCGCTGGCAGTTGTCTGTACGCCCGGCTTTGTCTTGTTCTCAGCCAAGAACTTTCTTCCGGCGTCGCGGTTGGCTCCAAACTCCCTCTCCTGTTTAGCGGCCCTTGCCTCGGCGCTCTTCTTTGCAAACAGGCTTTCAGCATCTGCCTGCTTCATCACCGTGGTGTCGCCGGTCAGTGCGTCGGTAAATCCGCGGAAGAAGTTCTCCTTGCTTATAGAGTCGGGAGTGCCGGCAAATTCACCCTGCAGTCCGCCCAGCATCTGTCCCTTCACCTGATTAGCAATAGCCATGCCGGCAGCATAAGCCTTCATCTGCGGGTTGTCGCCACCAGCCACGATATCGTTGAAACCTCTCACGAAGTCGGCCATATAAGCCGTATCCACTCCCTGGTTATTGATAAGGTAGGGTAGCAGTCCGTTTGTCATTGCCACACCTGCGGCATAGCTGATTGAGTCAGATGCCGTAGCCATCTTCACCGGAGCCTTCGCTTCGGTCTTGTTCTTCTTGCTCTTCTTGTTCTTCTTTGCAGCCTCTGCAGTGTTGAAAGTTGCGCATGCCACCACTGCTATAGCCAGTAAAAATATCTTCTTCATGATTTGTTGCTGTCTTTATAAAAAAGAATTATGAACTATGACACGACGCGCTTCCGGTCAGTCATAATTCATAATTCTCAGTGTTTATGAATCAAAAAAACACGCGTGTTTTTTACTTCTTCTCTTCCTTGACGATTTCGAGCAGTTCAACCTTGAACTTCAGCATTGAGAAAGGCTTGATGAATGGACCACGCTCCTGGTCAGCATAAGCCAGTTCCTGTGGGATGTATATTTCCCAGATTGAACCAACAGGCATCACTGTCAGAGCGTCTGTCCAACCCTTGATCACGCGGTTGCAGTATGTCTCGAATGGAACGTTGCGCTTGTAAGAGCTGTCGAAGATGCTGTCTTCAAGGTTGCGGCCCTCATAGTGACACTTGATCTTGCTCTCAGCAGTAGGAATCTCACCGTTGCCGGCCTTGATAACCTTGTAGAGCACACCGCTTGGCAACTTCTCAACGCCCTCTTCCTGAGCCTTCTTTGCGAGGAACTCCTCACCGGCCTTTCTGTTGGCGCCAAATCTTTCCTCCAGACTCTTCTTCTTAATCTGCTCCATCTTTATCTGTGCGATAGTGCCAGCCATCTCCATGTTCATCAGAGTGTCCTTGCCCAGAGTAGCAGCAACGAAACCTGCCATATAGTTCTTCATTGAGATGTTCTTAGTAGAGTCGTCGCCGAATACCTGGTACTTGATGCCAGGAATCATCTGAGTAGAAATCTGCTGACCAATCTGCAGACCAGCCATGTAGGCAGCCTTCTTCTTGTCGTCACCGGCGTTAACACCCTCGTTCAGACCCTTGATAAACTCGTCCATGTAAGTTGTGTCCATACCAACACGACCGATAAGATAATCCTTCAGACCCTGTGTCTGTGCCATACCCAGTGCATAGCTCATTGAGTCAACGTCTGTCTTCAGATTTGCCTTTGGTGTGTGGTTGCCGCAAGAAATCATTGCGGTTGCTGCGAATGCAATAGCAGCGATAAAAGCTAGTTTTTTCATTTTGATAATATATTTTATTTAATCTTATAAACTTATTTAAGACATCACCTCAATCAACTCAACGTCGAAGATGAGAGTAGAATATGGAGGAATAGAAGCTCCGGCACCAGACTCACCGTAACCCAGACGGTAAGGAATGAAGAAACGATACTTAGCTCCCTCCTTCATCAGCTGCAGACCCTCGGTCCATCCTGCTATTACCTGCTGCAGGCCGAATACTGCCGGTTCGCCGCGCTGTACGCTGCTGTCAAACAGTGTGCCGTCTGTAAGGAAACCCTCGTAGTGGCACTTCACGCTGTCGGTAGCCTTTGGCTGCTTGCCGTTGCCCTCCTGCAGAATCATATACTGCAGACCGCTGGCAGTAGTAACCACGCCCTCTTTTGTTGCGTTCTCTTTCAGATAAGCCTCGCCGGCCTCCTTTGCAGCCTTGCCCTTCTCTGCGCGCTCAGCCTGCATCTTCTCTTCCTGCTTTGAGAAATATTCTGTAACAATCTTCTGTGCCTCTTGGTTGCTCACTTTCAGTTCGTTGCCTGCAATCACATCCTTGATGGCAGCAGCAAAATCGTCGATGTTCAAGTCGCTTGCACCCATCTGTGCCAACTGGTGACCGATGCCCAGTCCTAAAGCGTAACTCAGTTTATCCATTTCTTTTTATCCTTCTTTTTGTTTGAAAATTCATAAAAACGTGCAAATTTACTCATTTTCTCTGACACTATACCCCATTTTCAAAAAAATTAGGTTATTTTAGGTATTGGATGCTTTATTTTGAGGAGTGAAGGAGTGATGCTTTGCTTTGGTAGTAAACTTTAATCTCTCATCCTTAATCCTTAATCCATAAAATGATTCTTCACTTTTCACTTAAATAATCTTTCCTCCAACTCCCTCATGCCCTCCGAGGCCTTTTTCATTATGTGCTTGGCATTAGGACAGTTGCGGGTGTCAATGCTGTTCGGGTCGATGATATATATAGGAGTTCCAGGTTTTACATAACGCACCAGTCCTGCAGCGGGATATACGTTGAGACTTGTGCCTATTATAACGAATATGTCGGCCTGCTCCGCCATTATTATGGCTGATTCAATCATCGGCACCGCCTCACCGAAGAACACAATGAACGGGCGAAGTAGCGAACCGTCGCCAGCCTTCGTTCCTGGTTCCACCCTGCAGTTGTCGGCCGTCAGCGTCTGGTGATAGCGAGTGTCGTCAGGGTCATTTGCCGAGCACACCTTCATCAGTTCACCATGCAGATGAATCACCTTTGTCGAACCCGCCCTTTCGTGCAGGTTGTCCACGTTCTGCGTCACCACCGTCACGTCGTACTTCTTCTCCAGTTCAGCCACCAGTTTGTGCCCCTCGTTCGGTTCGCATCCCAACAGTTCCTGACGGCGTTTGTTGTAAAACTCCGTCACCAGAGCAGGGTCTTTCAGCCAACCCTCGTGCGAAGCCACCTGTTCTACTGGATATTCCTCCCACAGACCGCCTGAGTCACGAAACGTTCTTATTCCACTCTCTGCCGACATTCCAGCACCAGTAAGTATTACTATTTTCTTTTTCATATTGTTTTTTATTTTTAGAAGTTAAAGAAGTTAAGAAGTTATCGCTTCGCTGAGAAGTTAGGCCGTATGCTCCTTCAATCCTTCAACTTTTCAATCCTTCAATTCTTCAATCCTTCAATTTTTCAATCCTAAATCCCTCTCCCTCAAATCCTCTCACGTTCTTCATCACGATGTGGGGAGCATCCTTTGCCTTATCCACCTTGATGTCGGTGAACTTCACATCCTCCACGTCCATCAGTACTATCGGCGGGCGCTCGTCCTCCTTTATCGTCTTCATCACCACGTTGTCTATCTTCACACCCTTCGCATGACTGATAAACAATCCGTAGGCAGGCAGGATGCCGTGTGACGACGGCTCCGGATAACCCTTCTCCATCTGCGGCACGTCGTAAGGGTCGCGCTCCGTTGGCTGTCCCTTCGGCTCGTCTATCTTCTCGCGCTTGCCCTTCACATGGTTCACCGCCTTGTTCCTGCTTGTGAAGAACGGGTTGGAGCCCCTCTGCCATTTCACGTCGTCCATCGTCAGACCGCCCCTGTACTCAATATGTATGTTGCTCAGTGTCACGTCCTCAATCATGTGACCCTCCAAACCGAATATTATCGAAGCATAGCGGCAGTCGGCATCCTTCACCACGATGTTGCTCAGCTTCACCCTTTTCACCACCGACACCGGCAGTTCCTTCGGTCCGCGTGCGCGGTTGCCCAGTCTTATGTATATCGGCGAGTTGCAGATATCGCGCATGGCGATGTTGTCGATAGTAACATCTTCGATGATAGCTCCATCTACCGTTTCCAGAGCCAATCCGCGGCAGTGGTCGAAGGTACAGTTGGAGATGGTTATGTTCTTGAAACCGCCGTTCGACTCCGTTCCCAGCTTTATTCTTCCCGTCGGACCGTCACGGTCGGGTGCCTGCTTCTGCGTTTTCTGGTAAGTGCCGTCGAGCATCGTCCCTGGGTCGTAGCCCGACACGTGGCAGTTCGTTATCGTCACGTTCTCTGTTGCCTTGGCATATCCCAAACCGTATGAGCATTTCAGTACAATGGCATCGTCGTTCATCGTGTTCACCTGACAGTTAGAAACCCTCACGTTGGCACAGCAGTCGATGTCGAAAGCGTCGCGGTTCGTGTCACACCTCACGTTGTCTATTGTCAGGTTGTCCACGCCCGTCAGCAGCATGGCAAAGTGTCCGCACTTCAGCATCGAGATGTCCCTTATGGTTACGTTCCTGCACTCCTTCAGTGCAATGGCCTTGTTGGCAGCCGGGTGTCCGTTCATCTTCGCCTGTCCGCGAGTGATGCCCTCCGTACCGTCAATCAACCCGAATCCTCTTATTGACACGTCGTGCAGCCCGATACCCCATATCAGCGAGTTCTTCCAGTGACTATGCCCGAAATCCTGATAGTCGTCGTGCGGATTGTCCTCCGGAAGGTCGTAGTGCTCCTTCTCGTTGGGCACAGCCGCTTTCAGCACCGCCCCGTGGTCGAGATACAGCGAAATGTTGCTCTTCAAGCGTATTGAGTAGCTAAGGTAAGTGCCTGCCGGCAGAAAAACCGTTCCGCCGCCCTTTTCCGCCGCCGCCTCGATGGCAGCGTTTATGGCATGGCTGTCGGTGGTCTTTCCGTCGCCCTTTGCCCCGTAGTCCTTCACGTTGTAGTAGCCGTTCGATGCCCACAGTCCCATTACAGTCATGATGGTCATCAGCAGTGATAGTAGTCTTTTCATAACGATGATTAGTTTTTTAGTTTAAATTTGTTTTTATTTCTTTTTTAGGAGTGTAGGAGTGAAAGGAGTGACGCTTCGCTTTATTTTCAGGAGTGTAGGAGTTCAGGAGTGTAGGAGTGCAGACGTATGCTTTGGTAACAGTCTTTAATCCTTAATCCTTAATCCTCAAAAAACACCTCCGGTTCCCTTCGCTTTGCGAAAGCACTGTTGAACATCCTTGCCGCCAGCGAGTACTTTATTCCCCAGAAGCGTCTTTTCTTCGTTGGGCACACCACTATGCAGCGGCCGCACTTTATGCACTTCTCCCTGTCCACGCCCCTTAGGTTGTCCTTGCTTATAGCACCGGTGGGGCAGAGCGATGCGCACTTTCCGCACTCCGTACATCCCTTCGATGCCGTCGGCCATATCGCTATTCCTCCCGGCACCTTATACGGACGGTTGCCCGGCAGTTCTATCTTGCCAAAGGGTTCCTGTGCCAGTTGCTTCGCCTTCACCGCAAAAGCCCTTATCTTCTCCAGGTCGTCACTGTCAGGCCTCTGCGCTCCCACCTTCGGGAATATGCTGTGCTGAGCAATGAACGCCCCCGCAGCCACCACTCGGAAACCGCCCTCCGTCAGCAAGTCATACATCTCCACCAGAGCGTCGTCGTAGTGCCTGTTGCCATACACCGCCACCGCTATTGCCGGCGTGCCGTTGCCCTTGAATCTCTTCAGACGTTCCACCGCCATAGCCGGCACTCTGCCAGCATACACCGGTATTCCCATCACCAGCAGTTGGTCGCTGTCCAGCACCACCGGTTCCAGGCACTCGTCGTTTGTTATATCATAGGTGCTCACCCCCTCATCGGCCATTGCTGCCGATATTTCCTCCACCACCTTGCGTGTGGTATAAGTAGCACTGAAATATACGTTTGTTATTCTCATGTTCTTGGATGTTATGGTGAGATGCAGTTTATCTTTGCAAAGATACGTAATATAATTAAGAATTATGACGTGTTGCTGAGTTTTTTTATAACGATAATTCTGAATTAAGAAAATGATTCAGAGAAACATGGTAGATATTTATTTGTTTGGATTTTTAGGCTGCCATTTATAATCCGCAAATCGAAGCGTTTCGCGTTGTGATTTGCTTTAAAATTCATATCTTTGCAAGATAACAAACAATATAATACAGCCGCACAGGTTTGGAACCATGGTTGTGATTTGCTTTAAAATTCATATCTTTGCAAGATAACAAACAATTGCCTTGCTTGTCTGTAAATGACATCTGCTGTTGTGATTTGCTTTAAAATTCATATCTTTGCAAGATAACAAACAATGCATTTTGGTTTTCTATGTTTTTAGCATATGTTGTGATTTGCTTTAATATTCAATATCGTTTGAAAAAACAAACAATCCACAGCCAATGCTTGTCTATGTCTCTGCTGTTGTGATTTGCTTTAAAATTCATATCTTTGCAAGATAACAAACAATTAATAGCATTCTTCTGCTTGTCCTTATTTGGTTGTGATTTGCTTTAAAATTCATATCTTTGCAAGATAACAAACAATTGGAAATGCCTTGCTGAGCATAAGCACTACGTTGTGATTTGCTTTAAAATTCATATCTTTGCAAGATAACAAACAATACAAAGATTGATAGTTCAGACCTTAAAGGCGTTGTGATTTGCTTTAAAATTCATATCTTTGCAAGATAACAAACAATTAATAATCCATATCCCATTACAGAAGGACCGGTTGTGATTTGCTTTAAAATTCATATCTTTGCAAGATAACAAACAATCATATCCAGATGCAAGTGCATGTCCTCTGGGTTGTGATTTGCTTTAAAATTCATATCTTTGCAAGATAACAAACAATTGCGTTGATGATATCGGAATGTGATAAACCGTTGTGATTTGCTTTAAAATTCATATCTTTGCAAGATAACAAACAATAAACTGGGCTATTGCATCATACGCCGTGTGTTGTGATTTGCTTTAAAATTCATATCTTTGCAAGATAACAAACAATACAATATGGCTGAACAAACAACCGGTTAATGTTGTGATTTGCTTTAAAATTCATATCTTTGCAAGATAACAAACAATTTACAAACTTTTTTGCCATAGTTTATAATGGTTGTGATTTGCTTTAAAATTCATATCTTTGCAAGATAACAAACAATTATAATCTCGTCTTGAATGGTCTTTTATAGTTGTGATTTGCTTTAAAATTCATATCTTTGGAAGATAACAAACAATTGACCTTCAGACTGTACAGCCTTACTTCGTGTTGTGATTTGCTTTAAAATTCATATCTTTGCAAGATAACAAACAATCAGTTGTTGAAATTAAAGGAAGAAGCTCCTGTTGTGATTTGCTTTAAAATTCATATCTTTGCAAGATAACAAACAATTTAACCTTTCTACATATGCATACCCATAGTGTTGTGATTTGCTTTAAAATTCATATCTTTGCAAGATAACAAACAATTCTATTTGAATCACTCATTAAGTCAACCCGTTGTGATTTGCTTTAAAATTCATATCTTTGCAAGATAACAAACAATCCAAGCCATAATATTACAAATTTGGATACTGTTGTGATTTGCTTTAAAATTCATATCTTTGCAAGATAACAAACAATTTGTATGGACTGAATATCCGTTCGCAAGTGTTGTGATTTGCTTTAAAATTCATATCTTTGCAAGATAACAAACAATCAACTATTCAATTCCTCAATATTTTTTTTGTTGTGATTTGCTTTAAAATTCATATCTTTGCAAGATAACAAACAATACAATGTGTGTAAAATGTTAGCACACAGTTTGTTATAAAGGAAATTAGAAAATAAAAAATGAATTGTTTGTTAAGGAAAGTCTCACTAAACGGTGAGATTTTTCTTTTGTAATTGTCGGCAAATTTATAACAGAATAGTAGGAAAAGCGCAAAATTATTATTGATGGCAGATTTCAAACCGTTAAATAATCATAAACTTTAGAATAGCTCCAACTGCTGTCCCGGAGCATTGGGAACCATGGGCTTGGTGCCATAAAATACTTTGATGTTGCCAAATTGTTTGTCGGTAATACACATGATAGCGACATGACCGAACTCAGGCAAAAATGATTTTACTCGCTTTATATGCACTTCGGCATTCTCCATGCTTGCGCAATGACGCACATAGATAGACATCTGAAACATGGTGAATCCGTCTTTCTGTAGATTCTTTCGAAACAGAGCGTATGCTTTCTTGTCTTTCTTTGTCTCTGTTGGCAAATCGAAAAATACAAGTACCCACATAATGCGATATTCACTGAAGCGGTCCATAAATATAAATTCTATGTGGAGAGTTGTCTGTCTGGATATATAATGCGACGAAGTTCACCTGAGAAGCAACGATAAAGTGAAGCTGTGGTCTGACTTACGGCAACCATTAGCGGACTGCGCTTGCCTGCAATAATGACTTCTGTTGTAGGTATTGAGAGCAGACGGACTTTTATCTCTTTTGTAAGTTCAAGATTGTTGCTGCAGTATTCTTTAACAATACTAAAAACAATGTCGTCAACGTATGGGCGGTATGGCTCCATAATGTCGTCTGCCAAACAATATGCGTTGTAGCGGTTGTGATGATGAATGCCGAGGGTGGGAAGCATGCCGCTTGACACAAGTCCGCGTGCAACAACAGCACGCAGAATAGCATAGCCATAGTTAAGCAAATTATTGGGTGGCATGCCGTCACGATTGCGGGTAAAGTTTTCAAATCCATCAATGTCTGCAAACAGCGACTTCCAATAATAAGCGGAAGCGCGACCCTCAAGGTTATCGGGGTCGCCGCTGCGCACATCGTTTGCCCATGCTTGCATGCAGCCTATTTCTTTGCCAGTGCAGCAGGACAGCACTGCTGCCTGATTCTCAATCTTTGCCTTTATTGTTTGTTGCCATAGTTGTTTCTTCAGTGGAACCGATGTCTCCAACTGGTCACGAAACCGCTCGTTCTGAATGGAGTTGCCACACAGAGGAAGCATCAAACCTACTGGCATGCTCTTGCTATCGCAAGTTATGACAGCACTGTTGTTTTCCAACAATGCTTCGAGCAGTCCCTGCGTTATTGTTATCTGCTTATTGTCAAGCACAACAACGCCTATGTCTTCTATCGGTTTGGTAACTTCTGCTTGCCTTTTAAACGTTTCTGGCAGAGTGTTGTTCCTCTCTACCTCTGGCAGTTTTATTATCATCTGTCCTGTGCGTAACGACAGGTAAGCGGGGTTGCCGAAATACAAGGTTTTCTTAATCATAGGCTATACATTTTAGATTTATTCTCCCACTGATATTATTTGGCCAATATGGTTGACGCGAACCTTTACTATATGTTTGGCAAATTCAAGTGATTTGAATTGTTTAAATGTGATGTCTTTTAATAACTTATTATCTTGAACATTTGTTTCTAAATGATGTCTAAACTTATAATCCCTGACAACGCTATTCCCATATTCTACTTTAGACATAGTCTGCACCCTAAACAAATTAGGACTTATCAAATGATAGTTCTTAGAGTCAAGCAAATCAATATCATTTGGGTTAAAACCTGTTTCAGGATTAGGAAATACGAAATACTCGTTCTGCTTCATTGTAAAGAGGAACTGCCAGCCTTCATTCTTCCGATAAGTCTTGTCTATTATCGGCATTCCTTGATTTGCACGCATAGTCGCCTCATAGAATGACACAACATTTTCTTGCAAATTACCGTCGGCATCGCAATATATTGCGACATGATGATTGTTACTTGTGCTGACATAATCAGACGGTTGCTTATGCCCATTCTTATCCAATATCAGTTCTCCGTTATGGTCGTGCTTGTCATGAAGGGCAACAGCATTGCTGACGCCACGGATTGTTACCCGTTTTATGCTGATTCCTTTTTCTTTATTCAGCCATATAGGATTTTCGTCAAGATTAGAGAATGCTTTCTTTGCATTGTTGTCGTATTCTTTTAGGCGAGCTTCAAGAACTCTTCTTATTTTCACATCAATAACCTTGTCTAACTTTAAATCGGGGGTTATTTCCTTGCGTATGGTATAAACATCTTCAAAAGCAACGGTCTTTACTTTTTCAGGAACGGATTGCGTGTGCATGGCATCCAAGAAAAGAGGTTTCTTTGCAAGGCTGTTACTACCTGTAAATGCCTTCTTTGCGTCACCTCTATATTCGTTAAGTCTTTCAAGCAAGGCTAAGCGATAGCGTTGATTGGCAACAGTGGCAATCTTTTCTGCATTGAAAGAAGCATTGACCTTCTCTTCTTTTGTCACATACTGCTGAATCTTTCCGTATATGGTTTCATTGTGCAACTGTCCGCGTGGGGTAAGTTGCACTTTCTTGTTTCTTTTTCCGTTGCCGTTCTTTGTGGTATTGATGTTTCGTGTTACTACCTTGTTCTTTGCCTTAATGGAAACAAGAATCTGTTCGAGCATCTTTTTAGCCATATCACGGAATTCGTCAAGCGGTATCGGCGGATAGAATCTAAGTTTGCCATGTTGGTCGCGATAGAGTTCTTTCTGTTCTATTGCATAGATGCTGCTTGACTTGTCGCTGCGTGCAGACAGATTGTTGAGATACTGAATTATGCTTTGCTTAGTGAAAGCAATAGTGAGCGCATCCATGGCATGGTGGCGATGGTCATTGCGTTTTGTCCAGTCTTTTATGTGCTTTATCTTTCTGCCGTCTCTGTCTTCTCTTATTTCTGTAAGTCCTAACTTGTCGTATTTCTGCCAGTTTAGTTCTTTCATCACGTCAACCAACTGCCAATCGTCACGAAGACGGTCGGTAACAGAACCTGTTGTTGGCACAACAACTCTTACTATATCTTCCAGAATCTCACGTGCTTTCTTGGCTATATACTGAGAGTCGCGCAAGTCACGCTCGATAAATCCAGTAGGAATATCTTTCTCTTTCATTAAGAGTTTATCGTGTTTGGTCTTGCTGATAACACCATTCTTATAAAGTTCTTCAACTCTGACCTTATAACTATTTACTTCTTTCTCGTCGTATTTCCCCTCAACGAAGTCCATGGCAGTGGCATTGCTTTTTTCAATGTTTATACTGCGTGCTTCAATGGTTTTGTTTGAAAACGAATCGTCAAATAGTTTTGCTTGAGGAATGATGTGCTCAATGTCAAACTCCTTGCTGAACAGTTTTTCTTGAGGAATATATGTATTAGAATAAAGTGTCTTGAAACCGTTGTCTTTCAATTCAAGATATAGTTTATATCTGATGATGTCGTTTCTGCTTGGATTAACGATTCCAAATTCATCTTGTAGTATCTTGCGATAATTTTCATGCTCTGTAGTTGCTGCATTTATAGCTTTGGTCATCTCTTCACGTTCCTTGGCATTCCTTTTCAGCTCTCGGGCAAGTTCTATGCGTATCTCATCTGGTTTACCGTAAGTGAGGATAACGGTATTAACCACATTTATCATCTGGTTGAGAATCTTTTCTACTACAGGATTGCGGAGGCTGTTGCGTGGAAGCAGTTCCAATTTGTCTTTTAGTTCCTTGTTTAGCAATTCTTCCTTAGTGAGAGAACGTTTTGAGTGGCGGTATCCTGCATATTCACAAGCAGCACTGTATTCAAGACCATCTTTCATATGTGGCAAGATTCTTCTTATGGCCTTTGCACTTAGACTGCCATAATCTGATTGTAGATTGACAGAAGCTAAAACCTTTGCGCATTCCTTGTCGAAACCGAAACGCTCACAGATTTTATTTACCAAAGTATCTTGCCCGGATTTTGAATTGTCGCCAGCAAATGAATATAGCAGATGCCACAACTGATATGCTGATTGCTTTTCAAATTCTTTGCCTTCAAGTGAAGTGTTGAAGTGCAGGATTGAGGTATCGAAACCTAATCCATTGAAGACAGGTTCTACAATGCTTATTATTTCATCTGACAGCATCTTTGAGAAATTGTATTCTCCATGACCTGTAATGTCAATTATTTTCTGGAAAGCATTAAATAGAGCTGCATTTGTTTTGTTTCCCTCTATGTTTTCTTTGAAATTAAGGTCAAGTTCCTTATAATTCTTGAATAGCAGTTTCAAGACTTCTGCCTTTGACAGCTTTTCTTTATAGTTCAGTTCTTTAAAAAGCAAATCCTTTTCTTCCTGAAATAAAAAGCGTTTTCCATGTTTGTATTCCTTAGTCTCGCCAAACAAATCTTTCTGTACGTCAGGAATGATGGGGCCTGAGACTTGAATGTTATTTAAAACCTGCCAAATCTTAAACTCTTGGAAGAGTGGTGAAGACCTTGGGCAAACGCGCAAACCTATGGTCTTGATTTTCTTTTTCCCTTCAACATCAATCTCTATAGTCCTGTTCTCAAACTCGCATAGACTAATCAGTCCCTTTTGAGATTTTAGCGGACGTTGATAGAATATTATAATGTCACGAATCAGATGCTTTAATTCGGGAGTCAAAACCTTGTGATATTGGCTTTGTACTTCCCAAAGTTTCTCAAATTCGTCAAGATAATCCTGACGATAAAAGACGATATTCTTAAGACTGAAATGAGGGTTGGCAGATAGTTTCTCCATTAGATACTGGCCAACGGTAAGCTTCTTGAAATACAACTCTTTACTTCGGTCGCTAATGTTGCCAAGATAACCGCTTGAATTATTTATCTGCCCATTAATTTCCTGCAAGACAATAGCCAATACTTCCAAGTCAACTTTCTCAGAAAGACATTTTACTCGCCATTCATAGTTTTCCAACTTCTGCTCCTCTCTCTTTGTTGTACGCTTTATTCCGACAAGATAAAAAGGCTTGGCACAAATTGCCCATGTCTGATTCCTGTTTTTGTTCTCCAATTCCTTTTTTAATTCTTCTGTTAAGAATTGGGGATAGAACTGCATTTGGAAATACCAGATTCTATTAAACTCAAGAACAAGGTCAGAGCGATAGAACTCAGGAACATTTCTTTTGCCTTGCTTTAATAGCGAAAGTGTAAACTGGCCGGGAGTAAGGTCGTTGTCATAAAGTTGTTTTGCAATGTCCATACCGTCCACGGCAGTCCCTTCATCATCTGATTTTGCCTTTCTGCTACTCTTATAGCCACGCTTTTTGTTTATCATCAAAAGAATCTTTGCAAAGTCTTCTAATGATACTTGTTCGGTGGCTGCTTTCGCTCTTGAACGATAAGTTTCAAAAACAATCCGATTATTCTCTGACAGTATGGTGTCATCTGTTATAAATCCATTATCTTTTAATGTTTCCAACAGCGCATCGCGACGCATTTTATATCTGTGCAGATTCAGACGCATGCCATGCTTCAACGTTCTATCAGCATTTGTTGTAATAGATTTACCTTGTTCAAAGTTTCTTTGTTCGTCGACGGTCAGTGGATTTACGCGAACACCAAGTTTTATTATAGATGATTTTTCATTTTCGTTTTCTTTTTCATTAACTAAAGCCCAACCTATACTATTTGTTCCTAAATCGAGTCCTAATATCTTTTTCATATATCGTGAGATTATGTTACTTAATAATTTTAATTATCCGCAAATTTATAAAAAACTTTGATTATATTATAGCATTAAATTATTTTTTTTGTATATTTGCACTGAATTTTAAGCAAATCACAATAAGGATTATTCCGTTGTGAAAACATTTAGGTTGGCCCATCGTCCTTAACGGTGGGCATTTTTATTGCCCGTCAGCGCTTATACTGCCATAAAAATAACAAATATTTCCCAAACCCAAACAACAAAAATAAATTGTAAGCCTTGCAAATTAAGGATTTTTGTAGCGGGAACTTTAAGACAGGAGGACAAAGTTTTTAAAACGCACGGACAGAAGGACAGAAAGGCTTTCGTTTATCGTTCAACATTATTTGTTTTTTTTTAACCGCCACTTCAGAGTTCTGAAACGGTCGTTTACGACATCTAAATGGGCCGATTAGCACTCGTAACTGCACCACTTTTGAGGCGTAACTGCACCACTTTTGAGATGTAAACAGACAAGGAGTTTTCACCTTGCATCGTACAATAAAATTCTTAAAATTACTTAAAAGCATCGAAAAAGCGCCCAAAAATGTAGGATATAATTCCTTATACACTGCATCTAACAATCACTGTGTCAGTTGGTTAGTCACAAAAATGTAGGATGTATGAGAAATGTTGAAAATATTTTTTGGATGAGTGTCGCGTCACGTAAATTTATGTATAGGGATTCTAGGGATTTTTTTGACACA